>CAYRFQ010000012.1:0-128537 GCA_964423615.1 uncultured Alcaligenaceae bacterium | reverse complement strand
AAAGAAGAAAAACCGATCTCAAAATCGATCACCGTAGCGCTGTAGTATTAGGCAGGTTCGCCTTTGCATTGGTTATAGCCTTTTTGGCACAAAGAGGTAGTTGGAACGGGCGAGATGTACTTGAACCGTTCCATAAGGGTCCCTGAACGAGAGGCCAGACGATGACTCAACGCGCACAATACCCAGACGTCGTGATGCCGGAATGTGTCGCTCCCAAATTACTCAGAGGGCAAAAAGCCCTCGTTACCGGAGCCAACTCCGGCATCGGCAGGGCCGTGGCCATTGGGCTAGGAGAAGCTGGAGCAGATGTCGTTGTCAATTACGTATCCAACCCTGAGGCTGCCGAAGAGGTCGTCGCCAAGATCAGGCAAGAAGGCGTAAACGCCTTTGCTCACAAATGCGACGTCTCCAACGAAGGGGAAGTCCAGGGCATGTTCGCCAAGATGTGCGAGACGTTCGGAACAGTAGACATCCTCGTGAGTAATGCTGGACTACAAAGAGATGCCAACTTCGATGAAATGACACTCGAGCAGTGGAATACGGTCATTAACGTAAACTTGACCGGCCAATTCCTTTGTTGTCGCGAGGCCGTTCGGGAGTTCAAACGTCGGGGGGTCGTCAAAGACGTCTCCTGTGCCGCCGGAAAGATCATCTGCATGAGCAGTGTCCACGAGGTCATCCCATGGGCCGGACACGTCAATTACGCCGCGAGCAAGGGCGGCGTCATGCTCATGATGAAAAGCATGGCTCAAGAACTCGCACCACATCGCATCCGTGTCAACAGTATCGGGCCAGGAGCCATCCGAACACCCATTAACCGAGACGCCTGGGAAACACCCGAAGCCTACAATAAGTTGCTTGAGTTGATTCCATACAACAGAATCGGCGAACCAGAAGATATAGCCAGGGCTGCTGTCTGGTTGGCCTCCGATCAAGCCGATTACGTCAGCGGGATCACCCTATTTGTGGATGGGGGAATGACGTTGTATCCTGGCTTCACGGAAAACGGATAGAAAAATAAGTATTTAAAGCTATTCTGTTAAGCCGAATTTGTTAAAAATTTCTGAGAAATGGCAGATTGACCTAGATTCTTGGTGACTTCCGGACTGGTTCGGGGTTACTATTGTTTGGATACGAATCACGGGTCGTTGGAACGAGTTCATCGCAATCTTGATACGGAGACGAATTGAATACCATGCGTTATCTCAAATGGTTAGTGGTGATTAGTTTAGTTGTCCTCGTGGCCTCGGACTCATTCGCCCAATCTCGTCGCGGTGGATCCGGTGGCGACGGTGGGTCTCGGGGAAGGGGACGAGGGGGACCTGGGATGCGTGGCGGACCACCGAAGATGGATCCGGAACGCATCTGGCGATTCGTTTCCCGTGGCAAAAATTCTATCAAGATTTCGGACATGCGAATGGGACGAACCGAAGCCGAAGCTTGGGCCAAGAAAAACGGAATCACCAACGGCGAGATGACCAAGGGTCAGTTTGTTAAGTACTTCAAAAGTCGCATGGAAGAACGCGAGCGACGCGCTAAACTCCCTCCCGAAAAACAAGGTGCCCTCTACTTCACAGAACGGGACCGCAACAAAAACGGCTACATTGATGCTGACGAAATGTCCGGCGGTATGCGTTATCGGTTGAAGGAGTATGACAAAAACGGCGACGGAAAAATGAGCAAGTCCGAAACGGTTGCCTACTACACGAAGCGGATGGAACAATGGAGGAAAGGTCGAGACCGCAGCAAAAGTAGCACCCCAAGCAAAACCAAAGGTGAGACCCAACGGATCATCATTGAAGAAATCCCGTACGAGCGCCCATTAGTTTTTGCCTTCGGCAAAATGCCCAATGGAACACCGGATTGGTACACAGACAACGATACCGACAAGGATGGCCAAGTGGCCCTTTACGAATGGCGTAAAAGTGGCCAATCGATCGCCGAATTCCTCAAGAGAGACACGAACCAAGACGGACTCATCTCACCCGACGAGATGGTTCGCAGGGAAGAACAAACGACGGAAAGCACTGAGGCCAGGAGTACTTCGAGTTCATCGCGTTCTTCCTCAAACTCTCGCGATCGTGGTCGTGGGTCTTCACGTTACCGAGGACGTGGTAGATAACCCAGTTTTCCTTCCCAAACTCCTTTTCTACCAAACGTAGAGGCCATCGGTGACATGTTCCTGTGGCCTTTTCGTTTTCCGACGTTCCTGTTGATTCTCTTTTCTTGGTTTGTTCATCCCGTCAGTTTTCATCAACTCGCTCGCGTTAGCCGCTTCAATACCTTCCTGAGCCACGTTTTGTGGGAACTAATTCGTGAATTCGTTGGGTACTTGAGGCTACAATGGACACATAAGAGCAATAACGATTCACTAACTCGCGCTGATCGCGAAGAGTACTGGGAGATGTGAACCCATGAGCGTACGATTTCTGAAATGGTGTTTGGCGATGTTTTTCGGAATCCTCCTCATCCCTCACCTCTACGCCCAACCAAGTCGTGGTGAGAGAGGTCGTGGTGAGAGAGGTCGTGGTGAGAGAGGTGGCGATCGCGGAAGACGAGGACCCGATCCCGAGAAGATTTGGGGGTATGTCTCGCGGGGGAAAAGTACAATCAAAATCTCGGACATGCGTTTTGGCAAGACCGAAGCCGAAGCCTGGGCCAAGAAAAACGGAATCACCAACGGCCAACTGACGAAAGACCAGTTCTTGAAGTACGCGAAAGTCCGCATGGAAAGCCGAAAGAAAGAATACGAGAAACGAAGGAAAGAATTCGATCGCCGGTTGAAACTGCCCCTTTCACAACAAGCCTCGCTGTACCTGAAAGAACGCGACAAAAACAAAAATGGTTACATCGACCGAGACGAAATGGACGGATGGATTCGAAGGTACGGAAAAGAATACGACAAAAACGGCGACGGGAAGTTCAGCAGGACAGAACTCCAGGGATGGTTGGGACGCGTGAAACAGCGCATCGAGGAACGCCGGAAGGAGAGAGCCGAGTCCACCAAGAAGACGGAACCGAAAGGGGGAAAGCAACGAATCGTCATCGAAGAACTTCCCTTGGAACGCCCGTTAGTCTTCGCGTTCGGCAAAATGCCCGACGGCACTCCAGATTGGTACACCGACAATGACACGGACAAAGACGGACAGGTTGCTCTTTACGAATGGAGAAAGAGCGGCAAGTCGATCACAGAGTTCCTCAAAAAAGATACAAACCAGGATGGATTCATCTCCCCCGACGAAATGATCCGTATCGAGGAAAGTGAAAACGAGAAAGAGGCATCGAGTCGTTCGCAATCATCCGAGGACCGACGAAACCGTTACCGCCGCCGTCGGTAGAGGGTATGTACCTCGAGCGTGCCCTCTGTTTCTTTGCTAAACCGACCCAGACATCCTCTGGCTAGCCACAGGATGTCTGGAGAATCGCACAATATCGCTGTCACCTCGATAGGAATGCAAAGCAGTTCCGATCATAGGCTTCAACTCGGCAGTTGACGTTCTTGGCTCGATTCAGAGTTCGAGCGACTTCCTTGGATGCGTAGATGCAGTAACCTTCCAGCGATCCACCAGATCGGGACCGGAAGTAACACACTCACAACGAGCGGTACCGTTGTACTTCCAGTGAGCATTTCGAGTTTCGCCAGCCCAGCGTAAGCAAACGACATCGGCACGGAGCCGCAAAACAGCGCCAGACAATAATTCCCGAACGGCATGCGTACAAGACCCGCGAAACACGAGATAGCCTCAGGAATCAAAGGCAGCCACCGAGAACAGGCTACTGCGAACATCCCATTCTGAAGATAAAACTTTTCGGCCCGCTCCAATTCATTTCCTAAAAGCCACCTCGCGAACCTTCGCCCGAGAAACCGTGTCAAACCGTACGCTACAATGCCTGCGGTCATCATTCCGAATGTCCCGATGAGCCCTCCAACGAACGGTTCGTATTGTTGGCCCATCGACGTGATGACGGCCGTTGTAGGAATTGGGATGAAGACGTCAGCAACCAATAAACCAATGGCCACAACCCACGCCCATTTCCCATGCCGTTCGAGCCAACCACCTTTTTGGACCCACTGTTCTCCGAATAACCACAGCAAGACGAGCCCGAAGACCGCGAAACCAACAAAATACAGAAGTGTCCGCATCGCATTCCCCGAGAAAAATCGATCATGGATCAATGGAGATTCTATGAAATTCTGGCATGGAAAGGGCCTTCTTGGATATGTTGGACGTAAAGGGGAGGAGCAACAGTGGCTAGTCAATGCTCGAAAAACAGAAACGATTTTATCGACGCCGACCCCAACGGACAAACGAATGACAAACATAACGAACCAAGATGCCACTCGAAACTTGACAGTCGGGGTTGGTCGCTCTAAAGTAGTCCGACCAGGAACCGATTTTCCACCTTAGTCTATCTGCTCCTGCCCTATATAATGAATCTAACTGAACGCGCAACTTCCCGGCTCCTCATTCCTCTCGACACGTTGATATCCATCGGAGGATGTCTCCGAGGACGGATTCACTATCGGAATCACAATGCACGACGTTAAGACGCTCGACTGTTCCCGAATTGCTCAGGACCTCCAGATCCGCAAAGTCCAGGTTGAGAATGTAGCGGAGTTGCTCGATCAAGGCAACGCTATACCCTTCATTGCTCAATACCGCAAGGACCAAACCAGTGGGCTGGACGAGGACACCATTCGCCAAATCCAGATGCGAATGAAGGTCCAGCAGCAACTCGCGGAGCGGAAAAAGACGATTCTCAAGAGCGTCGAGACTCAAGGGAAGCTCACCGAAGACTTGCGGGATCAAATCCTCCAAGCCGAGAGCGTCAAGCGACTCGAAGATCTCTACTTCGCTTTCAAACCCAAAAAACGAACCCCAGCGGCGTCGGCGAGGAAACGAGGACTCGAACCCCTGGCCATTGCGATCTGGAACCGAGATCCCGCGATTGGTTCTCTTGACGAAACCGTCGCCAACATGGTCGACCCGGAAAACGACTTGGCTTCCGCCGAAGACGTCATCAACGGGGCCAAAAAGATCATTGGGTCTATGATTTCCGAAACGGCAAACGTTCGGTCCGCCGTCCGGTTGGGATTGTGGGAAACCGGCTTCGTCGTTTCCACCAAGAACGAGAAAGCACCGCCGCCCAAGGGCGTTTCGTACAAGGAGTATTTCAACTTCCGCGATGCCCTTTCGGCGATCCAACCTCGCCATGTCCTGATGATCAATCGGGGAGAACGCGAAGGGCACTTGAAAGTCCACGTCGAGTGGGACCCAGAACGGATTTACGATTACGCCCTCGAAGCGCTAGCCCAGTCGTGCATGAGACAGGCCGAGTTGGGGCAGTACCCACAACCGGAATTCCCTGGTGTGACGCCTACCGGTGGGACCCCCAAACCGACCTCATCTACGACTTCCGCACCCACCCCAGACAACTCCGCAGACGCCGGCGTTTCTGGCGACGCTCAGCAACCCTTGGAAGCCGACACCAACACCTCCGACTCGGCGGAAGCGGTACAGCCCGACCAACCCGGTCCCGGCGAAGCGGTAAACACTCCGGCCATCCCCGAGATCAAGACTTCCGACCTACCGCCGCAGGTCTTGAGGTTAGAATTCCCCAACGAAGGGGAACAACTGCATCCCAGTAGTGAATACCGCACGCCCCACGCTGACCTCATCAAGACGGTCCTGGAAGAGACTTTGCGGGACTACCTCGTACCTGCCCTTGAGAAGGACGTCTTGGACGAATTGCTCAACGAAGGGAATGCCCACGTCGTCGGGGCAGCCGCTCGAAGCATTCAAGCATTGCTCTTGCAGAAGCCATTCGGTAAAGAACGCCTGCTGGCCATCGATCCCGACTTCCGGACGGGATGTAAAGTCGCCGCGATCGACGAAAACGGTGACCTTCTCGAGTACGCTGTCATTTATCCCCACCCCGAAAAGAAACGTGGGAAGAAAGATAAAGCCGGAAAAGGAAAAGGAGCCAAGAAAAAAGAAGAACAGACGGCAGGAAAAAACGAACCAGCAGAAACAGCACCTGCCGCAAACAGCGCTCCCGCCGAGACTCCTCCGATAACGGAAAATACGGAAGCCGCGACTGCCGAACCACCTACCTCACCTCAAGACCAAAATGTCGAGAGTTCTCCACAAACACAACAGCCGCAAGAGACAACCAACCCTAACACTGGAACGGAAAGCGGCGCAGCTCCCGTCCCTCCAGAAGTGTCCCCAGAGGCAACTCCAAGCGAAAACACAACAGATCCAGCCAATGACCCAGCGGTAGCTTCCGAAAATGTCGAAGCAGCGAACGCCTCAGAAGAATTGCCGGAGGCAACTCCAAGCGAGAACACGACAGAACCACCTAATGACCCAGAGGCACCCCTAGAAGCTGCACCCGAGAGCACAACAGAACCCTCGAACGAATCAGTGGTGGATGCGAGCGACGATGCTAACTCGGGAGAGAATGCGGGAGAAGCCACCCCCGGCAATGAAACCCCCGCAGAATCGACAGAACCTCCACCGACCTCCACCGAAACCGACGCAGGATCACCAGAACCTCAGCGACTCGCGAACGAAATATCCGAACCACCTACCGACTCCACCCCACAACCAGAAGGAAACACACCGGCCAATCAAACGGCTACACCTGACCAAACGCCGGAGCAGCCTGCCGAGGCTTTGAAGCCCGAACCCCAACCGGAAGAACCCGACCAACGCGAAGAAGCCAAGAAGACCATCATTGAGCTTCTCAACAAGCACAACATCAAAGTCATTGCCCTCGGAAACGAAACAGCCTCCCGAGAGACCGAGGCTTTCCTTGGGGAAGTCGTTGATGGCCTCCCCGAAGTGGCCTACACGATCGTCAACGAGGCTGGCGCGAGTGTTTATTCCGCCAGCGCGATCGGCCGGGAAGAACTCCCCAATTGTGAGAAAGCGGCTCGGGCAGCGATCTCGATCGGGCGGCGTTTGCAAGACCCCCTTTCCGAATTGGTTAAGATCGATCCGGTCCACCTCGGCACCAAGCTCAACCAAAACGACCTCGGCAGCATCGACCTGCGAGAAACCCTCGAATCCGTTGTCGAATCGTGCGTTAATCTCGTTGGGGTCGATGTCAACACAGCAAGCATCTCTCTACTGCGGCATGTGGCAGGGTTGAATCCACTCTCCGCACGCGAAATCGTGACGCATCGTTCGGAACACGGCCCTTTCCAAAACCGCCAACAACTCCAGCAGTTGCCGAGCATTAACGGCAGTCGGTTCACTCAGGCCGCCGGTTTTCTTTACGTGAATGGCGGCGACAACCCATTGGACGTCACCCGAATTCACCCAGAGCACTACGAAGTCACAGTGAAACTACTGGAGCAACTCGAATCGACCCCCGAAGTCGCCATCAACGCGGAACTCCGAGAGCAGTTTCACCAACGCACAACCACGGCGGACCCGACAGCCATAGCTCAAGCCCTCGACACGCCCGAACCGCTCCTCCACGATCTTGTCTTCGCATTGCTTACTCCGAGCACCGATCCGAGAGACGAAATGCCTGCCGCTGTTCTCCGAAAGGGAGCTCGATCGGTCAAAGACCTTGAGCCAGGGATGGAGTTGCAAGGGACCGTCCTGAACGTCGTCAACTTTGGAACGTTTGTGGACATCGGCCTGAAAGAAAGCGGTCTTGTGCACATTAGCCAAATGGCCAACAGGTTCGTCAAGGACCCGCACGATCTAGTAAGCGTCGGAGATGTTGTCAATGTCTGGGTCCTCAAGGTCGACGAGGAAAAAGGAAAAGTTTCGCTAACGATGATCGACCCAGCGATCGAAAAAGCCGAACAACAACGTCGCGAACAAGAGCGAGCGGCTCGCCAAGCCGAACGCGAACAAAGGGCTCAACAACGTCGCGAACGTCGCCAAGACGCTCCTCGCGAAGGGCGAGGCGACCGAACTGGTGATCGCCGCGGCCCACAACGCGACCAAGTTCCAGGAGGGGCAGCCCAAGGCCGCGGACGGCAAGATGAAAAGGCCGACCGAAGTCAAGAGGGCCGCAAACAACAATCCCGAAAGCCAAAAAAGGCCGCTCCCGCACCAAAAGCAAAAATCAGTAAGGACCAAAAAGAGGGCGCCAGTCCGCTTTTCAACTTTGCCGAACTCCAAGCGTATTTCGAGTCTCGACAACCTCAAGAGGACGAGAAAAACACCGGCAAGGGAAAAGCAGACAAAAAGCACGACGGGAAAAAACCTAAGAAAAAGGACAAAGAACAGGCCAGCGAAGAGGAGACCTCAGAGACTGTCACATCCGTTGACCAAGCTGTTCCTGCCCAAGAAACCGACACAACGGCCGTGACAGCCCCCACGGAAACCAGTGACACGCAGATCGGAGTAACGACAACAAAATCGGAAAATGGGACGGTCGAGGTCCCTACCGAAACTTCGGAAGAAACGACTCCAGTTCCTTCTCAAAATGTTGCGACAGAAGCAACTAAAACGCCCGAGACAAATGCCACTGATTCCACTCTAGCGCAAACGCCTCAGAGCGAGGAATCCACTACGTTCACCCAAGAGACGCCCGAGGAAGAAGACTCAGACAATCAGATTCCTGAGCAATCCGAAGAGACTTCGCATCTGACGACCGAGCAAGAGCAACCATCGGTTCCGTCCACACCCGAGGTCCCAGAGACTCAGCCAACCGAAACGACCGACGAAAGCCAACCAGCCGCCGAAGAAACCGTTACACACACGCAAACTCCAGCCACTTCGGAAACCGAAACTTCAAGTTCCGAAACTGCCGAAGCTCCTGGGACCGAACAGGTTGCAGGAGATGCCCAACAGACGCCGGATACGGAAACGGTTACCGACGAAACGCTAGCTACTGGTGAACAACAAAGCCTAGAGCCCGTGGCTCAAGAAGTTCCGTCAGAACCAACTGCAACAGAGTCTTCGACTCCCGGTGTCGATGCGGACCAGCCATCCGAACAGCCCATCTCGACCAACGAGACGTCGAAAGAACCTCAAACTGCCGAGGTTCAACCGACAGAAACACAGGACTCCACCCTTCAAGAGGTGACCGAGACTCCGGTACACGACATGACGGAAGCGGGAACTGCTATCCCGGAACTTGCTGAGCAAGGATCGGAGGCTGCGTCGACCAACGTAGAGCCTCCGGAAACCACTACCGCAGTCTCCGACTCCGTTCCCGACCAAGAAACTACAAATAGCACGGCGGTCATCGAAACAAGTTCTCAAGAAACCGCAACGGAAGCAACTCTCGAAGAACAATCGACACCGCAAGTTGCCTCCGAGACCAAATCCGAAGAACCAACCGCCGAGCAACCCGAATCTCACGAGGGCACAATTCCGGATAGCACGAATATTGTTGACGAACCCGCCAGAGACCCTACCGTGTCCATGACCGGGACGACCTCCGAGCAAACCACCTCAGAACAAGCCAAAGCTGATGAAGAAGCGATTACACAAACTGATCAAGAATCCACAGGAAATGACGCGGCTCCTTTGTCCGCGGAACAAACGGAGACGGTGGACACTAAAAGCGACGAGCAATCTCTGACTCAAGACGATTCCGCACAATCGGAGACGCAAGAATCTGCGACGGCTTCTGCGACAGACCAAAGGAGCGAAAATTCGGTTTCTGTGAGCCCAGAACCAGAGGTTTCCGCTACCGAACCCAAAGAACAGACCGAACCAGAAGCCCCGGAGACGCAAGAGGGCTCTGCGATTGCAGCATCTTCTCAGTCCGAAGAGCAATACGAACCGGAGCCACCCGCTCAGGAACAAACCGAGACAATAGGATCTACTCAGGATAATACAGCGATCGAAACGACCTCCGAGGAACACATTTCGGCAACTCCAACAGACCAAGCTCAAGCCGACAGCCCGGAACTTTCGACTGCGTCAGAGACTACCCACGACCAGCAAGAAGAGTCTCAGCCCACAGCCGACACCACATCTCCGCCAACCACCGGAGACCAGACGGTTGAGCCCACTTCCGAAGAAGCTCCCGACACGACTCCTGAACCCACGACGTCGGAACCACAATCTTCCGACGAGTTGGCACCTGAGCAGCCTACTGCCAATCCGGAACAGGCCACATCCGAGCAATCTGACTCGGGAGAGATAGCTAGTGCATCCAACGCCGGAAGTGAGTTCCAAGACGAACACCAACCCACGGACCCCCAACAACTATCGGTTACAGAAGCTCCCACCAGTCTAGAATCCCACACAGCAAGCGAAACTCCTGCCACGACAACTACAGAATCCACACAGGAGCAACTGCAAGAAGAAGTTTCAGTCGAAGATGCCGCATCATCCTCACCGGGTCCGCAACAACCGGTTGGTAGCGACACGGCGACAACCGACGAGGTCGCTTCTGCGTCGGAAACAACTCAATCAACCGAAACGACTCCGAATGATGCAGAAGTGACCGACGAAGACCAAGCCAAGAAAGACCAGGAAGAAAAAGAAAAGAAAGAGGAAGGACAAGCGAAAGGGGAAGACACGGCTTCGACGACTGGGAACGGAAATGGAGTGACCACAAACAAAGAAGACGTCCATGCCGGAACCCAACAATCGTCTTGATCAAGAACGTTTGTTGTTTCACGACGTGTTTTGTCGTCGGACTTCGGCGTCGAGTAACCGCTTAAACAAGACATCGTTGACGCGTCCCCGAAACCGAACCTGTCCATCAACCGTGATGACGGGGACAGTCATGCCATATCTTTCACGCAATTCGGAATCCGTATCGACATCGACCGAGTGCATCACGAATCCATACTTCCGTTGCCAGCGACCCAGTGTCTCCCAGGCTTCATCACACAAATGACATCCGTCGCGTGTGTACATGACGACAAACAAATCGGCTAACGGCTTACGTTTCCACCACGACCAAAACATAGGACCTCTAGACCCACGAATTGCTTCCTTGGTTTCTTGAGACCAATTAGACTTACCACCTTCGTTACTTGCCTTTCGAAGGATACACAATCAGCGACCAGGTAACTTCGTTCGGTTGTGTTGTCTGTCGAAGTTCTACTTTATCGATCAAGGAGAGCATCTTCGTGACATTCTCGAGCCATTCGGTCGCTTCACGTGAAGGCTTACTTTGAGAGTTGGCCAACAACCGAACCACCCACTCCTTGTGATCTTGGAGGCTCTCCAGCATTGACTGAAAAGACAATCTGGCGATTGGTTTGTTCGCTGTGGCTTGGTCCACTTTTCGAAACACCCGAATGGCTTGTGGAGAGTTCGCAAACACAAGATAGCCATCCTTGTGGGCGAAAGCCGGACTCGCTCCCATCGGAAACGATTTGTGTTCCAAGTAAGTCACTTCGACACCATCTTGGCTCTCACGCTTGACATGTACCAAAGGCCCGTTGGGGTGTTCGCGGTTGTGATGATACTGCGCCATTTCCGCGAAGAATCGTGCGGCTTGATACAGCTCACTTCCCAAAGAAGCTCCTTTGCAAACTTCACGGATTTTGACGGCCGCCAATATGTGAGGAATGGGAGACTCCTGGGAAGTCACCATACAAACCCCAACGTCCGGTCCGATTTGTGGAACCACATCACGAAACACGTTTCGAACCAATTTGGCTCCCAAGTCCTTCTGTAAAGTTCGCTCGAACTGCTTTCGGTCATCCGGCGAGAGGAACCCTTTCAGGGAGTAAAGGAACGCCTCAACATCCACCTTACCGGTGGCCGTGAAGACGGCGGATGCCGGAAATTGTTGCCAAAGCTGAGACGGTGGGGCGGGGTAAAGAAGTCGCCGTCCTGGTTTGGGCAACTCGTTAGCGCGGCCTTCCAAATGCAAACTGAGTGTCATTCGTTCATTAACTGTCAATGATATCGCGGCAGAGTCTAGAGCCTTCCAATAAGGTCGAAATCCAGCGATAACATACGCGTCATTGTCGTTCTTGACCTTTTGTTGCTCTCGATCGAGGTCGGCATCAAAGGCTCGTGGATTGACCCAAAACGTCAGAACCGCTTTCTTATGGGGCAGCTTGGCGAACTGCTTCTCGATCCCATTGGGTTTGGCGGTTGCATCAGCTTTGTAGCGATCGATTACCTGACATAACACATCCTTGTGTCCTGAAAATGCAAAGAGGTTGTGGTGTTGGAAGTAATACCGATCCTGGTTTGGGTCCTTCTGCAAATAATATTTCAACCCGTTATGCCGGAGTTCTTTGAACGTTCCAGGCTTTTGTAACTTTTGAACAACAGCGATGGCCTGCCGCAACAGTTCGGTGTCTTGAACCCAGAGCAACAACAACCCACGCTCCTCGTCTTGTTTGCCCTGCGAGGAGTGCCGGAAGGCCACCACGACGGTGTCCCCAAATAACTTCTCGGCGAGTTCTTTCACGTCCACCCCCAAGAAACTCTGTACTGCTAAGTTCGCAGCCTTCAAGTTTTTCGTGGCAGTCTGGTCCTGAAAGGCGACCGCGACTGGCGAACGAAACAAACGCTTGGTCCACGGAAGCTCAGATACCCTTTTCCAATTACCGCTCAGATCGTTGATCGTCATCACAAGACTAACGTCTTCGGGGACTACGCGTAGCAATTCCTGGACATGGTTGGCCTGACCGAAACTTGGTATCAACGGAAAGACCAGAAAACAAACCCAAAATGATCGAAGTCTACCCATGAAACTCAAGCCTCGATATGGTCAGAGAGAGTCGTCTCAAGTAACTCCTCTCGCGTATTTAATTTGAGGATGCTCGGTAGTAATAAAGACCTGCGTGGTTGTGATCTATTGAACCGTTTGGGGTTGCCGAGCAACGGGAGGAATCGTCCGGGCAAAATAAGAAACTGCCCTCTGAGCCGAATCGGTCACAGTGCGAAAACCCGTGGTTACGCCCGCTCCGGCCTGCTGTAACGATTTCGAGGCTGGGTTGATGGCATTTGGAGCTGGGTCGACCTTCACGACTAAAGTGAGCTTCGGAAAGTTGTCCGCTTGTGCCACCTTCCACAAGAGTTTCGCTTGCTCTTGCGTTTGCTTTGCGAGTTTGTCTTGCAACTTGACGACTGCAGAACCGGCTTCGACGAATTTGACCCTTAGTTCTTCTTCGGGGCTAAGATCTTGATTAGGATCTTTGTGAGGCCGGAGGACCTCAGGTTTTCTGGGAGCGGCCTCCCCGACTTGGGCCGGAATCGATTGAGGACCGTCATTCGCCACGGCCTTTTCTTTGGCGATCGGTTGTTTCGAGGGAGTTGCCTCCCAAAATTGTGGAATCACCAGGTAGCTGAGCACCGACAACAGAATGGCGGCTGCAAACGCGAGACCGCCCAAACTTTGGCGAAACCGAAGATTGGTTCGTTGGATTCGAGCTTGGTCCTTCTGGACCGATGCAACGATCTGTTGCGTCAGAAGTGACCCTACTTGAGGCCTGGGAAGGGCTTCCAGGGCAGAAGTGAGTTCCTGGGCCGCCTGGTACAACTCTCGACAATCGGGACAATCCGTCATGTGTTCTCGGATCGTAGCCGAAACCGAAGACGTTCGGCCGTCGAGGTATTTTTGCAGGGCGTTTTCCGTTTCACGACAATTCATGACCAACCTCGGGAATCATCCCACGCCGACGCAACCGTTCGAGGACTTCGAGCCGGGCACGGTGCAGCCACGTCTTTATGGTGCCAACTGGCCGCTCGAGGGCAGCCGCTATATCTTCATACGGCAATCCTTGCTCGTGGAACATAACAAACACGCTGCGGTAATCCACCCGCAATTCTCCCAACGCTACCTGGATTTCACTAGCTAATTCGGAAGAATCGTCGGCAGGGCGACTCTCTACCGTGTCGTGCAAGTAATCCACAAGTTCCGGATGTCGAGCTCGTTGGGAAAGCCAGGTTCGGCAACGGTTAACCGCGATGCCCATGATCCATGGCTTTAAGGGACGCTCTTGATCCCAACGGTGCAAGCTTCGAAAGACTCGAAGAAACACCTCCTGGGTTACGTCTTCGGCATCCTGGTTGTGATTCAATAGTCGAAGACACAAACCAAAGACATCCGATTGAAATCTTTCGACCAAGCAGGTGATGGCGGACGCGTCCCCGTTGAGACAACGTTGCACAAGAAGCAATTCTTCGTTGGCCACGGTGCGACCGCCTCTGATATAAATAGTTTACCTGAAAGGTTGGGGCAAAGTTTCAGCGCAATGGCAAAGCCTCGTTCTTCAATCTTTCCGTCCAGCTAGCGAATTTGCGAGGGACGCTAAAAATCGAAATCGATTGCGGGGTAGGCCAATGGCAAGACCTTTGCCGACTACGCGATTTGTGCTAGTCTACCCTATCACAGAAAACCGAAAAATAAGTGCCGTCGAGGAGTCATTTCGCCTTAGCCGACGCATCTTGGAGTAAATCGATCACCTCAGACACTTCGGCATCCTGCACTCGTTTCCCACGGGCTTTCAGAGATTCGTTGAATTTGATGGAGACTTCTTGCATCCGCTCGTGAGTCTCCTCTGACCCGCCGACAAGGACAACGTCTTCATTTTGAGTAATGCGTTTGTGACCATCGTCGGTATCCAGACCGACGCCCAGGACCCCTTGGACTCGTTGGTGGTCTTGTTGTGTTTTTTTGCTCACGATGGATTGCTCCAAGTTGAAATTCTGACACAGACATTCAACTTCCACTATAGGGTCTGAATTCCTCGTGGGTCAATCTAGCATCTGTCGTCTTGTTCGTTGGTCGTCGCCGATTCTTGGCCATTTTTCGAAATTTCTTTCCAGAGAAGAGGCAGCTCGCCCGCCCATCTGTAACAATGCAAGAACACCAAACAGCTCCGATGATGTCCACATGACCAGTAAAGTCTTCACCCACAAGAAGTGAATGCCACGAACCATGACCAACAACATCAACCCAATCAATCCGAATTCCAACGACGAATCGGCATCGAATCCAGCAGACCCGAACAATATATCCAACGATGGACACGACCTCCCTGGAGAAAAAATTCGGACGGCCTGTTTGGTGTTGTTAACGGCGTGTGCAGTTGGAGCCGTTTTGCACTTCCTCAAAGGGCTGTTGACTCCGGTGCTCCTCGCTCTTTTTCTGTTTTATCTCATTCGACCCGTCGGTCAGTTGGCGTCTCGATGGAGCATCCCTAGATGGCTCTCGTATTCCATCGTATTCATCGTGTTAACGACGGTCGTTTTTATTCTTGGTGTGATACTTTACGACAACGCCCTTTATCTTGTCAAACGCATGCCCACCTACGAGAAACGCATTGCCAAAATAAACGAAGAGTTCTCGCGTGCCATTGGTCTGAAATCGTTGGCTCCCCAGACGGAGACTTCCAACGGCGAGGAACAAGAACAAAGCGGAACCGACAAGAACGAAACACAGCAAGTAGTCATCACTCCCAAGAAGGAATCTTCCGTCCTCAACGCCCTCGGCCTAAACACGGAGGAACCGGGCAAACTCCTCGTAGAAAGCACCATATCGGTGACCGAGTTGGCTGTCATGGTCCTGTTCTATCTCGTCTTCATGGTCCTCGAAGCGAGGAATTTGCCACGCCGGATCAACTCTCGTTTTTCCACCTCCAAAGCGAATCGGTACATGCAAATTGGAGAGAACATTAACAGGAATGTCCACCAATACCTTGTGTACAAAACATACGTCAGTCTCGGGCTCGGAGTGACGACGTGGCTGTTGTGCGCGCTGTTCGCGGTTCCTTTCGGTTTGGTGTGGGGCGTGCTCATGTTCCTCGGTAACTACATCACCTATATTGGTTCGATCGTCGCGTTGATCCCACCCATCGCGCTTGCGTTGTTGGAAGCCAATGACCTCTCGTTCCTGGGGTTCCAGACTCCCATCTTGGGACTGGTTGTCGCACTGTTGTTGACAGCGAATAGATTCCTCTGGATCGACTACGTGGAGATACGCTTCCTGGGGAAATATCTGAACGTAAGTCCGTTGCTTCTGCTTTTTTCTATCGCCTTTTTCGGGTATCTCTGGGGTGTCGTCGGGATGCTCCTGGCCGTCCCCTTGGTGACGACATCGAAAATCGTATTGTCTCACTTCGAGAACACCCAGGATTATGCGATACTCATGAGCGAGGAATAATAGCGAGATCATTCGCAAGCACGCCAAGGCTGTGTGTTTGACTCGAGATGGAGTCAAACGCACAGCCTGCTCGGCGACTGTTCCGGATCAATTTGACGTTCGAGTTTTCTCTAGTTGCATACCCTTGTGTGTTCGTCGAATCACAACGAATGAAATACGAATCTCCGCAAAGTCTGGTCACCGCGTTGCATCGCCTGGATCCTGGGGCCAGAGAATGCCTCTGGGAGTTACTGCGTCCAGGTATTACCGGTTTGCTGGAGCGATTGCTCACCCGGCACGGATTGACACACTCCTGTGAGCAACTGACCGAGTATGCATTGCATTCGGCAGAAACTTTCCTTCGGACTCGTCCGTCCTCGGACTTCGACGAAATGAGCTGGGAGTCTTTTCGCGCTGCCCTATTGCTCCACGAAGCCAAGACCGTATTCCGTCCCCCCCAAACGATCTCGGCATCGGATTCCACAGTCTCGCCACCAATCCCCGAGACGCCCTACTACCGCAGCGAAACATTTCAACAACCATACGAACGGGTGGGGGATTACTGGTTCTCTGGCGATTGGATAGGGGGACATGTCGATCAATCGGGCGCGCTGTGGATTCTCGTTGCCGACGTCACCGGGCATGGATATCCAGCCTATTTGGTCAGCAAAAATTTACCGACCCTGTGGTCTGTGACATGGGCCTCGATAGAGGCTCCATCGCCTGATCCAGTCGAAGTCCTGTGTTACATCCACGATACACTTGAGAAGTGTCTGCCAGATGGGATTTATATCGAGGCGGCTCTCTTGAAGTTCTACCAGGATGGACGAGTCGTGATCCTCTCGGCGGGTGGAACGCGTATCGTCCTGAAACGCAAAGACGGACTGACGACCCACGTTGTACCAGGAACTTGGCTTGGCTTCCTCGCCCCCTCGGAAGATTCCCAACAACAATGGTTGCTCGATGTCAACGACGAGTTGCTCATCGGGTCAGACGGACTTTTCGATCACCTCCCGAAAGCCCCACACGAACATTTGAGTCAACTCATCGATTTGGAGACGCGTGGTCCGGTGCTCTACGAAATGGTGAAAGAACTGCTCTCCCGAAGGCTCGATGAGAAAGGCCAGAAGGACGACATTTCCATGGTCACGTTTCATCGGTGTGGCGCTCAAGAGGGCAACGCCGATGTTTGAATGTGACTGTCCGCCGAGCGACTGCGCAGGTTGTGTCTCCCGCTGCCTCGAAGGCGACCGAACGGCCGGAGACGAACTCGTGGCAAAGTTTACGCCTTTGGTCATTCGGATCGTTCAACGTGTCCTTGGCCCGTCCCAACACGATGATTGGGAGGATGCCTCCCAGACGATTTTCTTGAGGATATTTTCGAACCTCCATAAGTGGGACCATAAGTGTCCATTCTGCAAATGGCTTGCGGTCGTGGCAGCACGCCGAGCAATCGATTTCACACGAGTGAGCCGAGAGCAAATCTCGCTCTCGGTAGACATCCCTGACAAACGCTCCGGTTCCTTGAGTCACAACGACATCGAGCAGATCGAAACCATCATAGCGAACTTTCCCGAACAATGGCGTGAAGTCTGGAACTTGTCGCTCCAAGGGATTTCGCGAAAAGACATCGCCCGGCGTGTCGGCAGGTCCGTCCGGACCGTGCAGTACTGGCTCGCTGAGATGTTCGAACAAATACAGGAACAGTTCGGCGATGGGTAACGTACCTTTTGAAGATTCCTCACAGCGACGCAAAGGAAACCACTCCGTATGTTGGTCTTACCGCCACTGCCTTGAGGCTCGGACAAAATGGCGATCACTGGCCTCCAATCAATCTCGCATCTCCGCCGTGCAGGCTAACGACTGGTGGCACACGGGCAAAGTTACGTAAACTTCGATCGACCTCGTGTGTCGAACCCACTGGGCTGCCATCAGACCTTACGGAAACTGAGATTGGCAACACCTCGATGTCTTGGCTCTGCGAAGCAGGATCATCGAACCCCAGCCTTGGTGGGGTAACGGGTTCGCTGACGGAAGCAGTCATCACTTGAGATTTCTTCCCCACGTTCGCCCATCCAATCTTAGCGGACCACAACCCTCGGGAAGTTTTTCGTCCAACAGCGCTTTCCCCGCCGGGCCAAGGAACCGGTCGTCCCCTCGGCTGAGACTGGGGTAAGTGTTCTCTCATCTCTTCGACGTGGTGAGCGGTTTTTGGCGATCCGAGACCGAATATCGGAAGTGCCAAATTCGTAGAAGCCAGTTTGCTCGGTTCTTGGCGATTTCCGCCAGGCCAAGGCACTGGTTTAGGGGTCGTGTAATCGACATTAGAAATGGACTTGGGGGACGAACTGGCCACACTGAAATTAGTCGGTCGAATGGGTTCACCGACCGGCCAGGGGACCGGCGTAGGGACCCTTCGGGTCATTGTCTCTTTGTCCAGCACGCCCGATCTTTGTGTCTTCTGTGTCCTGGCCGGAGCAAGAAACTCTTGGGCCGTCTTGGTGAGGCTTGGCTTCCAAAAAGAAAAAGTTGGCTCAGGCTCAGGAGCGTTTCGAACTGACCAAGGGATAGGGGATGGGCTGGTTGCTTGCCGTAGACTTTGTGTTTTCGTCCGATCTGGAACAGTATGTTTTCGTCTTGGCACAGAAGTCTGGACTGTCCTCGCTGTGTTTGCTTCTGGCCGACGATTTGTTTTCCGATGATGTCTAACGAGCGCAGACTGCTCCCCGGATTTGTTCTGTTTTGACTTTTGGACACTGGAGAGCTTATGACGCGGGCTTGGGTTTGGTCGAGTCGTCCGCGTCAGAGCTGCTTCGTCGAATGAGATTTCTTCTTTGATATTCTCGGCCTTTACGGCTTGCTGCCAGATGCCGAAGATGCTGTTGGACGTATTAATCCTTTGTGCAGCTGAATGGCCTGTCCCGACTCGCGCAGCCAGGGCGAGGGCGGCGCGTCGTTCGAGTTCACTACGCGAACTCACAGGCATCTTTCGTTTGTAATACGCCAGTTGAATGGCTTGCTTCTTCTTCCATCCGCTCAGTTTTTCGATCGGTGGATTCTCTGGCCGAGGAGGTATTCGCGGTTCACCGGGAAATTCGGGACGCTTTGGTTCGGGTTCTTCTTGTGGCACTTTCGACAGACACAGGTTGAGAGCTTGGTGAGCCATCGACTTCACACGCTCAGACGTCTCGGCCGGGTTCCCGTCGGTGTCCTTCCCTTCCACAACAATCGTCAATGCTGCAATCGTTTTCTTCGTACAACAACACCCTTTGGCCAGTGCAAGAGCGGCTTCGTAGCGAACGCACTCGATTCGATCGCCTCGTAATGCACCGATCAACCCGTTTTCCGCCTCCGGATAGTAATGACAATCGACCGTCCCAAGATAGCGAACGGCAGCCCGCCGTTTTGCGGCTCCGGCGACGTCGGCTTTGATCGAAGCGGCTGCCGCTTCGGCAGGAGACACGTTCGCGTCAGGATCGGTAAGCGCAGCGAGCTCTTCTTCTGTGGGTTCCTCCGGGCAGAGCGGGTGAATAAGCCCGCCACTGGCAAACTGAAATGGCACCAGCATACTGTCAATGAGTTTCCCAATCGGTTTATCGCATAATTTTTTCTGGTGCTTTTCCCAGTTGTCGTAGGAAAGCCCCAAGAAATCCCAAAGATTTTGTGGCTGTTGGACAGCTCCCGTCAAGCCACTGGTGGGCAGTCCGCCAGCTCCTCCTGCAGCTCCACCAGCGCCCCCTGGAACTCCTCCCACTCCTCCAGGAACGCCTAGTTGTGCACGGACCCAACTTGGAGTCCACACCAGGACGATCAAGACCATCCAGAGGGGGAACTGCTTGTGCATGAGAACCCTCTTTCGTTGTAGGCAGATGTGTTTAGGCGAATCTCGCCAGTGTTCGACCAGTGTTGCTCTGACGGGAGTAACACATCCACCGTCATTCAACAGATGCTACCTGGTGGAACGCTTCGCAGTCGTGAGTCACTTGAAGATCATAGGTGATGGGAATGAGAAGGGCACACGTCATCCTCACGACCTATTGGGATATCGGTCGTTGGACGCACTGAGTTTAGCGATCTTGAGAGGCCTTAGGAAAAAAAGGGCAGAAAATGACAAAATTCGACTCAAGGAAAAAAGCTCAAGTCCGAGCCTTCGTAAAGCCGATAGAAGTTCGGCACCAAAGTCTGTCTTGCAGCCTAGTTGCGATCTCAATCCTGCGATGGACGAGGCACCGCAGCCCTGTATTGTCTGGTCGCTCCGCTGGACCTAGCCACTGCGTTAAGCAGTCACAGGCCCAGCTCCGTTCCAGGCTGGAGTCGATCTATGAAAGCAATGCGGAGAACAGCATTCTGGCAAACTTATTGGCGATTGTTGTCCGTCGTGATGGCTGTCTATCTATCGGCATGTCCGGAAGTCTGTGGCCAATCAAAGTTCGAAAAACCAACCGTTCCCTCGGCCACAATCTCGTTCGGCATAGCCAATCCGAGCCAGAGGTTTGGTGACGACCTGTCGCACTCAATCCCGCATAGCAAACCCAACGAGCGGAGGAACGACACTCGCTATCGTGTGCCGGACACAACAAAACGACGAAAAAACACTCCCTCCAAATTTACCACCCATCGAGGCCAACAAACGGAAGAACCAATTCCGCCTCCGACGGGGTCAGAGACAACAACCGAGACTGTCACAACGGCGGACTTTACCATTCCTGCGAATGCGGATACGCAACGCGCGACAGCCGAACCTCCTTCGATGATTCCAGTCGTCCACAAAGAGAGCGCATCGATCTCGACCGAGCCAAAGGAAGATGTATACGTTGTCCAAGCGGGTTGCTCGTCCTGTGGAACTGGTGGTTCCTGGAGCAGCGGAATTGCCGGTGACCATCTCGGCCACAGGTTGTTCACCAGCGGTTGTTCCAACTGCGGAGACCAATTGTGTTTTCCCGGACAAGAATCCTGTACGCCTTGTGGTCCTCAGCATACCGCTGGTGGTCGTTTCTTGGCTGGGTTGTACAAGTGCATTTGCTGCCCCGACCCGTGCTACGACGGAAAATGGATTCCGATCGCCGACTCGGCTTTCTTTGTCGAAGCTGCGCGCCCCGTGTCTGTAACCCGGTTGCGTTGGGACTCGGGCATCAATTATCGATTTCCTGATCGCTCGGAATTCTTCATACCCAGAGCCGATGGCATGGGAAAAGGCCCCCGCCCGGTGGCTCCGGCAATCGCCATCCCACGACTGCGATATAACCAGTTGAACCTCTACACGGAAGTCGCTAGCGGTAAAACGGGCGTCATCGTGGAAATCCCATACCGTGCCATCAACCCCGATTTTGCACCCGCCGAAGCCGGTTTTGCCGACATGAACATCGCAACCAAGACGTTCCTGTTCGACTGCGAATTGCTTCAGGTTTCGTTCCAGTTCCGGACTTACCTTCCCATTGGTCAAACACTTCAAGGACTCGGTGTCGGTCACGTTTCGCTCGAACCATCTCTCATCTTTGGAATCAAACTCCACGAGGATGGTTACCTCCAAGGCCAGATTGCCGAGTGGATCCCCATCGGCGGTGACACGGATTTTGCCGGGGCAGTCTTCCACTATCACTTTGCCGTCAACCAGGTGCTGTACCGAATCCTTCCCGAAGTCCCTCTCATTGGAACGTTGGAACTCAACGGCTTCGTCTTCCAGGATGGAGCGTTCACCGACCCCATTCTTGGACAGCGGGCGGCGAGTGAAACCACGCACGTCTCTCTAGGAGTTGGATTGCGGTTATTCGTCTGCGACAAGATCGACTTCGGAATGGGGTTCGCCGCAGCCCTCACCGAAAACCACATGGAAGACCAACTCTTTCGCAGTGAGTTTCGCTTTCGATATTAGAGCGGCTCCCGTTTGTGTGTTGGGCACATCCCCATTCGTACATGGGAACCGGCGAACAGTAAGTTTGCCGTGGATACATCTCGCTCAAATGTACTTTTTCCATTCCGTCAAGACTTCCTAAACCAATCGCGGAACGCTTGAATGATCATCAAACAAGACAGCCTTCGCTTCGAAGGCGAAGGAACTGGTTTGTTGATCCTCGACCCACGGCGCTCGCGTGAGCATTGACTTGACCGACTTATTGAGAACTCCGCGGATAATGTAGCAGGCACACTTGGAACGGGTAATTTCTAGTTGTCCGGTTTTTGTCTTTGTCGTAGATACACGCGGCTCGCGTGTACTTGGAAAACTCGGCCAAGACCAACGTACACGCGAGCCGCGTATACTTACAAACCGGACAAGCATTTGTTTTCCATTCCCCGTGTGCCGGCTACTTTGATTCATTAGCCGCGCAGGTCTCAATAGTAGCAAAACGTGGAGGAACCGACAAAGGCCTCAGTTTCATGATGGTAATAGGAGGTGGAAGACTTCCCTCGAACTGCTTCCATTGGTTGGTAAAACCACGAAGCGGTGACAGATTCTTGCCACTCGGCAACGCCAAGCGCATTAGCAAATCTGTCACCGCTTCGTAGTTTCCCAACCAATGGAACAGCACAACAAGCGACCCTCAATCTGAAGGCGTGTCCCTGTGGTGTGCCGCCGTCGTTGATGCTGCAAAACTGGTAGCTTCGCTTACCGAATCCGAGCCTTGAACTGGATAATCCCAAATTCTCCAGGTGGCAGATCTTCCGTGAGTTGCCATCGCAAAAGAGTGGATCGTTGCTCGTTTGGTTGGGTAGTAAACAATACCGGACGATCCGACTTGGAACTGCCTGGGATGTATTCGAACCGGGCGACCAAACTGTCGTGAATGACAATCTTCTTGATTGGTTGTCCACCAACGTTTTTGTATCGTATGGTGAACATAATGACGTCTCCAATCTGAGCGGCCTTCTTGTCGGGCCACTTGTCGACCAACAACGGACGATCTGGTAAGCGTTTCGGTGCTGGTGGAAGACTCGCTGCCGCGACGCCTTTGACGCCTTCGATCTGAGCCAACAAATCAACACCTTTATACTGTCCCTCGATCCGCAGAGTCACGAGCGAGACGGCTTCGCTTGCCGACAGTCGAGTCTGGAACGCTTGCAACGGGATGAGTTTGTGGTGGACCAAGGGCGGGACTTTCGATTGATTCGCCAACACTGTTTTCGCGAAGTCAATTCCCGAGACACCGCTGTAAATCACATGACCAGAGACAGCGGCATCGTTGAAGTAGACCAGGTAGCGAGGAACACACAAGCAAACTCGGTTGGAAGCAGCTACTTTATACTCGCCAAGACTGTTTTGGTATCGAACGAGGGTGTCCGAGGCGTCAAGACCATTCAGCCTGCCATCTGGATCAACGGTGGCTTTGACCCCCACGTCTCCTCCATCAGCAACACACAGATCTGGAAACCTGGGGTCGGGGTTGCCCAACGGGTCATACAACTCCGGGCAAGCCCAGGGGATGTACGGGGGGACTTTGGGGTACGGCAACGTGGTCTCCCCTGGTAGCAGGATCGTTCCGGCGAGCCCGGCATCTTCCAACTCCTTTTCCGTCCGTGTACGCTGTCCCATTCGCATAATCAAGAACGGAACGGCACGCTGCTCGGCTACTTTCAGGGGGTCTTCTCCCACTCCGACTCGAAACGTCAAGGGGGCTTCAGGAATACTCGTTTCAGCCACGGCCATCGAAGGACGCTCCAAGGCGAGGACTTTTTTTACATACGAGCCAGCCCGAATCCTGGCGAAGTCTTCCTTGGTAAACCTCAATGTAGCGGGGTAGTCACTCGGCTTGATTTTCGAATCCGGACGCAGACTCCCACGGACATCCAAAGTGGGATGCACTTCGAGACCAGGGAAACCAGCGATGTTCGAGATTTTTATCCGGTATACGTAACCAGGGCGAATCGCAATTCGAAAAGGACTCACCAGCTCGGCAGGTTTCCCAACGCCTCGGTAAAAAGTGACACGCATCCCTTCCAGGCCGTCGACGCGAAGGTACAGCGGCGGTGGGATATAACGTCGAGGTCGCTGACTGACCTGAGGAACACGTCGGGCAATTCTGTTGTATTGGGCTCCAACCGAAATCGAAGGTCTCCCGACTCCGACAACCGCGAGCCACAACAGGATACATATTCGCAGAGTTGTTTGGGGCATCAGGTAACCCTCTGACTGGCAATTCCTTGCGCGACAGCGCGAACACTGATTGAGAAAGGTTGAAGTCCGTCACGAACCAGAAGCACCGAAGGTGCCCTCAATGAGTTCCCACGGCGCTTCCAGATTCTGCATTCTCAATCAAACAACAAAACGAGGATGATAGGCAACCTGGCTAATTATTCTTAGACAGACAGGTTAAAAGATTGTTCATGTCTGCCGTCTTAGTGCCTCGGGGCGACGTCAGCCCTAGGTGGCGGCGGTACAGCTTGGTCTGTCACACGAGGTGTCGTTCCACTTGCCAACCGGAAATTCGAAGGACCCGACGTTCGTTGGCTTGTTGGCGCTCCAAACCTACCCTGAGCCGGTTGTGGAGGCCTCGGAAGGCCAGGCACCTGGGGTGTCCCTGGTGGAGTTGGCAAACCGGGGGCAACTGCAGGCTGCCCTGGATAGGGGACGCGGGACGGATTCGGAACCTGACCAGGTACTGCTGATTGCGGGACTGTGGCCGGGAGTGGTGGTCGGGCCAATGCGGGAGCCCGAGCCGGTTGAGGAAAACCAGGTCGAGGCCCTTGATAGCCGTTCGGACGGGATGCTCCTGGAGGAACTCCCAACTTCCCTACGATGGGTCCGTGGGTAGCTCCCTTGGGATAACCCGGAGGAACTACCAACCCGCCTTGAGGTGGCTTCAACCCATATGGGATTTGCATCCCGCGTGGGAATGGGAATTGTGGATGAGGAGTTCCGCCCACGCCAGCGCCTTTGTTCTGAGCATCTGGACCCGGTGCGTCGATGGCGGGTGTGTCACGGGCTTCTTGGTCCATGTTACCCATACGAATGACCAACAAAATGTGCCCGCGTTGTCGCGCCTCCTGAATGGGATCGGCTCCCGGAGGCAGTTGTGTCGAGACCAAGGAAGCGGGGCCAGGGATAGCGAGTTCTTGGAACTCCGGATCGGGCAAGTAAACGACCTTCACGAGGTAATTACCAGTCGCCACCTGCTTGAAGTCCTCTTCGGAGAAGACAACAGGGACTGCGTTGTGCGAGAGAAACTCCTCGGTCTTTGGATTGGCTGGAACAACTTCCAAAGTTGGGTAAAGTGGTAATCCTCGGCTCCCAGGATAATTCGTGACCTTCAGGCGGTAAACCGCTGCCTGGAGGAAGTTAAACCGACCCGGTGTAAAGATCGGAGTGGCCCGGAAGTCTTCCCCTTGCGGCAAGTAGATTCGCATTCCCGTCGGACGGAGGAATCGAACTTGCGTGCGCTTGACAGGGAATCTCAGTTGTCCCCCAGTTTGAGTCAGAGGTCCCGGACTCCCTGGTGGGACACCAAGTGGCGGTCGAAATTTGTACTGAGTTTGTTGGATCGGATTCTTTCCGGGTAAACCGGGCAAGGGAGGAAGGCCAGGTGGCGAAAGGACTCCTCCGGCTCGCATCAGTCCTGATCCCATTCCCGGAGGGCCGAAACCTCCCGTTCGCTGGATCGGCCCTCCCTGTTGCTGGACGTATTGCAGTGGAATGTTGTTTTGCATCATATGAAGGGCGGCATGTTTACTTGGAGGTGAGGACGAATACGGATGAACCATAGGAACCGGACCGCCGTACGGCCCTTGAACGCCCGGAACCGACGCCGGACCTCGGTGAGCGCCGTAGTGTGGGCGGGGAGCCCCTCCGCTGGGTCCGCCTGTGTCCAGCGACACACACCCACCAAGTGTAGCCAACAACACCAACCCACAGGCGATTCTCCTCATAGCTCCCACCCTTTCGCGTTCTATGGTCGCTCCCGCAAGCCTCTCGAGTGCAGGCACGTCGCTTTGCAGGCAAGGTACCTGCCGGGTGCAGGCACCTTGCCTGCAAACTCATGCCCGCGGCGGTTCCGCACCCAAAGGCTAGCTCCCGCTTCGGCCTGGAGAATTTCCGGAAATGAATTTGCTTGAAGATCAACCTCAATGGCCAAGGCCCAAGGCTTTCCAAAGTCGTCCCTTCACCGAGACAAAATCACACCAACGGGCGGCGGTCATTTGGACTTGAAACGTAGGAAGGACTTGTAACCTCTACCACGTTATGAATCCGAAAACCACTGACCCAACCCAAGCAGAGACAACCTTGGCCTTTCGTCTTTATCCCAGAATCTGCTATGGGTATACTCGGCACCCCAGAAGTCGGAACTTTCATCAAAATCGGAAAAGTTTCCCATGCCACGAGTGTGCATTACCTTTTTGTTAGTCATCGTGGGCGTCGGACTGTTTGTGGCTGGTTTGATCCACGGAACCTCCTCACCGCTCGCCAGCATCCCGAACCAGAAACCCGAACTGCCTGCCCTTTCACCAAAGCCAGTCCAACAGGCGGCAATGCCGTCTCGATGGGCCAAGCTTGGTGCAGGGGAACTCCTCGGGGTAGCCTTTGAAAAATTTCGTCCTGATCGGTTTCCCTGGGTCCAGGCCGATATCAAGCAAGAGGTGCGTTATGGCTCGATCAATTACTCAGCGAATGGTCAATTCTTTCAAGCTCCCAACGAACGACTTCGATTGGACCTCAAGATTCGAACGGTTCGCAGCCTGGGCAAGTTGACCCTAATCAGTGATGGAAAATCCCTCGCCGAAAACCTCCAGTTTGGCAGTCTTGCCGGCAAGATCAAAATCACGGAACTTCCCCAGGTTTTCGATCGGACAGAAGATCTCTCTCGAAATGCCACCGAGCGAGAGGAAATGATTTACAAGAACGCCTTCCTTGGTAGCTCCACACTTTTGAGATCTCTACGGAACAACCTCCAAAACCTGGCCAGACGAGGTGTCCGGGCGGATCAGGAGTTGCTCATCGAGGTGAAAGGAAGATGGATTCCGAATTGGAAGGACCGAGACCACATTCCCCCGCACTTACGTTTGGAAGTCCAGCCCCGAGAATGTCGGGTGTACCTCGACGGAAAAACTCTGTGGCCTGTGCGAGTGGAGTGGTGGGGAAATGAATCGAAAGAACAACAGAACCGAATCCTCATCCAGACCGAATATTTGAATCCCGTGCTCAACAAGCCTCTATCCGCATCCCTGAAGGAAAAACACTTTACGATCCCGGCCCACTGGGAAGATACCGAAACCAAGGAGAAGGAAGTTCATAGAATCGATTTCCCGACACACCCCGATTCTGTTCGGCATCGATAAGGATAGGCCGGGTGTCGGTATGGCTTTGGTTTGCTCGCAACTCGATCGCATCGCGAGCGCCCAGGACGAAAGCCAAGGTGAGGATCACTGGCTCAGAAGCAAGAAGGCGGACACCAAGTCACGATCTGATAGAAACCGCAAGTTTGTAGAAGGGTAAGGGAAAACTTCGCGACGAGATGCCTGACTTGTTCTTACGTTCGACCGTAGGATACACGCAGGCACGACACGAATGTGCTATTTTCGTTCTCAGAAGGAAAGGATGTTGGAGCCGTTCCAGTTTGCATTCACCACAGGTTCTCGTTCTCCGAGTCGCGGTTGCGAAGAGATAGCTAAATTGCTATTGAACTGAACATTCAGGAAGCAAAGCTAGCCCCAAGCGAAGCGGGAAGGCGCTGGACCAAGCGACTCGGAAACTGCGTACCATACCTAACTCAAACTGGAAACCTATTCGTGTCCGTCATTACCAATTGGAACGGTACCCAGTCGAGTTACTTTTTCTTCTTCTTGGTGTCTTTTTTCTTGTACCCGTCGCCGAACTTCTTGCGGAATCGCTCGAGGCGCCCTGTTGAGTCCATGAATTTCATCTTGCCGGTGTAAAACGGATGGGAAGCCGCCGAGACGTCCACTTTTACGAGTGGATATTCGTTCCCGTCTTCCCAAACGATGGTTTCCTTGGTCTGGACGGTCGAACGTGTAACGAATGAATAATTCGCCGATTGGTCCATGAAGACCACATACCGATAATTGGGGTGGATGTCCTTTTTCACGGTTATTCTCCGTCTTATAGCCGAGAAGTATTTTGAGGGGGGTGGTCATACCCACTTTTACGATTCGTGTACTCATGTAAAGTATCGCAAACGTCGTAAAATTCAATGATACAAGAGTGCTTAATAACGTCAAAACGATCTTCAAGTAGACTATCTTCGTGCATCCTTAAAAGGTGGGCGTCGGGCTGGTATCAAGGAGCAGAAACTCTCGTTCCACGTTTTTAAAAATGTGATTATTTTAGCCAAATCGGTGTAGAGTCCGGTCCACAAACAAAAAAACGTCCAAGTTCTCCGTGAGCTTGGACGCCTGTGCGTAGGTTGGAAGCGGGATTTTTCGATCAGCGAGAACAGCCGGAAGGTGGGCCAACTCAGAATAAAGCTGGCCACCTACCTCCTGACATTATGTACCTGGCTGGTAACTCGTATCGTTGGTCAACATCAACTGGTCGAGTTGCGTCCCGTCCTCACGGAGGCGGATTCGAATCGTGTGCTCACCTTCGGACAAAGTAAACGAACGTCGTGCCTGATCGTTACGGTCCTTGACTTCGTCCCAAGTCCAATCGTTGCTCACCGTGGTATCCCAGAGAATCCATTCCCCACCGTCGACCTGAACCCAGAACGAGTTATCGTTGTCCGTTGGCGACTTGGTCAACCCGAAGAGGTAAAATTCGTCTGCGGTGTCAAGGTCGACCTTATAAACGATTTCTTGGTCCACATTCGAACTATTAAGGCTCGTGCCGGCACCGTTGTTTGTGCCAACGTACTGACCACCGGAAGCTCCTTGTCCCTGGTTAACATCGAAGCCTGAGTTAGAGTAGAAGGCTTCGGCTTCCCAGAACATCGTCAAGTTGCCATTGGCGTCTGAAGTTCCTTCATGGATCGGTGGTGCCGAGGAGTTTCCTGCGGGAGTCGTTCCACCCGTTGCGCCAGTCTCCGCTCGTGGGCTCTCGGAAGGGCCAGCGCCATACGGGATGTAGTTCGGGTCAGAGGTCACGAGGATCTTGTCGACGATGAAGCCATCTTCACGCATCCACAAGTTGATAGTGTGCTCGCCCTCGGACGTCACGTTGATCGTCGCGCGAACGTTGTCCATCGTCGACTTAGACCAAGTCCATCCTGTGCCGAAGCTACTGATTCGGTCCGCCGTGTTCACTCCTTCTCCGTCAAGACCTGCATGAACCGAGTCATCCTTGCCGGAAGTTCCGATGCCGCGAATCCAGAGGTAATGCACGCCGGTTCGGTTGAACACAACTTTGTAGTCGAGCCGCGGGCTGTTGGTCTCGTAGTTTGAGTTATTGAGAGTCCCGGTGTTCTGGCTGGTCGTCAACGAGTTGCCATCAGAACCGTTGCCGTGCTCAATCCAACTGTAACCATTTTGCGAAACTTGGTTGTCGTAATTGTTCACGTCGATCGAGATCAGCCCCTCGGAGTCCTGGACGAACCCTTCGAACTGCAGAGCTTCCGGAACGGTCCAGTTGGCGAGGTCGTCGTCAGTGACCGATTGTCCGCTTTGACCAACCACGTCAGCGGTTACCGTTGCAGTGTTGGTGAAGGACGAACCTTGGTCCTCGGCAGTGACATCGGTTGCTTCCTGGAAGAACCAAGTCTCGCCTGGGTCGAGGAGGTCGTTCGTATTGGTGTCCCCAACATTGAACCCATTGACTTCGACCGGAAGGGCTGCAAAATCGTCACTCTGGTCGTTCGGAGTTGCGTTGTCGTCCATGACGACGACGTTCGTGAGGCTCACGTCCCCTGTGTTTGAAACGTCGTAGTCAAAAATGAGCCCGTTGCCGACCTCGGCCGTTACCTCTCCAGGTTCGTTGGCATCGAATAACTCTCGAGATTCCGCGGTTGTCGAGAAGACAAGGTCAGTCACGGCACCACTTCGTGGGAAGTAAACTTCCAATCTGTAGACATCACTAGACTGCTGGAAGCCGACCTCCGCCCATGAGTTGTCACCTGGGGGTGGTTGGACCGAGAGGGACTCGAGGACGTTGCCGTTCTCGTCGTAAGTGATGACCTTATTGCCGGTCTCATTAGCGTCCAAGTCGAGCAAGCCGATCCAGTCGAGGTCAACGCCGCTCGTCCATGTGAACTCGAGCATTCCTCCAGAAGCTTTGTCGTCGGGGTCGTTGGCGTCGTTGTCCTCGGAAATGATCAGAATGTTCTCGCGGGCCTCGGTGTTGCTTGCGTGGTACCCAGGCGTCACCAGGTCACTATCTCCACCACTTGGATTGGCACTGTCGAAGATCATCGGTGGGTATTGAGTAAACTTGTCTTGGTTGCCGATGATCGTCTTGATTCCCAACCCAGCCCAATCACTCCACTGGTCGGAGATACGAGTTCCGGGGTCCAATGGGTCGCCATTATCGTCCAACTCAAAGTCCAACGTGTAGCTCGTGGTCGTGGTGTCATCACCTCGATCGTCAATCGGAGTAAAATTCTCAGCATCGAAATCAGTGTCCGTGATGACCGAGACATACTTGGTTAACTGGATGGCTGGATTGGTAGTTACCGGAGCGAAGCCGTTATAGTGGTTCGGGTTGGAGGCATCCACCTCTGTATTTGTGATCGCTTCGGTGGCAGTCACTTCGGCGATGTGAAGGAAGGCATCTTCAGTCTCAACGACTTTCTCGGCAGTGTACAGCCAAACCTCACCCGTAAGGGGACCATCGCCATCGGGGTCATTATCGAGTTCGCCGTCGTTGTCGTCGTCCCCACCAACGAAGGTCAATGTGCCGTCGTCGGAGCGGAAGTCGTCCGTGGGATCGTTGGGCGTGTTGTTATCGTCGACAACAACGACGTTGGAGAGCGGTCGATTCCCTGTGTTCGTCACCGAATAGGTGAAGTTGGCAGTGTTGCCGACCTCAATCGGCACAGAATCGGCAAGCGTGTCAGCGTCCTCACCGTTAACTTGCGAAGTGATACTCACGGATGGCTGGACCCCGAAGTAAAAGGCTGAGTCTGTGTCCGTGTCGGTTCCGCCAGAGTTGCTTTCTGAGGCTACGACGGTAGCTGTATGCTCATAAGGTCCGTCAGCCAACGCGTCTTTGTTGGCTGCAAATTGCCACGTCTCGGCTTGCATCGGCCCAGCGCCATCGAGGTCGGGATCGAGCAGACCATTGCCGTTAAGGTCTCCTACGTTCACACCATTCTGGTCGACAACTCCCTGAACTTCGAAGTCATCGCTGGCATCCAGAGGCGTGCCGTTATCGTCGACAAGGCTATCGATATTGAGAGGCAAGTTGCTGGTGGGGGCCGTTACGAAATAGGTAAACGGAACGTTGTTACCTGCGAGGACCTCGAAGCCGGGAGCAACGTCGTTGTCCTCTCCGTTGATCTTCAAGTCGATCTCAACGTCCACGATGACACCGAAGTAGTTCGTTCGGTCGGTCGCGGTGGTTTCGTTGTTGTCGCCGGTCAACTGTTCCTCGGCGGTCACAAGAACGCTGTTGGTTACCTGTCCCGGACTCGTCGCATCAGTTCGCTCGTAGATCCAGACCTCACCGTCTTCGAGAATATTATTTCCGTTGTCGCCACTCTTGAGTGTGAGTGTGATGTCGTCCCCAGCCATATTGGGCGTTCCGTTGTCATCGACGGCCGTGACATTGTGGAGCGGAACATTGCCGGTATTCGTCACTTCATAAGTGAATGTTCCGTCGTCACCGGCGATGAAGTATTTCCCAGGTGCATCGAAGTAGTCTTGGCCGTCCAGTTTCATGTCAACGGCAACACCTGGAAGGACACCGAAGTAGTACGCTTCTACTTGATCGGAATTTACTGGGAGGGTCGGGCTGTTGCTCGGATCTGGGTTTTGTTCGGGGACGACCGCATTACCCAAGCCGGTGGCGTCGATCGTTTGCAGTCCCGGCAGGACTGGTTCGGTCAATGTGTAAGCGTAGGTTTCGCCAGCGTCGAGTGCTCCGTTCACTCCTCCGCTCACATCACCGTCCTGGAAGGACGCGTCTGCGAACGTACCGGACGGCGTGGAGACCCCTTGGCCAGAACGGTTCCAAATTCCACTCGAGGTTTCGTCGACAACTCCAGTTCCCGTCGTCGTCAAGTTGAACGCATAAGTGACCGTGTTGCCGTCTTCGACAAGGACGTAGAGCGGTGCGGCCGCGGTCGTTCCGGAATCCCCATTGACCAGAAGTTCCAGATCCAAGTCAGCGGTCAGGCCGGTGTAGAAATTGAAATCCGTGGCCGAAACCTGCGTGCCTGTGTCGACCGAGGCGAAGTCAGCGGTGATGTCCGTCCGGATCGTCCCTTCCATGGGAGGTGCATCGCTTCTTGCGAAGGTCCACGTTTCATTTACGTCCAGGATGCCATCGGTTCCGACGGAGTCCCCACCAAACGACGCATCAAACGTCACAATGTCGTCGTCTGGGTAATCTGGAGTTCCGTTGTCATCGATCGTGATGAACGAGTATGCGTTGCTACCGTTGTCATCAACGATTGACAACGGACGTAAGGGGGCGTCCCCTGTGTTGGTGATTGTATACTCGAAGTCAGCGTTGTCGGAACCATCGATGAAGTAGTATTTGCCCGGTGAGACTTCGTATTCCTGACCGTCGAGCAGGGCAGTCACCCCAACACCTGGGTTCTCACCAGATGAACTGGGAAGAGCAAAGTAGATCTCCGAATCCGCGACACGCAATGTATCGCTGGAGTCCATGGGATTGACAACTTCAACTTCCGCAGTCCGTACCTCGCCGGTTGGAGAGGTGGTGTCGGGCACGACGAAGAGGTCCCCGACGTAGACGAACTCCCAAGTTTCGCCTGGATCGAGCGTACCGTTGGGAATTCCGTCAGGGAATTCAGGTGTAGTTATCCCACCAACATCCCCAACATTGAAATAAGTGAGGAACGGGTACGTTGCCAGGAGGTTTGGGTCGGACCAAGGGACCATCTGAATGGCACCAGCGGTCGTCGGAACACGAACGGGAGAATCAGGAGGAGGAGGGGACTCCGGGTTATACGTGTAAGTTAAGCCAAAGCCACCGGTTATGTCCTCCAACACGAAGTCGACGACGGGGAGTGATTGATCGCCAAGGGTGACTGAGTACCCGAGTTCCGGCGTGTCTCCCACTTCCACAAGAGTTCCTGGGGCCGGTATTTCATCGTTGCCGTTAATGGTGTACGCCAGCGTCACTTGAAGATTTCCACCGAGGCCACCTTCGCCCGTCGTCGCCGGGGTAGCTCTCTCTTCCAGGTCCTCCAGTTTCAACAAGGTTTGATTTCGCTTAGTCAGATCGCCTTTGGAAGTGAGAGACAACCGCTTCCAACGACTCCAAACCAACTTCCAGCTATTTGGCAACATCTATCGAACTCCTATGGGCTGAAAAAAACGAGCTATGATTGTGTGTTTAACAAAGTAGTCCATCATGGTCTGAGCAGACTCCAAGGCGCACTGTGTCCGAACCTCGTGAGCCTTTGTGGCTGAAGAGGTGTTAGGGAGGGCAAAGGGGTAGGGTAATTACTAAACTTGCATCTGCTATTTCTGCGTCTTGATGGCTTCGCTAGGAACTCTTCAAGTTTGCGAGTCTCGGTGAGTCAGCGAAGGATACTATCAGCAGCGCAAGGCAAACAAATCCAAAGGGATCGAGGGGGAGAACGCGGCTTCCGCGTGTTGACTCAGAGGAGTGTGTTCAATCGATACCGAGTTCCAAAAAGGAAATCTTGTCGGTTACGATTGCACAATGACCAAAAGGGGAGACGAATTGTTTTGGTTTGGAGTGCAATCGATTCGATGAGTATACGTAAAAATAGTACTGATCACCTTTCGTCCGCTCCAGTTGTTGAAAATATAGGAGACAGTTCCCCACTCCGTCAAAGAAATCTGGAGAAATTCTTCTCTCGTTCGAATTTTTCTCGCGTAACCTCGGATGTCAACAAAGAAAGTGACCTGTGAGGCTAACCACGTCGTTCCGAACAAGTCGGGACACAGCTGTCTCGCTTCATCGAGCGCGCGTTTTCTTCATGAGTTAAGCATGCACCCTCGGGATAAACCGTTCACCATCTGTGTCGGTACCTGCCCCGTGGTATACACGGCTCTGGCGTACTTTTCCGATCCTCGAACGCTTCGAATGCGATCAGAAAACGCTCTCAAATGATCTTGGAATCGTTTGGGTTCATAACAACCCTATCGATTCTCGGCTCCTCTAACGATTCGAAGCCTCCATCTTTCGAGTCACTGGATTTAGGCAGCTCTCGAGGTGTTTGGAGAGGGTGTTGTGAATGGGTTTAGCCTTTTGATTGTTGGGTTGGCCACAGAAACAGTCTCTTGCCAGCAAAAGCATGGTCACGAGGAACATCCTTGATCGTGAGAGACTCACGACGGCAGCCATTCCGCTCGAGTTCGGCGTGCCTGGATCAACTCGGCTCCAAAAAACACGATTTGCGAAGAGTAATATATCCAGATGAGAAAACCAACTAAAACATTGGCCGCTCCGTAGATCGTTGCCTTTGCCGTCAACGCGAGGTACCAGGCCAGAAGTATCTTTCCGACTAAGAACAAGATGGTACAAATGACCGCTCCGTACAAAACGTGCCTGAAGGATATGGAGTTACCCGCCAAAACCCAAAAAACACACGTAAAAATCAACAACAAGTACAGAAACGAACAGACCAAATTGAACAATGACCAGAACGTGGGATTCGAGATATCCGTGTGCATGGCAAATCTGGAGATCAGGACGGTCACCACGAGGGATATCAACAACAGAACACCCGTACATAGGACCATGACGACCGAAAGAATATAGTTGATAATGATCCCTGCCACCGCACTCTGGCCAGGTTTATCTAACTCCCAGATGGAGCAAAAAGCCCTTCGAATGTGCAAGAAGATCTGCAACGCGGCAACAACCGATATCCCGACGGCGAAATACGATACCCACCCGCCGCCTTGAGCCGTTGCTGCTTTGTCGACAACAGACTGAGTTAAATTGGCGTTATCCTCTCCGACGTACTCGACAGTCAGTTCAAAGACTTTACGTTCGGCCGTCTCGGTCCCAAAAATGGCTCCCGCCATCATGACCGCCAGGAGCATAAGTGGAGGAAACGAAAACAAAGTATAGTAAGCGAGGGCTGCTCCTCGGAGCAAACAGTCATGCTCGACAAACTTGCTTGTCGCCCGGATGATGATGCGGATGCTCGTGAACATGGCAAAAGAGTCACCTTTCCTTGAGATCCCAATATTCCTATCTCATTCCTCAAACGCCCCTTCAATTCGCTTCTGTAATTGCCAGGCGAGTGCAGTGTATCGGTGCGCAGTTTCCAAATTCCGAATTGCGTGATTCAAGGCCTTCCGTTGTCCCACAAAGACCACAAGCTGTTTTCCACGCGTCATACCGGTGTACAATAAATTCCGATGGAGCATCATGTAGTGCTGATTGTGCACAGGAATGATCACGGCAGGGTATTCGGAACCCTGGGACTTATGAATTGTCAGAGCGTAAGCCAGTGCCAACTTGTCGAGGTCAGAAAAATCATAGGGAACTTCACGACCATCGAAGGTCACTTTCGCCTCTTGTTCGACCATGTCGATGGCCACAATCCGGCCGATGTCGCCGTTAAAGACTTCTTTTTGATAGTCATTTTCCGTCTGGATGACTTTATCTCCAAGGCGGTAGGTGATGCCGAGCCTTTGGACTTCCTTCTTGGCCGACGGATTGAGAACGTTTTGTAACCGCGCGTTCAAGTTGATAGACCCAAGTTCGGTTTTATTCACCGGTGTCAAAACCTGGACGTCCCGGACCGGATCGAGACCAAATTTGTCCGGAATCCGATCACGGACCATCGTGATGATGGCGTTGGTCACAGCATCCGGCTTGTCCGCTTCGACGAAATAGAAGTCGCTTGGATTCTCGGGTGTTCCTGGGGCGGGCATTTCTCCACGGTTGACGGCGTGAGCGGCTCGGATGATCGCGCTCTCTCCGGCCTGTCGAAAAATCTCGGTGAGGCGGACGACCGGAACCGTTTCCGAGGCGATGATCTCGCGAAGAACTGAACCAGGGCCAACGGAGGGAAGCTGGTCGACGTCTCCAACCAACACGACGCTCGCTTCGTCGGGCACGGCTGCAAGCAAGCGGTTCATCAAGATCACATCGACCATCGACACTTCGTCGACGATGAGTAAGTCGAACTCGAGTTTGTTGGTACGGTTTCTTTTGTATCGGTAAATCTCATCGGTTGCTGACGGGTCGTACTCGATCAACCGGTGGATGGTCTTTGCCTCACAACCGGTCGTCTCGGTCATCCGCTTGGCGGCGCGTCCCGTCGGAGCGCACAACGTACACCGCAAGCCCTGGTCAAGAAAGGTTTCGAGGATTCCGCGGACGATGGTGGTCTTGCCCACACCAGGACCACCGGTCACAATGAGCACCTTGCTCGTGATCGACTGGCGAATGGCCTCCTTTTGCGATTCCGCAAGGTTCAGGTTCATCTTTTGCTCGACTTTGTTCAGCGTCGCATCAGAATCGATCTCGGGAAGTGGGTGAATCCCAAAACGCAGTGCCTTCAGCGCATTCGCCACGCCAATCTCGGCCATGAACAAGGGTTTGAGGTAAATCCACGGTTCTTGCGACTGCCAGTTGTCGAACGGTTCGCGTACGACTTCTGCGTTATTACGCAATTCTTCCAAGGCAGCAACAAGTGTCACCTGAGGGATGATTTCGTCAGGATGGACGTCTTCCTTGTTCAACATGGCGTCCGTTTCGGTGATGAGTTCGGCTTCCGGAAATGCACAGTGCCCCTTTTCGTACGTGAGGGTTTGCAACTTGTATCGCAAGGCGGCGGCAGCGCGGAGCGGTGACTTGGCGTCGATGTTGAGGTGTCGAGCGAGTTGGTCGGCACTATCAAAACCGATGCCCCAAATATCACTGGCAAGGCGGTAAGGATTTTGGCGGACGAGGTCGCAAGCTTGATCGCCGTATTTCTTGTAGATGCGAACGGCTCGAGCTGTTCCGAGACCGTAGGACTGCAAGAATACCATGATCTCACGGACGACCTTTTGGGCTTGCCAGCTCTCGCGGATCTTGCGGATGCGTTCCGCCCCGATCCCTTTGATTTCGCTGAGGTAACCAGGGCTTTCGTCTATGATTTCCAAAGTCCTTGGTCCGAAGACATCGACGATCTTTTGAGCATACTTCGGTCCGATTCCCTTGATGAGTCCGGATCCAAGGTACTTCGCGATGCCCTCTTCGGTGTATGGTGGTGTGGTATTCAAATTCGTCGCTTGAAACTGACGGCCGTACTCGCGATCGATGATCCACTCTCCCTCGGCTGTGATGTATTCACCGACAACTGGCTTTACCATCGTTCCCTTGACGGTCACGATTCCACGATGTCCCTGCGCGTGAACTCGCAAGATGCTAAAACCAGTTTCTGTGTTGTGAAAGGTAATCCGTTCGACCACACCGTTTAATTTTTCTGTCATAATGAACGTATTGTACCTGGTGATTCGGACGATACCATGTTGGTTACAGGAATGGTCGAGACGCCAACAAAGTGTAAGACTTCCATCCGAGGCAGCGTCATTGTCCTCGATCCGGGCAGGTCACCAACTTTGGTTTCACTCGAGAGGTCTGCAATGAAGTATCCGCGAACACTGCTTTGTTTTCTCACGATGGGTCTAGTTTGGATTGTCGGGATTTCCCAGGCGAACGCAAGCAACGAAGTGTATCGCAAGGTCGTTGCCGGAACTGTTGGGTTCACGACTCCCACGGGTCAAGTGGGGGGGTCGGGAATTGTCATTGATTCGAAGAAACGCTTGGTCCTGACGGCCTTTCATGTTGTCAATGGACTCGCGACCAAGAACAACAAACTGCATCTCGTTTTTCCCATTTGGAGGAACGGGCGAGTAGTGACTTCGACGTTCGAGTACGCCAGGGCTTTTCAGACCCACAGAGAGAAGATTTCAATTCAAGGTGAGGTCGTGGCGTACAACCCGCTCAAAGATTTGGCTCTCGTAAAGGCCTCCAAACTTCCACCTCAAGCTCGCGCCATTCCCTTAGCTTCCAGTCCGCCGGAGCCGGGAGACTCGATACATGTTGTCGGAAATTCTACCGCGACGCGCGGCGGACTGTTTGGTTATAGCCAAGGGTTCGTACGGAACTCATTTTCATTCGCCAAGGGAGGATTCTTCTATTATGCTTTGTGTCACCAAACTCCAAGTAACAAAGGGGATAGCGGCGGCCCAGTCGTGAATGATGACGGTGAAATAGTTGGCATGATCTCCCAGGGAACCACCGGTTTCTTGGACGTTGAACAGGTCGTCGATTATAGCGTTCACTTGAAAGAGATTCGGGCTTTTCTTGACGGCAAGAGGACTTACAAAACGCCCGCTGAACTCCCTGTTGCCTCGCTCGAGTTGTCCGGGACGGCCATCCGTGACCGACAGTCCGATGTCATTCGGATCGAGGTGGAGAAAAATGAGAAACTGGAAATACGGCTCCGAGGGAGTCAAACATCTGACTTGGATCTGGTCGTGAATAACGGATTTAATCGGATTCCTGCGGTCAGCTTGACGAGTTCCGAACGAGACACCGAGACTGTCGGGTTGAAGTTTAGCAAATCGGGATACTGTCGGATTGCGATTCCAAACTTCTACACGCCCCGGCAGAAAGAACGAATTGCGAACAAGAACCTGAAAGTGGCTCCGCGAACTACATCCCCGAATCCTTACCGGTTGCTTGTGAGATCCCAGAACACTTCCCCACGCTCGGTTCTCATCGTCCGGACGATTGCCCCCAAAACAACGGACAAAGTGAGTTTTCAGTATCCTGTGGGCAACAAGAAGGCTCGAGTTTCGATTATCGGTGACGGACGAGCCGATCTGGATTTGTTGGTACGGAATTCGAATGGCCGTGTCGTGACTAAATCTGATACGTTCGGAAGTCACGAAACCGTAACTTGGACGCCCCAGGGAACTGGCAAATATACAATCGAAGTGAGTCATCAAGGGCCGGATCGTTTGCAAAGTGTCTACTCGTTGGTGACCGACTGAAGAAACAAACAGCCCACAACAGCGTTTGTCTTCGTTGTCCAAGAGAACAAGAAAATGGACCAGGCGACCGACCCTTCTCCGGAAGACCAAGACAAGTTTGACTTGCTCAATGCCCATGTCGAAGCCCTCCAATCCGGCCGGCCATCGAACAACCGGTCGGCCCTCAATGCACACCCTGATTTGGCCGAGTTGTTGGATTGTTTGGAATCGTTAGAAGGACTTGTGGCTGACCCCAAGTTGAACGAAGAACCGACCATAGATCACACAAAGTCTGACGACTCGAACCGAGAAAGTTCGGTCCTTACTCAACCCGGCACCCAGATCGATAAGTACGAACTCATCAAAGAGATCGGGCGTGGAGGAATGGGGGTCGTCTTCTTGGCGAAACACGTGGAACTTGGCCGCGTCGTGGCCCTGAAAATGATTTCCGCCAGTCACATCGCGTCTACTGAGCAAGTCAAACGGTTCCGCAACGAGGCCAAAGCTGCAGCGAACTTGGAACATCCCCACATCGTGACGATCTACGATGTGGGGGAAGCTTACGGCTATCCGTACTTTGCCATGCAATATATTTGTGGACCGACGCTCACCAAAGTATTGCGAGAAGAGACTCTGGATATCGAGATGGCTGTGGAGTGTGTGAAGACGATCGCCGAAGCCGTAGCTTACCTCCATGAACAAGGCATCGTGCATCGTGACTTGAAGCCGTCGAATATACTTCTCGACAACGACTACCACCCCTACGTATCCGATTTCGGACTCGTCAAAATGCTCTCTGATCCTGAAGCCCAGACGGTCACCGGGGCAGTTCTGGGCACGCCTGGGTACATGGCTCCCGAGCAAGCGGCAGGCAAGGTTTCCGAGGTTGGACCTTTGAGCGATGTCTACAGCCTCGGAGCTATTCTGTACCAAACGTTAACCAAGCAACCTCCGTTTGTCGGGGAGAACCCGTTCGATGTGTTAGTTCAAGTCATGGAGCGAGAACCCCTGCGACCCAGACAGTTCAACAAAGCGATCCCGAGCGAACTCGAGAGTATTTGTCTGCGCTGTCTGGAGAAAAAGCCGAATCACCGATATCCTTCCGCCCAAGCGCTAGGGGAGGATCTCACGCGATTTCTGAAAAGAGAGCCGATCGAAAATCGGAAGGTCGATTGGTTGCATGCGATTCGTCGTTGGATTCGACGAGAGCCAGCGCTCGTTTCACACCTCGCAGCTTTGTTTGTCTCGACCATGATCGTCGGATTGCGCGGCTTCCTTTCGGGGATATTCACGCTCAATCACAACGCAACGCTGGTGTTGTTGGGAGTCCTTGGCGTCGTTGCGGTGGTGTTCCAACGACTTCTCAATCGACAAAAACACCGAGACACGGTGCGGGCAACATGGGCCGCGACCGACGCGGCCCTGGTGACGATCATCTTGCTCATCAATAACGACCTGGTGACCCCGGTCCCGATCGTTTATCCGATGATGGTGGCGGCATCGGGATTGTGGTTTCGAACGGTGTTAGTTTGGACAACTACGATTTTCTGCATGCTAGGGTATCTGGCGTTGTTGTTGGAATCGATGGTCCGGGGAGCCGATTTGCTCTACCACCACCACGTCTTATTTTTGGTTGGCCTCGCTGTGCTAGGAGGGGTTGTGGGCTACCAGGTCGATCGCGTTCGTGCGTTGAGCCGCTATTACGAACATCGGCGATGATTTGGTCATTGAAAGAGAATTCGTCGGCGGTCTTCCTTGGGCCAAATCGTTTTGGTATTACTAAGGTAGGTGTGCGTCGAGTCGTCACTGTCAAGGAAACGGGACAGACATGGGTATCTACGATCGTGATTATTACCGGGGTTCTCGGAACCCCTTACTCCAGAGTCTGGGCAGAACGGGCCAGGTGTGTAAGTGGCTCATCGTCATCAACGTTGCCATTTTTTTAGTTCAGGTGATGACCATTTCCCGAGCCACACCGGACGCTCCGAGCAGTATCGGTTGGTTCACTGAGCTTTTGTGGCTGAAGCCGTCGGCAGTCTTCTATGGTCAAATCTGGCGGCTCATCACCAGTGCGTTTTTGCACAACCCGGATCACATCTGGCACATCGTTTTCAACATGTTGTTCTTGTGGTGGTTTGGTTCGGAACTGGAGGGCCTATACGGGTCGAAAGAGTTTCTCACGTTCTACCTTGTGGCGGCGTTGGCTGGCTCGATTGGTTACATGTTGTACCCAGGTGTTTACTATTGGTCACATGGGATGCTAAACAACGCACCCCCAGCACTTGGTGCTTCAGGGGCTGTCACCGGCGTGATGGTGTTGTATGCTTTTCATTTCCCCAAGCGAGTCATTTACCTGTTCTTCGTTTTGCCGGTTCCAATTTGGTTATTCGTAGGATTTCAGGTACTTCAAGATATTTACCTATTTGCTCTCGAAACTCGTGGCCGCCCGTCCGGCATCGGTGTGACCGCCCACTTGGGGGGCGCGTTGCTTGGGTTTCTTTACTACAAATATCAAATGCGGCTCTCACCTCTGCTTACCCAGTTCCGATTGCCAGCGATGAAACGCCGCCCAAAACTGAAAGTCGTACATATCGACAAGGAAGAAGTCGGACGAATGTCACCCGTGTCGGGGTTCGACGAACAACTCGAAGCCAAAGTCGATGCCGTCCTGGAGAAGATTCAAAAGTACGGAAAAGAGAGCCTAACCGCGCACGAACGCACCATCCTCGAGCAAGCCAGCCAAGTGTACAAACAACGTCGATCTTGAGATTGGGATTCTACAAAGTAAGGAGAAACGAAAATGCCTATTTACGAATATGCTTGTAAGAAGTGTGAGCACACGTTCGAACAACTCGTACGAGGTGACGACGTCGTGGCCTGTCCAGAGTGTCTAACCCACGAAGTGCAGCAACTTTTGAGCGTCCCAGCAAGACCTCAGGCTGAGAGTGCCGGGCTACCCATGCAATGCAACACGGAAGGGCCGTCGTGCGGAGCGCCTTGGTGTCAGAAGCCGAAAGGGTAAAGAACCACACGCAGATTTTCCTGCAATGCAAACCGAACGCCCTGGGTTTCAGAGGTCAGATTTCTGAGCGATCCTCCCGACGCTGGTCCAACTCTCTTTATCACTCCGGTGTTGGGCCAGCGGTTCCTTTTGCGCACCATTCTCAGCGACGACGGAACGTGAAATGGGTCCCTGGACCTCTGACACCCTGATGTCACTCGCTACCTATCGGCTCGACGGCAGATTCTATATGTTCGTTGACTCTGCTACTCTCCTAATTCCACCTGCTCAGGTGTTTTTCCGTTGACCAGCCCTCATCGTGGGCTTACAAACAGTCTCAGGCATTGCACATCCTTTCCAACTTCGTCTGACTTCGCCCATCCTGTCCGAAGTCGTCGTACACGCTCCATCGGGAGGCTTTCGAATCGTGAAGGTCAAGAAACTCGAACTCTTGCTTACTCTTGTCGTGGGCATCGCCATTGGTCTGGGACTGGCCAGCTACCGCCATTTCTGGCCGGAAGCCCAGGGCCAGACCGGAGAAAAAAAAGAAGGTGGAGGAATCTTCTCGCCTCCGGGAACCTCCAATAGCGGGGAAGTAGTTCCTGATCCGTCGCCGCCTCCCTTCAAGGGAAAAGTCGGTCCGACGATTGAAGAATCGCAGCCGTACTGGCCGCCACTGCCTCGTGCTCCCAAAGGGGCTCCGAACGTCCTGATCATCGTTCTCGACGACGTCGGATTCGGGCATTTAAGCTGCTACGGCGGAGGGGTCCAAACGCCGAACCTCGACAAGCTAGCCAAGACCGGTCTGCGGTATAACAACTTCCACACCACGGCGCTCTGCTCGCCGACACGGTCGTGCATCCTCACTGGTCGGAATCACCACTCCAACGGCATGGCCGGAATCACCGAGATTTCTCTGGGGTATCCGGGTTACACCGGTCGTATTCCGTTGAGCAATGGCTTCCTTTCCGAGATTCTGAGCCCCTTCGGCTGGACAACGTTCGGCATCGGCAAGTGGCACTTGACTCCAGACGAGGATGCGAACCTTGGTGCAAATCGCAAATGGTGGCCGTGTGGCCGTGGATTCGATCGGTTCTATGGTTTCCTTGGGGGTGAAGTCGACCAATACGCTCCAGCTTTGGTTCACGACAACCACTTCGTCGACCCGCCCAACAAGAAAGATTATCACATTACGCCCGATCTGGTGGCCAAGGCCAAGGAACAGATACTGGACTTAAAACACGCCGCTCCCGACCGTCCTTTTTTCATGTACTTCTGCACCGGCGCAGCGCACGCCCCACACCAGGTCCCCAAGGAGTGGATCGAAAAATACAAAGGTAAGTTCGACGCAGGTTGGGATCAATACCGAAAAGGTACACTTGCCCGGCAAATCGAACTCGGCATCGTTCCGAAGAAGACCAAGCTGTCGCCTCACGATCCCGATGTCCAGAAGTGGAACACTCTGTCCAAGGACGAGAAGAAGCTCTACGCTCGAATGATGGAAGTCTATGCCGGCTTCCTCACCCATACGGATCACCACATCGGGGAGTTAATCTCCTTTTTGGAACGAATCGGTCAGTTAGACAACACCCTGATCATGGTAGTCTCGGACAACGGAGCGAGTGCCGAGGGCGGACCTACTGGATCTGTCAACGAAAATATCTTTTTCAACTTGGTGCCCGAAAGCCTGAAACGCAATCTCAAGGCCTATGACGTACTCGGCAGCAAGGCGACGTATAACCACTACCCGTGGGGTTGGGCGTGGGCCGGAAATACCCCCTTCCGGCGTTGGAAACGAGAAACTGCCAGAGGCGGTGTGTCCGATCCATTCATCGTTCACTGGCCGAAGGGAATCAAATCCAAAGGCGAAATTCGCACACAATTCACTCACGCCATTGACATCGTTCCGACAGTGCTCGATGTCGTGGGCATCAAACCACCCAAGCAAATTAACGGTGTGGTGCAATCGCCGCTTGAGGGTATGAGTCTCAAAAAAACGTTTAATGATCCCGACAGCAAACTCGATCGCGGCGCCCAATACTTTGAGATGTTTGCCCAGCGGGCAGTAGACTATGATGGTTGGCGAGCCTACTCCCCTTGGCAGTTCAACAAAAAGCTCACCCGAGAAGACTTGAATAGTTCCAAGTGGATGCTCTTCCACATCGATAAGGATTTCTCGGAATCGACCGACTTGGCCAAGGAGTTCCCCAAGAAGCTCGAAGAGATGAAAATTCGTTGGTGGGCTCAAGCAGCTCGATTTAAAGTCCTGCCGTTGGACGGGCGTGGAAACGTCCGGTTGGCCGAACCTCGTCCCCAAATGTCCGCGCCTCGCGATAAGTATGTGTATTATCCGGGAGCTGGTATGGTGACTCGGGCTGTTGCCGTGGACGTGCGAAACAAGTCTTACACCATTACCGCCGAGGTAGACATTCCCAAGAAAGGTGCCGAAGGCGTGCTTCTCGCACACGGAAGTAACTTTGGCGGGTACTCCCTTTACATCAAGAACAAGAAACTCCATTACGTCCATAACTACGTGGGAATTAAACAGTTCAAGATTTCTTCAACGAAAGACGTGCCCACTGGAAAAGCGAAAATCCAATTCCAATTCGAAAGGACCGGCGAGCCTCAAATGTCGAAAGGCAAGGGAGCCCCAGGTACAGGTCGCATGTTCTTCAACAGCACAGAGGTTGGCGAAGGCAAGATACCGGTGACCACACCAATCGCCTACTCGCTCTACGGCGACGACCTGTGTTGCGGTTATGACAACGGAACGCCTGTGAGCAGCGACTACGAATCCGATTTCCGGTTCACAGGCACAATTCGTCGTGTCGTGGTGGAGGTCTCGGCCAAGAAGTAACGCTCTCAGAAATGGTCATTCCAGACTCCGGGCGTCGTTTTTCCCGGAGTCTCATTTTCCTTTCAGCTAACAGCATGCATTCATGAGCAAAACAAAAAACAAACCCTCACGAAGACGAAAAGGGTTGTCGCGGAGACAACCCTCGTCCGAACCCGAAATCGCCAAGTCTGTTCAACCAAACAAGACGAATCCCCTGAGGCGTTGGGGGCTACTTGCTTTGTGTTTGGTCGTAACGACTGGGATGACTTATTATGTGTTTGCGAATTATGTCTGGAGTCCCATTCCGGCTGACTTGGTTGGGCGTTGGGGTGTTGTTGGAGGTCCGCAGGACGGCGCGACACTCGAGTTTCGTCGGGATGGAACGCTTCTCGCCAATGTTAATGTGAAGGGGTTTCAAGGAGCGAGCCGGTCTCGAGTTCGAGTTCAAGAAAAGCAACTCGTCATCACGTCCCGGCATCCAAAGACTGACGAAACGAAAACGCAAACGCAAATCATCCAAAAACTGACACGCCACGAATTGATTTTGAAAGCAGAAAACAGCGAGGCTTACCGGCTCGTTCGCTTACCCTAAAGTCCGTCTCGTTGGCTCACAGAAAACTAGGTCGAGTATCTGTTTCGGGAGGAAACACTTACTTCGGATTTCCGCAGACTCCGCACTTAGGGTTTCGCTGGATGGCGATCTTACGGAACGTCATGTCGCGCATGTCAATCGTGAGCATTTTTCCAAGTAGCGGCTCACCGAATCCCGCGACGACTTTGATGGCTTCCACAGCTGCAAGGCAAGCCACGGTTCCCGACACCGCACCAAAAACGGGGAATTCTCGTTTCCAAACTGGTGGTGGAGACGGGCACACACAGGCGAGACAAGGCGTTTGTCCAGGAATGATTGTTAGAAGTTGGGCTTCCATGTCGTACATGGCTGAATCGACCATCGGCTTTCGTTGCTCGACGATCGCACGGTTCATGGCAAGGCGTTCTTGGAACAATGGAGCACAATCGACGACCAGATCGACACTCTCGACCAACCGCGAAGCGTTCTCCTCGCTTACGTTTTCGCCCACCGGCTCGATTTCGAGTCGTGGGTTCAATTCTTTGAGACGGCGAGTTGCGCTCTCGATCCGAGACTTACCGAGCATGTCGTGGGTCATCAACAACTGACGATTGAGATCGCTGTGTTTGATATTTCCGCCGTGGGCCAGTACAAGACGACCAATCCCGGCCGCAGCGAGTTGGTACGCCACCACACTTCCTACACCCCCGACCCGCGAAACCAGAACGGAAGCTCCTTTTAGCTTCCGCTGTCCTTCTTCACCGAAGCCGGGCACCCACATCTGCCATTCGTAGGTGGCTTTTTCTTCGTCGGTGAGTGTTGGTGGTTGAGTCATGAGAGATGTCCTATCAACTTTGAACAATCGCGGGGCGTCGGATTGCCACTGGCACTTACGTATCGAGTGCCAGCGAGCTAGAGATTAGCATGGGCGAATGCTCTCGAAGCATAGATTCCCTTCATGCAAATGTCGTCGCGAAGCATCGGAAGGTCAGTCGCCCGAATCTTGACAAATTGTCCGTCACGAACCTCGGCTGTCAACAGACAAGCGATGTCGCAAGTCATACGAACAACGGTCTTTTCTTGGACAGGAAGGGGCTGTTGTTGACATGATTTGTTCCTCCTTCGGCTGGAAAGAAATGTTGACGACGCACTCGCGAAAGTCCGAGGTACTCAGTGGAACATCACGTAAATTGGCTACTGATCAAGGGAGATTCGGACGCCGATTTCACCCACCGGCAATCGGCGAAAGAAAGCTGACGTCGTCGCTATCCTTCAACGTTGTGCGCATGCCGTCATCGGCTTGGGCGTCGTTGATGAAGACCAGAATGGTCGGTCGCAAGAGTCCTTGTTCGTCGAGCAGCAAGTTTTTGAGCCCCTTGTGTCTATCGGTAATCGCTTGGACAAGGTCTGCGACTGATGCCGATTCGGGAAGTTCGATCTGTTCCTCACCAGTCCCTGCGGCAACTTTGATCTGGGCCATGTATCCGACGTTGACTAGCATTTATGACCCCTCCGACAAGCGTGTGAACTTTCCATCCGAGTCGTGGGCGTCAGGCTGGGATTCGGCCGACTCGTGATTGGTTTCGAGCTCGCTCTCGTTCGCCAACGGGTTCTTGTCCAACCCATCAGGCGGGACCTCGGAAAGCACCTTGTTCCTGAGGACAAGCACTCGGTTGGCGAGGCGTCTGGCTTCGGCGAGACTGTGTGTGACGTGCAGAGTGGTGACGCCCGTTTCAAGTTGTATGCGTTTGAGCAACCGACACATCGTCTCGCGGGTGCCTTCGTCGAGTGCACTGAGCGGTTCGTCGAGCAGCAAGATTTTTGGATAGTACGACAGGGCGCGGCCAAGTGCCACTCGCTGAGATTCTCCACCACTGAGGCCGAGTGGCTTTCGTTGAAGAAGGTCATGAATTCCAAGTAACTCGGCCATCTGTTCGACACGTTCCTTGACTTGTTTTTTGGGCCATCGACGAAGGACCAGCGCGAACCCGAGGTGGTCGGAAACCGTCATGGAGGGGAATAACGCCCGGTCTTGGGGGACATAACCGATTCCTCGTTCCGCCGGTTTGAGATGAGCCACTTCCACGTCGTCGAGTCTTATCGATCCGCTGATGACGGTCTTCAATCCAGCCACGGCTTCCAGAATAGTGGTTTTACCGGAACCCGTTTGGCCCATCAACACCCCATACTCACCACCGTCCAAAGTGAACGAGATGTTGTTCAGAACAAACGCGCCAGCTTTCACACTCAAGTCTTGGATGATGATCATAACTGCGACGACACAAGGAAACCGTAAAACAGGTAGACTCGACTGACCCCAACGACAAAAAACAAAGCGAACTAGTAAGGGTGACGATCTCAAAAGGCAACCGTCGGTCACCCACTTTCACCAGGCCGTCCGGATGGAATTATTTTCCCGCAGTGAAAGCCGGACTTGTACCAAAAACTCGGACAATTACGAGAACGATCAACGCCGCTATGATCATGAGTAAGGAAACAGAGACGGCGGTTGCGATGTTCCCAACGCTCAACTCCAGGAATACTGTTGTTGGCAAGACCTCGGTCCGCATTCGCGTCGCTCCGGAAAATACCAGGATCGGACCGAATTCTCCAAGAGAGCGGGCCCAAGCGAGAGTAGCTGCCGTGATCAGTCCACGGCGGGCTTCTGGAAAGACGACATACCAAAAGGCTTGTCCTTGGGTGCATCCAAGGGTGAGGGCAACTTGCTCTTGCCGAGGACTAATCTGGTCGAACGTGACACGCATGGTGCGGACAGCAAACGCACACGCCACACTGAACTGGGCAATGATGACGCTTGGCACCGCGAACGTTATCGGAATCGTGTTGCTCTCGACCCACTGTAACGCTGGAGTCCCAAACAGGATGAGTAATGCCAAACCAATCACCAACGGCGGCAGGACGATAGGAATGTCCAGGATCGCATCAACCACGCCTTTGCCAGGAAATTTATAGCGGGACATCGCGTAACCAAAAGGGACGGCGACCCACAACGAGATGATCGTTGTCAATGTGCAAGAGATAAGGCTCAACTTCAGGGAATATTGAATTTCCGGTTCCATCAAAGGAGCTACAAGCGCCCAGACTTTTATCCGCACCCACCACAGAAAATACCACGACGACGAGAGGTGATCGGGATAACGACTGACGTCGAGGAGTTCTTTCTTCGCCGCCTGGACAATCTCGATGTCCAGTTTGGTGCCGCCCTCGCTTTCGTCGGGGATAGCCAAGGCCGGAACGATGGCTACGTCGATCTTTCCATCGTGAACCTGTTGTGGCAGCGATTCCCACTGGTTCACAGTCTGTACCTGAGAGATTTTGAACACATCGGACTGCATCACTCCGACTACAATTCCGAGACGGCCAAGGGCCTGAGGTCCGAATCCCTGAGCAACCAGGTTCATTGGTCCCAGGTCATTGTACGTAGCCAGTCGTTGAGTCAGCTTTTGCTTGAGGCCCGCCACTTCGAGCGCCTCTCGTGTCCGCTTTCCCGACGAAAAACGCGGCGACCAAACGAGTCCGACGCGAACATTTTCACGAGCCACGTCCTCCAGGCGTTGGATCCTTTTGGGGTTCTTTTTGTGCACGAGAAGCACCAGTCCCCGACGCACCGAAGAATCGCTCGGCGCCAGTGCTGCATCGAGTTGACCGAGCCCAACAAGATCGACAAGCTCCAACGGATCTTTGCAATAATGGATGGGATGTTTACGGTCGGCATCCATGACCGCATCGTATGCCCAAGTTAGTTTGAGGAAGTCGCTTGTCCGCGATCCGAACTCGGATTCGTTGGGATCCCCAAGACCGACTTTCAATTTGGGGTCGGCCAATGAGGTGGGTGAAGTTGGAATGTTAGTTGTGCCTTCGGGCACGATCAATGATATACGACTCGGTGGGAAAAGATACAGCACCTCGGCGAACAGCATGCCAATGATCAAAACTACATAAACGCCGCTCAAGATGCCCAGCGCGATGTAGAAGGGGATATCCGAAGCGACCCGATGGTCACCATCGGGGGATCCAGAAGGCGGCGTTTCGTTGGTCATTGTTAGTCGGCTTTATCATAGGCCCAGTAGAATCCCAGCCCCTTGAACCGCTCGCGGGTCTCTTCCCGGACGATCTGGGTCAACAGCCGCCGCATCAGATATTTGTGCTTGGAATCCTTGGCGACAGCGAATGGCTGTGCCGCTTGCGCTTCCAATGTTTTTCCGTCTACGATCACTTTGATCGGGAGGATATCGAGGTGTTTCTTTTCGTTGATCGGGTCAGCCTTGGCGTTGCTCCTGTAAACGATGGCGACGTCGAGGGCGTTCGTAACGACTTGATTCACTAGCATGTGCCCCGCGTCGGCGTGGACGACTGTAGGATTTCGGTTCGGGTTCTCGATCTCGTCGTGGAGTTTCGATCTTTTCAGAAGCGTGGCAGTCAATCCCCCGAGGGCGGAATTCTCAGGATGACCGAGTCCAACCTTCAAGCCATTTTGGGCGAGGTCTTGCAATTCTGTGATGTTCTTGGGGTTGCCTTTCTGGACGATGAAGACCATGTCGTTTCGGGAAACCAAAACGCTTGGTTCGAACCATTGTTGAACGTCATCCATGAACGTCACGTCGCAGGAGAAATAGGCATCGGGGAACTTGCCGTCATTGGCTTTTTTGGAGGCCTTCATGCCCGCCACGAGGATGCCACAGCCGTTGTAAGTGGTATCGATCTTGACGCCTTCGCGTTTCTCAAATGCGGCCACGATTTTTTTAATGCCAGGCTTGAGCATGGACCCCGATGACAAGTTGATCTGAGGGGTCTCGACCCAAAGATCGGCATCTGGAATGGGTGAGAAACTGTGTGTCTCGAACGTTTGCAAGCCCGCATCTTTAGCACTGAGAAATCGGGCGAACTTCAGGGACGCCGTCGCAACTTCCCCTTCCGCTTTGGTGAGGATGCCGATTTGAACTAACTCCTTGGCGTTTGCGAATTCTTTGATCTCCACCAACTCGAGATCGGGACGCTGTTTGGCGATCGCTGACCAGACGATGCCAACGTCGGCAGCGCCGGTTTCGATGGCCTGAGCCACTTCGTTGACGGTCCCAACGGTCGAAACACGATTGGAGCTACTCTTCAAATCGGCTTCGATTTGTTCCCAAATCTTTTTAGCCGTTTCGGATTTCGCGAGGACATCCTTGGTAAGTTTGCCGATTGCGGCGAGTTCTGGATTCGCAAGACTCACCTTCAAATCCGGGCGAACCAGGTCTTCCACCGATTCGACTTTTTCAGAAAGGGATTGTTGTTTGTCTTTGTTGATGACGAGAACCGGCCGAAGATGAGCTATTGGGATAGTCTCGGCGACGTAGCCTTCCTCCCGAGCAACATGCATGTGAAATTTGTCCGCGGCCAAGTAAAGTTGGCCAGCCCCTTGATTGGCCTTTATGGTCGAAAGGAGCTTGCCAGTTCCACCGTAGTTGACCTGGATCTCAACGTTAGGGTACTTGTTGTGATAACTCTCAACGATTTCGGCGACAGGCTTGGACATACCTGCGGCACAATAAAACGTGAGCTTGATCTTGTCTTGGGCGGAATTGTTCCAAGGTTGCCAGAGGACGAGAACTAAGGCGATGATGACCGCAATGGAGATCCCGATGATCGCAAGGCCGTTGGTCATCCCGCCACGAAGATGTCGTTGGCTCATGTCGAGTTACCTGCCTGAACATTGGAGTCGGTAGCTTGGATTGCTGTCTGAGAGGTTGAAGCCGTTTGGTCTGTCGCGTTGGGGTCGAGTGGGAACATCCGAGTCGCGTATTCGGCAGCGCGAGTATCGTGTGTGACGAGCAACACGGCACCGCCATCCTGGGCGTACTCAGCGAGGTGTTTCAAGACACGCCGGCCATTTTCTTCATCGAGGTTACCCGTCGGTTCGTCGGCCAGAACTATTGGAGGATCGTTCAAAAGCGCCCTTGCGAGTGCAGTGCGTTGTTTTTCTCCGGTGCTCAGTTCGCCAGGCACGTGGGTCAACCGGTGAGAAAGTCCAAAGCGTTCGAGCAACTTCGTCGCCTTCCCTTTTGCATCGGCAACTGGTGCCGCCAGGCCAGAAGCCAAGACGTTGTCGAGCACGCTCAAATACGGAATCAAGTGAAACTGCTGGAACACAAACCCGATGTTCTTCGCTCGGAACTGTGCTCGCTCGTTGGCTCCGAGTTGGTAAGGATCGATGCTGTTGACACGAACGGTTCCGCCATCGGGGTGGAGCAATCCCCCAGCCACTAGCAGGAGAGTTGTTTTGCCACACCCGCTCGGCCCGACGACTGCCACGAACTCCTCAGGAGCGACTGTCAACGAAACGTTCTCGACTGCATCGACGGTGCCACGCAAGGTCCGGTATGTCTTCTTGAGATTGTGAATTTCGAGCATGGGGCAGAACTCACGCTTCGCGTAACACGACGGCAGGATCTTGTTGGGCAGCTATCGTCGCGGAAAGCCAAGTGACTAATGCGCTTAACGTAGGAGCGGTCACAACAACGCCAATGAGCAGCATCGGATTCACGTAATGGTTGGTGGCCGAAGTGGCCTCCGGATCGGCCACAGCAACGGCCATTACACCTCCAGCAACACCAATCGCGTAACCGACCACGGCTCCGATGACACCCACTAACACGGCACGAGTCAGGAACAGTGCATATACGTGTCCGGACGAGAGTCCGAGCGCACGTAAGATACCGATTTCGCTAATTCGCTCACGGACGTTACCGAGCATAGTGAAGCCGAGCCAGATCAAACTGGCCACAATGGCTAACGGCAGGAGGATCGAAACGACCATTTCGTAATTCGCCTGGATGTCGTTCCGGTCTCTCTGAGTTTGCTCTAACTCGGCGTCTTGCTGTTGCTTCTGTTCTTGAAGGGCCTTCAGGGCTTCTACTTTGCGACGCTCTTTTTCCTTGATCGCAGTTTTCTTTGTTTCGTTCCTGGCGACCGCGCGAGCCGTCGCGGCATTGAATTTTTCTTGAACGCTCACGTCCGGAAGTATCTTCTTGATGGCCGTCCGAATCTCGCCGATTCGGTCGATGCTAGCACAGTTGCATTCGATCGCCAGAATGGCGTTGATGAGATACTGGCCCTTTTTGTCCTTCATGTCGTATAGATCTTGGCATTGTCGCAAGTTCATGAAGATCGTTTTGTCGTCGCGATTTCCGCGTTCCCTATGGACGCGCGCGATCTTGAATTTTTTCCCGCGAAATTGAACTTCTTGCCCTTTTTTCAGCTTGAATTTCTTGCCGAGGGCGTGCCCAACGATAATCATCCCGGGAGGAACCGCTGGAAGGAGATCTTTTTTTGGTTTCCGGTGAGCGAACGGAACCTCTCGTTCAATCCCGATAACGTATAGAGAATAATTGTCTTTCTCAGTCCAGGCCGTTCTCTTCTGGACTTGAGGGAGGAGGTGGTTGATTATGGTCATTTCCTTCGAATCCGCAATCTTCTTGCAGTACTCATAAGGTATCGTTTCGACGGCAAGGGATTCTGCAGACAAGTCACCGAGGTCCTCCTCTCCCGAGACGATCCACACATTGAACTTCAGTTGAAGCATCGCCTTGCGAATTTGGTCTTCCAGTTTTCTGAGTTCCTTTTTCGTTTCTTTCTCGTCCTGCGCCAAACGTTTGTTCGTGTCAGCTCGAGCCCTGGCCATGCGTGATTTGTTTTCTTTTTGCTGCCGTTCGATCAGTTCCTTCGTTGTATCGGCTTGTACGTTGAGGGCGGTCATGCCAGCAACGACTGTGCTGACGGCCACAAATACCGCCAGCACAGCAAGCAGAAAGTTCAACTTCCGGAAGACGATCTCGCGAGTGATCAAATGCCAGATATTCATGGTCTGGTTCCCGTTTGATCTGTTGGAGCGACTAAGTTCGGTCCTGAGGAATGATCTTGTGAGTCAGTCCGAAGGCCATCCCAAGTGCGCAACCAGGGCTGTTGTTGGAACTCAAGACGAGATTGCTGTTCGAATCCGTCATCCTTTCTAGGCTCAGACTGACTTTGTTTCTTTGGAGATTGCTTCTTCGGAACAAAACCACCCACACCAGTGAGTGGTGGAAGGTCCTTGTCCTTAACTAACCTTGTGCCGATGATCTTGTCCCAGGGGGCCTGGAACAGGAGATCAACACCGGGGTTTTGCTCTTTGACTTTACAAGTACATGGCCCAGTCAAGTAGGCCCCAGCTTTGTAGACATTCTCCCAGGTAATTCCCTTGCCAACAAGGGCGTACAACGCTCGGCCTTTGGCAAAGACTGGAAACACCATGGGTTCATTGTATTCGCAGAGATCGCTTTCGGTACTCAACAGCATCTTGACAAACACTCGCTCGGCGGGTGTTTCTCGCGAAACTCGAACGACCGAAAAGTTGAGTTTGAGTTCGAGGTCGCTGTTCAGTTTGTCATCCGGGTCGTCGGTCAACTCCGGTAGTTTCAACTGCTTTTCTAACTTCGTGAGGTAGCCTGTGAAGGCTTTGTAGCGTACGTCGTCTTCGGCCTTATTGCCACTGTCGAGAAACACCCAAACCGTCGAAGTGCCTTGGAATATTTCCTTGGTGATCTGTTTTCGGGCTGGAGAACTGATTAACGCTTTGGCATTCTCCAAAGTAAGCGGACCAGACCAATAGGGAAAGGGAAAACGGTTTCGCGCTTGGAAGTCGGTAGGAAAACGAGCGATCATGTACGGGCCGGATACTTTGAGGGCCTCGTAAAGTTGACGCATCTTGGGCGTCACTTTTTTGTCAAGGTCAACCACTTTCACCATCAAGTTCGCAGCACCCTTGATCTGCTTACGTGAGGAACCTCCGAGTTCTCTGGCCGCTTGCAAGTAATCGAGGGCCCTCTGCTGCCCTTCTGTCAGTTTGCCGTCGTTGAAAACAAGAATTTCATGTTTGGCCGCTTGCCACTTCTCCAGTGCATAACGGAAGACCGGAATGTTGCAAGCGTGGGTCGTGCTTACTGTGAAGAAACACGCGACGAGCGCGACGAGCAAGCAACAAGCTGGAAAACGAAATCCACGAGTCCTGGAGCACATGCGCACTCTCCCACTTGGAAGGATGAAAATTATATAGTTCAATGTACGGCTTTTCGCAGGATCAGCAACAAGGAAGGGTCACAAAAAAGTTGGCCGTTAGTTCTGGAGAGAATTCAAGGCGTTCCGAGCATTTCCGACGAACATTTCGGCTCTCGCTTTGAGGCCCTCGTCCATCTGGATAGAGCAGTTCACGATTGAGTTGGGTACAACACTCCAGTTTGGATGCGAATTCCTAGGCAAATGCGGTTTGAACTGTACCCAACCCAAGCGTGAACCGCTCTAATAGTTTGCAGATGTTTTCACCCGCGATAAGAACGCAGAAGTAAACTGGATCGAAGGCACTCAAACCTGGACTTCCTCAGTTGGAGTTGGACCCGCACGTTTTTGGAACGCGAGTGCCAACGCTGCGAGAGCGGTAACCTCTACATTCAGATCGGAACCGGACCAAATTGGATGACGGGGCGGCTAAGCCGAAAGTGAGTTCTTGACGACAACGACGCGGTATACTCAAAATCGGATCCATCACACGACGTTTTCAATGGGCCGCAACGAGCGTGAACATCTCCCAAACGTCGGCCAGTGGCTCACAGATTTCTTTGCGGTCTACACGCCCGATGGCTTTACTCACGGGTCCCAATTCATTCAGCCGGGACATGATGCCGTCCATGGACATCGCTTACCGTGGTGTTAACAAAAGTCCGAGATGACTTGAACTTTAGTCTTCTCGGGACTGGGTTCCGATTGTCACAGGCACAAGACCATGCGGAGGCCTCAGGGGTTGCAATTGGTAACGATTGTTCTCGGGTAATCGCTACAAGTCCTCTCGCATCGGTTGAAAAAGCATTACCTATTCTCCCCAATTTAAAAAAACTAATCACCCTGGACGAGGACCGAGAAGTTGCAATGCCAGAATTGAGATGCTATCTTGAATCCAATTATCGGGCAACTTTGAGTTATACCTATGTTCATCCGTCTACTATCCAGGCGACCTCACACTACAACAGCTGATCGCCTTCGTTCCCAATGATTCTTCGGAAAACGACACGATCACTTACGATCGAACGCAGCCAACAGCTCAAGCCCCGAAATATGCCCAGACTTTCCGCCCATCGCGATTCTCGATTCATCGACCAGCGGAACGACCATACGAAAGCCCACGAACCTCGGTTGTAGGACTCCTTTTCTGTAAAAGCTGGAATCCTACCTGCAGGAGACGGGTCCAAAAAACAAGGCGCTGCCTATGCCTGAGTCTAGTCCGATGCCGAGTTCTTCCTCACCAAGTCCGTACGCCGGACCAACGCAAACGGGAGAAAGTCGAGAGGGGCGGTTGAATCGAGCGCTCGAGACAGCTGTCAAACACGATTTACCCAATACCTTGGTTGCCTTGCGGGGCATGTTAGGAATGCTGGAAGCCGATAAGGAACGGCTAAGTCCTTCTGGCCAAGACTGCCTTCATCGGTTGGTGGGGATCGCGAAAAAGATGCAACATACGGTGGAAACGCTTCGTGCGATTCACACCGTTGCTCTACGCCCGTCTGCACCGGAAAACCAATCGGTTCAAGAGGCATTCGAGGAAGCCCGTCGAAGGACCCAACGGCTCCACCCCTTTGTTTCGTTTGTCATCAAGAATGAGTTGACAAACGCTGCTGCGTGGGCACCAGCAACGTTGTTGGTGAGTGGGTTTACCGAGGCGCTGAGTTTACTAACCAAAGTCGTTGCTCTGCCTGAGGTGTTCTACCTCGTAAAGTCTCACGAGCGAACAACTCGCCACGCAAGCCGGGCGCCATCGCAAGGAGATGTATCACCCGGAAGGATATTGGAGGTCGTCTTCTCGGCAGCCGGTTCGTCGGGAATCGACCTGCATAAAGCCAATCGACTCTACGAGGCGGGCTCTCAGGACCTCGACTACGACAGTTTCGGGAAAGATCATCGTATGGAGCTAATTTTGCTAGACGAAATCAGCAGGACGTGCGGCGGTACGTTCAGCGCTGAATACCAGGTCGAGGATGTTTTTCAAATTCGGTTGGCTTTCCCACAGTCATCAATCTGAACGTTCTGGAATAGGTACAGTGTTTTTTGGTCGGTATTAGTTCGACAGGTCGTCTTCAAAACCTCTGGGTTTTCTTGTCGGTTTGTCTCCGGACAGCCAAAAGTCTGGGGAGTTCCGTCTTTAAACCTTCGACCAAAGAATTTGGAATTGTGTTCTGTTCTCTTTACCCTCGGAATGTTTTTTCGTTGTCAGTTCCTTAACGACCTTTGACCTTTTTATCCTTTTCCCATGGCCACAACACCACTCCGACTCTTCCTCGTTGAGGACGATGACAACATCTCGCTTTTGATACGCAAACACCTGGAGCGAGCCGGACACGAAGTGACAACGTGCCGAACGGCAGCGGACGCCTTGATCGTTCTGAACCAACAAGAGTTTGATCTCATTTTGCTCGATCACAATCTACCAGATATGTCCGGCTTGACTCTGCTACACACACTCAAGGAGGAAGGCCTGACCATGCCCGTTCTACTCGTGACCGGGTATGGAGACGAACACCTTGCGACAAAAGCAATGCAAGCTGGAGCCCTTGATTATGTGGCGAAGGATTTGGGGCTGAATTTTCTTGAAGACTTGCCCAAACGGGTCAGCGGATCGGTCCAACGCCATCAACTCCAAACTACCAATCGTCTGCTAATCGAAGCTCTCGAGTCGACTCGCGATGGAGTCATGATCACGGATTTGCATGGTACTATTTTGCACCTCAACCATGCCTTGGAAGAGATGATGGGATACGACCGATGTGAAGTGCTTGGGAAAACGCCGAGAGTGTTCCACAGCGGAATGCATCCACCGGAATTCTACTCCCAGATGTGGCGGACGGTGATGAGTCGGCGGAGTTGGCAAGGTGAGTTCATCAACCGACGCAAAGACGGCACTTTGTTGGACGCGTCCATCACGATTTCTCCGATCCTGGATGCTCGGGGCCAAATGACGCATTTCGTGGGAATTTATCGCGACATTGGCGAACGAAAGCAACTAGAGCGACAGTTGCTTCAAGCGCAGAAGATGCAGAGCGTCGGTACATTGGCTGGTGGCGTGGCTCACGAATTCAACAACCTTTTGGCTGGAATTCAAGGATACGCCGCCTTGGGAGTACGAGAAGCCGGGATTTCCGAGGAAACCCGAGAATTCATGAACCACATCATCGGGCTCACCGATCGTGCCGCCAATCTCACCCGCCAACTGCTGGCGTTTGCTCGAAAACCTGCCTTAACACGAAACCCGGTAAGAATCGATAAACTACTCCAGTCAACAGTCGATCTGGTCTCTCATACTCTTCATGCAGACGTCGAGTTGCACCTGCCCCCGAGGAGTTCTAAAGAGGAACCTCTGCGTGCTTTAGCCGACGCCAATCAACTCCAACAGGTGTTGATCAACCTCGCGCTGAATGCCCGAGATGCTATCGCCACTCGGAAAGCGCTGGAGGAAACAGCGAACAGCGAACACGGGACAGGAAACAGGGAACAGCGAACACGGGAGAGAGTTGGCGCAGCTTCTGACCATGACATGTTGGGTCCAAACCGACAAGAACACACAGATCCTGTTTCCCTGTTCCTTAATCTCTCTTCCTTGACTCCATTGAGTTATTCCTCCCAGGCAAATGCGACCATCCGATTTTCGCTTCAACATCGGCTCCTCTCTGGAGAAATGCCTGGGTTCCCGGAACATGTCCCTGCTGGAAACTACGTTGTTATCGAAGTCCAAGACAACGGTGTTGGGATGTCCACGGAGATCCTCACCCAGGCTTTCGACCCATTTTATACGACCAAGGGAGTCGGACTCGGGACAGGGCTCGGCCTTCCGGTCGCTTTCGGAATCGTCCGTGCACACCAAGGCTTTTTGATCGTTGAGACTTCCCCCGGAGTGGGCACATGCGTCACCGTCTTCTTGCCACGTTTAGTGACCGAGATGGACCATCCGCAAGCATTCGAACAAGCCGAAGTTCTTGAACCCGAAAAAGTCGTACAGCGGCGGATCCTCGTCATCGACGACGAAGCAGCTGTTCTTGATGTGGTCCGCCGATTTTTGGAGATAGCTGGGCACCAAGTTCTCTGGGTCACTTCCGGAAAAGAAGCGTGCGCTCTTCTTCAAGAAGACACCCCTGTAGACCTGGCCATTCTGGACTTGATGATCCCTCGCGAGGACGGCGTGGAGAACCTCCGCCACATACAACGCATTCGACCAAATCTCCCGATACTTCTATGTACTGGTCTTCTTCAGACTGAAACGCTTGAGAACTCACCCACCGGTAAGGCCGTCAGAATTCTTCGCAAACCATTTCGAATGAACGAACTTTGGTATGCTGTCAATCAGGCGCTCGAAGATATTTGAATGTTTGGACATTGCTCTCTTCGGTGCATTATGGTTGTGGGGGTCGGTCGTATGAGAAATAATACGAACAGCTTGGATTGGTCGTCAGTCACACCACCCAACACGCTGACAATTTTTCAGCAACAGGAACCTACCTCACATACCAACTATCTTTTATGAACATCCCAGCCCAAGTCGCGACTAGAGATGGCAGTTCCACGCTGTTTCATCCGGAATGCCGAGAGTTATACAATTGTCATGGTGGAGCTATGACTTGCTCCCGAGTCATCTATTTGCAAAATTCGGGTGTGCTGGCTCGATTCGACAAGCAAATCCCCACGAAGATTCTCGAAGTTGGTTTTGGCACCAGTCTGAACTTCGTATTGACGGCTGACGCTGCCATCGAAGCCAATTGTCCGATTTTCTACACGGCCCTCGAACAGCATTTGCTCGACGTTGAGACGCTGCGGGGCTTGGGGCATGAAGCATATCTCCGACATCCAAACTTCAACGAGCAATTGTTTAGCTATCTCCAAGCTCCGGACGTCGGAACCTCGGAGACTGATCTAGGAAATGGGATAGCTTTCCGATTGCGACTAGGTGATGCGACCGAAATGTCATTTCCGAAGGAATCGTTCGACGCAGTCTACTTGGATCCTTTCAGTCCCGAGAACAACCCAGATCTATGGAACCGAGGATTTATCGAACGACTGTACCACACCATGCGCCCCGGTGCTCGACTCACAACGTACTCGGTCAAAGGGACGCTTCGGCGTATGCTAAAAGAAATTGGTTTCACGGTGGAAAAACGACGAGGCGTTCCGGGGAAACGAGAAGTGCTGGTCGCGATTCGTGGGGGATGATTTTGTGACGGGTATTGTAAAGTGAAGATGTCTGGACTCTGCCAAGTATCGTTTCTGGAACAGTTGAGTTCGGTTCGCGACACAGTCGAACTCGCTTGAGTTCCTTCCAGGTCCTTGGGACCGCACCGAACAACGGTCCCAGCATCATTTCCACAAACCAATCGAGTGACAAAGATCGCAGCGTTACCCCAAGTGATTTTCTTCTCAGATATCTTTGTCGCTCGTTTGTAGTCTCTATTCTCTTACCGACCTCGTGCCTCCTGGAAAGGGACGTCCGAGATGATGACTCGTTTAGTTCTCGGTGATCATTAGCCCAAGAACACGAGGTTACAAAATAGAATCGACTCGAGTTCGATCACTTGTTCACTGTTGGTTCACTCGACCAAGTTGCTATCCTCGCGTGGGGATAGGGTCGATTCGTGTCCAAGCGTTGGAGAACTCCAGATCGATTTCTCGTCGAAGTTTGGGGCCTTGTTCGAACAGGGACAGCAATCGGACCCACGCTTGGCAAATGGTTCTTGGGAAGAGCATCTGGAACTCTTTCCTCCTGGGAAAAAACGTCTCGCTGTATCCAAACGCCACGTGGTTGAGTCGTGGTCGACTGAGGTACAGAAGGTTTGGACACGTTGGTGGGAGCAGAAAAGGAAAGTCGTTTGCTTTCAACAATCCGTTGCTTGTTCCCTTTTGCCTGTCCTGTGTTCCCCGTTCCCTGTGCTCTGTTGCGTGTCCACTGATCTTTGCTTTCCGTTCCCTGTTCCCTGTTCCCCGTTTGTATAGGTTCCGTCACCATTTGCTGGAGGACCAACTCAGGTGGGACACGCTCCAACTTCGGAACGAGTACCGGAGACACCGGAGAAACTGGCTTCCCACCGGGAGCGGTTTGCGTTGGAGCATTGGCGTTATCAGACGTCTCGAAATGGATCATTTTGTCTTGGCCAGAGGCAAAGAATCGAGCGACGTAATTCGATCGCGGCTCACCATTGCCAAAGTCATGGTCCGACGAAGTCTGCTGATCTTTCGTGTCCACGTACTGAGGAACGGCCTTCTTGTTGACCTGTTGAACGTCTATTTGTGCCGCTGCTCTACGGTTCGCCTTGTCTGGAACTTCCCGGACGATGACCGTGTCTGTTTCTGCGACAATTCCTTCATGATGCTGTTCGTCGACCCTGGTTTGGACTTCGAGAACAGGAACTACGTTCGGCAAAGCCAAGGTCGGTGAGTTGTCGGTTCGAGCCGAGGCCGTCTCCACGGGAGGAGGGATGACGAGTTTCCCGACGAGAGGAACGGAACTCTGGACGACAAGGGGCGTAGGACTAGGAGTTACCTGGTCGGTTTTGGCTCCGACAGGTCCTCGCCAAAACTTACTGTCGAGGCGAGTTTGATTGATTACACAACGACACCCTGAGACCTTTCGAAGTTTGCGACTCACTTCGAGTTTTTGCTCCAACGAATCGACAATACCAGAAATCGTTAGCCGACCAGACGCTTCGGCACTCAATAGCCAAGTCGCTTCTTTGCCAGGAAAAAAACGCGCGACTGCGACTCGGGCCAGTCGAAGTGTTTCTTCTTGGGCTCGCGGTTCAGGAATCTTGCCAATACCCGGATGTACTTGAAGCCGGTCCTGGACGACCCGCGGAGGCTGGCTGTGTCTAGCAAACTCTTGGGCAATGGCGAGGGCGCGTTGGCGATGGTTTTCGTCGGGTATGTAGCCACTTACTTCGATGGTGGAAGGAGAAACGTGTGCGCAAGGGTAATACCAACAAACCAAGGGATCAGCGATCCATGCTAGCTCCAAATGGATCTCCAATTCCCGATCACGACGTCCAGCTATCGCCTGGGTTGTGAGTGGATCGAATGTCCAGATAATCCCAATGAGCGCCAAACACGCTAGACATCGTCTCACTTTCATCACCCTCTCCGATATTCCAAAGTAAACGCCGCTCGCGTGTATCTCTCCACCACCCACCGACGCGAACTTAGGAAGTGTCAATGATTATGATTGGCTTTCGGTGGGATCTTGGCAGAGTTGCTTTTCAACGAGAGCCCACTGAGATATTCTTCCCAAGAATTTCGGGTAATTCTTGCTGCAACCGAGAGACACTTGAGATTTCCGAGTTCGGAAAGGAAACGGCAACAATCGAATCGAGCGTTTCATCCAATGGCACACGATCACGTCCGGACGAATCTGTGTTCCCGAGGGTTAGATACATTGAAGGGAACAGAATGACTTTTCTGTTCCCTGCTCCCTGTTCACTAACCTATTTTCCCTGCTCTTCCTAAGGTAATGGGCCATTGAGGTCCCGGAAGATGTAGGCTCGGGCGTCAGGTGTAGAAGCAACCATGTGTAAGTGATCGCGGTCGATGTAGACAACCTCAGAGCGTCGCCGTTTCGCCTGGTACGGGAACGGGTAATTCGATTCGATCGTTTCGGTATAGAAGACCGTGCATTTGTAGTGGCAATGGTGCAGTTGGGCTGGTCCAACGAGCGGAAAGAATCGCGGCGGATCGACATGATCGGCCAGCAACTCCACAACGTAGTCATAGTCGTCTCGGAATTCTTCGTAAATGTATGGAATTCCCCGAGCCACTCGGGGCATGGCTCGAATGATGGTTGCTAAATCCGGGGGATCCTCACAGAGCGGCCGATGACCAGGAGGTATGGGAGGCAGAACTGGCGTTCGGAAATCGTTCTTGTGAACAATTCGTTCTTCCATCCGGTCGGCTACCCAAACGGGGACAGGTATTGGTGGAACGAAGCCCACCGGGTTGATGCACCCTGTTCCGCCGATGAGGGTGATCATGGTAAGACCGGCTAAAATTGATGTTCGTACCCTTCTCATCCCACTCACTCCACCTGGTTAGGTTTCGCCCACCGGATTCCCGCCCCACTCTTGCTGGAGGAAATGTTCTTGGTCAGTTCTTTCCTGACTTGTGGGCTCGTACAATGAAGACAAGAATCACGTGTTGACAATGTTTGCCAGGTCGGGTTCGTTGGCTCGGTGATGTGATCCTCTCGGTTTTTATCATCGGCAGTGAGGATGAAACGACTTTAACCATCCCTCCGGAAATGTCGACAATGACGATCAAGGGATTCAAGGAAGTTTTAAGATTGGATCAGCCCTTCACGAGATAGTATCGCGGCGTTTTCCTTTCCGTTTTTTTGTCTTTCTCTCCAGACGGGAGAGAGACATTGAAAAGGTCTCGGGTATCGCAAATGCAGACTGGAAGTCAGGACCGTCAACATCTCAACCGCAACTTGGTTATCCACCGGAAAAAGGGTTTACCTGAAATGGTTTGTAGCGTGTCTACCAGACAGGCGGGTCCGGACACGCTTTTATTCGTTTTCGCCGTCTCGTGTCGTACTAGACTCGTTCCGTCCCGAAACTTGCAATCGATGTTGTGTTGCCGGCAGCTTTCCGATTGGTCACGCCTCGGATTTTGGAATTGGCTGTAGATAGGAACGCCAAATAAGGAACACAGTATAACCCTGGAGACCAACCAAATACGCTACCGGTTCAGACTGGTGACAAATCAGTGAATCCACACTAAACTATTTCAATATACAGACAAACTCTCAAGGAACGATCTACAAAACGGATGGGGGAACAGACGATGCCCGAGTATCGAGTGCCCAAAGTTCAGATCGTGCCCCAACCCGATGAAAAGGTGTCGTTCCAGGTTGATGGGCAAGAGAAACTCGCCTGGAACTTTCCAAAAAGCTCACCGCGACCATTTCTCTTTCCGGTCTTAGGTCCCTCGGGACGTCCGCTCACCCGGATGGGACATCCTGCAGCTCCGAACCACGACCATCACCGGTCTATCTGGATTGGGCACCGGAGCATCGGTGATTTGAACTTTTGGGAAGAACGCGGTGGTGCTCAACAGATTCGCCAGGAGCAGTGGATTCATTACCAAGATGGCGAAGATGAAGCCGGTATGGCCATTCGGCTTGGTTGGTTCGATGGCCACAATGCCAAGGTACTTGGTCAAGATCTGACTTTAGTGTATCGACCGTTGCCCGAGAACGAAGGATGGTTCGAAATCCAATCCACGTTCACGACGAGTTTGCCCAGGCTAGCGATCGGCCAAACGAACTTCGGCTTCTTTGGTCTTCGTGTCGCCGCGAGCCTCAGCGCTCACTTCGGCAACGGTCGATTGACCGATGACCAACATCGAACCGGGGAACGGGCCATCTTTTCCCAACAGGCCCGATGGATGGATTACTCCGGTCCGATCGTCGGCACCCGAGAAGAAGGAATCACCTGGTTCGACCATCCGGAAAACCCGAACTATCCAAGCTCATGGCATGTCCGAGACGACGGTTGGATGTCGGCTGCATCCAACTTTCGTGCCGGAAGTATCCTCCGTCGCGGGCAGACCCTCCGATTGCGGTATGGGTTTTATGTTCATACGGGAGTTGCCAACCACAACACGAACGAGACCAAACGGCGGATGTTCGAGCAAGCCGGTGCCTGGGAACTCGCCCGCGCCGAACGACCTTGGAGATATCACCTCCGAAGACGAACCACTAAACGAAACTAGTTGCAAAGACTACAAAGAAAAAACGATAGGCTCTCTTTGTGGTCTCTGCGATCTTTCTTGTCTCTGTCTTTTTACTTTACTCGCTATTCCCGTGGACCAAGATCAATTCCTGGAAGTATTGTCGCAGCAAGAAGCCCAGCAGCGTTTCCTTGACGTTGTACGTCCGGGGCCGCTCCAACCCGAGTCGATCCCGTTGGCCCAAGCACTCTACCGCGTGTTGGCCGAGGATGTTGTGGCTCCCATAGACGTTCCAGGATTCGATCGCTCGAATGTCGATGGTTTTGCCGTCCGGGCCGAAGGGACATTTGGCGCTACGGAGGAAACACCAGTCACTCTATCTCTGCTACCGGAAGTCGTGCATCCAGGAGTCGCCCCGACAAATTCCGTCAGGCAAGGAACGGCGATCGCGATTGCTACCGGTGCTGTGATTCCACGAGGGGCCAACGCCGTTATCATGGTTGAGCACACAGAGGTTTGGCGAGAGCCCATTGGAGAAAAACGAACGAAAGACCAACGTGATGCTCCCCGAGTCATTCTGACCCGTTCGCTCACACCTGGATCAAACATCACCTACACTGGCGCTGACATCGGTCTAGGCGAGACGATTTTACGCCAGGGCGAATTTCTAACCTCACGAGAGACTGGGTTACTTGCGGCTTTGGGGATAGCGAACGTCCCAGTTGTTCGACGACCGAGAGTGGCGATCCTCTCCACCGGAAACGAAATCGTCTCAGTAGGACGACCTCTCACCCCTGGACAAATCTACGACAGTAACGGAACGATACTGACGGACGCCGTTCGAGAACTCGGAGGCGAACCCGTCTCTATGGGCATTGTGGCCGACGAACCCCAAGCCCTCAGGACCAAGCTCCAAGAGGCCCTCACCGAAGACCTCGTGCTGCTTTCCGGAGGAACATCCAAAGGACAGAGCGACGTCTCATATCGAGTTGTGTCGGACCTTGGAGAACCGGGGATCATTGCCCACGGAATCGCACTCAAACCGGGAAAACCGTTGTGCCTCGCGGCGGTCCGAAGTTCAGCAGACGACCGGATCGTTCCCGTTGTCATTTTGCCAGGATTCCCGACTTCTGCGGTGTTTACGTTCCACGAATTCGTGGCCGACGTGATCCGAACCTATGCAGGGCGTGGAGTCGATCAAAAACCGACCCTGACAGCGACTATGCCAGCGCGTTGGAATTCGCAACTCGGACGCACAGAATATTTGCTCGTTGGACTTGTTGAGGATGGAGAGCCGGAAAAAGGAAAAGGGGGGCTACAACAAGAAGGGGTTGCGTCACCTAGTTCGAAATCGCCGGAATCCGACGCTTTTGCTGTTCCCGATTCCCGATCACCTGTCTCCTATTTGGCGTTTCCATTGGGCAAAGGCTCCGGATCTGTGACGTCGTTTAGTAAGGCTGATGGTTTTGTGACGATCGATCAACACAAAGAGTACCTGATGCCGGACGAAACTGTCGAAGTTCATCTTCTTGATCCCCAATTAAAGCCAGCGGATTTTGTGGTGATCGGAAGTCATTGCGTCGGACTCGATTTTCTGGTCGGAGAAATGCAACGTCGTGGCTTTCGATGCAAGTTCTTTCCTGTGGGCAGCACGGGCGGACTCGACGCGGTCCGTCGTGGGGCTTGCGATCTTGCGGGAGTTCATTTGCTTGACCCCAAAACAGGGATTTACAACGTCCCGTATGTAGACGACTCTTTGATGCTTTGTCGAGGGTATCTCAGACTCCAGGGAATCGTGTTTCGGCCCGACGACGCTCGGTTTGTTGGGCGGACTACCGACGAAATCATCAAGACAGTCTTGGAAGATCCCAATTGCTTTCTGGTAAATCGAAATCGAGGGAGCGGAACACGAATTCTGATCGATCAACTTTTGGGAGCGCAAGGAGCACAGAATTTTGCCATCCCAGCTGGTTACTCCACCGAGTCGAAATCGCACAACGCGGTTTGTGCAGCTATCGCCCAAGGCCGAGCGGATTGGGGCGTCGCCATCGAACCTGCGGCTCGTCATTACGGTTTGGGCTTTCTTCCAATCCAACAGGAGCAATTCGATTTTCTGCTTTCGAGGAATCGACAAGGGCGAGAATCCGTTCGCGCCTTCGTCGCACTGCTGAAAGAGCCTTCCGTAAGGGCAGCCGTTGAAAAACTAGGTTTTTCGTTCGAAGGTTGATAGTCGAGACAAAACTGTCCTGACTCATTCATTCCACTAACGTTCGATGATTTTCTCACGGCCCATCCGAAAACTCTCGTCATGGAACTGAATGATCCGCAATCCTCGTTTCTCGTAAATGAGCCTTGCACTGTGGGGAGCCCCACCGACGATGAGCTTCTGAAACGGAATCTTCAGTGACTTCAGGAAGTCCATATACTCGAGGTTGTTTTTGTAATTGAATCCCTTTGTCCCGACGTGGAACAAGATCCGCAATTTTGGCTGGGGATTCTTGGCATAGTTTCGGGCCAAGTCCCAGGTGTTGTATCCCTTGGCAAACTTCAGTGTGGGGCTTTCTTCGCCGTCATTCTCGCTGATACGTTTCTCCGTTGCGTAGCCACCTCCGCCAGGTGCAGCCGAGCAGAACAACTCTGGATGTTTGAACATAATCCGGCTGGTGCCGCGACCGCCCTGGGAGAATCCTTCAATCGCGCGGCCAGCTCGCTTGGCAATCGTGCGATACGTCTTGTCGATGTGGGGAATGAGTTCTTTGACGAACACGTCTTCGCCCATGCCGTTCTTGATTTGCGGATAGTTGTAATGACTTACGGGGCCGCCGTTCACGAACACGTAGATGATCGGCTGCACCTTACCCGTCTTGATAGCGTTGTGGATGTATTGACTCAAGCGAACGCTGCGGGTCTCATTTCCTGGTCTACCACCGTGCAGGTAGTAAACGACCGGATAGCGTTTGTTAGCTTTCTCTTTGGAGTTGTATCCTGGTGGCAAGTAAATGAAGTATCCGACGTCGGCCTTCATCGACCGACTGCGGAACGTCGCGTGCTTGACGCCAGGGATTGAGTTGTCTTTAAGCTTATTGACCCACCGGAACGTACGAATACGTTTCTTCTTTTTCTGTCCAGCTCGCTCTTGCCGTTCTACTGTTGAGGTCTCAGTTGGACCGACCGCAGACATCGAGCCAAGATGGAACCCAGCCGAATAGAGCACAAGAAGATACACCATCAATCGCCTACGTTTACACATCGGCAGATTTCCTTTGATCCATCGGAGACGAATCGCGGTAAGATAGAATCCGCCTCGCCGCCAACCACGAACTGTCTCTTATGACGGGAGAATTTCTCACGCATGGTACCACATACGATCGACCCGATCACCTTGATTCGCCCGCGACGCAAAATCACTGGGATTTCGGCCATCTTGCTTCCGTTCACGACCGACGGAAAAGTCGATTGGAACGCATTCACAACGCACGTTGCTCGAACGTCCGATGCTGGGTTGACACCAGCGGTGAACATGGATACAGGTTATGCCAACCTCATTGACGAAGCCACTCGAGAAGAAGCGTTGCGGCGAACACGCGAAACGCTCGACATGCGGCCGTTCGTTGCTGGAGCCTATGTTCGGGATACTCCAACGAGTGCCTTCGACCTAGCCGCTTATGGGAAACAAATCGAAGCGATCCGCACCTATCGCGGCACGCCTGTAATTTTCCAATCGTTCGGGCTCACCCAACAACCCGACCACAAAATAGTCGAGAGTTATGCCCAATTCGCCGAGTACTGCGATGAGTTCATCGCCTTTGAACTTGGTCAAATGTTCGTTCCGTTCGGGAAAATCTATTCGCTCGACGTGTATCGTGGTTTGTTAGGGATCCCTCAGTGCACCGGGGCCAAGCACTCCTCGCTCCACCGCGAACCCGAATGGCAACGTCTTGTACTGCGAGACGAAGTCCGTCCCGATTTCAAAGTTTACACTGGTAACGACCTCGCGATCGACATGGTGATGTATGGAAGTGACTACTTGCTTGGACTGAGCACTTTTGCTCCGGATTTGTTTGCTCGGCGAGATGCCTTCTGGGCCGACGGGAACACCTCGTTCTTTGAGCTAAATGACGCTTTACAGTACCTGGGCTTCTTTGTGTTTCGAGAGCCTGTCCCGGCTTACAAACACTCCGCGGCGATGTTCTTGCATATGCGGGGATGGATCGAAAGCGATCGAACGCATCCTGGTAGTCCGGAACGACCGGCGAGCGACAAAGAGGTGTTACGAGGCATTTTTCGGCAGCTGGAGCTTACGGTTGACAATTAAACATCGAAGTCGGATCGGTTGGTGTTTCGGGTTGGGATGTTCGTATCAGAAATGGGAGTTCGTCAACGAGAGCCTTCAGAAAATCGGTTTTGGGTCGCCAACTTTTTGACACGCCCTCTATCATAATATTTGGTCATCTACCGTTACCCAACCCGCCTGACGAAAATCCTGGATATTAGAATCTCATCGACGGGAGTTTGAAAAATGAATACGGAATTCTTCGTTTGGCGTTACCTCGCCGTATGCTCCGGTTGGTCTTGTCTGCGATCAGGTAGTTTTTGCAGCAGATCCGTCGCCTTAACCTCACTAGCCTGCATGGGTGTCCTTCTTGGTGCGGCGTTCGCCAATGCCGGTGACAGCAAAAATCAATCTTCGATCCCGAATGATCCGTCGAAGTTGTTGACGTGGTTGGGTTCGGAGTCGTATAGAGACCGAGAGAAAGCTGCCGAGGTACTGGAGAATTATTCGAAAAAGATCATTCCCGTTCTAGAGAAGGGTTTGACTAACCCCGACCCTGAAATTCGTAAACGCTGCCGGCTGCTGCTCATTGAAGTGTCGAAAACTCCAGAAGAACGAAAAATTGCAACCTTCATCGCCACCGGGAAAGGCTCTCCAACCGGATGGTCGACGTTCTCAAAAGCCGTTGGAGACAACGAACTGACCCGTCGCATTTTCGTCCAGATCTATTACGCCGACAAAAATACAGTCACGTCGTTGGCAAAAGACAGCAAAAACGCCAAAAATCTGTTGCAACAGTGGATCAATAAAATTTCTCGCCGCCCGTATCCCAACAACAACAATGGTAACCTGATGGAAACGACTCAGGGCGAAGTTGGGGCATTACTCTACACGGCTCTCATTGCTCCACCGGATGATAGAACGTTTCAACGCATGTATAGCCTTTTTTATCGTCCGGACGTCAGACGCCATTTCGACAACCGTTCTTTCTTGCAAACGATGCTCATCAAGGTCCTGAAAAAAGTTCCCAATAGTACCCGGAACATTTCGTATCGCATATACATTGCTCGAAACCTTGGCATCACGGAGGAACTACGAAAATTCCTCGAACCGATGCTGATTCGGCAAATCAAAGCTGCCGTCAAGAACTCCAACAAACTAAACGAGCTGAACACTATTGCCAGCTGTGCATCCCAACTTGGCATGAGTGAAGCGCTGGAGAAAGAACTCGTTCCGGCCATCGAGAAACTCGCCGAACAGGCGGCAAAAAATCCTCGCGACGTCAACACTTTCTATCGCATCGTCTCCATGACGAACACGCTCAAGATGGAAACGACGCAGCAGAAGGTTCTGAAACCGGCCTTCAGGAAGATTCTCGAAAAGCAGGGAAATACGACGAATCGACTCTACCAATTTGTGGCCATGGGACGGTTTCTGGACATCCAGGAGGAAACGAATGTTGTGTTACGAAAATACTTCGAGCAGCGTCTTCAGCAAGTGATGCTCAAGCCAACCCAAAACGATTTGACACGACTGATCAGTGACGCGAGGTCTATCCAAGTCCCGTACGACGTGGCTGGCTATCTCAAACCAGCGGCTCTGGAGGTAATCTACTCTGAACTCGCTAAGGGAGCGAACATGAGCCGAATTCAAAGCCTCAGTTACCTCATCCAACAGTGCAACTTGAATGATGTTTCTCAGAAAGTGATACTGCCGTACGTCCTGAATCGCGCCAAAACGATCAAGTTCAACGCGGCCAACATCAACGAATTACAGCAACTCTATTACGCAGCGCAACGCCTTGGGATTCAACAAAAGGTCCTTACAGAAATGAAGCCTGGGCTGACAAAGCTCCTCCAGGACCTGAGTAAGAAACCGGTCAACGAACGCTACCCCAGACTTCTGAGCTTAATTCGGACCTTGAAATGGAAAGAGGCCATTCCGTATGTCGTGAAAGTTGCTGAATCCAGTCGAGTTTATACCGCCTATCGTGGCCAGGCCCTCCAGTACATCGGGCGTAATGGTAGCAAGAAAGATATCGAAAAACTGAAACCGCTGTTGAAAAACACTTCCCAAGTTGGAAATATCTCGATCAACGGAGTTCGAATCCAAACGCAGGTCCGAGATGCAGCACTGGCGACGATGGTCCACCTGAGTGGCAAAACGCTTCGAGACTTCGGGTTTGACTACGCCAAACGCTTTGGTACTGGATACCTGAATACGAGCTACAGTGCGTACGGCTTTGCAAACGACCAGAACCGCAGAGCGACATTTCAAAAGTGGCAGGAATACCAGGAAAAGAATGCGAAAATGAAGTCAAATAAGAAGTAACTCACCTCCACGGGGAAACAGGTACTGCGAACTGCAATGCTCATGAATGAAAATAGTATTTATACCACGAAGTTGTGAATTGACTCGAACGGTACGGCACGCCTCGTCTTGAGCACACGTAACTATTTTGTGCCCTGGCCAAACTTAACCAACTTGAACTTACGTGAGCGGCGTACACGTTCCTATTGCTACGAAGAGCAACGGACTTCACATCCCCCGATTGCCTGCCATCTTCGACACGCAGTGATGCAAAGGTTTCCATGACCAAGACGTTGACTCCCAAATCAGGTCCCTCGGAAGATCGCTTCATCGGTTGTCTGCTTGGACTGGCCATTGGTGATGCGTTAGGTGGTCTTTTCGAAGCCCAATCACCGAACCACCTTCGGTCTCGCTTCGACAACGTGGACACGTTGATCGATTACCCGACCGAACAACTGACGTATACCGATGACACCCAGATGACAATCGGGGTTGCTGAAACTCTCGTGGAACACGGCGAAATCCTCGAAGAAAAGTTGTGTCATGCGTTCGTGAACAATTACTTGCCCTCTCGTGGCTATGGACGTGGAGCCCGTCGTATACTCGACGCCATGGAGGACGGGCGGGACTACACCGCTGTCGCCGAAACCGTGTTTCCTGGCGGTTCCTATGGCAACGGGGCAGCGATGCGAGTAGCTCCGGTGGGTTTGCTTTTTCACTCGGATAGGGACAGAGTGCAGGAACAGGCTCGTTTGTCTGCTTGGCCAACGCATAAGCATCCTTTAGGAATAGTCGGGGCACAATTGCTGGCTTGCGCCGTCGCAATTTGTATTGACGCCGACGAAATTGACCGAGACTATTTCTCCCAACAATTGACGGCATGCTGTCAATCTCGGGAGTTTGAACAGAAACTGGCCATCGCAGCGACCGTCACATCTCCGGAGGGTCTAGGTCAACTCGGGAACGGTATTCAAGCTCTCGAATCCGTCGTCACTTCCATAACGTCCTTTCTACTTACACCGAATTCTTATGCCGAAACTGTGGCGAACGTGATTTTTCTCGGAGGAGATACCGACACAACGGCTGCGATGGCTGGTGCCCTTTCGGGAGCCTACCTCGGCACGGAGGGCATTCCCAAACGGTTGATCGATTTGTTGGAAGACTGGAACAAAGGAAAAACCTACCTCCGCGAACTCGGTCAAAAACTGTGGGCAAGATTCGCACAAACCTGATCGTTTTCGCCGGACCGACCACCAAAACAGTTCTGGCCTATGCTGGGTCGTGACGGATGTCTGTGTGCACTCCTGGAATTTTCTACAATATTGCCAACGTGAAAACGAAGTACGAAACAGTGAAGTAGGCATTGCCAAGGAAAAAACCATGACTGCTCCAGTGTGGTTCGCCAATATCCAGAACTTTTTCACGACGCTCCCGTGGTGGGCGTTTGGATTGTTTGTCCTCGGGGTCATCGTGTTTATGATCCTGGTGACGCTGTTCGTGTTGGGTTCTCTCACACGCGATTATTTTGTCAACGAAATCACCCCTGTCAGCGACCGATCCCTTCTCGGTATCCTCTCCTTCTTGTTGCGCAACTTGTTTGCTGTCGTGTTGATTGTGGGCGGACTCATTTTGGTGCTGCCGATCTTTCCGTTACCGCCTGGCAGCGGATTCATCTTTTCGCTCGTTGGGATCATCATCAGCGACATCCCTGGCAAACGAAAACTCCTCTATCGGATCATTAGCATTCCAAAAGTTCACCGAGCGACCACGTGGTTGCGGCACCGGATTGGAAAAGAATCCTTCTTCCTGAAAGAAGATTACAACATGATTCGAGAAGGCGAGACTTCTCCAACAACGGCTCCCTCACCGAATTCGGAATCCATTCAGCCCGAGCCGGCGGCAGTTCGCCCGAATCGGTCGCAGAGCCTGTGAATTTCCTGGTCTCTGAATTATCTTGGTGCTCCCATTCTGGGCCACGTTCGTGGAGCGCCAATCGTCGTTGGTCATAATCTCGGCACTGGTTCTGAACGGAGCATGTTGGATGGAAGAACTTCCAACGGTAAAAGACCTCAGGAGGTTGCCTTGGTGGGTCCTTGTCCATTACGCGGCACGCTGCGCTGATCGAGTATTCCCGTTGTTCGTAAAAAATTGGCCCGATGTCGAAAGGGTCCACGAGACAGCCGTGAGGCAAGCCATCGAACTTGCGTATGCAAGCGCTGAGGAGGGCTCGGCCAAAAGCACGAACGCTGCCGCTCAAAGTGCCGCCGTTACGGAGATGGAAGACGCGTTGGAGTTTATTTTTTTCTCAAGAGCAGAGAGGGTGACGTTCGCTGCCTCTTTCGCCTTCCGCGTCGCTGAATTAGCTGCTGATAACGAAGCCTGCTGGGACGATGATTACGCAGACTACACCGACCATGCTGATAGAGCCACCGTTTTGAAAGCTCTTGCACAAGAGGCCGCCTCGTCGGCCTTCGGGGCTGCTCGCTCCTTCCACAAACAGGCCTCGAAGGCAGGTCGGGGAAAAGAGAATTCCAATTATGCCAGATTCGTCTCCTCGCGTCTTGGAAGCGTTGCTTGTCGATTTTGAGTCTCTGGAGGAACTCGGCCAACGGCAATTATTGGGATGACAATTCTTGTGTATCCCGCCATCTCCTTGGGCCAATTTGGCCCTTTGGGGAACCGAAAGGCTGGCCACAGACAGTCTGTCTGGAAAAGCCAAAGTAGGTCACTTACTGCAAGGCCGCATGTGTGCTCTTCTGCCACACAGCCTTACGATGTTGCATCTCTAGAAATGATCCACACTTCACGCCACCAAACCTGAAATTCGTATTTCCTTGGCTTCGTGTATCCTCTAGTCTTCCTGAGTCCCCCGATCTTCATCCCCTTGGCACCCTTCTCTGCTCACGTTTCTTCTCCGAATTACTCGTCTTAAATGCTTGCTATTCCACGACTTCCGATGAAGTGATCGGGAGACTGACGCCGATATCATGATTGTCAAGGAGGGAGATCAAAGGCTAAGCGATTGTCAAGAGCAAAGCCTTTTCGATACACAACTGACCCGGAGGCGACTCGATGATCGGCGAGGACGTCATGGCCCCCAGCACGGAAGCTGAACAGTTACGCGAGCAACTGTTACGTGCCCAGCGACTCAGTAGCGTGGGGACGCTCGCTTCGAGCGTTGCCCACGAATTCAATAACATTCTGACGACCATAATCAACTACGCCAAACTTGGTTTGCGGGAAGAGGCTGAAGACTCGACCCGCGTGCATGCGTTGGACAAGATCCTAAAAGGCAGCCTGCGGGCAGCCACGATCATCAGCAGCATGCTTGGCTTTGCGAGAAACAACTCGACCAACCGCGAATTCGTCGACTTGGTGGAGTTAGTCGAGGAAGTGTTGATCCTCACCGAGAAGGATCTGAAAGGTCATCAGATACGAATAGAAAAGAAGTTCATTGATCGACCACGAGTCTCTGTGATTCGCGGACAGATCGAACAAATATTGCTTAACTTGATAATCAATGCCCGCCAGGCCATGCCGCAAGGGGGACGACTCACGATCGAGTCGGTGATCAATGTCGAGACCCAAATGGCCGAAATTCGAGTCGTTGACAGCGGCATGGGCATTCCTGCCGAGCAACTCCGGATGATTTTCGAGCCATTTTACACGACGAAATCTCCTGATGAAAACGGCCACGGAGGTAGCGGGCTCGGTCTCAGTGTGTGTCGACAAATCATCGAACAACACCAAGGCCGCATCCGTGTTGAAAGCCTACCAGGTAAGGGCTCCAAATTCATCGTCAAACTTCCCCTTCGGAGTGAGATGGCTCCGAGATCGACTTGCACTCCCGAATCGTAAGGTCTGTTCTCTCGACGGATGGTTTGTCCAAGGCAACCCGTAGCTTAATCTCCAATACAGTCTGTAACCCGGGAGATGACTGCGGATTATCATAGATTGGGATCGTGAAGTGATTCCACAGGATCGGTGTTAATTACGCGCCGATCCATGTGGAATTGCTTACATTCTACCCAGCGACCGACTTCTCGACGGACCCATCATTGCACCTCCAAACAGTCTGTTCCAAGACGATTGGCGACTCTAGCGGCTCACAGCGAATACGACCTGCCACGAAGCAAAACATAGTACCAATGACTCAACGTGGAATCTTCGGGCAACCGTCTCACAGGCATGGAGTCGTGAAACGTCCCAGCGACCTACAATTTGTAGGACTGGAGTTGGCATCACACCTTCGCCCAATGTATTTCTCACCAATCCTGGCACTCTCATCTCTAAACTCGTAGAGTAGTAGTTCCGCGACCTGGCCATCTGGCACGTCTTCGAATTCTTCCCAACGAAAGGTAAGTCGATGTTTGGTAAGTTCATCACCATTGTCATACTGTGTTCTTTGCCAACGATTCTCACGGCTCAACAACAGCCAGCAAAGAAGTCCAACACCAAAAACACCTTCAAGACTGCCAAGCAGAAGGTGAGTTACACCCTTGGTCACAATTTAGGGAAGAAGCTAAATGCTGACGGCTTGGAACTCGATTACGAACTTTTGGTCCAAGGACTTAAGGACGCTGCCGCGAAGAAACAATCTCCTTTGACCGATGAAGAAATGACGATGGCGTTTCAGAAATGGCAGCAAGAGGCACGAAAGCGGGTGGCAGCGAAGAACAAAAAAGCAGGCGAGGCGTTCCTGGCCGCCAACAAGAAGAAAAAGGGTGTGGTCACCTTAGATAGCGGATTGCAGTACAAAATTCTGAAAGCTGGCACTGGCAAATCCCCGAAAGCCACCGATACGGTCAAGACGCACTACCACGGAACGCTCATCGATGGCACGGTTTTTGACAGCTCCGTGAAGCGGCAAATGCCAGCAACATTTCCTGTCAACGGAGTGATCAAAGGCTGGACTGAAGCGTTGCAGAAGATGAAAGTCGGTGCCAAGTGGAAACTGTTCGTTCCTGCCGATCTGGCCTATGGTGAGACTCCCCGTCCTGGCGGACCAATCGGTCCCAACGCCACGTTGATCTTCGAAGTTGAGTTACTGGCCATCGTAGAAGACGATAAGTAATGCTGGGCAACGAAAACCTTCTTGCCTCTCAAGTCCAGCAATCGTTGCAGTTCTGGAAAGGCCATGACCGGCAGAGTCGTTATGGCCTTCTGGACAACTGTTGTTCTCTGACAACGATTCTGGAATCTCACTCTCTTCTCCGTTATTGCTTTCCTTGTTGATCATCTTCAATGTCCGGGTGGCCTGTTCTTGGACAGCTTTGTTGGTGTCCGATTGCAACGCTTCGATTTTTTTGGTCGCGGCCTTGGCGGCTGGGCCATACTTGGCAACCGCCGCCAAGGCTTGGAGCTTCACCGGATCTTCTTGGTCACCCAAGGCTTTCACTAACACAGGCAAGATCCCCTTGACGTCCAAGTCCAAGTGCCCGAGAGCGAAGATCGCGAAACCCCGCACTTGAGGTTTCTCATGAGTGACCAGACCGAGGAGCGGTTTCTTGGCTTCTTGGCCGATCCGGCCCACCGTCAAAGCCGCCGCCATCGCTAGTTTTTCGTCTTTTTCTTGGAACAAGTTCAGCAGGACAGGCAAGGCGGGTTTGGCTTTTTCCCGAAACTGGCCGAGCGTTTCGATGGTCACTATCCGCAGTTCGAGCTTTTTCTTTTCCAGGAACGGGGTCAACGAAGGGATCGCTGAACTGGCCGATGGCCCCACTGCCCCGAGGGCCTCAATGATGGCTCGACAAACACCATCGCTTTTCTCCGTTGCGAGCGTTTCGATCAATTTGGGAACAATCGGGCCCACCGACTTGCCCATCGAGCGGAGAGCTTGGGCCACAGCCAAACGCACTTTTTCCTCTTTGTCTTGGAGCAACTCGGCCAACTTTGGGATCGAAGAGGTAGCCTTGTCGCCGAGTTTTCCCAGAGTCACGACAGCTACCTGGCGGACGTTCGGGTCGGCATCTTGCAACGCCTCGACCAGGACTGGGACTGCCTGCGTGCCAAAGCCGGCAAGAGCCTCGATGACGTTCTGCCGATCTTTGGCCTTTTTCGCTTGCAGTGCCTTCCGGAGTGCCTTGCGGGCTGGATTTCCAAGTTTGACGAGGGCGGCCGAGGCATAAAGTCGAACTTGCTCATTGGGATCACTTAGCGCGTTGACGAGTGCGGGGAGCGCGGGAAGCGCGGATTTGCCGATCTCACCCAAAACTAGCGCCGCCGAGGTTCGAAGTTTGTCGTCCTTGTCGTTGAGAGCTTTGGTCCAAAAGTCGGTAGCTTGGTCGCCCATCGTGCCGAGAGCCCGAGCTGCTTCTTCCTGGTAGACACTGTCTTTGGCGTACTGCCGAAAGGAGAAAACGAGATCGGGAACAGCCGCTGCCGCTCCGGGGCCAATCTTTCCCAAAGCTCGGACGGTCTTTAACCGAACGGTCCGTCCCTTGTCGTACAACGCGTCGATCAATTCTGGGACGGCCCTCTTGGCATCGGGACCAATCGCTCCCAAAGCGTCGATGCTCGCCAATCGCACGTCAATCTCGGAATCCTCGATTCGCTTCATCAACGCCGGAACGGCAGCGCCAGCTTGTTGGCTAATATGCCCAAGAGCCTTGGCAGCTTCGCGACGGACATCGGCACCTTTGTCGCCCAAGTTTTTGACAAGCTGCTTCACGACTTCGTCAGAACCAATTCCGATTTGTCCCAACGTCCAAGTCGCTAACAGACGCACCGAGTTCTTCTTGCTTCCGGCAGTCTCGATCAAGCCCGGATGGGCCACATCGCCAACAACGACTAATGCTCGGGCTGCGGCCATCCGACTGCGAAATTGTTCGGACTCTAACTGCTTCAACAAAGAGGAATGGCCAACCGTTTTTAGGGCTTGTTGAACGGCTTCGCGGAGTTCACGTTCCTGTGTGTCGAGTTGCGCCACAAGGACGATCGTCACCTGTTCGGAGTGCGGAGCTGCGACCACCAGAGCTTTGGCGACGCGAGCCTGAATTTTCGGATCATCGTGTAGCTTTAACGTTGCCAGCAACACATCGGTATCTTCGGCTGTCGGAGAGTTGAGCCGCTCTTCCAAAGTTCGCTGCGGAAAGAACGATTTCCAACCCCAGACGCCAAGGAATCCAATGATAAAGAAGCCCAGAACGATCCAGGACAGTTTCAGCAGAGCACGGAATTTGATTTTCATGGATAGGTGCTTCGACGATACGAGGGGTTCATCACTCCGCGAAATTTGATTGTACCTGGATGTTTCGGGCTCGTGTCAGGAAATCATGTCGGAGGGAAACTTCCAGTCCTCGTCTTCCCACACCACTGGGTCTACTCAGCGGTATCCAGCCGTTTCTCCCGAGGGTTTAAGTTAACATACCACCGGACTGAGTTGTTCAGTCCGGCGTCGTCAAACTGTTGATCGCTCCGATCTTTGGTTCCTGGATGACACGCCGATGGGCGGCTGATTTCCGGGATCTGGCCACTCCCCAGGCATTGTTGGATGGCACTTCCGATCCTCTTCTTTGGTGTGATCTTGCAAGCACTCGCGTGCTCAGTTGGAATTGGTACTATGGCTCTCCAAGCGGCATTCCTCAAGACCAGGGGGATTTTGTGGTCCAAGCGGAACATCGGATTTGACGAACAATGCTCCCTGTTCGGCTGAGTCAACCAAGTTGGCTTCTCGGCTACTCTTCGAGCACCCGCGTGGATCGAAGCCATCTCCTCGTGGATTTACCAGACAGAAGATCGCTGCTCAGAGATCAATTCGAAGATAGGTGGCTTGTGTTGAGATGCTGAGTCAAAGGTTGAAGGGAAGGTTTCGAGTGTGGGCCATGGCTCAACGGATGGTTTTATTCTTGTTTCCCTGTTGTCCATATTTTGTCCCGAAACCGAAACGCTAACCAGCCAACGCCGAGTAGGAAGGCGAGGACCAAAAGAACGCCAAAGACGCGAAGGAAGGTCCAATAGTGATCGAGGTACAACATAACGAGATACAAGGCACCGCCAATGCCAAAAAGGAACGCAAACATCCTCCAAGTCCAACGAACCGTCTCGGCCAAGATCGATGGCCAGGCCTCATAGCGAGTTGCGCTGTAGACGAGGCTGATGAGGACAAGCACCACCGGCAGTTCGACGTAAATTGACCACGGTAAATCTGGGGCTTTCATTTCGCCGATGTCTCCTGCTTGATGTTCGTCGTTTTCTTCTCGTCCTTGTCGAGGGTAAGCTCTTGGTTGGAGTTGTTACCTTTTTCGGTATCCTTGTTTCGCTTACCTTCCTGATCCGGGTCTGGGTCATCATCCTTGTTCGGTTTTTGCTCGGCTTCGCCGAGTGCTGGACCCGCGTAAGCGTCATAGATCACGAAGATGTTCAACATCCCAGCGATGACAGTGTACATCCATCCCAGATCGGGTCTTTTGTCACTGTTTTGCAAGAAAGCCTTGATTTCTGCCTGTGTAGGCATGGTTTGGAAATCGCCGAACAACGGGTGCTTTGTCGCGCTGTTGTACTGAAGTATGGCTGGCCAAGCAGCCACTCCGATCCAAACTTGTCCGAAAAAGCGTGCCTTCGACGAGAACATGCTCCCCAAGTTTACCCCAGCTTGAGGTACAGGGGCTTTTTGCTTGTAGATATAAACGTTCCGCCAGTTCCCCAAATACATCCCAAAGAAAAATAGAGCATAAAGACTTAGCAGGAACAAGACACCCTTGGCTACACGCCCTTGGTACATTTGGCCCAACCCTGGGACCAGATAGCTCAGGAACGCCGCTAAGGGGGACGTTTCTGGGACCGACAACTTCACGTCGGGAGTCTTCTTTTCGCTTGATGCCATCTTATGTTGTTCTCCGATGCGGAGCGTGTGTCGGGTCTGGGTATCGGCCAACGATTCCAATAGCCCTTTGTGCAGTGATGTACCGAGCCAAACTGCAAGTGAAGATGGAAACGGGGCAAAGCTCGGAATACGAGCCGATTGACACTTGCCTGAGAGGCCAACGAGAACCGTTTTCGCTGCCCGTCCCTTTTATTCAGACTAACGTGGGAGCTTTTTGCATGCGTTTCCGGTGAGGGCTGGCTAGCAAAGCTTGTTCGCGACGCATCGCTTGGTTATTTGCCTGGTAGCTCTCACCAACCGACTCCCAACCTCTCCTCGGACGATCTACGGCCTGCCATTCAATGTACAGAATCGTTAGAATCCCTTCCAACTATACCAAAGGAATAATTGCCAAACACCCGCGGCGAGGAGCATCACTACGCCGAGCCAACCTAAGATTTTCCGCCCGATCGAAGTCCGAAGTCCTGTTCCCAAAGGCCCAAGGAGGTGAGTGCTTCCGTCGAAGGCCGCATTGAGCAACCGAAATGGCCAGAGAATCCAAGCTCCAGACGATTCGGTTTTCGCCTTCGCCCTATCAAGCACCGATTGGGTTTCTGGAGTTAGGACCGGAGGCTCTACTGGTGCTAATGACTGGGTGGGCGGTATTTCCGGTGAGGCGACAGGAGGCGATTGTGGTTTCGAAGCGACTGTAGTGGAGGGCGGCACGTAGCTAGGAGTTTCGTAGTACTTCGCCGTAGGTTGCGGAATATTTTCCGCAACTGGGGATTCCACTTGTTTTTCTTCCTCCAATTCCTCGTACTTGTAACTTGGTACCGTTCGCTCCGGTTGTTTGGGTTCGGCGGGACCCAAGGGAGCGTTTGTTCCGGGAACCGAAGTGTCTTCGAGATAGGAGCCCACAGTCTGGTCGGAATCCTCCACAGGCAATGACAACATCTTTTCCATTAACGCGTCGAGTTCGTCCAAGAGCTGGCGCGTTGTGGACATTGTTCCGGAGCGACCAGAGGTTGATTTGATTTTGTTTTCTTCCGGCATGGAAACGCCCCCTTTTGGGATCCATTCGCTTTCCCGCAACTGGTCCGAGTTTCCGTCCTGAACCGTGTGAAAGTTGCTTCGCGGGAGTTGGTGTTCACGACCGCGTAAGACCACGAGAACGCTCGCTGGGTTCTCGCCGGTCTATTTCCCAATGGCCAGATACTATCAAAAATGTCCATACGATTTTACACCAACTGCCCGTTAACGCCGGGATCCTTCGTCCTTCAAGGTCCCGAGGCTCACCATCTTGCCCAGGTTTGTCGGATTCGAGCAGGGGAAGAGGTCGTGTTGTTCAACGGAGACGGAGCGGAGTATCCAGCCGTTGTGCTTTCGGCCCAACGAAAAGCAGTCACGCTTGAGGTTCTGCGGCGAGAACCCGCGGATAGGGAACTGGGATTCTGGTTGGAAGTCGCTGCCCCACTTCCCAAAGGTGACCGGGCTCAATTCCTGATCGAAAAACTGACCGAAATCGGAGTTAGTCGTTTCGTTCCCCTGCAAACCGAACGATCGGTCGTTCTTCCACGAGATGCGAAACTGGAGAAACTACAACGATATGTCCTGGAAGCCAGCAAACAGTGTCGCAGAAACGTCCTGATGGAAATAGCCAGTCTCACGAAACTGTCGGAATATTGCCGACAACTCCACCAAGAGGCCCGAATCTTGGTGGCCCACCCAAGTACCCAAAATGATTCTTCCGTCTTGCTCTCTCGGCTACGACATGAGGATCGACCGAAACGACTTTCCCTGGTGTTCGGTCCGGAGGGGGGCTTTACGGACGACGAAATTCAGTCTGTAGTAAGCGCAGGTTGCCAGCTTGTTGATCTGGGACCACGCATACTTCGCGTCGAAACGGCGGCCGTCGTGTTGGCTGGATGGTGGAGTCAACAATAGACGCTTTGATTTGACCGCCCTGGAAGAGCGTCCCAAGATTGAGAGTTGGCCACCGTAGCTTGTGGCTACGACAAAACCCGGGAGGTGTCGTTTGGACATCAAGGAAAGTCTAGACGTTCGACCCACCCGTCTCAGGAGTACAGACGATGACATATCGACAGTTGCTTGCATTGCTGTTTGCTTGCCTCTTTCTTGGTCAAGCTAATGCCCAAGTAAAAATCACCGAAGGTCCTAGCCCAAAGGAAAAAAAAGAGCTGCGAGAACGAAAAGAGCTAATCGACCTGATCAGCAAGCTTCGGGCAATGCCTGGGATGAAAAAATACATCACGGTCCAAGGGTTTCTGACGCAAGCCATCATCGTACGTGATGAATTGGTTGGTTTTGGCGTATTCGCAGGAACGATTTGGCAAATAAATCCGGACGGGTCCTATGTCGTCACACACATCGCTCAGCGAAAACGTTTTCTGGGGGGGCGGGGAAAAATCTCTCCACGTGCGGTTTTGGATCTGGCTGTCATATTGAAAAACAATGACGTGCTCTCGCTCCCGAGCGGAGGTCTCGATGGTCGCGTCAATCCCCATCGAACGACCATCAGCTTCGGAGGTCGCCAAGCGGTTTTGGTTCTGGGGGTAGATCAAACGCTCCCAGTGGGCGATGTCACAAAGCCCGCCGCAAACATCTCTGGGCGATATGCAGGGATCATTACAGCGGTCCAAGGGCTCGCCAAGACCAATATCCTTGCCCGACCTCCGGTACCTGGAATCCGAGCCGGGCGGCGAATGGGTGTCGGACGAAGGTAGTGAAGAGACAGAGAAACGAGGGACAAGAGTCAAACCTCACACGAAACCGCAGAGGGTAACACAACACTCCCGAAAGCAAGAACCTCTCGGGTTGATTCTCCGAGGAATTTGGTCGATCTGATGTCTGTTGTTTCTTGACTGTTGAATCTTGTCTCTCCACTGTCGGCTATTGTCTCTTGGGTATCGGCGCCATTCGCCGTCGAGACCACCACTCTCCGGCTCGTTTGGGGTTGTAAGCCGGGTTACGTTGGGGCATCTGGGCATTCACTTCGTCTCGGAAACGTTGCATCAATTTGCGAAGTCGTTGGGCCTCCATGGGCTTACTGCGAACGAGGTTCTTCTTTTGTCCAATGTCTGTCTTGAGGTTGTACAACTCCAGTTCACCCGTGTCGAAGAATTCGATGGCTGTCCAATCTCCCAAACGTACGGCGCCAGAAGGACGGCTGTGGTGGTAATGTGGATAGTGGAAAAAGATTGGACGATCCCACTCGGCTTTGGGATTCTTCAGCAGTGGGATCAAGCTACGTCCGTCGAGAATGTGTTTCTTGGGCCGTTTGGCGTTTGCTGCATCGAGGAACGTGGGGTAGAAATCTATCGAGATTGTCGGCACCGAAGATGTCTTCCCTCCAGGGATCGGAATCCCAGGACAGCGAATGATCAATGGCACGCGAATCCCGCCTTCGTAGAGCGAACCCTTTTCGCTGCGCAACGGAAGATTGTTACACACGATTTCGCCACCGTCGTACCGCATGATCAATCCACCGTTGTCCGACGTCACAACGACGAGAGTGTTCTCGGCCAAACCCAAGTCGTCGAGGGCTTTCATGAGTCGCCCGACGCTCCTATCGACCTCTTCCAACAACCCGGCATACTTTGGATTGCAAGGATAGCCTTCGACCTTCGACTTGTTTTCGTATTTCTTGAGCAATTCCGGCGTGGTCGAGAGCGGAATGTGGACGGCATAGTGCGACAGATGCAAAAAGAACGGTTGATCTTTATTCCGTTTCAGAAACCCAACAGCTTCGTCCGTCAAGAATTCGGCTAGACGTTTGTCTTTCGGTATTTTTCGCTTGGGAGACGTCCGAAACCTTCGGGCATCGTGACGGCCCGAAGTCACGATCGAAAAATCGAATCCTTGGTCCTTTGGCTGATGTCCGGCTCCCCCCAAGTGCCACTTCCCGATGTGTCCTGTTCGATACCCAGCCGTTTTGAGAGCTTCAGCAATCGTGACGACCGAGAGTGGCATGTCCAGGGCGCACGGCGGTTCAACAACTTTTTCGAACGGTCGCCAATGGCCTGGGATGTGGGCCGTCAATCCGAATCGGGCCTGGTACTGGCCAGACAGAATACTCGCTCGCGTTGGTGAGCAGACGGCTCCTGCCGCATAGAAGTCGGTGAAACGCATGCCTTGGTTCGCCAACTTGTCGATGTTCGGTGTTTCATTGAACTTGTTGCCGTAACAGCCCAAATCGCTCCACCCAAGATCATCGACGAGGACGAACAAGACATTCATGGGCTTTGGCTTGGCCGTACCGGCTTGGGTTTGTGTGGGAATCAGGAGAAACGAGCATGCAAGCGCAATCAACGCGGAAACACGATTCATGTTTACCTCGGTGAAAAACTCTGGAGGAAGTTCTATTCCGAACGTGCATACAACTCGACAACTCGTCCATCGGGGTCTTTGACAATAGCTCGATGGCCCCGAGAACTCCGAGTTGGTTCGGACAACGTCTCCGTAGTGTCCAACAGGCGAACTACGTTGTCCAGATTTTCCACCGAGAAACCGAGACGGACGAGTTTGCACTCCGGATTGGCGGCTTGAGCTGGGTATAGCTCCAAAACGAACTCATTGAGATTCGCAGAGTAATGGACTGGTCCTTTTCCGTGCTGCTCCGGGACGAACTCTAGACCGAGACGTTCGTAAAACGCCAGAACTTCAGGTAGCCGAGAAGTGTACATCACAAGGAGACGAAGCGAGGGGACTGTCATAGTGAACTGGAAGATGCAAGTGTCAGTGATGTGTCAATCGCGGGTCCCGAGTCCGGCTAGATGATAGGCGAGCGCACGGGATTTTTTTCGCAGGCCCATTAAACGCAAGACGGGTTGGAGACGCTGTGCAAAAATCTCCAGCTCACGTTCGGCGGCCACCACGGCAAATTCCAGATCTTCGGGAGCCACGGCCCAACGGTCTGTCGGTTCGACGCCTTCGACGGGGTCATTGAGAATCAGCCACGGATGATCAAACCGTAAGGACAGCCAAGGGTGCCCCGCCCACAGCGACGTCCAGTATTCGTCGCGATAATCAACGGCTGCCCGCCAGTCGTAAAGATCCTCCAAATCGGAGGCATAGTCGGGTTCGAACACGACGTCGCCTTGATTGGCGACTAGAGCCAAGCCGCCAGTGAAGAGGGGCGCATAGTCGGGTTCCTGGACAGCATCCATTCCGCCCCAATCGGCAAATATCGCATTCAAGAATTTGTGAACATTGCCCAGGTCCGTCAAATCGCGAGCCGGAACAAACCAGGACGTTGGCTTGACCGGTTTTAAGTGAAAGATTCCGGCATCGGCCAGAGAATCCTTCCAAAATTGAGCCCACTCTTCGGGAGCTTCCTCGCAACTGGCCCTAGGTGTCTGCCTCGACGAAGGGGACAACACCGAGGGGTCAAATTCAAGGACCGGAACCAACTCGATGTCCGGCAAAACCAACAACGTCGAAGTACTCATGGTTCTCTGTTTGTTTTTGAAGTCCGACTTTTTCCCAAACTCAGATTCCGTTCTGTCCTAAGTATGTTCGTTCGAAAGTTCTTGATATCTATCACGGAACGGAGTTGACCAACTTATTCGCCGATGATCTTGACCAACACTCGCTTTGGGCGTTGGCCATCGAACTCGCCATAAAAGATTCGTTCCCAAGTGCCCAGGTCCAACTTTCCTTTCGTAATAGCAACGACAACTTCACGCCCCATGATGGTTCGCTTCAAATGGGCGTCGGCGTTGTCTTCGCCGGTTCGATTATGGTGATATATGTCCGGCGAGGCGTTGAACGGTGCCAGTTCCTCGAGCCATTTGTCGAAGTCGTGGTGAAGCCCCGATTCGTGGTCGTTGATGAAAACGCTAGCTGTAATGTGCATCGGGTTGACCAGACAGAGCCCTTCTTGGATTCCGCTCTTCCGAACACATTCTTCGACGTCCGGGGTAATGTGGACAAATGCGCGAGGTTCGGGGGTGTTCATCACGAGGTATTCGGTGAGCGATTTCATCGGTGGCTCCGGTTGGGTGGTGGTCGTGGTTTCGTCCTTCCCATTCCAGCAAGAAATGTCCGACGCATCAAGAAGCCATCTCTGAAAGTAGACCAAAACCCTGAGGAAAACGGCCGCGATGCGTCTGTGTTCGGCGATTCCGCCAACAAAAAAATCCCACCGAGACACTTGGTCTGTGTGGGATTTAGGGAATGCCAATTGTTGAACGAGGGTTACACAATTGGTGTACTTTCTTCTCCAGCTTCCAGCACTTCGCCCAACGGACGTCTTTTATCTACGGGGTCGCCGTGAAAGCGGTAGCTGCGAACTTTTGGCTCTTCAAACAATTCGAAGACTAACCACGCCAGTTGCTCGGCGTGGAGGAACGGAATCATCGCAATGCCGTTGACGGGATCGACAGAATAGATATTGAGGTGGAGTAATTCGTTCACGGCTTCCGTCACCTCATCGCCAGCTTTGCCGAGTTCCTGGGCGGCGTGTTCGTGATCGATAATATCGTCACGGCTAGGGCGTCCAGGTCGACCCGCCAACAATTCATGGGTTCGGCGTGCTGATTGTACGGCTAGGAAGCGGTCACGAATCGAACTGACGACCGACGTCAAATAAGGAATTGCAGATTCAGCTTGTTCGTATGTCCAAACTGGAATCTGAACGACTTCTGGGCCGTTTTGGTTGTTGTCGGAATTTTCGAGATAGTCCATGTTCTGCTCCTTTATAATGTATCATTCGGTCAAACCGAATGAAATGATCAGTACCCTCTAGATTGTTAGAGACGGGACACCTTACCAAAGATTCACTAAGTTGTTCGTTTTTCCTTGTTTCTAGTTTTTCGTTTGGTGGCGAAACTTTCTGTTCATCGCCGCTCTCTAAATCATGGGACTCGGAAAACGAATTAACTTGCGGAACAAAATCCTTTCTGAGAAAGGCACATATATCCATGTTTACCTCTTTGAAACTCGGTCGCGCCTTCGGGATCGACGTTTTCTTGCATCCGAGCTGGTTCTTGTTGCCTGTGCTTGCGATTGTGATGCAGCCAGAGATGAATCCGTTTTTCTCTGTGGCAATACTTGTGGCAGTGTTTACCTGCGTCGTGCTTCACGAATTCGGGCATGCCCTGACGGCTCGCTATTTTGGCATAGGGACCAAAGACATCACCCTTTGGCCGATCGGTGGAGTCGCTCGTTTGGAACGAATGAGTGAAAAACCCTGGGAGCAATTTTGGATTGCCATCGGAGGTCCGGCGGTCAATGTTGCCATCGCAGGGTTGTTGTTGTGCTTCTTGCTGCCAGTGTTTGTGATGGACTCGGCCCTGATCACCAGCACGTCTGTCGGGTTGTTCTTTGTGTACTTGACACTGGTCAACTTGCTGTTGGTCGCGTTCAACATGTTGCCTGCGTTCCCAATGGACGGGGGTCGTGTTTTCTGCGCGATTCTCAGCATGTTTGTAGGGCCACTGTGGGGAATACGGGTTGCATCGACAGTAGGTGTTGTGTTGGCCTTCTTGCTGTTGATCTACGGCCTTACGTCTGGTCAACTGCTTCTTGCCGCGATTGCGATATTCGTTGGTCTGGCTGGCCAATACGAACGACTAATGATGGAAGCGAAGTATCGATTCGAGCGATACCCCCGGGAAGATCGTTTCCCGTTTGGGAGTCCATTTCGATCGGAGCCACGAGACAGCCAAGTCATCGAATTGAATCGGACGGGACCAAACTCATACGGGCCGTCGACGCCGAGAACCTCTGAGCCAACGCCGACTCCTTCATTCTTCCAATCCAGCGTCCAAGTCTATGTTTGGGACGAGAAAGACGGTGTTTGGGTTCACCAGGGCAAACCAGGCTTATCGGCTAATTAAGTTTAGGTCGAGGTATCAAATAAGACAAACTGAACGAAGTGCCAGGAGCGACGTTGGAACCCAAGTTGGGATTCGAACGTCGCTTTTTCTGTTGGGGGACGGTAGCAACTGCGAGCTTGATCGATGGCGCTGTACGACCGTTCGAAACGCGGTTCAGGACTCAGTTTTTTGAGTTTTCTTCAAGGCCTTTTTCGATTTCCGCTGACCAGAGGAATCACATCTGGATTCTCAAGTTGGATTGCGGCGTGTTACTGACGCTTTGTCTTCTGGTGTTTTTCAGTGGCTTTTTGTTTTTGTTTGGTTTTGTGAAAATGGGAAGTTATTTGTGTTTGGGGAAGTGTACGAGTCCATCGAATATACTCGGCACGATGACCGGTTGACGGCAAGGACAAACCAAAACGATAACACCATTACATACAGTTTGCTTGCATACAAATCCAGCAAAAGCCAACTGAACGCTAAACAAAATCTGACAGACATACGCTACCATAATCCAAAAGCAAATCCAAAATGTTCCAAGCGGCGGTAACCCATCGGGGCCAGATGGAACAATCCAGCGGATATTAGGCGCCCATCACGAACTCAATACGAGAGTTATGGGTATGGAGAACGGTTGAATCGACAGCTCGAAATCGAGATGATCTGTACAATTTGCAAGTTCGATAAACTTTCAAGCTCATGACTTCGAGACGCCGATCAAAGATGATGGAATACTCTGAATCGCTCGAAAGGATTTGAGGCAATGGCGATGCGTGGGCAAACCACCAATGACCTGTTCACGATGCTTGGAGATGTCGCCATCAATTCGATGGTGGCGCTGGGGGACTTCACCTTGTTCTCTGTCCAGACGGTCGCCTGGACGTTTCGGCGATGGCCCACACCAAGAACTCTGTTTCCCGTTTGTTATGCAGTAGGAGTTCGCAGTGTTCCCGTTGTGACGATCACGGGAATGTTTATCGGTATGGTAATGGCCGTACAGTTTTATAACCAATTCCGAATGATTGGTTTGGCCACGCGGATGGGAGCCTTGATCAACCTGTCCATCGTGCGGGAACTGGGGCCAGTGTTGGCTGCGACGATGTTGGCCGGGAGGGTCGGGAGCGCCATGGCGGCCGAACTCGCGACGATGAAGATCACCGAGCAGGTCGATGCGTTGACTGCCCTTGGGGCTCACCCGATAGCCTACCTGGTCGTACCACGATTGCTGGCGAGCGTGTTCCTGATCCCTTTGCTGACGGTCCTGGCTGACTTCATGGGGATCATGGGTGGGGCGTTCATTTGCACGAAGCTCTACATTGTGGAGCCGCATTATTATTGGAAGCACACGGAAGATTTTGTGGAGTTGTACGACCTGGCGACCGGAATCATTAAGGCGATCGCGTTTGGTGGAGTCATTTCCTTGATCAGCTGCCATCGGGGACTCCACAGTAAACCGGGAGCCAAAGGCGTCGGCGGAGCCGCGACGCAAGCCTTTGTCCTGTCGTTTGTTGCTATCCTGGTGATGGACTTCTTTCTTGGGATTTTTCTTATCGCGGTTCACGATTTTTTCTGGGGTCCCAAGATTACTTCGATCTTGTGAGTCCTCTTTTTTCGTAACTAGAGCTAACTTCGTATGTCGTTGATAACCTTCGAACAAGTAAACGTAAAGTTTGGCGAACAACACGTGCTCCGAGACATCACGGCAGATATCTCTCGGGGAGAAACCGTTGCCATCATCGGTCAAAGCGGTTGTGGAAAGACGTGCTTACTGAAACTCATAACGGGATTATTGACCCCGAGTAGCGGACGGGTAACTTTCGACCAGAAGGACTTTTCGAAGCTCAAAGACAAGCAACTTGCGAAGGAACGATTGCGCATCGGGTTCTTGTTTCAGGGTGCAGCCTTATTCGACAGCATGACGGTCTACGACAATGTTGCTTTTGGCTTACGGGAACAACGGAAGTTTTCGGCCAAGGAAATCGACGACAACGTCAAACAACGTCTTCAAGAAGTCGGGCTGCCATTTGGTGTTGAGGAGAAATATCCTTCGGAGCTATCGGGCGGAATGAAGAAGCGTGTGGGTCTAGCACGAGCTTTGGCCTTGGATCCAGAAGTCATGCTCTACGACGAACCGACGACTGGGCTCGATCCGATCATGACTGAAGTCATCAACGACTTGATAGTGCAAACAAGGCAGCAACACCCGATTACTAGCATCATAGTGACACACGAAATGAAAACGGTCTGGAAGGTCGCCGAACGCGTAATCATGCTTTACCCTTTGGGCCGGCTCAACGACCATGAACCCCAGATTCTCTTTGATGGGACAACCGAAGAACTCCGGCAATCGAGCGATCCTCGTATCCAAGAATTCATTGGGGCGCACGAGGCCGAAGAAGTTGACGTCGGTTAGGTTCCGGCCAGTTTTGTCTTCGTTGGCTGTCAACCATCGGAATCTCGGGAAAGCTGGATCGGTAGCTTTCGGGATTGAGCCGCATGGTCCGAAGGAAGCAATGGAAGTGTGTTGGGCCGAAATCTCGAGACTTCTTTCGGAGGGTCTTCGTTTTGTGAAAAAAGGCGTTGCGTTGCATCCGATTATCTTATGAGAGCGTGAGCATCGAAACGGTTCGAGACGTCCTGGCACGATCAAAACGGTCGAGTGGGATAATTGGTTCGAAAACCATTTTAGGTCAGTTTCTGAATCGTATCGAGCCATGGAAATGAGGACGGGTTAGCAGAATACAATAACAGTCGATTTTGCATCATTGTGCTGTCGTTTTTGATTTAACACATTGCAGGATTCGGAGCTGATCCTACGAGAGTGTTGGGGCCTCGACTTGATGTTGGATAGGGAGTGAGCAAGGCCGTGCTCAGTTTCAGGCTCGGATGAAGGGGCGGCGATGAGTGAGCAGAAAGTACGATTTCGATTGGGCATCTTCGTCCTCGGTGCCCTCGTCTTGCTCGCCGTGATGATCCTCCTGTTTGGGGGACTCCCGACTGCGTTTCAGTCCTCTGACCGTTACCAAATTACCTTCGACAATGCTGCTGGAATCGGACCGGGAACACCAGTCGTTCGCTCGGGGGTGAAAATTGGACAAGTCGAATCGCTTTCACTCGACGACTTCACGGGCCAAGTCCTTGTGAGCATCCGCGTCGATCCGAAATTCAAACTTCGCAAGAGCGACGAACCGACACTCACGAAAGGGTTGTTTGGCGGAGACGCCTCGATCGAACTCGTTTCGACCGAGGCGGAAGATGGTCAAGAACTCGACCGCAACCCGCTCCCTCCGGGTAGCACGGTGCAAGGCAAACTCCGGGTTGACGCTCGTGAGATGGTCCAAGAAGCTTCTCGGTTGGTTAACCCAGCCGAACAGGCCCTGAAGGACCTTCGCAAGACGTTCAAACGATTGGAACAAATAGCGCCGAAAGCCGAAGCTGCCCTTGACGAATTCCGCCAATTCACGAAAGCAGCGCGCGATACAATCCCCAAGCTCGATAAAACCAATCAAGAAATCCGCGGCCTCGCGGAGGATGCGAGAAAAATTTCTCCCGGATTCCAAGACACCAACAAAGACGTTCAGAAATTACTCAAGAAGTTTACCGAGTATCTGCCCAAACTCACCGAGACGACGACCGAAATTAAAGGGCTGGCCAAAGAGGTCCGCAACTTTCTTCCGGAAATCAAAAAGTCGAATCAACGAATTCAGGATCTTTCGAAAGACGTGGGCGAGTTCATCCCCAAGGTTGCCAAGACGAACGAAGAAATTCAAGGCTTGACCAAGGATGTCCGCAAGTCCATTCCGGAGTTGAAGAAAACCAACGCCGAGGTACAAGGCCTCGTCAAGGACGTCCGGAAATGCATTCCCGACGTCAAGAAGACCAACGCCGAGGTCTTGGCGTTGGTCAAAGACTTCCGCAAGCAAATGCCGGAGTTGGCAATCACGATCGACGAAATTCAGCTTGCAGCGCGAATGCTCACGCGTATCACCGAACGGGCCAATCTGCTCCTGGCGACGAACGAAGAGAACATCTCCCGCACCATCAAGAGTATCGAACAGACTGCGACGAACGTCGCCGACGTGTTCAACGAGCAGAACCGAAAGTCCGTGATGGGAATATTGAAGAACCTCAAGAACGGCACCGACGACCTCGACAAGCTGACGGAAAATGCCACTGCGTTTCTTAACGATGCTCGTGAATTGATTGCCTCAACCAGAGATTCTTTTGGCGACATCAAATGCATTCTTTCCGACGTCCGTGTCGTTTCGAAAGACCTTGCCAAACGCGGTCCCATCATGCTCTATCGGACCGAGTGCATGATTGCAAAAATCAATACCGTAGTGGATGAAACCAACTCCCTCCTCAAGCTCCTGAATCGCGGCAATGGAACAATCCAAAAACTATTGCGCGACCCGACGATTTACAATGGTGTGGAAAAGACCATTACGTCGGTCAACAACCTCATGCCACGAGTCCAACAAATCCTCCGAGACGCAGCCACATTCGCCGACAAACTTGCTCGGCACCCTGAACTTCTCGGACTCCGTGGAGCCGTCGCTCCAAGTCGTGGCCTCAAAGAAATGCCTCCGTATCCGACCGTCCCGAATCGGTAGGGCCCATTCTCAGGGCGGGTAATAAGTGCACCCCGCGACAGATATCAACTGAAATTTCACGTCATCGAATTGTTCCTCAACAGTGGGATCGTCGCGATGGACCCATTCATCGATGTTCCACTCCATCGTTCGAACTAGGAGTTCTTGATTAGTCGCGTCCCATCCGTAAACGTCTTCGACGATCAACGCACAGTCGTCTGCTTCGGGGCGAGAATCGCGAAACACAAAGAGGAAATTCCTTTCGGGACGAAATGGGCATTCGAGCACCACGGAGAATCTGTGGACCTTTTTGTTGCACATCACTTTGTGGTTGAGCCGGACTTTCATCAGCTTGATCCTGCATCCCCAACGGTTCGTACATGATTCGAAGATCAATCGTCTCGATAGTGCACCAAACTTTTCATTCGCTCTTGTTGAGACTCTCGTCGTTCTCTCAAAATCTCAGTCAACTGACTTGATAATAAACCTGTTGGCACAGCCACCAACGCAATCCCGGCAAGCATCACGATCATGGCGAGACATCGGCCTACTAACGTCTGAGGAACGACGTCTCCGTAGCCCACGGTCGTCAGAGTAACAATGGTGCCCCAAAAACAAGCTGGGATACTGGTATAGGCTTGCGGTTGCTCGGGGTTTTCGGCGTAGTAGAGCCCCATCGAAGCCCCAAGGATGACCAACACCGTCATCAACGCCGTCACGGAAAGTTCCGGAGCACACCGTCGAAACGCCAAACTCAAAGTATCGGCGGCCTCACTATAACGACCAAGTTTGAGGATTCGGAAGATCCGCAAAAATCGCAACGCTCGCATGGCCCGTAAGTCCACACCAAGGCTGAGGTAAAAAGGCAGTATCGAAATTAGATCGATGACCGAATAAAACCGGAATGGGTATTTCCACTTTTCATCGCTCAGCACCCAGAATATCACATATTCCAGGGTGAACAGGATTGTGACTATTGATTCGGAATACCAAAAGAACGTCTTGTAGGGAGCAAGCTCCGGCATGGTTTCCAAACAAATCGTGATGACTGAATACAAAATCAAGCCCTGGAGAATCAAGTTTACCCATATGGGACAACGGTCACGAGCAGTACCAGCCATTGTGCCTTCTCGCCGACAAGTGTTTGTAAGATCGCATCATGCGGAAATGAACCTGGGTCTCCAACACCAATCACGAATTGAACCATCCCGATCCTGCCTGGATCAATAACATTGTCCCGACTCCGAGCAACAACACGTGGACGTATTTCGTAAATCGATCGCTTGCAAATTGTTTGGCCAGGTTTCCACCAAGCAAAATGGCCACAACGGCAATCGGGAAAGCGGCAAAGTAATACGCGAAGACAAGTGCCGCAAACTGATATCCAAAACAAGTTGGATCTGTAAAAGTATTGACAACACGTCCGACCAGAACGATCGGATTGATGACCAGGAAAAACCCCTGGAGGGTTGCGCGGAACGTATCGCGAGGCCAACGTCGGAACGTCCCATAGAGTACTACAGGCGGTCCTCCCGTATTATACGCCCCAGCCAAGAGTCCCGCGGCGAGACCAAACACGCCAGCACCTTTCTCGCCTTGGAGATGCAAGCCTCGCGGAGTGAATAATTGGAAGAGAGCAAATCCCATGATGACAAGGCCCAACACGACTTTGATCAAGGACTCGGGCGCTTGATTTAACCAGTACAGCCCAATGGGAACGCCGATCACACCACCAACGAGCAACCCACGGCAATGCTTCCAGTCGATTTGGTTCCATTCACTTATGAGGATTCCAACGGAGACTGTGAAACCTAGATACGCCACCAAAGGCGTCACGAATTGGACACTCAGAAACAGCGACAACAACGGCATGGCCACGAGCGCGTGGCCAAAACCAAATGTCGCTTGCGTTAGCAAGCTAGAAAAAACCACGAGTAAAACGAGTGTCAGGGTGACGTCAATCATAAAAGGTGGTTAGCCATCGAGTGCGAAGCGAGCCATAGCTTTGATGTCGGTCGAGGCGGGACCATGCCCAAATAAAACCAGTTTTGGCCTGAGTTCCAGAAGCCGAGAAACGGACATCCGGTGCTCTCGAAAATCGTGAGACACAAACCAGGGTGGAATGCCGACCCGAATCCGTCCGGTAAGGAAATTGATATTGACGAGCAGATCTCCGACGATTGCAGTTCGATCGGACTCCCGGAAGTAGAGCACATGTCCCGGAGTGTGTCCGGGAGTGTGGACCACACGGAAATCTCCAATGACATCGCCATTGCGAAGGACATGATCCACTGGATGCGGCGGACCGGCGAGAAACATCTCGCCGAGTTCCAACAGTCTGTTTCTAGGGTGCATCCGCTCCCGGCCTTCCATGGCAGCCACATCGGCCTCGTGGCATGCCAAGGGGATGTTTAGACGTTGACACAAATAAGCTGCCGAGCCTTGGTGGTCCGGATGACAATGAGTAAGCGTCAACGTTCGAACAACTTGCCGACGGAGTTGGGAAAGCAGCCGCCCTCTATCCCAGCGTGTCCCTGCGTCAATCAATACGTCCCCTGCCAAATAGACGTTCCAGGCGTGCCTGTGGAACCCCGACAACTTCCAAATTCCTTGAGCCACCTGTTTCATTCTAATCCCCAATAGGAACCTCTTTTTGTCGTTGCCATTTCCTTATGAGTCTGAGGCCAAGGTGTCCGACCGGAAGGAAACATTTCCCTCGACGACGCCTTTGAGGTCACCACAAACCTCAGCCCAATAATAGGTTAGAGCCATATCCGCGAGGGCACACGAAACTCAGAAGATTTTTTCTTTTGGTTTTTGTCCGGTGGCGGGTTGGTTCGCAATTTGATTGGTGGGCACCCAAAAACAACATGACTTCACCAAGCACTCCTATTCTGAAACGCTGGAGAAAACAGATGAAAACTTTCGCCAATCGCATTCGTTTGACAGTTGACGAACTCGAAACCCGAGCTGTTCCTTCGACCGTCGAAGGAAACCCAGTTGCTCAACCTCCAGATTGCCATGTCATTCTCTACACAGAAATCGAGAACTGCGAATCGACTGAATGCCACGAAGGAACACGATGTGAAACTACAGCTGTCTCGGAATATTTCTTGGATATTTCAGGAGTCGAAGGCGAATCAAAGGACCCTCGGCACAAAGAATGGTGTGAAGTTAACTCCGTCAAGTTCAATGTCAACGAAAGGGGAAATGACGACTCGGCGAGTCGAACGCTCGGCAGGAACTCCAACGACCTCTCTCGAATACGGGGTAACGATACGGGAACAACCGACGATCCTCAAGACCGGTCCGACATCGAATCGAGTTGTCTGTCCGACTTCACGCAAGATGGATCGCAACCAACCCAATCCGACTATTTCTTGAAACTCAACGGAGTTGCGGGAGAATCGACCGACAGGAGCGTCGAAAATGAGATCGAAGTGTTATCTTGGTCTTGGGGAGAAACCAACGAAGGAACCCAGGACCAATCAGATGACAAGGACTCATCGAATTTCGGCGATCTGACCTTTGTGATGCGAGCCAATAAGGCGACACCAAAGTTGATGCAGTATTGTGCCGAGGGCAAACACATTACCGAAGATGTTGTATTGACTTGTCTTCGGGCAGGTGAGACGTCCCAAGAGTATCTGATGTTCGAGATGAAACCTGTGTTAATCTCCTCCTATCAATCTGGTGGTAGCTCTGGAGAAAACGTTCCAGTAGATACGTTGTCATTAAACTTCACGAAGATCAGCTTCGAATACAAACCGTAAAAAACGGATAGAGGTCAACACTATCGGGTCACCTTAACGCTTCTGTTCGATGAACTGTCTTAAATCGCTCTCATGGATATTGGCTCGGGAACGGTGCACCAGGCAGACCAAGAGTTCAACGTTTTGCACTTCCGTTGTGACTCCTTGGTCCGCCCATTGTTTTGGAACTCTACAACTGGATGGATTGTATGGTTCGTCTTGGTCATCACGAATAAGGCACTTCTTTGGTTTGTACTTTATCATTTGCACCCGAAAGTATCCTTGGAATCATTTGAAGTCTATTGTGATCTCTCTGCTTCACGATGATATTGGTATAGATCGATACCTCCTCTCCAATCCGAATGAACATCAAGGAAGGTGTTATCATGGCGGTATGGATGACCAGATTCGTGGTTCTTCTCGCATTGTCGTTCGTATCGAACACTAATCACTTCGTTCGATTTGTGAACGTGGCAGGGGGCCAGGAAGTGATCAAAGGAAAAGCGAAAGGACCAGGAAACGCTCTGCCGCCAAGCCCGCAAGCCAAGACAAAAGCCCCTGGATCCAGTCTTGCGACACCCCTTCCTGCTCCGGACATGACGGCTCCGAATGCACGACAACAATTGGTTGGACTCTTCAACCCACAATCTTCCATGGCGATGCAAATGCCAACGACGGAACTTCGGTCGGCTCCTGAAATGCTTGGCGACCAACCTCCTCCTGTCACGAGACCCCCATCCGATCTCATACTCAACCCAGATTTTCCAAACCAGAACCTAATCCAAGACACACGAATACTTATGTTGCCAGGCCCACGCGGTTTCAAAGTCGCAGATAACAGCAGCCCCCGGCCAATCGATCGCTTCTATTTTGCTTTCAACTATTTCAACAACCTGAATGGGGACTTGAACCGTCGTTTAGGTTTTCCAGACGCACGTGTCGATCTTTATCGAGAAACCTTCGGGTTCGAAAAAACGGTCTTCAATGGATACGCATCTTTTGGGCTAAATCTTCCACTCAACACAATCGATATCCGGGGCACGGGCGAGTTTGATGGGACGAGCACTGCCTTCGGTGATTTGACACTTTCGTTCAAAGCCGCATTGTATGCCGATCCCATTAACGACAACTGGATATCGGCGGGGTTAGCCGTGACCGTCCCGACAGGCCCCGACGTCGTGGGTGGGGTCGATTTACCAACTGCCACCCCGCACACCACTGTCTTGCAACCCTACATCGGTTGGTTATGGAATCACAATGAATGGTACGTTCATGGATTTTCGGCTCTGGACATTCCAACCGATGATAGAGACATCACATTTCTCTTCACGGACATCGGCGTTGGGTATTACTTATACCATACGTCAAATCGAACACGCTGTCTCACGGCAATCATACCCACGTTTGAGGTCCACGTTACGACTCCTCTGAATCATAGGAATCTAATTACTTTCGAGGATCCCATCGGTGGCATTGACGAAGTGAATTTGACTTACGGTGTGAACTTGCGCTTTGGTCGAAACTCGTGGTTGGCGATCGCGGTCATAACACCCGTGACAGATCCGCAACCTATGGATATTGAAGCGACAGCCCAATTCCGAATATGGTTCTGAGTGCCCCACTTTCATTCGAGGCTGCAAGAACGTATCGAAAGTTCTACTTGATGGATTTCGAAGGTACATCGCATGATAAGACTTGGCGGCGGACTCGCAACGTGGCGAGGTGCACCCTACGTAAAATTGTAAGACTCTCTAGGCATCAACAGCCTCAGGAAGGTTGTTGACCTTGAGTAGGAGTTTTTGAAATCGTGGGTCGTCTTTCCATTCAGACTCGCTGAGAACTGCTAAGGCCTTACTTGCTCGTACCTCATCGCCATCGACATCGGGAAGTAAAACGATTGCTTCGAGATGCTCCAAAGTCAACCGGAGGTAGTGCTTCTTCGTTTGAATGCGTTGGTTAGCAGTTAGTTTCGAATCACGATCGCAGAACAGGACACTCCAGGCAATATAATTTGCCGCCCTAAGACACTTAGTGGCATGTTCAGGATAACAAGTCGAGATACCTTTCGCCGCACGTACGCAAGCAGAGTGGTCTGTTAATGTATAATTGACGAAAGCGAGCACATCGAAATGGGTAGCAAGCCGCTTATTGTATAAAGTTGTACTCGGAGATCGTTTTTTTGCCAGAGTTTGATGAACAACAGACTTGTTGATCAGCTTGGAGGCAAGACGGAATGCTGCAACATCGTTCTCGTCCGAATGGGAAAGACCTGCTTTAGCGTAGTTGTGAAGTGCCATGGCGTATTCACTCTCGTACCGAGGTGTGCTGGCTTGGCGAATGAGTTTCTCGAACACCACGACAGCGTTTTTATGATATTTCATGGCCTCGGGTAGGTCTCTCTGACTCTCGAGTCTTCTGGCGACGCCGCAAAGCCCTCTCCCAAGCCAATAGCGATATTCAGGTACTTTGGGGTGCTCCCGAATAAGTGTCTCGTAGTGACGAACCGAACGACGAAAATACTCTATCGCTTCGGCTGGCTTCTTATTCTCTTCATACAACAACCCAAGGTTTGTCGAGATCTGAGCGACCCGAAGTTGATAGTGGGGAATCGTTGGAAAATCTCGCACCAACCGTTCCATGATGGCTATGGCTTGTTTATATTCCGACTCGGCTTCCTTGTATTGCGAATTATGTTGAGCTAACTCACCGAGGTTATTCCTGATTTCCGCTAGTTTCCGTCCATACGAGGGATTGTCAGGATTGAGTTTCTTTAACTGTTGTTGAATAGCAAGACCTCGCCGTAACATCGTTTCGGCATCATCAGGTTTTTGATCTCGAATCAAGATAGCATAGTTATTGAGACTCCTAGCGACAGCGGCGAGATACTTTTGGGTTTTCGGAAGTTGTTGCAGCAGTTCATTCTGAATTTTCAACGCCGCTGAATACTGGGCTTCCGCTTTATCCGACTGTTCTGGAATTTTCGCCAACACAGCTCCGAGATGGTAGATGCTGCTGGAATAATCCAAACGTAAGTCTGGGCTTTCGTGAGGTGAAACGCTGTCATAATTGGCTTTTTTTAATCGGCAAGCCGTTTCCAGTTCCGATATGGCCTCTCGTTCTCGCTTGAGCGTTTTCAGTAACACACCGAGATCATGATGTGCTTTCGCCAACTCGATTGAAACCTCGCGGGACGCCGATTCCTGCTTCAACAACTCAATGGCTCTACGGAGTGCTTCCTCGGCAGCGTCTTCATCGCCCAACAAGCCCTCGATCATGCCGAGTCTTGCATACCCTCTACCGGCAAGATAACGGACTTCTGGATCATCTTCTCGTTTGGCCAAGAACTTTGTGTGGAACAGCTTGGCTTTTCGCAGAAGCCGTTTCCGAACGGGTCCCATCTGTGGAATATCAGCGAGTTCAACGTCTCCAACCTCCGTCAACATCTCATCGACAGCGAGCAGAGCAGCACGAAAACTTTCCTCAGCGAATTCTTTCTGCCTTCGTTCGCGACTGGCCGCGGCCGCCAGGTCCACATTCGATTTCCACAGAACGATGATCGTCACGACTGCAGCCAAAAACACAGTGCCGATGGCCGCTGCGATGGAAGGTTTTCGTCGGATCCATTTGATCACAGTTGCGATCGGTCCGACGGGTCGGGCGAGAACTGGTTCTCCGCGTTGGAATCTTGTGAGATCTTCGGCCAGCGTCAGCGCACTCGAATAACGCCGCAATGGTTCTTTCTGCAAACACTTCAGACATATGGTCTCAAGATCTTTGGGTATATTTCGATGATAACGTCGTGGCGAATCTGGCTCACTTGAGCGAACCAAGTCCAGAGTTTCAAGGATGGATGCAGCTTTAAATGGAGGCCGACCTGTGAGTAACTCATACAAGATCGCACCAAGTGCATAGACATCTGTGTGCGGCCCTATGGCGTGTAAATTACCAAGCGCTTGTTCGGGTGCCGCGTAACTCGGCGTTCCAAGAAAATCACCTGAGACAGTCATGCCATCGACCTCTCTGATCATCTTCGCGAGGCCAAAATCAGTAATTTTCGGAGTGAATTCGGAGAGGCCTAATGTTGGCTCCTTGACCCCTGGAACAGAGGCTTGGGTTACAGGCGTTAGCTGTTGAAGAGGATCAAGAGGTGGCTTTTCTTCAACAAACGTTGCGGCTAACATGGCTGACTGTTCATTGGTCCTACTCGGGGAGTTGATTTTCTCCGTCGGTTCTTCCTCCGAGAGACTGGATAAGAGAATGTTCGCTGGTTTCAAATCGCGATGAATAACCCCAACTTGGTGCGCGGCGTGGATAGCTCTGGCGAGCACCTCGATGAACTTCGCCGCTTCCTTTTCATCGACCGGATTCTTGTTTAGTCGCTGCGAAAGGCTACCACCCGAAACGTATTCGAGTACGAAGTACGGTTGCTCGTTGACTTCATTCACTTCGAATATCTGAACTATGTTTGGATGTTGAACTTGTGCCAACGCTTCGGCTTCTAACCGGAACCGTGTAAGTTGTTCGGTCATCGCGGCGGTTCCGGCCAACAACATCTTCAATGCAACGATTCGATTCAACCGTGTATCACGGGCTTTATAGACGACGCCCATGCCACCAAGTCCGAGGATTCCTAACACCTCGTATCCTGGAACAAGAGGCGACGGGTGCAGTGGGGGGGGCACGGAGGGACCGATGTCTGTCTGATCATTGATTGAAATACCCACTTCCAGTAGCGCTTGTGGATCAAGTGCAGCTTCGACTTCGAATAAGATTTCGAGTTGTTCGCTGAGATCGGGAAACCGGACAGAGTATTCCTCGAACTTAGGTTTCTCGCCATGGGATTCGCGGAGGGTGATTTCTTGATAGATCAAATCCAAGACGGCGTCTTGGTTCATCATAAGTGAGGGTTCGTCAATGAGGAATTCTTCGACGGACCGTGGTTTTCCAATTTGCCAACTCTCGCGTTGGGAGGAGAGGAGGGATTCGACAAGACTTTGAGAATCGTGGTTGGAATGACCTGTGTTATCCTTCCATGCCATCGTCCACACCTAATTCTTGAGCGATACGGTCTAAAGCTCGTCCCAGTTTTTTCCTGAGAGCTTCGGGACTCGCTTGGAGTTGCTTGGCAATGTCGCTCCACTCCATCCCTTGGTTGCGGAGTTCTACGATTTGGCGTTCGTCGTCACTCAGTCGCTTGTAGGCTTCTTGGATCATTTCCTTGGCGGAGACGGCTTGGCTCGGACTTGCCCCTGTGGCGGCGACTCCTTGATCCTCCACATTACCACCAACGAGCCGACGGTTATCTCGCTTTTGAGCTTGTTCGGAGCGAGCCTTCATGGCCAGCTTGTTCCGGGCCATCGCCACTAGCAGTTTCTGTAATTGTGAAGGTTCTTCCAATTCGAATTGACCGGTAGCAGCACGCAAGAAGAAACTAGCCATGACCGATTGACATATGTCCATCGAGTCGAGCACAGCACCAAGACGAGCATCCGTTAACCGAAAACGAATCGCACGACGTATCGCCGGTTCATAACGCTTCACAAGGTCAGATGCCGCATCTTGATCTCCGGAACGCACACGTTTTATCAATTCCGCGAAAGAAAAAGGGGTGGTCATCGCAAATCCTTTCGTTGAGCGTAAGAAGATGCTATGCATTCTAACCACAGAAGACCGGAAGCGTCCATGTACAAATGATGTGTATAAACTTTTTGGGTATTGAAGTTGTGAGGTGAGTGTATTGCAAGATTGCGGTAGGCGGAGGCTGAGGGATTCGTCTTTGTTAAGTTCTGTTGGAAAGGTGGACCAATGCCCACCTCTCATAAGTCTTATTGTCACCGACACGAACTACATCCGTTTCGTTTTTCGAGTAAGTAACCACAGCCCAGGATCAACTCCGGGCCCACTTGGAACATCCCCGACGCGTCATCAAAGTGCAACCGAATGGCATATTGCTGCAAAACAGCTTGGTCGAGAGCTTGTTTGCTTATGAATTGGAACGGATATCGAACTTCGCGATCTTGAATGCCGTCGGGGAGTGGCCCTGGTCCATTAGCACTGAGGCGAGAGGTATGCACAGTGAACACATCAGTCGATCCCGAGTTCAGGCCGAGTCGATTCAACAAGACATACTGACTTCCGATTGCCAGGAGTTCTTGCAGAGATGCGTGCGGGTCAGGAACGCACTGGAGTGTTCCAGAGGAAAACACCAAATCGGGAGTTGGACAAATTTCTCGAGCAGCACTTAACGTCGAGTGAAACTTGAGCTCTTGATTTTCCAACCCTTTCGCTTTTGCAACCATCGCAGGCGTTTCGACAACGTGCCAGCGTAAAGAATCTGTGTTTCCAAGAGCAGCTTTCACTGTGTAGTAATGAGCTCCACAAGCTCCTCCATAGTCCAGTACGTGAATCGTTCCCGTTTTTGAGGAACCTCCTGCAATCTTCACACCAAGGAGAAGCTGCGTGTCTTGAGGTGTGGCAGATAACGCACCTTGTTGAAGGGTTTCACGGAGGATAAGCGTCTTACGATAAACTGTTTCAACAATTTGATCGAACTCATAATCACAACCATCGCACGCTCGGGAAGCCTCAGCGTAATTCGAATAGATTTCGGCATGTCGTGTCGGCAGCGATGATGCATTTCGAACTTTACCGAGGATACGCCGTGCGAACCGAAGAATCCCTGTAGGAGGGAGCAATCGAGTAACCATAAGAGTGGTCCTTTCGAATGAGAAGGAAATGAGTTATATCTCTTCCATAGGATGGCCCATGTGAGATTAGCTTTATTATGGGTCTGGTGAAAGTCCAAGAGGAGCTTGAGAACCGCACATTTCTTGGAATGGGATATTCTGTGAAGTGTTGGAATGTGAGGATGAGAGGAGTGGCTCGGGTAGTTATCGAATCAATCGACCAACATAACGCTTGCAAAACCGCAACGCTGAAGTGCCGTTTGTTCCACAATCCCATCAGAATTGAGGGAGAACTCTACGCGCTGCAGAGAAGAAATAATACTTTGCCCTCGAAATAGCTCTTCGAAAGAAAGATGTTGATTGGGGGGCCGGATATTTCTGGCTCCATAATCGAGAGCATTCGGAATGCAAGACTGGTATTGGCCATGTTAATGGGACAGGAGGGCAGGCGCGCAAAGGTGGTGCTGCCCAATCGCCACTATCGGATGCATTCGTTGCTTCCTGGTCGAAACCTATGTGTTCGACCATACTCCAAGGCGGTCGAATGCACAATCCTCCTTGCAAGAGATGGTGCAAGATGAGGCGAACTGCCCAGATGTTCTTCTCGCGTTCGGTATGTGCCATGCGGATCAGATCGATTCCGTACGCGGCGACGTCAATCTTACGAGCTTCGCATTTCTGGAGCAGCGTCAACGCGTCTGTTTCCATCCCGGACCAAGCACGTTTCCAGGTACCCCAAACCCAGCATTCTGCTCGGCCGTCGAAATACGGTTGGTCGGTGACGGACGATGGAGTGACCTTGGGATGCGTCCAACCAGTCACGCTCATGACCCGAAAATCGTCATGATAATGTCGCAGTGCCTCACAAAGATAATTATAAGCACCGGGGACACAAATCAGATCATCTTCAAAAATGATAGCAGCCTCATATCGCGAAAACACTTCCTGAAGGCCACTCAAAATCGACCGCCCAAGGCCATAGTTCTCAGTTCGTTCGACTATTTCTATGTCGCACCAATCTACACCGCGTAACAGTTTACGGACCGCTTGAACCGCCTCAGTCTTCGATTCGTGTTTGGGTGCGTCACTGTAAGCACAGATTCTCGGGACATTGTTCGCTTTCAGATGTTCAAGAACAGATGCGAGATGCCTAGGCCGAGCATAGGTAAACAGCACAATGGGGATTGTGGAGGACATGAAACGCAATCCGAGGAATGAATCTCGGCTCCTAAGTGCGAGGTTTTCTTGCGTCCAAGATCAACGACGTATAGTTCAACACACCATCTGTGTTCCGTTCGTCTAACTTGTGTGATCGGAGGATCGTTCCATTCGTTGTATCCCAGTTGGTGTAGTGAAATGTTCCCTGTTCATCAAAGTACTCGAGCAACGTGACTTCAAAACCAGCCTCTTCGAACAATCCTTCGAAAGCCCGATATGTGTACAAGACCTTATGATCGTGGGCGCCAGGTCCGGTCCCCCCGACACGGACATTTTCGATATACTCCGGATCCGGATGATTTCCATCGGGAACGGCCACCCGTAGGTTTCCGCCTGGTCGGAGGTAGCTGTAGCAATGCTGAGCCGCGAGACGCCCTTCGTCGAGAGTGAGGTGCTCCCAAACATGCTCGGCCAACAGGGCGTCGATCGAATTCCTTGCAAAACACTCGTTCCAGTCCGACTTCTTGAGCACATTGAGGACACCGATTTCGGTCGGAATCCAACCCGGATCGTATAAACCCGAAGCCCCAATCACGATTCTTTTCTGAGTTGCATGTTTGAGTGCTTTTCTGGTCTCCGCCAAGTCTACACGAGCTTGTCGTTCCGCTAAGTGCTGCCGATAGGAATGGAGAAGGGTCCGCCCAATTTGCCGCACGCCTGGAATTCTTTTCAGGAGTTCTATCATGAAATTTCCTATTAGGAAAATGGAGCGAGTCATCTTTGCGTGTGCTTATTCGCGATCCAATAGGCAACGAACACTGAGTCCGCTTAAGCGACCTTGGGCAGTGAATCCATCCCAGGCCTGGCAGTGAAAAAGTCGTGGCAGATGGCAATGATTTTCTTAGCTGCGCGGCCATCCCCATAAGGGTTCTCGCCTTGAGTCATTCGTGTGTAGGCAACTTCATCAGATAGGAGCTCTGATGTCTCTTTTACGATCGTTTCAAAACGAGCCCCGACCAACTTGACCATTCCTGCATCGACACCTTCGGGGCGTTCTGTCGTGTTACGCATCACTAACACCGGTTTCCCTAAACTCGGAGCTTCCTCCTGAATTCCACCGGAGTCACTCAAAATGAGTTTGGCGCGTTCCATCAAAGAAACAAATGGTAAATAGCCCAATGGTTCCAAGAGATGGATGTTGGTGATCTCTTGACCACCAAGAATCTTTTCAACCGGATTTCTCACGTTGGGGTTCAAATGAACGGGATAAACAAAATGAACGTTTGGAAACCGTCCGGCCAATTCCCGAATCGCTCGACAGATTGATTCGAACCCGACGCCAAAGTTCTCACGGCGGTGTCCGGTAATCAAAACGATGTCAGGTTCAGGATTGAGAGCCAAAATCGCATCGAGTTTGGGGATGGACACTGGTCGGTTTTTGAGTCGCAGTCGAACGAGTTGAAGGGCGTCGACAACAGTATTTCCCGTCACATACACCTGTTCGGCTGGGATGCCTTCTCGCTGGAGATTGGAGGCACTCTGTAGAGTCGGGGCAAAATGTAACCGAGCGATACGGGAAACGATCGTTCGGTTGGCCTCCTCGGGCCAAGGGGAGTAGATGTCGCCTGATCGTAACCCCGCTTCGACATGCCCTACCGGGATTTTGAGATAGAAGGCAGCGAGCGTTGCACACATTACAGTCGTGGTGTCTCCTTGGACCAGGACTAGTTCTGGTTGGTTGACCTGCAGATATATCGAAAGAGATTCCAGCAACTTCCCAGTTAGGCTGGCTAACCCCTGGTTATGAGTCATGACGGCTAGGTCATAGTCGGGGGTTATATCAAACGTCTGGAGAACCTGGTCGAGCATTTGGCGATGTTGGCCCGTGACGCACACATCCGCACGAAATCGAGGATCGCCTTTCATCGCGAGAATGATGGGCGCCATCTTAATGGCTTCCGGGCGCGTTCCGAATATAATCGCGACTTTGTTCATGACCACCATTCCGTAGGTGTGTGAGGTGCGGGAGACGGCCGTGGGGACGCACCTCACAAGTTCTGCCGATTGATTTACCCATTCATCTCACAGTAGATACGTTTGCCGCGAACAGGGTACCGTATCAAGCCATCTTCACTAACGAAGGCATTATCAACATATTTCATAGGTCTCTTTCCATCCGGTGTAGCGAGACGCTTTTCCAAGAGGCTAATCTCGTCGGGCGTTAGTAAGGGCCGCCAAGTCATCAATTGACTTTCGGGAACCGGCTTCCATTCCGGAAGGGAGTTGAGAGTTGAATTGGGACGACGGTGCTCAATCACGATAGGGGGCTCGTGCCAGAGGCACTGAGCATTAAAAATATCATGACGTTCCCAGAAAAACGGTTGCCACGGGTGATAGTCTGGTCGCATCCAATCTGACATGAACGGAGAAGTCGTATGGGCTTCTTTTTGTCGTTCGCTATACTCGAAAAAATGCATAATCCCTTCAAACTCAACGACTTGCCACTGATGCATGAATCCGGAACCGACCAGGGCATCCTTTCCATACGCTGGCGTTTCGGCGTATCCGGACGCAGCAATACGGCTCAATTCGCCCATAGCCTGTGTAGGCCTATCGACATGTTCAAGGACATGCGAACAGATGACAAAATCGAAGGCTTTTTCTAAAAACGGAAGCCGTTCGACGGAACAGACAACAAGAGGACGGTCCTCAAGAATTTGCCCCGACCGGTGGAATTGATTGTCGGGGTAAAAATCAGCAATGACGTTCGCTCGTGGTGCGGCGAAATTTCCCGCTCCAATGTCCAAGACAACTGAATCTTGCGTTAGATGAGGCTCGACTATTGCTTTTTGATAGTCCCAACTTGTTGCAAATCGGTAGGGATTGGACTTTGGTGTAGTAGAAAGCACTTTTTGCCAAACACCAGTCCCCCAGAATCGTGGTGAATAGGGTCCAGGACCATAATAGATCGAACCGGGCCACTCATAGGCCCGAATGAATTGCAATATCGTGGAATAATAGGGTATATCAATATTATCGACGACCAGATAACCATACGGTTTCAGTCTCGACTGTGCATGTTTGAAACAAGAGGGGCGGGCTCGACCATCGATCAAAATCAGGTCAAAGTATTCTTCTGGGTAATCGTCAATGACGGTTACATAATCACTGAAAGACAAACCTTGATATTCATGCCCTCCAGAAATGTAAGAGTTCAAGTCACTCGGATTGGTCGGCCAAGGTGGATTCATCAGAACTGGTTCACGAAGATAACTCTCCCACTCACATGTCTCTTGGGATTCCATTTGTTCTTGGATTTGAGCTAACCATTTGGGATCGTGCTCTACCGAGACGAGCTTGGCAACCCGAGAACCGAAGTAGAGAGTTGACCCTCCACACCCGTACTCGAAGACTTTCATGTCGGGGCGAACGATTTGATTCAGTCGTTTTAGTGCCTTGAAGTTTAGCCAAGGTGATTTGTCGGTGACCGGGTTGGAGCCACCTCGTGGTAGTTTACTCCACCAATTTGGCAACCATCGAAGTACCGAAACCCAGGATAACCCGACTCCATTTTCGAGAGCTAACCGTTTTTTTTCGTGGCGGAAGAAGCGAAGGTCTTGAATCAAGGACATGTAAACTTACTCCGTGTTAGTGAATTCACGCGTCATGCTGCCTTGGTGACCTCGCAAGAGTAATCCAGGAGAAATGACCCTTGACTGGCTGGCTGAACTTTTCCGGAACCGTAGTAGTCGCCGTCCTCCACGAAAAACGCTGCAGCGTTTTCGATCCAATCCATCACATCGCCATTGCTCGATAGAAACAAGGTAATGGCATATTTTCCCGAGACGAGCGGGAGTCGGGGAATTCGAAAGGTGACTCGTTGCAGTTCTGTTGGAAAAAGTTGATCAGCTTGTGTCACCAACTGATTATTCAGGAAGGCAATTCTCTGACCTAGTTGATCGTCAATCCCCACCCCGAAGCAGCAATGATTTAGGGTCCTTCCTGTCTGGTTCTCCAAAGATAGAACTAATTGTGCGGGTTCTCCGCTCACGAAACTAGGCAACGGATTGCCGTCGACGTCTTCGATTGCAACTTGGACAAACCGAACGCCGCCGGAACCCTTCCGATCTTTCCGATCGCGCAGGGGGGTCTTTTGGACCTCGGACATGAAATTCAGATAGTCACTGATGACCTGGCGGGTTGGACCAATTTTCTGGACCATCCCAGACTCGAGCCACATGACCTGTGGACATAAGTTCTGAATGGCCGCCATGCTGTGGCTCACGAACAGAATCGTTCTCCCGTCTCTAGCAACAGAGTCCATTTTACCAAGGCATTTTTTCTGAAATCCGGCATCCCCGACTGCGAGAACCTCATCGACAACCAAGATTTCTGGTTGTAAATGTGCTGCGATGGCGAACGCCAGCCGCATGTACATCCCGCTAGAGTAGTGCTTGACGGGAGTATCGAGAAACTTTTCGATTTCAGAGAACTCGACGATATCATCAAACTTGTTCAAGATTTCGTGACGCTTCATGCCGAGCATGGCCCCATTGAGCCATATATTATCCCTACCAGTAAGTTCCGGATGGAATCCGGTTCCAACTTCCAACAATGATCCCACTCGGCCGTAGATGTTGGCCCATCCAGACGTCGGTGCTGTGATCCGTGATAAGAGTTTCAACAGAGTACTTTTGCCAGCGCCATTACGTCCAATGACACCCAACACCGTTCCTCTGGGTACCTGAAAGGAGATATCTTTCAGAGCCCAGAAAATCCCTTGATTTCCATGGGCAGCTTTTCCAGAGAGGACATCTTTGAGTCTCTTCCAGGGAGCCCTAAACACATCAGCAATCGCATCACGCAATGTCGGGAACGTATCCAGCTTCTCTCCGACATGATACTGCTTGCCGAGTTTCTCAACGTCAATCGCAAGATTACTACTCATGAGTTTACACAACATCCACACTTGTGCGCTCGACATGCCGGAAGTAGAACGCACCGGTAATAAGGATTATGAGAAAGACGAACGTTGAAGCGATGCCGTATACATCAAGGCCGGGTCCAGTCCCATAAAGACTCCAACGAAACCCATTTACGACACTTCCCATCGGATTGAGTTTGGCGATGGTTGCAACAGTTGGTGGAAAAATACTTGTCGAGTACACAATTGGGGTCATGAAAAACCAAATTTGGATCATGTGCGGAAGTATCATATTCACATCACGGAAATAGGCATTAAACGCTGCCGCCCATAGTCCGATGGCCAATCCGCACAAGGCTGCCATTAGTATCAAAATTGGTAGCAATAGGATTTCCATGCGGAGGGGCAGTCCATACCAGATCATCGCAAAAATCAACAGAGACGACGTTATCAACAAGTCCACGAAGCCAGTAATGACGGCTTCGAGGGCAAGAAGTAGTCGTGGGAAGTAGACTTTCTTGATGATGTGGGAATTACTCGTGAGACATCCTGCGGTTTTCTGGACGATGTTGCTGAAAAAATTCCATGGCAACACAGCGGCCAGGTAGAACGGAAGATACGGGATATGATCGCTCCCCAGGCCACCCCATCGACCAAACACCAGGGCGAAGAGTAGCCCAGTCAACAGCGTAGGGAGAATCACCCAAGCTGCACCGAGGATGGTCTGTTTGTATCGAATGCGTAAATCACGCCAAACGAGCAAGCCAAGTAGCTCGCGGAATTCCCATAATTCGTGGAGATTCAAGCGCGGGAGTCCGCGTGTCCCTTCGATTCGGGTGACTTGCATTCGAGGAAGACCTTCCCTGATCAGAACCATGTTCTGCCGACCTTCCGCTCGCATTTTCCTTCAGAATACCGCATTGAAATACAGCTTCTCAAGTGGGCGGTAGAGGTTCGACAAATCGCCACGAAAAAGACTGTCTTGATTCTGATTCGAGCGACCGAGTTGTTTATGGAGCGGTCGTAAGTAACTCACTCTCTACATAATCTGACGTTGTTTCGACTTAACCAGGCTGGGACCTGGCCACGTTAGGTTGGACAAGGCCATTCTGTAATTCCGGTTACGGAATCACGCCGCTGCCAAGAGCTCTCGCCTTGTCATTTGGTACCATGTGATTGTTTTCTCTAACCCAGCTTCCAGCGGAGTTGCAGCGCGAAAACCAAGGAGTTCCTCGGCTCGACCAACGTCGAGACATCTGCGTGGTTGGCCATCAGGCTTGGACGGATCGAACCGAACTTCACCCTCGAATTCCGTTTTCTTGGCTATGAGGGTTACCAGTTCACGAATAGAAATTTCTCGACCGGAACCAATATTAACGGGCTCCGATGTAGTTAATTTTTCGCAGGCAAGCACTATGGCTTCAGCCGCATCTTCCACATACAGGAATTCACGAGTCGGTGTTCCTGTCCCCCACACGTCTAATACCTTTCGTCCGGCGGCTTTCGCCTCCAAACATTTTCTGATGAGGGCAGGTATAACGTGAGATGTGGCGAGATCGAAATTATCACCCGGACCGTACAAGTTGACGGGCAACAGATTGATCCCTTGGAACCCAAACTCCTGTTCATATGCTTGGATTTGGGCAATCAAGAGTTTCTTTGCGAGTCCATAGGGGGCGTTCGTTTCTTCGGGATACCCATTCCACAATTCCGATTCTTGGAATGGAACGGGGGTAAACTTGGGGTACGAACAAATCGTCCCGACTTGAACGAACTTCTCAATGCCAGCGTCCCGACAGGCTTCGATGAGTTGGGTACCCATTATCAGGTTCTGATAGAGGAAGGTGCCGGGGCGGATTCGATTTGCACCAATTCCCCCGACTCGGGCGGCCAAGTGAATCACCACGTCGGGCCGCTGGTTTTGGATCATGTTCTCAATGTCGCCGGCTTTCGTTAAGTCGCATTCAGCGCTCCTGGGCACGTAGATAAACTCGCATCCGGCCTTCTTCAACCGAGAGACCACATGTTTACCCAAGAATCCAGCTCCGCCTGTGACGATTATCCGTGAGCCTTGGAGTTGCATAATCGAGATCCTTTCCAGAACCCATCCTGGTTCGATGCTGTCAGTCGGATTGTCTAAGTGTTTTGTTGTTGTTTGGACACATAAAACCAATCTTGGAAAGTATGTCAACGGGAGCTTTTTCGATGAAAGTGGGAGTGGCCTTTTGTGTCGGCTTCTTAGACTATCTCGAACGGCTCTGTTTGTTCCACTGTTTACTAGCTAGCTGTTTCGTTTATCTACCGAGTCGTCTTTTTTTGGAAGGCCAAATCTCGAAGCCCATCACTCTGGGCGTTGTTCCTAGTTGTAGCGAGGCGGTATCAGTCCGGGCTGGTGACTGTTGGCACTTTACAGAGCGTACTGGTAGACGTTGACTTGCCAATTCTCAGGATTACGGGAACACAATGACTTGCAAGAGATGCAGAATATGCAAGCTGATCAGTCTTTCTTACATTCCCAGGCAATCACATGCGTAGGTAGATTGAGATTGCCGTCCCGAATGAGCGATTTTTTTCAATCCCAATCACTCCAAGGCGCACGTTGCACGCGTAAGGCATTCCAAGTGGAAAATCACTGATGAGGAACACATGTATCTCGGACAATTGCCTCAGCCAAGTTAATCCCACGAAGAAAAACGCGCGTTTCGATTACCAATGGCGTATTGGTACTGGCTGTAATTCATTGAAGCTCTGAGTTTCCAAAGGAGTCGGACCTTCGGAGCGCATTCCCACAAAGTCCCAGTTCACTGAGTTCGTTCCACGAATGGAGTCGACCCTGAAAAGTTACTTGATGAACGACATCGCTGTTGGCCTTTGAGTGAAGTCATTCTCCCCAACAAATGTGTGAGAGGGAATCCGTCGAGTACCTTACTGAAAATCAATCAATGTCCAACTCGGCAGTCACACGACCTGAATTGTGGGGAGTTCTCCACAGGAAGCCCAAAAGAACAAAAATTGCAAATCGTACGAGGTTTTCGTTGTAAACATCCGAAGGTTGGGGAAATACGGCTTCAACAATTCGACAAGTTCCGAATCATCTCGGATCAAATGCTTGAAGCGTGGGCTTTGTCGCATTTCTTCGGTAGCGATGATGGCGCATCCCGAGAAAATTCCATCTTGAGTTAACACTGTTTTGATATTCTCAAACATCACCTGGGTTTCTTGGAGGGACATGTACTCCATACCTCCATCCCAAACGACATTGGTGAATGGACCTTCTGGGAGGCCTTTTCGCATGTCCCCAACACGGTACTCGATGTTTGGTGCGCTGTGCTTGCGATTGGCGGTCTCAACAGCCACAGGGTCAATGTCCAACGCAATTACATGGCTTGCGAACAAACTGTAAAAATTGCGTGTGTTAAACCCATCCCCGCAAGATAGTTCTAGAAGCCGTCCCCCCTTCATGGCCAAGCGACCAAACACCCCACGGTCGACCCACGAAGGATCCCTAGATTCTTTCCAATGCCAGTAGAGGTTGAAGTCGTGCTCGTAGTATCCTGGGCCGGAACCATTCGAACCAATCCCGTGGTGATTTCTCCACTGATGGTATTGCAAACGTTTATGGGCGCTAGAAGCCCATTTTGTTGATAGCAAACATTCCAGGTTCAGGAGTCGTTCTTTGATTTTGGTGAACTGCTTGGTGAAGAGTTGCATATGTCATCCTTTCTCGGACGCAATCCTGGATCGGTACGATCGATTCGGGTCTTGCAACATACGGACTCTGAAATTATTTTCGGTCTGGTTACCCTCGGGAGCATCTGGAGGCGTGTTGATTGGGTAGTAAGGACGATTTGATAACAATAGCCAAGTCAGCTGTCAAGAGCGGTATCGAGAAAGGGACCTGCAGTAAATCCTAGAAGTTTGTTTTGGTCGGAGATAGTATCAGGCACGGTGCACATGGACTTATGAGCAAAAGAGGCGAACGGCACGACGCAGCGTGCCTGATACTTTGATGGCATCATGGCTAATTAGCAAGAGAACTGACGAAACGCCACTTGTCCCGCACTTTCAGGATGCGGCAGGAAGTTCAGCCTGTTCCTCTGTTTCGGGGAAGTCAGCAGTCGTGAGTTTCGTTGTCTCTGCGGTGACGTCTTCTATGGAAACCTTCGTAAAGGTGATGTGAGTCTCCGAATTCACCCCGTGATGACGCTCTAACACTTTCGGTAACACAACATCCTTCGCCAATCCCAACATCGCTAATGCACGAATGGTGATGTAGGTTACATCAAACTCCCACCAACGATGACCGTGAGCCGCAGAACGCGGAAAGGCATGATGGTTATTGTGCCAACCTTCGCCGTTACTTATCAAACCGACGAAGATGTTATTTCGGCTTCCTTCGTTGGTTTCGTAATTTCGGTATCCCCAGAGATGGGCTACTGAATTCACCGACCAAGTGATGTGCCAGACTAACACTGTTCGGAGAAAGACTCCCCAAATTAACAAGCTGAGCCCCAATTGGACACCTGACATGATTTGACCGGACAAAGCGTAACCGATGCCGAAACCTGTTAGGTAAAACACAGCCCATTGAGCCAGGTTCACCCAAATCCAATTTGCCCCTCGCTCGAGAGTCAGATAGAACCGGTCGCGTAACAAGTCTTTGACATAACGTTCATACAACTCCATACGCTCAAGGTTTTTGTTCTGTACCAAGAGCCAACCCATGTGTCCCCAAAAGAAGTTGGCCAGGGGGCTATGTGGGTCGGGATATTGGTCGGAAAAGCGGTGATGCATTCGGTGGACGGCAACCCAATGGGCGGGAGTGTCTTGTAAACAGCATACGCCAAGAATGGCGAGACCATGTTCTAACCACCGTGGACAGCGAAACCCACGATGGGTCAACAATCGGTGGTAACAGAGATTGATTCCTAAAGTCCCAAAAACATAGCACCCAAGCAGAGCAACCGCGACTCCAGCCCAGCTGAAAAACCAAGGGACGAATGCAAGAGTCGCAAGCAAATGAATAGCTAGCACGCCAGTTGCGTAAACCCAATGGACGCTCTGGTTTTGAACGTTTGTTGGGGGATCGAGAGGTTGATGGGGGTGTGTTTCGAGCTTATCCAAAGCAGCGCTCATCCGTTCTTCCTTGTGACGATGTGGACTAAGAGATGGCCAAAATGTAGATTCTTGGTAGGTTTTACGATCAGATAGAACTTGTCAAATTTTAACGATTAGATAATGAGTGTCAATGTAGTGTGTTGTTGTCCGAGATTCGACCGGAAGATCTAACGGTTGGTAAATCTCCGGGTGTATCAACCAGCCCGACGAAGCCAACGTTCTCGGAGGGCTTCGATCTGGTTTTTTCGGTTGGCTTCGGGTGCGTAGGGGTCGAATGGAATGGGAGCCTTGTGAATCGTTTCCAAGATGTCTTGGGCGATGCGTCGTAACTCGACGTCGCGACGTTCCAGCGCATCGAGGAGGAAAGGTACGGCAGCCACTCCCAACACGGCCAGCTCTTGTTTTGCCGTCGCCTGATGAATGGGATTTTTCAGCAGTTCCACAAGCTGAGGAATTTTCTCGGTTGGAAGTCGGTCCTTGGTGCTGGTTCGTGGGACTGAGGTTGGCGTCGGGGCAGGCGGTTGTGGCATTGGTTCAGGTGGCGGAGACTTCAGAGGCGGAATCTGTTCACGCGGGGCCGAAGAAATTGGTCGGACGCTATTGGCTTCGTGTTCGGAAAGGACGTCTTTGTGGAAGTCTTTTCCGAGGTATTCGTTGATGGCGATCTCGTCGTGAAGGATCTCTTGAGGTGTCCCGTGGGTTCGTACCTTGCCGTCTTTGATGAGATAACTTCGATCAGTAATTTTCAAGGCTTCCCGAACGTTGTGATCGGTCAGCAACAAACCGATTCCCTGATTTCGAAGATGAATAACGATTTGTTGGATGTCGGCGATCGTCTTGGGGTCGATGCCGGTGAACGGTTCGTCGAGCAAGATCAAGAGAGGCTCACAAACCAAACAACGAGCGATCTCAAGACGACGTTTTTCACCGCCGGAGAGACGTGAGGCGTTGTTTTTCCGCACATGAGTCAGGCCAAATTGCTCCAAGACTTGGTCGGTGCGGTTGTGACGTTCCCGGCGGGTGAGTTTCCGTCCGAGACTCCTCGCTTTGGGCAACACCTCGAGAATACTCAAAATATTTTGTTCGACGTTGAGCCGACGAAAGACACTCGTCTCTTGCGGCAAATAGCCCATCCCGAGCCTGGCTCGTCGGTACATGGGCAAATAGGTTACGTTCGTCCCGTTGAACCAAACTTGGCCGGTATTGGGGGAGGTTTGGCCGGTCGTCATTCGAAAACTCGTTGTTTTCCCCGCACCATTGGGACCGAGCAACCCGACGACCTCACCGGGTTCGACGTCAAATGTGATGCCGTCCACCACGCGCCGGCGTCCATAACTTTTGACCAGAGTTTTAACTTCCAGCAGCGGCACGTTGGCCCCTCCTTGAGCGTGCGCACGAACACCACTTAACCTTGTTAAAGTTCGGGTATAAAGGATGAAGAAAACCGAAGCAATGGCAGATTTGGAGGAACGACGCAGCCGGTTGGGTTGAGGCATGCTTGTTACGCCAGCGTAGAAAAGGTCGAGAACGATCGAAGTGAGGGGTTGAAAATGGTACAACGGGACCCCTCGAAGAGGTTAAACTCGGTATGCCTGAATTTTGGAGTCTCATCGACAAATCGACGATCCTGCGGATCGATGAAAACGTCAATTTAGATTGATCTTCAACTTTCTGGCGCACGCCTGTACTGCGGTTCACTGGGTAACGACTATGACTCGAATGCGAGCAAAGTTGCTGTTCATCTGTGTGGTTTTCCTCGTGGTGATTGCGATCTTGGTTACTCTGAGTCGCGATGGGTATGGGGATGTCTGGGTAAAGTATGACCAGATTCACGAGGGCGTGTCGAAAGAGCAAGTGGAAGCGGTATTTGGTGTCCCTCCAGGGCAGTATAACAGAGGTCCTGTGGAAGTCTGCAGCACCGGGCAAGAAGCACATTTCCAAGCTGTGGACGAATTCAGGTCCAAAAGTGTTTGGTTGTTTGCGAAGGTGTATTCGAAATCGGCTTTGACCACAATTCCTAGGTCAAGAGCATGGTGGCTTCGGCAAACATGTATGGAGAGAAAAATGTTTGGTAACGTTTGACGTATACGCTTGGGTTCTGGACAATCGTGGCAGGTTTCTTCGCTCTCAAGCTCCGTTGACTACCGTTCGATTTTTCTGACATTCCCCATTCGGCGAGGTTGTAGTTAACGGAGGTCACCCGATGTCGTTCCGAGAACTGCATATAACTCACATCGTCATCAATGACCATGGGCAGATATTCGCCGAACTCATCGAGCTTCTGGTGGATGCACTTCGACATTTTGGACACCGCTCCGACGTCTCCATCAATCGTTGCAGTCGTGACCGCATCAACGTCATCGTGGGGCACACCGTCTTCCTGCAGCCGGAGCACTATGCGGCATTTCAATTCTTCGGCGCGCCCTACGTTGTGGTCCAGGTTGAAGCGTTGGCCGAGACAGTCGGGTTTGCCTCTCAAAATCCTGCGTACATCGAGTTCCTCACGGGTGCTCGACAGATATGGGACTACTCTCCCACGAACCTCCCGGTCCTGGTCCAGTGGGGGTGCCGAGAGGCCCACTATGTTCCCGTTGGGTACGTCTCTTCCCTCGAACGCGTTGCCCAGGGAGTCGACAAGGACATCGATATCTTGTTTTATGGAGCGAGCAGCCCGCGCCGTGAGCAGGTTTTGACGACTTTGTGCTCGCTTGGGGTGCGGGTGAGTGTTCTCTTCGGGGTATATGGAGCCGCCCGGGATCGTGCGATAGCGCGTGCCAAAATAGTGCTGAATATCCATCAGTTCGAGACACCGCACCTTGAGGAATTACGTCTGGCCTACCTGTTGAACAACCGCAGCTTCGTCATCTCTGAGGTGTCCGATCGAGACCCGTACGACGGCGGAGTGGTGTTCTGTGAATATAACGAGTTGGTGGATTGTTGTATATCGTTCCTGCATCCGGAGGCCGCGACCGAGCGGGATCGAATTGCAGCCAAGGGCTACGAGGCTTTGAGGCGTATTTCGACAGTGGAGAGCATCGGGGCAGCGCTGACAAAACTTGGCATAGGTGATGCTTTCGAAGAATGATTATCGCATTAATTCGTGGGGACCTTGGCTCAAGGGACGAAGAATTGTCTGCTGCTGGTCGAGCGAGGGACGTAGGGCATGAGTTCAGCCGAACGGGTCAGTGAGGGAATTGCGCTTCACCAGGTAGGCGACCTGGTCGCCGCAGAGCGGCATTACCGAGAGGCGCTGGCAGATGACCCAAGCCACCCTGAGGCGTTGCACCTGCTTGGTGTGCTGTTACGTCAGCGAGGAGAATTACGGACAGCAATCGCCTACATTCGGCAAGCCATTGGATTGAATCCACGACAACCAGTTTACCATTACAATCTCGGGATTATCCTGGACGACTTGGGGGAACTAGGTTCCGCCGAGGAGTCCTATCGTCAGACACTTAGCCTCCAACCGAACCATCCGCAAGCTCTCGCGAATCTGGGAGCGGTCTTACGCCGTAGTGGTCGTCCTGGTGAGGCGGAAGTTTGCTACCGGGGTGTACTCGGCTTTCTCGACCAAAATCCTGTTTGTCTCAACAACCTCGGAAATGCCCTTCGTGAACAGGGAAGAATCGAGGAGGCTCTCGAATGTTTTCGCCAGGCTCTTGCGGTCCACCCTCACTACGCTCGTGCTCACAGTAATCTGCTCCTCACTCTTCAATACCTGCCAGGTATTACGGCAAATCAGCTGGTCGCTCCGCATGAAGAATGGCAAAGTCGTCATGCAGCTCCCATCCAAGCTAGCTGGCTTCCCCATGATAACATTCCGGACGTCAATCGACCTCTCCGCCTGGGGTTCGTCTGTGCTCATTTGGCTTGCCACCCAGTTGGTAAACTGTCTGTACGTGGCCTTGAGGCCATCGGTCGGGATCAGTGTCAGCTCTTTTTCTATTGTGGAGATACCCGCGACGGGGGGCTTCGTCCGCGGTTCGAAGCGATAGGCCACTGGCGGACTGTCGATACTTTTTCCGACGATGACCTTGCCAATTTGATTCGCCGCGATAATATCGACGTCCTCTTCGACCTGTCGGGTCATGCTGATGGTGGTCGGCTCCTGACGTTTGCTCGTAAGCCAGCTCCTGTGCAGATCAGCTGGCTTGGATACGTGGGCACGACCGGGTTGGCCGCCATGGACTATGTACTTGCCGACGCGATTCACGCCCCTCACGGCGTTGATGTTCATTACAGCGAGCAAATCCTTCGGCTTCCACGTTGTTACTCGTGTTTCGACCCACCTCAGCAAGCCCCGCCGGTGGAGGAGTCCAGTTGGGAACGGAACGGGTCTATTACTTTCGGGGGATCACACAACCCTGCCAAGCTGAACCCGTCTACGTTGAGGACGTGGGCAGAGGTTCTGAGACGAATTCCGGGATCGCGTCTCCATTTACGCTATTCGGGTCTGGACGAACTGGCCGTCTCCGACCGCTACCATTCTCTGCTTGCTAGCCACGGGATTGACCTCAGTCGTGTGGAGTTGACCGGCCGGTCATCTCCTGAGGAGCTAATGGTATGGTACCAACAACTGGATGTCGTCCTGGATCCCTTCCCTTATTCCGGTGGCGTCACGACTTGTGAGTCACTCTGGATGGGTGTTCCGGTTGTGACGATCCTTGGGGAGACATTCGCAGGTCGGCACGCCGCTAGTTATCTGCACCATGTTGGATTAACGGACTTGATTGCCAGCGACCGCGAAGGATATGTCGAGCGAGCAGTCTGGCTGGCCACCGACCACCAACGACGGCTCGAGATTCGCACGGATTTGCGTGCTCGAGTCGAGTCTACGCTCTGTGACGGCGTCGGTTTTGCAAGGGATTTTGTTGGCGCGATTTACCAAGTTTGGCGGGAGTGGTGTTCTGAGCGAAAGAACTCAAGATAGGATTGCGTAGAGTACCTTCCCCTCGAGTCAACGTTGAACTTGATCGGGCCAGATTTTGTAAGGTTGTGTGACTATTGAGACCCGCGCGGCCAGGATCTCTCGCACCTGCGGGACTGAAAATCAACAACACGACCTAATCTTGTAGTTCCTTGGTCGCGCGGACAACAATTAGCGGCCCAAGAGCGTCCAGAAGTTCGCTTGAACCGAACCAACGCAGCAACCCAATGCGTAGACGGTTGCCGCATGAGCCGAAGTCATTCGTTGGAATCCACATCCATGCAAAACGATCTCATAATGCGGGCCGCCGCTCTTTTTGAGGCCGGTGACGTTGTCGAAGCCAAACAGATATGCGACGAATTACTAAGCCAACAGGCCAATAACTTTGAGGCTTTACACCTCAGAGGGGCGCTCGCTGCCAAAGAGAAGGATTTGCCCACAGCTTTGGAGATGTTTGAGAAAGCCCGAACGATTCGCTCCACCTCTTCGGAATTGTTGACAAATCTTGGTGGAGTCTACAGGGGGCTTGGCCAACTCGACCGTGCGCGGAAGTGTTGGACTCAGGCCATTGAGCACGACTCCAATCAGGCCAGAGCATACCATTCGCTCGCCGAAGCCGAAACGCACCTCAACGATGGATTGTTACGGAAGGTTCGAGACGTACTTGGCCAAGGCGCGACCTCTCATGACAACTTAGCGTATCTTCATTTCGCGGCTGGCAAGATCTGCGACGACCTGGACCGATTTGAAGAAGCTTTCGCGCACTTCGAAAAAGGGAACACCGCTTGCCGGGTAGAATTTGACCCTCAAGCCCATCGGGCTTTTCTCGATCGAATCATGGATTGTTTCCAGGATGCGATCATGGATCATCGGGTTGGTACGGGGGTGTCGAGCAGGTGTCCCATCTTCGTTGTGGGTATGCCGCGTTCTGGGACGTCGCTTGTCGAGCAAATTCTAGCATCACACCCAGACGTTTTTGGTGCTGGCGAGTTACCCGACATCAACGCCATTGCGGGGACTCTTCCGCAATACACCCAAAAACTAGTCCAGTACCCAGAATGTCTGTTATCTCTGCCTGATAAGCTGTTCGCTGCATCGGCCACGGCCTACTTGAATCGACTTGCATCGTTGAACACGACTCGCAGGGCTTACGTGGTTGACAAAGCCCCGTTAAACTTTCTTCATCTTGGACTGGTTCGGCTTATGTTCCCTCAAGCCGTTATCTTGCATTGTCAAAGGAACCCAATGGCTACTTGCCTCTCGTGTTTTTTCCAGAAATTCGTTACCAGCCAAGAGTATTCCTTCCATCTCGATCACCTCGGCTTTTACTATTGCGAGTATGAGCGACTCATGTCGTTTTGGCGAAAGATACTACCCAATACTTTTGTGAATGTTTCCTACGAGAAACTTGTCCAAAAGCCTAACGAGACGATTCCTTGGCTGTTAGACATTTGCGGACTGAATTGGGATGATCGGTGTCTTCGCCCTGAAAGGACAGTTCGGCCAGTAGCGACTGCAAGTGCGTGGCAGGTCCGTCGACCCATCTATACTTCCAGCGTCGACCGTTGGCGCAATTATGAGGCCTACTTGGAACCATTGCGCACTGCTCTTGAGTCGTATAAGACGACATGAAAACCCAGCGAGGTTCTCTGCAGTATGAACTGCTGGGAGAAGTTGTTGGATTGTGCTAAATTTCGGCAGGCCTTGGAGCCGATGTTCCAAGGCTCAGTGGTTGATGGTTCCGATGAGAATCTGCGTGACGAGAGTGAGGAGACCAACCACCGACAGCCATGCATACGGTGGTTCGGGTCGATGTTCATTGTCCAGAGATATTCGTCAGTGCCCTCTCGGGAAGTTGTTTTTGACTGTTGTCTTCCGATCTTGTTTATCAACTCTTCTTGGTCGTCTTCTTTTTGGCCTTCGGTTTTTTCTTCCCACCATCGGCAGCGATTTTTTCAGCTCGCTCTTTCAGTAGTCGAACGGCTTCTTCGATGGTAAGTTTCTCGACTTCCAGGTCCTTCGGCAACGACGCATTGATTTCGCCATCGGTGACGTACGGGCCGTAACGGCCATTTTTGACAACGAGGTCCTTTGTGGTTTCGGGATGCTTTCCGAGTTCTCGTAACGTCGCGGGCTGATTGCGAGCCTTGGCTTTGGGTTGTTTGAGCAACTCGAGAGCCTTTTCGAGGGTGATGTCTAACGGGGTCAATGGATCAGGGATGCTGCGGCTTTCCTTGTTCCATTTGACGTATGGCCCATATCTGCCGTTGGCGGCGACAACAGGCTCCTTGTCTTCGGGATGTTCGCCGAGCGTCCGAGGTAGAGACAGCAAACCCAAAGCATGCGACAAGTCGACGTCCTCCGGCTTGGTGCCTTTGAGCAACGACGCCATCTTGGGTTTTTCGTCATCGTCATCTTCTTTGTCGCCGAGTTGAACGTAGGGTCCGAAACGTCCTACTTTGAGATACACTTGTTTTCCGGTCTCTGGATCCTCGCCAAGGGTTTGCGGTCCTTTCTCGGCTTCCTGGAGTTTTTCGACGCCGACTTCGAGTGTGACCTCGTCAGGAGGGGTCTGGCCAGGCAGCGAACACCGATACTCCCCATCGGTCAAGTATGCCCCGTAACGCCCCACGCGGACCTCAATCTCACGACCGTCTTCGGTCTTGCCGATCGGTATGCCGCACACTTCTCGGGGGTCGATGTCGTCTTCGCCTTGTTTGACGAGTGTTTTGAGGCCAGTCTGGTCTTCTCCAAAATAAAACCGTGTGAGGTATCGTAGCCTTTCCTCTTCGCCTCGCGAGATGGCGTCGAGGTCGTCTTCGAGTTTCGCCGTGAAGTCGTAGTTGAGGAGGTACGAAAAGTGCTTTTCCAACAATGTCGTGACGGCCATCGCCGTGAACGTCGGGACGAGTGCCTTGCCTTGGTTCTTGAAGACATAGCCACGGCCCTGGACGACGTCCACGATCGAAGCCCAGGTACTCGGTCGGCCAATGCCGAGGCGTTCGAGTTCCTTTACGAGACTACCTTCGGTGAATCGAGGAGGGGGTTTGGTCTCGTGTTGGAGTGCCGTCATTTTCTCGGTCTTGAGCTTTTCTTGCTCGGCCAACTTGGGCAAAATCTTTTCCTTGTCGGCCAAGTCAGCCTCGGGGTCGTCGGAACCTTCGACGTAGGCCCGCAGGAATCCTGGAAATTGAATTGTCTTCCCTGTGGCGCGAAAATTCGTGGTGTCGGCTGGTTTTTCCTGGCCCAAGTCGAGACCGCTTGGTTCGAACGGAACGGTCACGTTGACGGTCGTGTTCGTGCCTTTCGCGTCGGCCATCTGGCTCGCGACTGTACGTTTCCAGATCAAATCGTAGAGTTTATGCGGCTTGTCTCCGAGTTTGCGTTTGACCTCGGCAGGCAAAGTGAAGTTTTCTCCTGCGGGTCGGATGGCCTCGTGGGCCTCCTGGGCATTTTTGACCTTCGTCTTGTAAATCCGCGGTTTGTCAGGCAAGTAGTCGGGACCATATTCGCTCGCGATGAATTTCCTTGCGGCGTCAACGGCCTGCGACGAAAGGGTCGTTGAGTCGGTACGCATGTACGTGATGAAGCCGTTTTCGTAGAGTTTTTGTGCGACCGACATGGTGTCTTTGGCGGAGAGTCCGAGTTTACGGTTCGCCTCCTGTTGGAGTGTACTTGTTGTGAACGGGGGTGCCGGCCGTTGTGTGTACGGCTTTTCCTCGATCGACTTGACGGTAGGTTCGCTCTGGAGCAAACGACTGGCCAACTCGCGGGACTGTTCCTGGTTGAGGACCAGGACCTTCTCGCCCTCCTTCAAGTTCCCCGTGTCCGGGTCAAAATCTTTCCCGCTCGCGACGCGCTGCTCGCCGACGTGAGTCAGGTCCGCTTCGAACGACTTGATGGGATCGTCCGACTTCTCGATTTTGGAAAAGAGGGCCTTGATGTCCCAGTATTCCGCCTTCTTGAAGCGCATTCGTGCCCGTTCTCGCTCGACCAAGAGCTTGACCGCGACGCTCTGGACTCGACCGGCAGACAGTCCCCGTTTGACCTTCTTCCAGAGGAGGGGACTTACTTCATAGCCGAACAATCGATCGAGGATGCGCCTGGTCTCCTGGGCTCGGACGAGATCTTCGTCGATCGTCCGGGTATTTTCCATGGCGTGTGTAATGGCGTCTTTGGTGATCTCGTGGAAGACCAAACGACGAATGGGGATGTTCGGTTCCAGCGCGCTGACGAGATGCCAACTGATGGACTCACCTTCGCGGTCTTCGTCGGTCGCGAGATACAGTTCCTTGGCCTCGCCTGTCATCTCTTTGAGGGCCTGGACGTGGTCATATTTTTCTCCAGGGATCACGTAGAGTGGGGCGAACTCGTTGTCCACATCGACCCCCAACCGTGCCCAAGGTTCCTTTTTTACCTCGGTCGGGATTTCGTCACCGCTGGACGGGAGATCACGAATGTGGCCCATCGAGGCCGTTACGACGTAGTCGTTACCGAGGAAGTTTCGGATCGTCTTGGCTTTGGTGGGAGATTCGACGATGACGAGCGTCTTTCCCTTCGCCGAGACTCTTTCGCCTTCCCATTTGCCTTTCCCGGAACCCTTGGCAGATTTCGACGATCCAGCTTTCGCGACGGTGGTTTTCGACTTGGCCTTGGAGCCACTCTTTGCCTTTTTCCCATCGGCAGCAACGGCTGTCTCGGCCCCCTTCTTGTTCGGCGCTTTTTTCTTGGGTGTTGTTGTCTCTCCGTCGTCGGTCTTCTTCCGTGCCGCCATGTATCAGGCTCCTCACAGTGGTATCCGGGGTGTGGTTTCGGCGTCTTGGGTTGTCTTCGCGTTATGGGTTGCCGAATGCGTGCAGTACGCGAGAGAACAGACCATCGAAAACGTTAGCTAATCACTCGAATTCCGTTTTGGTGTCCAAAGACCTTCCCTGGGGCTCGGTTATCCTGCAATTCAGAGAAGCAATCTTTTTCGCTGGCCTCCCCCAAAACCTGGATTGGTTCATGGTTGAGGATCCGTCAATTATGTCAAGAGAAAATACCAACAAGTTTGTGTTTCTCGATCGTGCCGTAACGCCAACTCGAGACGACGCCAAGCGTTACACTAACTGGACAACCGGGCGTCTTTCTAGATTCTCGCTTGCCCAGATGGCATCAATGACTAGCATTTTGTGTCCAACAGGACGAGTACTCGCGTGTTGGCTCGGTATTGTAGAGTAGAATACCTCCTCACAAATTCCAAAAAATCCGTCGAGGACTCGCCGCATCTTCTCCGTTGAGTTTAATTCTAGAATCGCTACAATCGATATTTTGAATCAATTCGTCCTATCACCCATACGACATGGTTGACCAAAGTGTCAAGGTGGGCCGAAAGATTAGGCCCAGGTAGAAGCCCCAAACATAGCAGGGAAACACACGAGGTCTCGAAATGGCTTTCAATCCGTTCTCGGTTTTCCATAAGTATCGCAAGTTCTGGATGGCGGCCATCTTATTGATGACCATGGTCACGTTTGTCCTCTGCGCGGGAGATGTGCAATCCATCGTCGGTTCGATCGCCGGAACGATCAACCCGTACAAGGGTGACAAGGTCGCGGTGGTGAACACCCCCAACCCCCAATGGTATCACTGGTCACGAACGCAAGGCGTGTATTCGCGGGACATTGGTGCGTTGAAGGAACAACGGAATCTTGCCGACCTTTTCATGAAGGCGGCCACCGAAATTGCCTTGGACCGAGCGAACACTCACGTCCAAAACCTCAAGGGGGAGATGCGTGATAAGAAAAACAAAACCAAGGAAAATCAGCGGGAACTCACCACGGCCGTGACGATTCGTTCCCTGTTGAATGAACGTCTCAAGCCCGAGCGATACTTCGACACGGGCGTGAAACTCGAAGAACTTGTGGACTTCATGCTTTGGCGTGACGAAGCCAGAAAGTTGAACATTAACCTCACGGAGGAACGGGTCAAGTTCGAGATTCAGTGGAACATGTACCGACGGGAATATTTCGGTGGTTACCAGGAAGATTTCGGAAAAGCCGTTTACCGTGTTCAAAATCAGGCCAGTGCGAAGGCCACACCAGCAAAAGTCATGGAAGCCCTCAAGCAAGAATTTGAGGTTCAGATCGCCAAGTTGGCTCTCATGGGCGTGCGTCCGTTGATGTATAACCCCAACGCGGCGCCACACGTAATGGACCTGCGGTCTGTTTTGACGCCGGAACAACTCTTTACCCAGTACAAGAAAGATCGAACGAGTTTCGACGTGGCGTTGCTTCCTGTCGACGTGGACAAGTTCGTGAAAGACGTGCGGGAACCGACCGAAGCTGAACTCGAAAAATTCTTCAAGAAGTACCAGAAGAAGATTGAGGACCCGACGTCCGACACGCCTGGCTTCACGACCCCTGAAAAGATCAAAATCCAGTATCTCGTCGCCGATGCCAACTCGCCGTACTATGAAAAAGTTACGGATGCTTTTGTTGCTTTGCAGAGACATCCAGTCGGTCTGAGGGCCATCGCCCCAGGCGGGTTCGGTGGATTTGCCGCAGTGGTTGCGTCGAGTCCAGCTTGGGAGACGTGGGTTTTCAATCAGTATCAAACTCAACGAGAGCAGATGATTCGGTATTACTCACTGCTCAAGTCCTACGATCCAGAACCCAGTTTTCTGACGCGTCCGCCCGTCTTCTCCCGGCGTTATCTCCAAGACCCCCACTTGCAAGTTCCGCTTGGTGATCCGAACTTCATTTTGCCGATGTATACAAAGGTTCGGAGGCCATATCCGTTCATGGTGGCTTCGCTCCTCGGGAATTTATCCGGTTCGCCAACCACTGTGAGTCCTTTGGCTGGCCCCAGCCATTACCAGTCAAGCGCGGTTCTAGCCTTCGAAGACATTCCAACGGCCGAAGATGAGGAACGCGTGATCGACGAGCACCCTCCACTCATTCGCCGAGCGATTGACATTGAGCTGGGCCGTCGTGCTCCTGTTGGTGTTACCGTGATGTTGAGCCTGGCCAACCCGACTCCGTTTGGTCTAGTGGGGTCTTACGCTTTGCCATTTGCCGCTCAAGCCCACGTTGCGAAAGCTCAGCCATCGAACTTTCTCAAGCTCGCCACGATCGAGCGGCCCCAACCGAAACAGGAAAAGAAGAAAGACGAGAAAGTTAAGAAAGGACCGGAATTCCGAGATACGCAAGTTCGGAACAAATTCCTTCCGATTTCGCTTCCATTACCGCTCGTGATGAAAGAATTCACCGATCGGTACAAGCTTGGGCTGGCCCAAGAGAGCGTACGAACAGTCATGGACGCGGTTCAAAACGACGATGATCTTGGACTCGCGGACGACAAAGCCAAAGGCAAGCGCGGCGAATTCAATGCCCGACTCAACAGGATCGTCAGGAAGTATCAGGGCATTGTGGAACTCTCCGAGACCACACCATTCGTTAGTGAATCGGAAGTGGAATTGAGCCGTTACGAAATGGCCAAGCCGCTCCAGGAAAGAGACCCCAGATTGGTCAGCCTGGCGAAAAATCTCCGCAAGATCCACGAGAGTTTTCAGAATCAAAAGATCCTGGACATGATCAATCGGATCGAAGGGCGAGCTGCCGGGACGGTTAAACATCTTACTCAGGATGACTTTGTCAAACTCTTCTTTGATCGTGGGGAAAGCTTCTCGCTTGGGAATACAGGCCCGTTCCTCGTGCGTGCTTGGCCTCCAACAGCGACAGCTGATCCGAGATTCATGCTGATGGGTCAGGATCTTGGGAACAAAAATCTCAACCAGAAGGCCCAAAAAGGTCAACCCATTGATCTTCTCAACGCTGGATTTTCCGGTCAACCAGTTGTCTTTTGGAAGTCGGACCAAAGGGGCCGGGTAATTCCCAAAAACTTGGATGATATTCGAGAAAAAGTCACTCGAGCGTGGAAGTTCCAGGAAGCACGGAAGAAAGCTTTTGCCGAGGCAAAGCGTGTCGCTCTGAAAATTGAAGAAATGCAACAGCTAGAAAAAGATGTCGTTCCTGAGTTCCTGAAGCAAGCGAGTAAACTCAAGACGGAATTGATCAATCTTCGAGGTGTTTCGAAAAAGGTTCCTATTCGAGGCATTCAGGGTGCTATTCAGTACGTTCCGTACGAACTGCCCAAGGGAACGATCCCGTACCCACGCGAGGATGCGACGAAGCAGATTCTTGCCCTCAACGCCCTAACCAAACCACTCCAAACGACGCTCGCAGAGAACCAAGAAACAAAAAACAAGGTGAAACGTGGCGTGGACGGGGCTCTCGACCAACTCAATATCGACCTCTTCGATAAGAAGATGCTTGATAGGGGTATTAAGCAAGTCCAGGTGATGACGAATAAACCTCGCTCGCGGTATTATGTGGCCCTCATCCCTCCCAACAGCTTGCAATCCCCATCAGTGATAGCCTTTCGGGATATTTTGCGACGAAACGCCAGCCAAGGCGAACAAGCCGATACGTACATCCCTCAAGCTCGTATGGAGTACAACGAGGAACTGCGAAAATTGCTCAACCAACAGTTGCGTGATCAAGCAGGTTTGGTGTTCGAAGAAGAGGCCAAAGAGCGTTGGAATGAGTAGGGCGTTTATGCCGTTGCTAAGTTCCGAAGTCGGGAGATAGAAGTGTATTTCTCCGAAAGACTTCGGACTTAGCGGCGTGTGCGAGCTACCAAAACATTGTCCCAGGCTCACCCTTAAACGGACCTACGATGTCCGATGTGATCCAGCCGCCATAAAAATCGCCGGCCTGGGGTTGAACTTTTTCGTCATCGACATAGCAAGAATCCATCAAACTTGGGTAAATCGCGATGTGGTCCTTCAAAATGGCGTACTCGGCTACTGGGTCGGGATAATACCAACCTGCTCCTTCGATCTTCTTTCCGTTCACGTCCAAATCGTAGTAGAAAGCTCTTCCTTTCCATTCGCAGTAAGACGAGCGTGGATTTGCCGATAGGTATTCTTGTTTGAAGTCTTCCGGCGGAATGTAATAGGTCGGCGGATGACTTGTTTCTAAAAACCGGATGGCTCGTGTCGTTTCCGCAATCAACTCGCCATTGAAATACACCCGGATTCGTTTTTCGGTTGGTTCGATCCGAGGCGGGCGGGGGTAATCCCACACGGATTCTTGACCGGGTCCAGGTTCGATACGCTTGGGTTTCATGGTCTCGACTCCTCGTCTTTCGAAACAGAATTTCACTATCATGATAGCCGACGAGTCGAGGTCCTGATGTACTGACGCTGCCCTGTTTCCGGGATGGATATTATTCGATCGCAACAAAAATCTCAGCCCCGTCGGCTCGATAGATTTCAAAGTCGGCAGTGAACGTGCGTCGGAATTCCGTCTTGTTTTCAAAGAATTTCCCGATTTCAACCCATGTCGACTTGACACTCGCGGGCGGGTCGCCATTGACAACAAAAACGAGATATCGCCCTTTGGGAACGACTACTCGTTGTAAACCCTCTGGCAACGTTCCATCCTCACTCTCGACTTCGTGACCAACAACGAGAGTGAACTCGCCAGAGGAGTTACTTTCGTAATCGGTGTAGATTCCCATCGGCGGGGAGGCTGGTTTTTTGTTCGGGATGGCCGTGGCGATTGTGTCTTGATAGTACCGTTGCCAAAGTTTGGTAATGTTGGCGGTGTCGGGGTGACTCTCTCGATCGTTGGAAGTACGAACGCTGATTCCGACGGCAACCAATCCGCTGTGTTCTCGGACTTCAGGCTTCCACATGCTTCGTTTCCCTAACTGTAGAGAGGACGAAAAACGTCTCGCAGTTTGTTTAGAGCAAATTACGCTTGGGTTGAGCACAGTCCCCGATGTTGACACCATCCGAAAATACTGTTGAGTGTCACGCACTGCAGGGCTTGGGCGAAGCCTTCGTAGAGCGTTCCTGT
>CAYRFQ010000011.1:58290-148547 GCA_964423615.1 uncultured Alcaligenaceae bacterium | reverse complement strand
AGCAAACGACGATGGCGGCCTAGCCGGGCAAAATCGCAAACAAGGCGATGCACCCCAGGTCTGACAGAATCGAGGACCGACACACAGCCTTTCCATGGGCACTGGCGTTCGTGATCCCACAAAGCGACGCAAAACATCGGACGTATCGATGGTCGGGGGTCAAAGCCTCTTTTCCAATTTTCGGATTCAACTGCGTCTCGGTAACTCAGTCCGCAAGAACATTCAGAACACTCGTCGCAAATCTTTCCTTTTTCCGTCTATAATGATTTTCTTTCTACCGTCCTTCGCGATTCGCATGGTCGCACCTGTCGGCGAGGAACTCCAATGAGCAATCTGCCCCCCCAACCTGAAAATAATCACTTTTATCAGATGTCTGATGCAGGAGAAGATACTTCCACCGAACCCAACTTCCGATCACCAGTATTCTTCGCCCAGCAAATCAAGGAAACAGCCGACAAGTTGCTCAAAGACAACGCCGGACGCGGAGACGTGAAACTCTTGAGCACGGCACTGAAAGAACTTCGATACGCCTTCAAAGTCTTTGCGAGATACGCCGATCGCCGGAAAGTAAGCATCTTTGGTTCGGCACGACTGCCTCTCGACCACCCTGCCTCCGTCCAAGCGATAGAATTCGGAAAGCGAATGGCCAAAGCCGGATTCATGGTCATCACCGGAGCGGCCAACGGGATCATGGAAGCTGGACATGTCGGAGCGGGACGTGAAGCCAGCATCGGAGTCAACATCTTGCTGCCCTTCGAACAGAACGCCAACCCCATCATTGTCAACGATTCCAAGTTGATGCACTTTAAATACTTTTTTACACGCAAACTCCTGTTCGTGAAAGAATCCGACGCGGTCGTTTTGTTCCCCGGCGGCTTCGGAACTCTCGATGAGGGCTTCGAGACGCTTACCTTGGTCCAAACGGGAAAAAGCCACCTCATGCCGATCGTCATGGTGGCGCCGCCAGGTGACGACTTCTGGATCCGATTTCAGGAGTACCTCAAGGAGATGTTGTTGGCTCGTGGGATGATTTCGGAAGAGGATCTGGCCCTATTCAAAGTGACCGACTCCGTCGACGAAGCAGTTACAGAGGTTCTCTCGTTTTATCGCATCTATCACAGCATGCGTTTCGTTGAAGACGATCTGGTACTCCGATTGACCGAAAGGCCGACGGCAGCGCAAATCGAAATATTGAACCAGAGATTCTCCGATATCCTCATGTCTGGTCAATTTGAGGTCACCAACGCCTTACCCGCCGAGGCCAACGAACCAGAAATTGCGGAACTCCCCCGGCTCCGATTTCACTTCAACAAACGCAACCTTGGCAAGTTGCGGATGTTGATTAATTTTCTTAACCACGCGGAGTAATGGTTTGTGGCAACGCGATCGCCTGCTATCCTCGTCTACCAAAGTTTTCGAAAAGTGGCGCCAATCGATGCATTTTCCAGCGCTTCTGAAGTCAACAATCAGCATGGTGCGCATCTCCTCATCATGCAGGGCCTACGCATCAAACTTTCCCCAGCTTGCATGAAGCTGGGGAAACAAAGTAACAAGCGGGGTCTTTCTCGCGGAAAACTGCTTTTGCTATGATGTGTGTCTCAAATACGATTCGGGATTCAACGAAACTCGCCAGGTTGTTCTCCATCGAGTTTTTGAGGCTCGGCATTTTACGCTTGGTTTCGGCTCGAGAAAACTCATGCCAATGGGAATCTCGAAGAATTAATCGCAAGGCAGGTAACTTTTAATGCGAAGGCCCTGCCTCATCATGGGATAGGATTTAGCACCATGCCCATTTTTCACAAAGTGGCCACGTACAAAAAAACTCTTCGAAGTTCTGTGAAACCCACTCGCATCACTTCATTCAGAGCGTACCACCAAAAGAAGACCGCGGGTTGATCTCATCGCTTGGGCCAGAAGGATTGAGGAACGAGAAGGACGAAAGTTTCTATCCCTGAAAAGTTGCCCGAGAGCCAAGTCAACACAACAACTCACTATCTTCCTGGCTCGAACGGTCGCCGCGGTTCCGGTCCCGGTCGAAACGTCGGAACCAACCTCCGTAACGAATTCACAAGATCCCGCCCGTAGTAGACCAATCGAACGATGACATAATCAGGGTTCGAAAGATGAATCGTGCGATCTCTCAAAGTTTCTTCCTTGGCCTTCAGTGCAAGTTCCATATCCGTCAATTGGGGATTTTTCTTCCGTGCTTCAGCTACCGTGAGGTTGGCTTGCATCCACGCCATTTTCTTGGCGATAGTGCTATCCTTGGCAGCGGCCGCGACTTCGCTGGTTTGTTGCTTGTCCGCTTGGGCTTGTGCGATGGCTCGCTGACTTTCGGTCTTCGCCCGAATCATCTTCTTCTCGTTGATTTCGAGCGTCTTGGAAAGTTTGATGTATGCTGGAACGACTTCCGGAGGTGGGTGTAAGTCCCGCAACGCAAGACTCTCGAACTCCACACCGACCCCGCTCGGACCGTAAGCGAGGCAACGCCGGGTGACCTCAGCGAGAGCTTGCTCCTCCAGTTTTTCACGCTGCTCGGTCAACATTTGTGGAACCGACTTTTGCAAGGCGATTTCTCGCAGGGTCGCTTCCAAAGCCGCTCGGATAACTTCTTCCGGGTCGCGAACCTCGAACAGAAAGCTCTTCGGATCGCTCACCCGATAGTGCAAGGCAACTTGGAGTTCTATGAAATACCCATCCCCAGTTATGGTTTGCGACTCCTCCGGAATCCGCTGCTGTTCGGCGTGCTTGGCACTCCAGGAGAAACTTTTCGGAGTCCCCTTCTCGTCCGTCACGCGATAACCCAAAGTGACAGTCCGAATGGCGTCGGGCTTAATGCGAGCCACCGATTCGATTGGCCACGGCCAACGATAATGTAATCCTGGCTTGAGTTCGTCCACGACTTTTCCGAACCGTTGGGCAATGCCGATTTCGTCCGCATTGATTTGCGTAAACCCACTCAGGAAATACACGCCAACCGACAAAAGTCCCACGCAGAGAAGGGTAATCCTCCACTGGTGGGCAATGATGTGTATCGCTTCCCCAACATTCAGATACTTTTCGATCCATTGGTCGACGCCTTGGAAGCCCGAACGAATCCGACCAATAACGGTTCCTTCTCCAGTTCGTTCGAACCACAACAGACGCATCGAGTTGACCAGGACGGCAAACGACCCGAATTGGTGATAGACTACGGCCGCGATGACACCACTCGTCGTCGACTCCACCTCCCAATCTTGCCACCCAACGAGCTCTTTAAAGAGCGGCCACAGTATCGGCCACAACCACGCCGTCACCACAATCCCTACAAGGTTCACCGCGAACGCAAAAATGAGGATGTTCTGTCGGATGATCGAGACGGTCTCTCGCGATAGCTTCACCAACAACGGCAAGGGCTTGAGTGGATCGCCCATGAAAACGATGTCGCCCGCTTCGGCAGCAACATCCGTCCCGCTACCGATGGCCAACCCCACGTCCGCCGTCGCAAGAGCCGGAGCATCGTTGATTCCGTCGCCAACCATCGCGACACGCCCCTCAGCAGGAGCCGCAAAGAGCTTCTTCGTTTCCGCCTGGCTTTTGACCCGCTCCTCAGCCGATCGCTTCATCTGGCCAACGATCTCCGCTTTTTGGGCGGGCAACACCTCAGCATGAACGTTGGCGATTTCGAGACGAGTGGCTATCGTGTTGGCAACAGCCTTCCGATCCCCTGTCAACAACGCCAAATCAAGAATGCCCAGTTCACGGAGTTGTTGGAGGACCGAAAACGCATCGTCCCGCAGTTCATCCCGAGCTCCAATGACCCCACGAATCTGATTGTCTTGCGCCACCAAGAGCGTCGTTTGTCCGGTTTCGTCGAACTTCTCGAGGGCCTCTTCGACTTCCGGACCGATGTGGATTCCTCGGTCCTCCATCAATCGTCGGTTACCGACCACCAGGTCGCCTTCGGACGTTCGTGCCGAAACTCCAGCACCGGGATGGGCCTGGAAGTCTTGAATTTCCGTGAAACTAATGTTGCGATTCTTGGCTTCCGTCAGGATGACTTGGGCGATCGGGTGTTCGCTTCTCTGTTCGGCAGTCGCTGCGAGCCAGAGCAGTTGGTTCTCTTCGGTTCCGTGGAGACCAACGACATCGCCCAGATGGAGTTTGCCCTCGGTCAACGTTCCGGTCTTGTCGAACGCAAAGCCCGAAACCGTCGCCAAGCGTTCGAGCGCACCACCACTCTTGAGCAAGACGCCCGTTCCGGCGAGTCTCCCCAAGGCTGCGATGACGGCCGCGGGGGTCGCCAGGATCAAACCACACGGACACGCAACCACCAATACCGCCAGGGATGGATACGTCGCCATCCGGAAAGTCACTTTCCAGTCGATCGTTGCCGCTTCGGCACCGCGAAACCACGTCGTTCCGTAGTACACAAGGCCGCCGAAAAACGTGAGCAACGCCAGTCCCAACACGACCGGCAAGAAGTACCTCGCCATCTGATCGGCCAGCCGTTCGATACCAGCTTTGTTCTTGAGGGCTTCCGAAGTGAGCTTGACGACTCGCCCGATAACGGTCTGGTCCGACACCCGTTCGCAGTCGATCGTGAGGGCTCCAAATTGATTGAGTGAACCCGCCAGGACTTGATCTCCAGGCCCCTTGTCGACCGGAAGCGATTCACCAGTGATGGTGCTCGCGTCGACGGCGGATTGCCCCTCGACGACTTTGCCATCGGCGGGAATCCTCGCACCCGGCTTGACGACCACCTTGTCGCCTACTTCAATTTGGTCGGTGAAGACACGGACTTCCTGACCATCTTTGAGCAACCAACACCGACGTGGTTGAATTTCGACCAGTTGTCGAATCGCGGTCTGCGTCCGTTCGAAAGTGAAACTTTCGAGGCACTCCCCGAACAAACCAATGAAGACAATCTCGGCAGCCACAAGCGGTTCACCAAGGAGGATCGCTGCGATGCACGCAATCCCCAAGGCGATGTCGGCCCCAAGGCGACCCTCGGAAAGCGATTCGAGCGACGTGTAGAGGATTCGAGCCGCGCCCAACAACGCCGCGATCAATCCAATCCGCCATTCGCCCAACAACGGCCCGAGCGAAACCGTGTTCGTCCACCCGACGGGCCAACCGGCAAACATCAACCACAAGTCCGCACCGATCAGCAGACCCATGACGATCGTCATGAGGTAAAGCGTGTAGTTGTGTTCGGGGTGGAACACTTCATCAATGTGCGAAATCTCGCGATGCATGGGGTATCAAAACCAATTACGTTGAAGGAAGCGAAAGTCAGGGGCCTCGGTAACTCAGAGGTTGCCCACAAACCAACAACCAGAGCAAGCGTAAAAGAAGCCAAAAGAGCCAGACCCCGAGGACAGCCCAAGCTTTTCCGGAAAAGCTCGATCGACTATCTCTTCTGCAAGAGCATATCCTGGCCCAAAACGTTGTGCAAGTCTTGGCCAAGACTGGATGTCTCGACTCCTGACACGGCAACTTGACTTTCCAGGTCACCTGCCAGATCGTTTTGGACATAGCATCGTTCTGCGGTCGGCCTATCCTCGGTGTTGCAGGCCGCCGTGGACTGACAACGTTATGTTAACAGCTCTACCCAATCGAGCCTGTAATTGGTCCGCTAATGTCCCAAGATAGCTCCGTTAAGGCCATTGTTTTCCCGACTCGTACCTCCCTTGGCCACGTCAGTTGTAGTCGACACAAGCGTTAGCCGTTCTCATCCAGGTCTGGCTCGGAAACAGTTTTCCCCAATTCCCACACTGGCTGCCTACACAGAATCAATCCCAGTTCTCTGAAAACTTCATTGGCTTTTGTTCATGGATGCCTCAGTTGTTTTGATGCAACGAATCCCTGAGGATTTTGTAATCCCTCAAGACCTTACTTCTTAGGTCTGGGCGAGTCAGAGTCCTCTTGTCACTCTTTCGTCGGGTCGATAGCATACGAGCGCATTGGAGCGGATTGCAAATGAATGTAGCGATCAGAATCGGTTCGAGTTTTGCCGTCGGGTTTGACAAGCGAGGCCGCAACGAAGCGTAGGCATACCATGGAACTTTGTGGTGGGTAATAGTCGCAAGTTTCCTATCCTACCCGACACAAGCTCACAGACGCGACACCCATTCGCAACCCGCTTAAATTGGCAAGGAAAAGGAAATCGAATGTTTGCCGTCACTCGGGAGATTCATTTTTGTTATGGGCATCGCTTGCTTGGCCACGCGGGCAAGTGTCGCTATCTGCACGGACACAACGGTCGGGCTGTCGTGACGGTCACCTCGCCCGAACTCGACGAACTCGGAATGGTGGTCGACTTTGGAGATTTAAAACAAACGATTCGCCAATGGATCGATGATCATCTTGACCACAAGCTCTTGTTGAGCCAGGATGATCCTCTCGTGCCCGTCCTGAAACAACACGACGAACCCATTTTCGTGATGGATTCGAATCCGACGGCCGAAAACATTGCCAAACTCATCTACGACAAGGCTTGTGAATTCGGTCTGGACGTCGTCGAAGTGGTTTTGTGGGAAACGCCAAATTGTTGTGCCTCGTACCGACCAAAACACAACAGGTAAGCCAATTCATTTCCCTGTTAGCCGTCCATTGTCGTAAACCGCTTCTCGTCCCACTTCCAACCCAGCAGGCAATTCTTGCAACACCGCTGATGGTTTACGCAGTTCACGGAGCAACGTTGCTCCGTGAGATAACCGCCCTCCCGTGCGGGCGACCACGGCTTTAGCTTCCTTGTAGCGTTCGTAGTGCCCCGGTTCGAGTGCATCGACGATCAAGATGTCCTCTCCGACCGTCCCAGTGACTTTCCCAGGGTAGATCACGAACGAAAAATCTTGTTGCAGTGTTTCCCCCCCGGATTGCCAGAAGGTTCCGCTGCGATCACGGGTACCAGAAATGGGCTGCAACCATTCGCTTCCCTGAAGTGCATGATGCAATCGGAAGAACAAACGCATATTGTTATCGCGGAACCACTCTCGCACTTCGAAATACCGACCTCCCAACCCCGGAACGCCTAACCAGTTCCCAAGCCGCGTCCAAAAACCCCATTTGGGAAATGGTTGCAAAGGTGGAGCTTCCCCTTTCTCCCGCGGTGTGGCCGGATCACTTTCGAACTCCAGACGATGGAGCGATTTACCGCCTTCCATGTCCCGATAGACGGTTCGAGGCCGCCCCAGGAAATTTCCCCCAGACGTCGTCAAACATGCATTAATGATCATGTTCGACCGGACGATAAACGCATAGTATCGTACAAACCAGTTGACGAGAGCTTCGTCTCGAAGGGCAGAACTGGTCCATTCTCGCTGCTCAAGTTGGGTTAACTCCTGTTCGAACTGGAGGAGTCCTTGCTCAACCTTTTGAATCTCTCGCCGTACCACTCGTTGCATCTTCAAAAGGATCGGCAAGCTTCGGACGAATCGAAAAAAGTTGAACGAAAACCGCGGAACCGCCCCGCCAATCTCTTTCGCCAGCAAGCTACTCGGTAAACCCCAGTCGAACATGCGAGAGAGAAACAAGTCGGCATTGATGTAGGAGGCATCGTTGCTCGTCGTCGTGAAGGGCTCGTGATCATTCAGAACGCAGGGGTCCCACAAAGCGTAGATTCGACTGATCGAAAGCGAAGCATGCCGCTGCCCTTGCTCCATGACGCGGCTGACTCGTGGAGGTAACAACTCGTCCAGGTTGGCCGAAGTCAGGCAGCGTCGCCAATCGTACTGCGTGATTGGTCGTAGCTGAAGGAGGTAAAAGTCTCTGCCGTCCCACGCCCACTCGATGTCTGACGGATGATAGTGAAAGGCCTTAAGGCACCGACGTAGGAATTTCCCCAGTTCGGTGAAGGAAAAAGTTGGCTCCTGAGGCAACGGCTGCGGACCTAACGTCCAGTCCCCCGGCATCTTCGACAGGATCGCGCGGTGCGGCGTCGCCTTCCCACTGATGTATTCTTCCAGGTGGCCGGAAACGTACTCAATCTCCAGCGACATCCACCGGCAAAAGGCAACACCCGAAACTCGAGGTTCAATGAATTGCTGAACGACTGCTGAAGCCAATTCGTGCTCTTCAAGCAACAGGCGGACTTTCTCGTGTATGTCAGCAGACGGCACGCGAAGGAATGTCTCGTTCTGACCGGCGTGAGAATGCTCGATGTGGTCTTCCCCGACCCCCGACGAACGAACAGCGTAAACTTGATCTTGGGAAAAGTCGGCAAGGGCCGATTCCAATTCATCAACGTTGGCAACGAAAGTTTGCTTGGGTACGGGAAGCCCAGCCAGTTTGGCAAGTTTCAATCGACCAGCCTTGGTGTGGGCTGGAAACTCACCCTGGAACGATTCCAAATCGTGAACAAAGGCAGCTGGATCATCGAGATAAGGGTAGTGCCCCCAATCCTCGCGGATCGTAATCGTCAAAGGAGCGCGTGGCAGGATCGAGTCCCACGCCGCAGCCTGTTCCACCCCGAGCACGCCATCTTTCGTTCCCCAGACCAAGTCTACTGGTGTGGTGATCCACTCGAACAAATTGAGCGCCGAATGAGCTTGAACGATATCAAAATACGGCTGGAACGCGCGGCACTTCCGGTAGCCCTCGGCAAGACGTTCGTAAGTTTCGTCGGGCCACTGTTGTTGGGTGAACTTGCGGCGAAAGAATTTGGGGTTTGTGCGAAGAATCCAGTGGATCAGTTTCCGAAACGGCTTGAGCTTCATCACTTTGACGAAGTTGCGTTCCCACAGAAAGGCCCCGACGGGTGCCAGCAGAATGACACGGTCGAAATGTCGCGGAGCACGAACCAACGCGTGCAAAACAACGAGCCCGTTCACGCCGACCACGAAAATCTGGTGGCCCGGCTTAGTCATCTCGATAAGTGCTTCGGCCAATTCGTCCAGGCTGTGGAATCGGGTATCTGGATTATCACCGAACCCAGGAAGTTCTAACGGAATCGGCTCGAGTCGTTGGAAATGCGGCAACGCATCACGCCACCACCCGGCGGTACTACCGTTGCCGGATAGCAAATACATTTTCGACGAATTGGCGGATGACATGAAGGGACCCCGCTATGGTGGTGGCGTTGATCGAATCCTATTCGCATTATTTTACGAGCAGAATGAAGTCGGAAGAGGAGCTTCTCCGCTCCTGTCGGAAGAAGTAAACGTTTGAGCGGTTCCCGCTTGTATCGGGGACAATTTTTTCGGATTCAAAGTTCCTCTCCCCGCTTGGGTAGTCGGATAAACAAGTGTCGTGTTTTCGTTTGTAAGCTCTTTCGAAGCGAGAGATCTTAGCCGTGTGTTCAAACCCACGAAACCCAAAGAGCCAGAACAAACACGACACTTACTGATCCGTCCATCCTTGCGGAAAAAAGGCCCCAAACCCGAGCGAAGCGGGAATCATAGCGAGTGAAGCGGAGAACGTAACGGAACCGGAAGGATCACGAAGTGGTCTTACCTCGAGAAGCCTGAACCGAGCGAAGCAGGAAATGCGCTGGGCTAAGTACCTCGAGAGACTGCCCACCGTATCTCACAAAACCCCAAACCGCTCTAAAAGCTGTCACTCGTTTTCCGAACTACTCGGTTGGGGCGATGTCGTTTCTTCCTTCTGCCCGTTTTTCTCGACGTTCGATGTGGTGTTGGGGCCAAGGATATCTTTGATCTGCTCGCGATAGAGTTCTTCTTGGTCGAGCAAAGCTTCGACAAGTTTATCGAGCAAATCTCGGTGCGATGCAAGCAGTTGCTCGGCCCGTTCGTCGGCTTCCCGGAGGAGTTTCTGGATTTCTTCGTCGATCACGGCAGCGGTGGACTCGCTGAAGTCGCGTGCCTCCTGGATTTCTTTGCCGAGGAATACGTGCTCTTCGCCGATCCGAAAGGCCATCGGTCCGAGTCGGTCGCTCATCCCCCAGTGCGTCACCATGTAGCGGGCAATCTTGGTGGCTTGCTTCAGGTCGTCTTCGTGGCCCGAGAAGGCTTGGCCATAGATGAGTCGGTCGGCCGCCCGGCCACCCATGACCTGGGCCAAACGGGCCTTGAAGTAGTCGAGCCCGTGGTGAAACCGTTCCTCTTCCGGAAGACTGAAGACGACGCCCAGCGCCCGACCACGTGGCACAATCGAAATCTTCAACGGCGGGTCGCATTCCGGTTCGAGCCACCCTACGAGAGCGTGTCCCGCTTCGTGATAGGCCGTGCGTTGCTTGCCTTCGGTCGTCAGCACTTCTTCTCGCTTCGGGCCCATTAACACCCGATCCGCCGCGTGTTCGAAATCGACACGACCGATGCGGTGCTTGCCTTCTCGCGTGGCCAAAAGTGCGGCCTCATTGCACAGATTACGCAGGTCGGCGCCGGTCATTCCGATCATCGTTCGGGCGATCTGCTCAAGGTCGACGCCTTCGTCGAGGGGCTTGTTGCGTGTGTGGACCTCAAGGATTTGCTTGCGGCCTTGCCAGGTCGGCCGGTCGATCGTAACGTGTCGGTCAAAACGACCAGGACGAAGAAGGGCGGAGTCGAGAACGTCCGGGCGATTCGTGGCGGCAAGTACGATGATCGATTCGTTCGGCTGAAACCCATCCATTTCACTCAAGATTTGATTGAGGGTTTGCTCGCGTTCGTCTGACCCACCACCCACGCCTGCGCCTCGCATTCGCCCGACGGCATCGATCTCGTCGATGAAGATCAAACACGGGGCCGTGTCCTTGGCCGTTTTGAACAAGTCCCTCACTCGGCTCGCCCCGACCCCCACAAACATCTGGATGAACTCCGAACCACTGATGCTGAAGAACGGCACACCCGCCTCACCAGCGGTGGCCCGCGCGAGAAGTGTCTTCCCCGTCCCCGGAGGACCAATCAGCAGAACGCCCTTCGGAACTTGGGCCCCAAGCCTCTGGAACTTCTCCGGCGTCTTGAGGTATTCGACGATTTCCTGCAGTTCACTCTTGGCGTATTCCATGTCGGCGACGTCGTCGAACGTCACGCGACCCTTGGTTTTCTCGTAGCGGCGTGCTGGACTTTTGATGTAGCTCGAGAGGAAACCACCACCCAATGGGTCTCGAAAACGCGGCAACACGAACAACACGAACAGACCGATGAGCAGAGCCGTGGGCAACAAAAACAAAACGAGCGTTGCACCCCAATTCCATTGTTCCTGACGGCTGCGGTAGTTCACCCCATACTTGTCGAGCTTACTCGTCAACGCACCATTCTGGATTTCGGAGTCAGGAACCCAAACGACGAAAGTCTTCTGAGGAATTTTTTCCTGGAGTGTTTCGGGCAACGCCAGCTCTTCTGCTGGTTGTGTCAACTGCCCCTGAACGCGTCGTCCAATGATTTCGAGTTCTTCGATGAAGGCGTTCGGGATCGCGTTGGGCTTCTTGTCTTCCTTTTTTGCTTCGGCCTGAGCCGCCTCGTAACCCTTTACCACGAGCAGATCAATGAACTCCGACTTGTAGTCCACGAGGCCGGTCGTTCGCCAAAAGAGCAATCCCAACACCAACAGGACAAGCACCAAGATCAAAACCCACAGCGCACCACCGGGCATCGCCTCCGGACGGCGGCGATTGCCGGAAGGCGGTCGTTGTTCTTTTTGGGGTGCTGTCATAAGGTATCCTCGATCTATCTATCTCTGAACTTCCGGCGGGCTTTGGCCGAAGATGATATTTGATTTACCATATCGAACGAGATCAATTCCGACCACACGAGTCCAGGACACACGGCTTCTCTCGATTTTGGAATCGTAGGTTCACGTCTCTCGTGTGTACCTACCAACCCAATCGTAAAAAACGACGACGATTCCGTCCTTCCAGTGTACCCGCAGCTCTGGTTCCTCAGACGCAGTTTCCAGTAAACCAGACTCCCGTTCGGACTTTTCCCTTGCCTTTCTGTCCTCGTAATCGCAGAAAAGGATTTTTAGTCGACATTGCGAGACTCGGACTAAAACCGAACCAGGACGTCCTTTGCAATTCTGGAATCCCTTTGAGAAGGTTTGCGATGAGAACTCTCCGACTTGTTTCTACGTTCGTTGTGGCCTGTGTCACGTGGGTATCATTGACGCCGTTCGTTTCGGCTTCTTCCCGACCCAACATAGTGGTCATCCTGACCGACGACCAAGGATGGGGAGACTTGAGTCTCAACGGCAACAAAAATCTCAGCACCCCCAACATCGACTCGCTCGCCAAGAATGGCGTCCAGTTTGATCGCTTTTACGTGTGCCCTGTCTGTTCACCGACACGGGCCGAGTTCTTGACAGGACGCTATCATCCACGTGGAGACGTCTACAGCACTTCGGCTGGTGGCGAACGTCTCGACCTCGATGAAATGACGATCGCTGAGGTCCTGAAGGCCGCTGGATACATCACTGGAGCGTTCGGCAAATGGCATAACGGGATGCAGTTCCCGTATCACCCCAACGGACGGGGATTCGACGAGTATTATGGGTTTTGCTCGGGCCACTGGGGCAACTATTTCAGTCCGATGTTGGAACGCAACGGCAAGATCGTGAAGGGAAAAGGGTTCCTCGTCGACGATCTCACAAATAAAGCAATGGAGTTTATGACCAAAAACAAGAAACGGCCGTTCTTCGCCTACATCCCCTACAACACACCACATTCGCCAATGCAAGTCCCTGATCGTTGGTGGGAAAAATTCAAGAATGACCCACTCAAGATGCGTCACCGCGAGGCACGAAGGGAAAACCTTGGGCATACCCGCGCGGCCCTCGCCATGTGTGAAAACATCGACTGGAACGTTGGTCGGATTCTTCAGAAATTACAAGACCTGGGCATCGCCGACAACACGATTGTCATTTTCTTCTGTGACAACGGACCGAATGGACGCCGGTGGAACGGCGGAATGAAAGGTCGCAAAGGCTCAACCGACGAAGGCGGCGTACGCTCTCCCCTCCTCATTCGTTGGCCCGACGGAATCAAAGGGGGCAGAACGATTGTTCCGATCGCGGGAGCCATCGACCTGTTGCCCACGATTGCGGACCTCGCCGACGTCAAGTTCCAGGCCAGAAAACCGCTCGATGGCATGAGCCTCAAGCCATTACTCACCGGTGCCTGTTGTGAGTGGCCAGACAGAATGATCTTCTCCCATTGGCGCGGGCGGGTGAGCGTCCGGACCCAACAATATCGCCTCGACAACAATGGCAATCTCTTCGACATGAAGGCTGATCCGGGCCAGGACAAAAACATTGCCAAACAGAATCCTCAGATCGTAAAGAAATTGCAGAATGCGGCCGCCGCCTGGCGCAAAGATGTCCTTGCCGATTATCAAAAAAGCCAACGACCGTTTTTGATCGGCCACCCGAAGTACCAGTACACTCAACTCCCAGCCCGTGATGGCGAGGCGTTCGGCAAGATCAAGCGATCGAACCGGTTTCCAAATTGTTCGTTCTTCACGAACTGGAAGAGCACCAAAGACAAGATCACCTGGGACGTCGAAGTCGGAGCGAATGGAGAGTACGACGTCGAACTGTACTATACCTGCCCGAAGGCCGACGTCGGCTTAAAGATCAAATTGAGCCTTGGTCAAGCCCACGTCACCGCCAAAATCACCAAGCCCCACGACCCGCCCTTACGAGGAGCCGAAAACGACCGCGTGAAGCGAATAGAAGCCTACGTCAAAGACTTCAAACCCATGAGCCTTGGAACGATCCGCTTGAAGCGAGGTCGCGGAAAACTCATTTTGCGAGCCACCGAGATTCCAGGTTCGCAGGCGATGGACTTCCGGCTGTTGATGTTTACGCGGAAAGGAAGTGCGAACTAAACCGGTCACCGTTTGTTTAGGAGGCTTGCCAGGTCATGGCCCAGAGCCTCTTGGACAGCGGAGCCGTCCGAAAACCAGAGGAACGACGTAAACAACGTGGCCCATTGCCGTTCCAGCTGTCGATCGTCATAATGGCAGAATGTATTACGTAGCAAACCTTCTACATCCCTGGACTGTTCGAATGAGGCCCTCGATGCAGCCGCGTGCCGTATTTGTGGGCCTATGCGATGAGGATTGTCCAAAAGGACGAAACAGCCTTGTCCAAGGGAGGTAAGCCATGTCCAGTCCCTTCCCTGGAATGGACCCTTACCTGGAACATCCAATCCTGTGGCACGATCTCCAACAATATTTCATAACTCACCTGGCCGATACCCTCACAGAAGTTCTGCCGCGCCGCTACCTTGTGAACATCCAAGACCGCGTTTACCGGACCGAAGCCGAAATAGACATTTCGGACCACCTTTCACCGAGTCCATTATGCATCACTCCCTCGAACAACCACTTCACCCATCCCAACGAACCTGAGTCCGCCGTCACGCCACCATGGAACATCCCTTCGACGCACGAGGAACTCCGCGAATACTACGTCGAAATTTTCGCTACGACGGGACGCGATGAGCCTCTCACGGTTATTGAGTTTCTCAGCTTCCCCAATAAAACAATTGGGAACAAGGGCCATGAACTGTATCGCACACGACAAAGAAAGGCTCTGGCTGACGACAGTCATATACTCGAAATCGATCTGCTTCGGACCGGGGTCCACACCGTCTTGGCTCCGCAAGAACGAATCCTCCGTCGCGGCAAGTCCCACTACCTTGTCAGTCTCTCTCGCAGCGGAGGTCGTGAATTTTGCGAAGTGTGGGGATTCACCCTCAGAGATCGGTTACCGAAGGTAGCCGTTCCGGTTGCGGGCAGCGATCCGGATCTGGTCCTGGACCTGCAAACCCTCCTGGCTCGGTGTTACGAAGCTGGTGGTTTTGGCCGTCGGATCGACTACACAGACGATCCCTTTCTGCCGCTGTCTCGTAACCTCGCCGAATGGGCTGTCCCGTGGCTAAGACAGCACGGCATACACATTTAGCCAAGTGCCCCAAAAGCCAAACTCGTCCACCCAAGTGCAACGACGCCGTGAAGAAATAAGGAATCCAACGACCATGAATCCCGACTGGCGAAACCGATACGAGGTGGCCCAAGAAGCCGCCGCCAAAGCCGGAAAACATGCCCTCAGCTACTTCGACACCGACTTTGAAGTCGAATGGAAGGCCGACGAAAGCCCCGTCACCATCGCCGACAAAGAAGCCGAAATCATGATCCGTGAGATCGTGAGCGAGAAGTTTCCCGACGACGGCTTCCTCGGGGAGGAGATGGAAGACATCCCGAGCAGTTCGGGATATCGTTGGATTCTTGACCCGATCGATGGAACCCGTAGCTTTGTCCGTGGCAACCCCATCTGGGGAACGCTCGTCGGCCTCGAGTACAAAGGCGAGCAAATCGCCGGGGTTGCCGACGCTCCGGCCCTCGGCATCAACTTTCGTGGTTTACGCGGAGACGGGTCTTACTGTAACGACAAACCCATCAAGGTTTCTACCGTTGACACCCTCGAGAAATCGCACCTCTTCTATTCCAGCCTCAAATGGTTCATGGAGAAAGGCAACGAGGGAGCCTTTCTCGAACTGATCCATCGGACCGAACGGCAACGTGGCTATGGCGATTTCTGGGGCTTCATGTTGGTGGCCCAAGGGTCAGGCGAGATGATGTTCGAATACGGCTGCAGTCCCTGGGACCTTTGTGCTCTGGCTGCGATCATCGCCGAAGCTGGTGGGAAACTCACCGACTGGGAAGGCAACTCGACCATCTACCGTCGCGACGTCATGGCGAGCAACGGACTCGTTCACGACGAGGCACTTCAGGTCTTCAAAGGGAAATGGCCCCAGCGGTAGCCAAGCGTGGTGTTGGCAAAGGGAATCTATGTTTCCTGACTAAAGCCGAAGCCGCGGAACGGCGGTCGATCCGCGGCTTTCTGAACGATCAACCAGTTACAAAAACTCCTGGTCCGTTCTCTCCTGGCTCGAAGTACTTGGGTTCTAACTCTTCCGTTGCCATTCCACCTGTTGGGCCAATCCCTCATCGAGAGTCGTTTTAGGAGTCCAGCCGATGTGTCGTTTGAGTTTCGACGTGTCGGCACAAGTGTAACGTTGATCCCCCGGTCGAGCGGGACCTTGTTTGACCTTCGCCTTCTTTCCAAGAATCGCTTCGACTTTGCGAATGATGTCCCAAACGTTAGCCGTTTCTCCACCTCCGAGGTTATAGGCTTCACCCACGATGCAATCCACGGCCCCCATCGTCGCCTCGACGCAGTCGGTGACGTAGGTGTTGCCACGAGCCTGCAGACCGTCCCCGAACACCGTAATTTCTTCGTCGTTGAGGATCGCGTTGATGAACTTCCAGTAACCCATATCGGGACGTTGCCGCGGCCCGTACACCGAGAAGTACCGGATGATCACCAACGGCAGACCGAATTCCTCCGCAAACGCTCCACACAAATTCTCTGACGCCAACTTGGTCACACCGTAAGGCGACGTGGGCCGAGTTGGCAAGCTCTCGTTCCCCGAAGAAAACCTCCCGTAGACCGAAGAAGTCGAAGCATACACAAAACGTTTGAGTGTGTCACAGTCCCGGACAGCTTCGATCAGTCGCTGAGTCGCCGTCAAGTTACAGCTCTGATAGAGATCGAAGTCCGTCCAGCTCTTCCTGAGCCCAGCCATCGCCGCCAAATGGAAAACCACTTCCACTCCCTCCGTCGCCGCCACGAGAGGGTCGCTGCGAAGATCCAGTTCGTGAAACGTAAACGCTTGGTGATCTCTCAAACCCGTGAGATACGTTTCCTTGATGGCCCGCGGATAGTAGGGGATGAAAGCGTCAAGGCCAACGACTTCGTGCCCGTCTGAGAGGAGTCGTTCACAGAGATGAGAACCGATAAACCCTGCCGCACCAGTAACCAAACATCGCATTGCCTGAGCTCCGAAAATTTTAGCTGAGTCTTTGGATTCTTTATTGTCGCTGACGGACTCGTTTGGGTAAAGATTGGCTTGCGGTGTTGACTTGCTGTTGGAGTTGCTCGACAGCATGATCGAGTAGAGCACAGCACTCAGCGAGTTCCTTCACGACGTTCAAAATTTGTTGGTTGAACGCCGATTGTTGCCGCGAAAGCACATCGACATAGGCCACCTTGAAATTGTTCAACAGCTTGTGTTTGATACGTCGCTTGAGTTTCGCGAGTGTACCTTGGGTGACATCGAGGTAGTCATCAGGGAGTTTCTGAAGTTCCTCGGCTTCTTGGATGTCATCGTGAACGTGATCCATCAAGACAGAACACCCAAGGTGCGAATCCGCTTTTTCCTGCCCGGTTACAAGTAACTTCATGGTACTGGTCAGTTTGTCTCCGCGAGGAGGCATGACCTCGTCGTTCCCTTCAACCAGTCGCGCCCATAATCGGACGTGGTATTTTCCAGGTGCTTCCGGGACCCGAACTCGAACCGCTGCCGAAATCGTTTGGCCGGGTGCAACGGTTTTCGGCAGCGTTGTCGTCATTACCCGGGTTACCGGTTCACTGGTCTCTGGATCCATAGCCTGCGAACACAGCTCGACACGCATTGGTCCGTCGGGGACAACCGGATATTCTCCCCAATTGCGAATTCGTGTGGGGAGTAGATAAGTAGGCGTCCCACCAGGAACTTTCCGCTTGGCGACTCGACGCCGAACCTCAAGTGCCAGTTGCGGTTCACGCGGCGTTTGGTGGAGGATTCTTTCCACTACTTCGGTGAATGTTTCTCGCCATCGTAACGGCGAGTACTGTGTTGCCCGCGCGACTCCACGCCTTCGCATTTGTTCGGCGAGGGAAATCGACAACCGATCCACAGCCTGTTCGATTTTCGCCGTGAACTTCTGTTGGTCTCGGTACTTCGATTCCACAAACCGGCGGCCGGCTACTCCAGCAACTCGAGCAATATCTTCGTTTTCCCACACCGAATTCAAGGTTCCGGCAAACGAACGATAATCCGTAACGAGCCAGCCAGAGGAACCGCCTTCTGCACTTTCCATGTGCTCCCTGAGGACCTCACAGTCCTGATGTCCAATGACCGGCGTACTTTGTTGCCACGCCTCCAGGGCCACCAACGACAGCGACTCGTTGCACGACAGTTGGATCAACGCATCGGCATGGCCAAGAATGACATCCTTATACTCCCGGGAGACAACGCCAAGATCGAAGGCCCATTTGGCCTTTGGGATGGCAATCGATCCGCTGCCGATGAAAACGAATTGCCATCGGTCCGGATGTGCGGCTTGGTATCTCTCGGCCCATTCGAGTAGCAGCGGCACGTTTTTCTCTGCAATGTAGCGTCCACAATAAACCAGATACCGTCGATCTTGCAATCGTCGCGGGAGATTTGCGTGGAGTTTGGGTGCGTCGAGAAACGTCTCAACTATTTCGGAATTCGGGTGGTTGAAGCCAAGTTGAGCATGAGCGAAGTCCGCTTCCGTTTGACTGTGAAAGAGAAACCCGCCGACCCGCCGATAGGCACTAGGCCACATTGGCCAGTGAGCTTGTCGTTCGTCATGAAAGCACGGAACGAGGAGCGTTTTCTCTGGGCATGCCTCCACGACTTCCGCACTCAACCGTGACAAATACGGTCCAACTATCACTGCCGACAATTCATCTGTGCGGGATCGTACGGCGTCCACCAGAGACGGGGAGGAGGGCAGTGAATCGAGATAACGTTCTTGCTCCTCCGGAGTTGGCCATCGGCTGTGTTGAAGGCCTCTCGTGATTTCTTGAACGACTTCCGGACGTCCGGACTCGGGTTGGTAGAACGAAACCTTCGCCCCGCGGAACTCGTCCGATTCATTTCCTTTGGGCTTTCCAGACACGAATACTTCCACCGTGTGGCCGCTTGTGACGAGAGACCGAGCCATCGTCTTGAGTGAATTCGTTACCCCATTCACGATGGAGCCATCGTCGATGACAATGCCGATGGTAGGCTTGCTTGTGGGGTGTGACAAACGCAGCGCTGGCACACCTTTCCTCTCCTCGCTCGGGTTTCCGGCTGGTGCAATGACCGATCCAGGCTCATTCATCCGTACCAAGACGTCTGCAAGCTCCGACGCGTTGTTCAACGAGAACGTCAATCCATCATTCGCGATCGTGCCGGGAATGGCGGTCGCACGGGCTCCGACGACGGGCAATCCGAAGTGCATTGCTTCCACAAGGGGAATACAGAAACTCTCCCATTCCGAAGCGGTGACGAATACATCGCTGCCACAAAACGCATCGTACAAGGCCGTGCCAACGAGATGGCCCAAAACATGAACGCGGTCCGAAAGTTCGTAATCGGCCGATGCTGTCGCGACTTTTTCCAGTTCTTGTTGGTAAAGATCACTGGTGTCTCCGACCAAACAAAGGTGGGCATCTTCCCCAACACTGACAAGACTCTTGAGCGATTCGACGAGTAACGGAACCCGTTTGTTGGCCGCGAACCGACCCACATACAACAGAACTCGTTGCTCACGAAATCCCATACGTTGACGGAATCGATTCCGGGACCGTTCCTGATCGAGTTCCGGCAGATCGATGGCATACCTTACTTTCCAGATGCGGCCAGCTGGAATACCAAAACGCTTGAGTTCGTTCGTCGTGAAATCACTGTGAGTCAAAATGGCATCGGCAAACCAAAGTAGGTCCCGTCGCCGGACGCCCTGGACCAAGGCTTTATTGTTGTGCGTGCCCCACAGGTGAGGTGGCGTCACTCCGTGATAGTCGACAAGAATCCTCGGCTTGGCACGAACCAACCCGGGGAGATGATCCAGCAACTCGTAGTGCTGACCGTATTGCGCGATGATCAAATCCGACGATTGGAGATATTCCCATTCTTCCGCCGACAACAATCCATCGGGAATGGCCTGCACAGATTTTTCTAGATCGGGATGGATCGCTTGCGTCTGCTGAACATAGACCCGGACCGACGAACCGCGTTCGCGAAAGAAGTTCGCTTGGGTTACGACCTGGAGTCCGATGGCATCGCCTTCCCTGGCGTTAAAACTGATGAGGCTCACTTGCACGGTGCGGTCCCTCGCATCCGGTAGATTGTTGTTAAAACGGGTAAGCAAGATAACACTTATAAAAAGTCCGGACAATCCCGGATCTGGCGGGTGTGCCACTCCCACCAACTGGAATACCTCACACCGCACATTTCCGACTACTGACATAGCCGTTACTAGACCGATCAGTTTACAACACGTATCCACCACTTTTGGGGTGAGATCAGGATGACGGTCCGTTGTCACTCGAATGACACCACCACGCGAGGCATCCATGCAAGTTGCGAATTATGAACACGCCGGAGGGGTCCTCACGGATTCCACGAACTTGAGGAATCTGATGGCGTTTGTTGGTGTGACCCATCCCAAAACCCACGAGTTATTTTCCGAAGCCTTGTGTTTCGGCGTGGCGGGAGGAATTGGGGCCGGATACTCTTTCTGTCCATCGGTCGTTCGTCACGGGATGGGAACTGGACTCCATATCGTCGGGCGATACAAGGCCATGGCCACGGATTCGAGTTGGTATCAAGAGTTCTGCGACCGATTGGAACTGGATTCCCACATCACCGAAACCTCTGCGAAGAAGAAGGCCTTGCAGAACCTTATCGATGAACTCGAGCAAGGACACCCCACAATCGTCTGGTGTTCGAGACCAAAAATCCCATTTATTTTGAATTCGCACGACGCTTGCGACGGGTTCATGGGACAGTTCCTCGTTTCCGGTGTGGACGAAGGAAACAATGTCGCCTTGGTCAACGACCGAGCCCCGACAAAATGGACACTTTCGCTCGAACAACTCGCAGAGGCTCGGGCCGGAGTTTGCAGTCACAAGAACCGTACCTTCACGTTGCACTCCACAGGTGACGTTTCGCTCAAACAACTCCAATCAGCGGTAACGTTGGGAATTCGAGCCTGCGCCGAGTCGATGCTTCGTGGCCGAATCGGCACGTTCACTCTCGCCGGGCTAGACAAATGGGTCAAGCTCATCGATAACGACAAAAACAAGGACGGTTGGCTCAAACTCTATCGCGATGGGTTGATGTACCGAGCCCTCCGCGACGTCTACGTTTCGATCGAAACTCTCAGCGATGTCGGAGGACTCCACCGGGCCTTGTATCATGATTTCCTTGTCGAAGCTGCTGACATCCTCGAGAACCCAACGCTCGAAGAACTCGCTGGTGGGTACCAAGTGCTTCATGACCGATGGAAGGAACTGGCCAACTGTGCCTTGCCCGACGACATCAAACCCTTCAAGGCGGCCAAGGAGTTGATCACCAAGCGAGCCAAAGTCTATGCCGAGAAAGGTGCCAAGGGAGAAAAAACGCTAGGTTCCACGACGAATAAGTTGGAAAAAGTGGAGGCCGAAATCCAGAACGAATTTCCCTTAACTGAGGACCACATTCGGGACATTCTCACCGACTTGAAAGAACAAATCACCTTCATCCGCAACGAAGAAGCCGAACACGCCGAGGGGTTACTCGCGGCAGTCGCCTGAAAGTTCCTGGACACCCGGTGATCGACCGGAGAAAATCGAGTCTAAAAGAGCTGCTCTTTTCTTCTTTGCTTTTTGTTCGACACCGGGAAGACCATCATGAAACTGGGATTGATCAACTCTGCTTGGGCCCAAGCCGGTCAAGATACGGCCTATGGCATCCGCAAGACAAAAGAAATCGGGTTCGACACGATTGACATATTCGCCGATCCGATGGAGATGGACATCAAGGAGCGTCGGCTCATAAAACAAGAATGCGATAAGGCTGGGCTCCCGATCGTCAGTATAGCTTGTGTGGCCGTCGGATTGATCGACTTCAACCCCACCGTCCAACAGTTTCATCTCGACCGATGTTGCGAATATTTGGATCTGGCCTACGAATACGAAGCCAAAAATTTGTTACTCGTCCTTGGGGAGTACATTTGGCAGAAGGAAGTCATTCCGCCCGAGGAGCAATTGAGAACGGGCGTCGGTAATGTCCGCGAACTTGGAGAATATGCTGAGGATCTGGGCCTGGAAATTGCCCTCGAACTCGAGCCGTTCAAACTCTCTTTGATCAATGACGTCGACACGATGGTTCAGTTTCTCGAAGACGTTGACCACCCGGCTGTGAAAGCCAACATCGACATATCTCACCTTCATCTATCGGATACCCCAGCCGAACAGATCAAACGTCTCAAAGGAAAAACGATCCACGTCCATCTGAGCGATTGTGATGGAAAAGTCCACGGAGACTTACCGCCCGGTCGTGGTGTCGTCGACTTTGTGCCGTACCTGAAAGAAATCAAAGAACTGGGAATTGACGATGCCGCGATCAGTATCGAGTTGGAGTATTCCCCCGAACCCGACAAGATCGTCGAATGGGTTCAGGAAGCCTACGACAAGACCGCCAAACTCATGACCGAGGTGGGATTGCGATCTAACTGAGAACTGCGAAGTTCATGAAGCGTCTGTCCAGCAATTTGAAAGGCGAGGATATTCGCCATTCGCCCACGGCGACAAATCTATCCGCATCGTTATTTTTCGTCCCAAGGCCAACCTCCATCCCAGCCTGGGCCATTTTTGACCAGGTACTTACTTGAGCGTCTCTTGGTCACCAGGTCTGTTATTCTGGTGGAGGGGCAAGCAAGACCGGAGGCGTTGTCGTTCGAATCTGTTGGTTCGGGTTGCCTTGTAAAGGTGGAGGGGCGACAGGAATGTGTGGCAAGGGAATCGGCGGAACTTCGACCGGACGTGGCTGTTGAGGCGAGCCGACCGGCACAGGGACCGCTAGTGGCGGTTCGGATTGTTTGGGCTTCAGCGGTGCTGCAGGGCCTTTCGGAAGCGGTCGCGGATACTCGACGGAGGTGGGGTGGCTTGGAACCAGCAATTCACCAGGTGCTCCCAAGGGTGAAGTGCGAGGGCTGCCCGACGGAGGCGAGATGACTACCTTCGGATCGTTCCCACCAGACTTAGCATGGTTGTTGGGGTTCAGACCAACCACATTGTAGTACATCAACGAAGTGCGAGCCTGCCACCGAACACGAAATGCAGAATCTCCCGTCGAGGCATGAGACAAAGCCGATTTGGCCATCGAAGTTAACGGACGAATACGACCAAGGCTCCGGGCTGCCTCAATCCGAACGGTAATAGCCTGATCCGTTTGAAGCGCCTGAACCAGAACGGGAATAATCTCTGGATATTTTGCCGCGCTGTATTCACGGAGCTGGGAAATCGCTGTTGCACGCTTGTAGTAGTTTGTCTCGGTTTGGGCTTGAACGATCAACTGGGCCACACGATTTGCAGATTGTTCCGGTGTTTGTCGTCGGCCGAAAATCCCACCTTGTGTCGCCGCAACCGATGCCGTCATAACGGTCAGAACCAGTCCATATCGTATCCAAGGCATTTCTGACCTCTCCTCTCGGGTGAATCGAGGTGCTCGACAGTGAGAGCATCCAAATGGTGCAAGAGCGTCGCTTACTTATTCTCAAGGTATCGACAAAGCCCGGTTGGATGACTGTTGGGAAAACCAACGAAGGTTGCCAAAACTGGATAGGTTTCGGTGCAACAACCGGAACAATCTTCCGATCTTACCTCTCTCAGGGCTCCCCCTGAAGTCGACATCACGAAGGAGCAGGAATCTCTTGAAACCCAACTAAGGTATCGCCGCGAAAAGAGGCTCCGAAATGACGTGCCGAGAAATCATGATAGGGTGAGACTAGCCTGCGACGGCACACCATTGTGGTTCCGAAGTGGCTTCCCAAGCCGGTGACACCCCTTGCCCTGAAAACGGGAATTTAGAGGGGTTTCCGTTTGCGGTGGGAGCACATCAAAGTCCTTCTTCTCGCTCGGGTAGTCGGCTCAAGAGTCGTGTTTTGGTTTTTAGGCTCCGAAGGGGCGCCAGATCCTCGCCGTGAGTGGAAACCCACCGAACCCAAAGAACCACAACAAACGCGACACAATTGACCCGCCTACCCGAGGGGAGATGATTGAGGATGAGGGGTGTTCCAAGAAAATCGGTGTACGCGTATGTTCTTTTCGGTTCGAGGCGTTCCAGCCCTTCACCTTGGAAAAAGCAAGTCCACTCAACGCAATCGGGGACCTCTCCGACGACACCCGAAGCACAAGTGAAGGTTCCTCTCTTTGCACTCGCGTCGGCTTTTCAGGTAATGTTCCCGGCGCGTCGAAAACCCGTTTCAACATGGGACGAGGACGCGAATACCGTTGACACAAAAACGCCGCTGCGAATATAACACCTTTCGCTAAACTCACGCTCGCATCCCAGAAACTGGTGACACAGGTGTGCAAGAGTATTACCTTTGCCTGATCCGAGGAGAACAACGCGGCCTCTGGCCATGGCTTCTACGTCTCGGCCTGTGGCTACTGAGTATACCCTACGCAATCGCTGCTCGGGCCCGAAACTGGCTCTTCGACGCTGGCTGGAAAAAGACCCACGAAGCCCCCATCCCGGTCATCAGCATCGGAAACTTGACCGTCGGAGGGACTGGGAAGACACCCTGCGTGGAGTACGTCGCGAAGTGGTTTCGGAGACACGACCTACGGGTAGTCATCTTGAGCCGAGGATACGGTGTTAAAGAAGGCCCCAACGATGAAGCACTCCTCCTGGAAGAAAATCTTCCAGACGTGCCGCATCTCCAGGGGCCCGATCGAAGCGAACTGGCAACGACGGCAGCAGAAGAACTCGAAAGCGAAGTCGCAGTCTTGGACGATGGATTCCAACACCGACGCCTCGCCCGTAACTTGGACATCGTACTGATCGATGCATTGGCACCTTGGGGCTACGGATCAGTCCTTCCGAGAGGACTCTTACGCGAACCACTCTCGGGCCTCCAACGGGCGAGCTTGATTCTCGTCACCCGGAGCGACCAAGTGACACCGGAGGAATACAACAGGATTCTAACTCGAATCCAAAGCTTGGCTCCCGATAAGCCCATCGTTCAAACGACACACTCACCCACGACTTTGATTAACTCCGATCAGGAGACATCGCCACTGTCACGACTTCAAGAGACTAAGGTCGCCGCGTTTTGTGGAATCGGCAACCCACAGGCTTTTCGGAACACACTTGAAATGTTGGACGTCGAGTTAGTAGACTTTCGCACGTTTTCCGACCACCACGCTTACACACGTGAAGACGTCGAAGACCTGCGACGCTGGGCAAGGAACCTGGCAATGGATTGCGTGATCGTTACGACCCAAAAGGATTTGGTCAAGATTCGACTCAACCGTATCGGCGAACGTCAGCTATGGGCATTACGCATCGAGCTGCGGATCACCGAAGGCCGGGACCGTCTTGACCGCATGCTAAAGGAAGCAGCCGAGTGAACCCGTCTCCCATCCCAGAAGATAATCAACAAAAATTCCCCCCTTTCGACCTCCATGGTCTGCAAACGTACAACCTCACCTCCCGACCGTCGAAGGTGTTCCACACTGACTTGGGGAGGCCCGTCACAGGTCAAGTTTCGGTCAACGATTGGATCAACTCGCTGCCTCGACAACTCGCCGGGAATAGCATTCGGAAAGTGTGCTCACACCTGTGCGGGGCGCACGAAGAGGGCCGGACAGTCGTCGCTGCCCTCGGTGGACACGTCATCAAGACCGGTTGCGGACCGTACCTGATCGACTGGATTCGCAAGGGGCTATTGACAGGAATTTCGCTCAATGGTGCGGCAGCGATCCACGACGTCGAGCTGGCCATCGGTGGCAAAACGAGCGAGGACGTGGCATCGCAGCTGCCACTGGGACGCTTCGGAATGGCCCGGGAAACCGCAGATGCCTTTGCCCTCGCAGCCAGGACTGGAGCTGAGAACGACGTCGGACTTGGGTGGGCCTTGGGAGAATTCTTGGACACACAAGATTGTGCGTATCCCGAGTGCAGTGTACTGCTGGCAGCCTATCAAGCTAAGATACCTTGCACAGTTCATGTGGCCTTGGGGACTGACATAGTCCACATGCACCCCCACGTCGATGGAGCATCCCTGGGCGAAGCAAGCCTGATCGACTTCCGACGGCTGTGTTCGGTGGTAGCCACCATGGAGCGAGGCGTTTGGTGCAATCTGGGCAGTGCTGTGATCATGCCTGAAGTGTTCCTCAAAGCCGTCTCAGTAGCGATCAACTTTGGGTACTCACTCGATGGCTTGATCACCGTAGATATCGACAAGCAATCCAATTATCGGTCTCGAGTGAACGTTCTGGAGCGACCTTCGAGTGAAGGGATCGAGATTACAGGACATCACGAAATCATGATTCCGTTGATTCATGCAGCCGTGGCGGCTCAGTTGGTTGCTATAAAACCGGTCGTCGACGAGACCGTTCCAGCGAAAGCGGCTTAATACTGCCATCGACGACCACAATAGATGAGGTATCCCACCATGTCCGCAGACTTGATCGAACTGGTGCAGAATCTCGGACAACCAAGGGTGTTGGTTGTCGGGGACCTGATGCTCGACCGGTATGTCTGGGGTGATGCCTCACGCATCAGTCAGGAAGCTCCCGTCATCCTCCTCAAAGCCGACCGAAAGGAAGAACGACTCGGGGGCGCGAGCAGCGTAGCCACCATGCTGCGGGCGTTGGGTGCCAAGGTCTCAGTCGCTGGTGTCGTCGGGGCAGATTCGGACGCCTTGCGAGTGAAACAACTCCTCACGGAGTTGTCTATCAACTACGAGGGCGTGATCTCGGATCCCGACCGGCCAACGACCGTCAAAGAACGTTACATCGGACGCGCACAACACAGGCACCCCCAACAGATGTTACGCGTCGACCATGAAGACGCGTCGACGGTGGGCTACGGTATCGAACGAGAACTCGGACGGTACATCCAACGCCAGGTCCTTCAGTCGGACATCGTGTTGGTGAGTGACTACGACAAGGGGGTGTGTACACCCAACTTACTCGCCCAGGTCATTGCGAACGCCAAACGGAATAATCTTCGCATTCTCGTAGATCCCATCCGAGGTCAGGACTATCGGAAGTATCATGGCTGCTCGGCAATCACCCCAAACCGACTCGAAGCGAGTCTCGGAACAGAATTGACCCTCAACAACAAAGAGGACGTTTTCCGAGCAGGGCAGCAGTTAGTTCAAGATCTCGGTCTGGAGGCCTCGCTCATTACACTGGACAAGGACGGGATGGCGTTTGTTCACCAAGATGGGACAGAAAAGATCTTCCCCACACGCCCCCGTCAAGTGTACGACATCACCGGGGCAGGGGACATGGTCTTGGCCATGTTGGGAATGGTCTTGGCCTCTGGACGAAATTACGAAGAAGCCATCGCATTGGCGAACGTTGCCGGTGGCTTGGAAGTCGAGAAGATCGGGGTTGCGACGGTCACTCGGGATGAAATACTGCAAGACCTTCTGCATCATGGAGCCGGAACACAAACGGATTTGGTCCCTAGCATCGTGAAGGTGGTGTCCCTAAAGGATTTGTCCCAGGAGTTGCGCATCCGTCGGACGTTGGGTCAACGAGTAGGGTTTGCCAGTGGCGATTTCGACATGTTGCAAGTCGGGCATGTTAATTCTTTCCGGGCGGCGAGGGCGGAAGTCGACGTCCTCATTGTCGGTGTGAGTTCGGACGCGAGCGATCATCACTCGAAAGGTCACAACCCTCTGGTCAACTCACACGAAGCACGTGTTGCCGTGGTGTCCAGCTTGGAGTCCGTTGACTACGTGGTGACATTCGACGACTCGAGTCCTTGGAATTTAATCGAGATGATACGCCCCGATGTCCTTGTGCCAAGGGAAAACGCCATCAGTACTGAGGCCGTTGAGAAGGAATTCGTTGAGTCGTATGGGGGCCGGGTGCAACCACCGGTGGAGGTGGCCTACCCGGCAACGAATCTTTCAGGCAACCTCCGAGCAGCGTAGAGTCATTATCGCCTGGTCTGGGTCAGACCAGAAAGTGCATCGATCCCTTGTCTTCGCAGCACAGGCACCCCAGTGAGAAGGAACTCTCGATGAGAATTGCGGTATTTCTCCCAAACTGGATTGGCGATGTCGTCATGGCAACGCCTGCCATTCGGAGTCTACGACATCATTTCTCTTCGGCCTCGTTCGTCGGGATCCTCAAGCCTTACGTCGGAGATGTCCTCGAAGGAGCACCCTGGTTCGACGAACTCATTCCCCTCGAGAAGAAGGGACCGTTGTCGCGTCGGTGGCCCGGTGTCGCCTGGAAACTTCGTCGACGCGGAATCGATCTTGCTGTGATATTCCCCAATTCGTTTCGGTCAGCTATGGTCGCTTGGGCTGGGAAATGTCGTCGACGTATTGGGTACAACCGCTACGGTCGCAGATGGTTACTGACTGACCGACTGGAGCCACTCCGGGACGAGAAGGGACACTTCAAACCGAGCCCCATCATCGACGCCTACAACCTCTTGGTGGAACAAGTCGGGTGTCCCCATCCTGGGGTTCGGATGAAGCTGTATACAACTCCCCAGGATGAGGAAGCGACCACAATGGTTTGGGAACGCTACGACCTGGGCAAGTACCCAGAGATCATTTGCCTCAACCCAGGAGCTGCCTATGGTGCTGCCAAACACTGGCCAACAGAATACTTCGCAACACTCGCCCGAAAACTGGTCGAGGAGCGAGGCAGTGGCATACTGGTGCTTTGTGGACCAAAGGAACGGGACCTGGCACGTCAGATCGCGAACCTTTCTCGAAGGGATGGAGTCAAGACTCTGGCCGACGTGCCCCAGTCGATTGGACTGACCAAGGGATGTGTCCGTCGCGCTGACATGTTGATCACCACCGACAGTGGCCCGAGGCATTTTGCAGCAGCCTTTGACAAGCCCGTCGTGAGTCTTTTTGGCCCAACGCATATACCCTGGACCGTCACCTACCACGCCAAAGAAACTTGTCTGCAACGGGATGTTCCCTGTGGGCCTTGTCAACTCCGAGTGTGTCCGTTGGATCACAGATGTATGAAAGAACTGACCGCCAATGAGGTGTTTGTCGAGGCGATCAACTTGCTGTCGCGATGTTCGCCTTCTGCTGAAAAGACACCCGACAAGAAAGTGGCGTAACGGGCACGTCCTATCAATTGAATACGTGTCGGTCTGATGGCGTGACGTCGCATTACCCTCCAACAAAGCGAAGCCACTCGATGCCTAAATTGCTCATTCATCCTGACTACCAGCGACTCTTGCAACACTACGGACTCAAGACCGTCTCCGACTTTCTCAACCTGCAAGGGGTCATCTACTCCGGACACCTCGACCGCAATGTGTCTCGGGTTGAGGTTGGTAACGGCACTCAACACCAGCAGTGTTTTCTCAAAAGAGAACACCAGACGAGATGGAAAGATCGCTTGGAAAACTGGACCAATGGATTTGGTTGGACGTCCAAGTCTGTTCGTGAATTTCACACACTCCAAGTCATGCGCAAGAAGCAGGTGGTCGGAATTCCGACCCCCATCGCTGCTGGAGAAGATGACCAGGGACAAGCGTTCTTACTCCTCAAAGAATGCATAGAAGTCGTTGATTTGCGTGAATTATTGGAAAACCTCGACTGTCACCTGGACCGTCAAGAGGTCTTCACGTCCTTGGCAACGACAATCGCTCGTTTTCATGCTACGGGATGGGTCCACAAAGACCTCTACTCCAAGCACGTCCTGTTCTCAACGGCAAAGCTGGATGACATCATCCTGCTTGACTGGCAGCGAGCCGTTCGTTCACGTTCGTGGAACAACCGCCTTCGGGATTTGTCTTCTTTGCATGCCACCATCGCCCCGTATCTTGCTCCAGAGGAGCAACAACTATCCTTCCTGCGATGCTACCTCGATACGATGGAGACTCTTGAGACCCACGTCCCTTCATTCTCGGCTGCACTCCGGTTTATTCGACAGCGACGACGTCGCCTGTGGCACAAAAGTCGATTTCATGAAATGCGACAACCTCCCTTGCGGGCTGGTGCACAAAACTTGATCTGGTTCGAGGGGGAGACCTTCTGCTTCAGCCGTGAATTTGCGACAGATGTTGGTGGACGAGTACCCGAAGTGTTAGAGGATGTGTACGCCAAGCCGGAATCGTGTGCGAATGACGGGGGACTGGTTTTCGACCTGACTTTACCACCAACAAACATCTCTGAGACGAGGCAATCCCCGGCAACACTCGTTGTTCAAGACCAAGATCCTCCGACGACTCGTTTCTGGAACTGGTTTCGAAAAAAGTCTCTGGTTGGAAAACAATTCGAGGTGGCCAAAACGATCTTTCGGTTGGAACGATTCGGGTTCCCGGTGCCGACAGTTTTGGCCGTTGGTCACAAAGTCATGGAGTGCGGCACACTGCGGTCGTTCCTCCTCACCGAACAGGTTCGAGATTGCGTGCCGCTGGATGTCTGGTTGGTGAAGACCACCGGAGCAGCTAACGCTCGACTGCGACGCTCCGTCCTTTCCCAGGCCGGGGCTATATGCCACAAAGCCCACCAGGTTGGATATAGCATTGAAGGACCAGATGTCCTCGGAGTTAAAATTTCAAGCACAGCCCACACCGTGATGATCAATGCCCCCGAAAGAGTGAAGAGGCAACACCCTCGACACAACCTGTCGGAAACCTGGGATCAGCTCGGATCGTTGTGTTCTCAAGACGAGTTCGCTTACTTTCTGACAGTAAGCCGTCAAGGTAGCCATGAGATACAACAGCTGGCACTGCCTCACTCTGTGGTTGATCTGGATGAAGAGTCGAGAGAGGAGTTAGCCACTTTATGAGAAACTTCTTCGCTCGGCTCTTCCGAGGATGTCGGACAATAAAAGCTCGCCCCGATTGGATCGAGTTCGTTGGTAATGACTGGCCGGACACCATCATGACGGTCATTCCCACAGACGACTTTCACGAGAAACAGGGACGTTCGACGTGTCGGTGGATCATCAAGAAAAACGGTCAACAGCTTAGCGTGTATCTCAAACGCCATTACCAGCTTCCTTGGTGGCAAGGTCTTTTCTCACTTCTGTTCCCTTGGGCACATTGGGCTCCGGGTCTGCAGGAGTGGCGCCACCTGAACTGGGCTGAAGCACAAGGAATACCTGTCCCAACTCCTGTCGCTGGGGCGGAGTATGCTGGTCCAGGATGGAAACTTCAAAGTATGCTCGCCATCAAAGAATTAGCCGACATGCTCCCCTTGCATCAGGCGATCCCCTATGCCCAGGATGTCCTTGCTCCTAGCGATTTTTTGACGTGGAAGAAGGCCCTCGTCGTCGAGATGGCCCGACTCTCGCGTAAACTCCATACACGAAATCATTTTCACAAGGACCTTTATCTCTGTCATTTCTATCTGCCCCGCGCGGTCATTTACGGCTGGGCGGGACAATATCAAAGGGAGAGTCTCCAAGGTGATTTGCACTTGATCGACTTCCACCGCCTAGGGCACCATCCAGTGACAAGGACTTGGTGGCAGATCAAGGATCTCGCCCAGTTGCTTTACTCCACTGACGTTGAAGGCGTGACGACTCGGGATTGTATCCGTTTTTGGAGACTCTACCGACAAGGTTCCCGCCGTGGTCTCCGGACCAAGTTTTTCGAATGGTGTATTCGAGTGAAGTGGTGGCGTTACAAGGATCACAACGAGAAACGACTCCGAAGGATCGAGCGGCAGAGTTCCAGCAAGAAAGAGGCTGCGGCATGAACATTGCTTTTTGTTACGAGAGCGTCCTCCCCGAACGAGGTGGGTGTGAAACCTACATTACGGACCTCGCACGTCGACTCCTATCGGAAGGACACCAGGTCCACTTGTATGCCAGCCGATGGGACGAGACACGGATGCCCGATGGTGTCCAATATCACAGAATCCCGAGAGTGAGTGGTCCCCGTTTTCTTCGTCCGTGGAAGTTTGCTGCCAGGTGCGAAAAGGCACTTGCAAGCAATGTCCATGACGTGTCCATAGGGTTCAATAAAACGTGGGGCCAGGATATCCTCTACCCGCAGGGTGGACTCCATGCTGCGTCGTTCGAGCACAACCTCCGGAAATATCCACAGGAGTGGATGCGTTATCTGGTTCGGGTCTTAAAGGGCGGAGATCTGGCACACCGGTCGTTCACTCGTCTGGAACAGAAGCAGTATCTCGCTTGTCCTCCGACGGCCATCGTCGTCAACAGTTTCATGGTTCGGCGGCACTTCCACGAACACTATGGCATCCAACCGGAGCAACTTCACGTCATCCGCAGCGCGATCGATCCAAATCGCTTCTGTGAGACGGACCGACCTCGTCGGCGACTCGAATGGCGATCACGATGGAACATCCCAGCCAACGAAACTGTTGGGTTGTTTGCCGCAATGAACTATCGACTCAAGGGACTTGTCCCTCTGTTGCACAGCGTTGCGACTCTTTTCAACACGCCGGAATATCAACCACGAGCACGCGAGTTCCGTCTCGTCGTGGCGGGACATCCCAACCACCGGCGCTACCTTCGAATGGCCCAACGGTTGGGGATTGCCGACAAGGTGACGTTCGTGGGACACTGCGGAGAGATGCGAGAAGCTTACTTCGCTGCCGACTTTTTGATTCATCCCACCTTTTACGATCCCTGCTCGTTGGTGGCCCTGGAAGCACTGGCGTGTGCCCTTCCAGTCGTCACGACGCGGTACAACGGCGCGAGCGAATTACTAGAGCAGGGCCAGAATGGTTATGTCGTGGACGACCCCCACAACCATTCTCAACTCGCGTGGTCGATGGCCCAACTCCTGGACCCTGAACACAGAAACCGTTGTGCATCTGCAGCCCGCAAGACAGGCAACTCATGGACGTTCGATCATCATTACCAACAACTTCGCCAGTTGTTTGAACAGATTGCAGCGAAAAAAGCGGCCGCATGAGCCCTACCCCTCTCGGTCCCCATGGGTTGAGATACCTTTCCCAGATCAGTAACCTGGAAGGAAGACCGCTGTCGTATTCGTGACACCATTCTTCCTTCTATTCACAAAGGTTACGCCATGACCCCCGAGGCAGAAAAACAACAACAACGAGTCAACGAGTTCATGCGATTACTTCCGGTCACTTTGGCGCTGGCCGGGCTTCCGGAATCGGAACACGGAAAGTACTTCAACGAAGGGCAACTCGAAGCTCGAGCAACAACCTTGCGGCAAGCTTACAAGGTCGCTCGACAGTTGATTGTGGACGTGGTGCAGTAGCTCCGTCGAGTGAGACGGGACCTACGACAAAGCTATTCCGGATGACTGGGGCCTGTTCGAAAACCAGACAGAAGACAGAAGCGGCGTCAAGCCGCGCTCCAAAAGCAACAAAACTTCAGTCGCCCTAATCGGGAATTGGTGGCAGCGGGGTGCTTCCGGTTACCCCCATGGCGTAAGCCGTCGCATAAGCCCGACAGTGCGAGATCGAAATGAGGATCTTGGAGATACCTTGTTCCAGGGCATGTTCGCGGGCAACACCCGAAACGTAAACATGAGGGGCTCCCGTCGGATCATTTCGGATTTCCATGTCTGTCCAGGCGATACCGTTGCGCCATCCCGTTCCAAGACATTTCAAGATGGCTTCCTTGGCCGCCCAACGTCCGGCAAATCGTTCCGTCGAATCTCTATTTGCGTGACAGTATCGAATCTCTGAAGGGGTGTAGACACGCGTTAAGAACAACTCGCCGTGTTGTTCGATCATCTTGCCAATCCGCGAACACTCGATGATGTCCGTACCTATTCCCACGATTTCCATAAAGGGTCGAGCCTCTTCCATTCCTTGGGTCAGGCGTGTCGTTCGGTCATTTTTCCCGAGGTTTCTGATCTTAGCAAAAAGTGCCGGGAATTGTACAATCGGTAAAGTTGTACACTTGGGGAAACCCAATCGACCCCGACAGGTGGGGAAGGAAGGTTGACCATGAATGATGACTGGGACAAGGACAAAGTCGATTTGTTGGAGGACCTCACAGCGTCTCAACGTGAGGCTGTGACACATCTCGAAGGACCGCTCCTGGTCGTCGCAGGCCCGGGTAGCGGGAAAACCCGAGTCATCACACGTCGGGTGGCGTACCTTATCCAACAAGGGATTCGACCCCGCAACATTTTGGCCATCACGTTCACCAACAAGGCCGCTGGTGAAATGCGGCAGCGGATCGAATCGTTGGTCCCGAACTGCCGTGTCTGGATAAGCACCTTTCACAGTCTCGGAGCAAGGTTGCTGCGAGAGTACGCTGAACGAATTGACCTTGAGAAGAACTTCACGATCTACGACCAGACTGACCGCGTCAAGGTGGTCAAAAGTGCGATCGAGCAAGCGGACCTCGACAACGTCAAGTTCACCCCTGAAACGATCATGGGGGCCATCAGTCGGGCGAAGAATCAACTCCTCACGCCACCGAAGTACGGACACGATGCGAAGGATTTTTTTACCCAGACGGTGGCCCACGTCTATCCCATTTACGAGAAACGAATGCGGGACGCCAACGCCTTCGACTTCGACGACTTGCTCTACCAGTTAGCGTTAGTGTTGAAGAACCGTCCAGACCTCCGGGCCGAACTCGATGAACGATTCCGCTACGTCCTTGTCGACGAATACCAGGACACAAATAAAGCACAGTACGAAATCGCACGCGCCTTTTCCAAGGACAACCAAAACATTTGCGTTGTGGGTGACCCTGATCAGTCGATCTACAAGTTCCGTGGTTCGGACATCCGCAACATCCTCGACTTTGAACGCGATTATCCCCAAGCCCGGACTATCACCCTCGCGGCGAACTACCGCAGCACCAGAGCGATCTTGCGAACGGCTAGTCACCTCATCGCGTTCAACTCGCAACGAAAGTCCCGAGGCCTCACAACAGAGAATCCCGAAGGCGTTCCTGTCGGTGTGATCACCTTCAAGACGTCCGTGGACGAAGCCGACGGCATCGTCCGACGGATCCAGGAAGCCGTGAAATCTGGAAAACGAAAGTACCACGACTTCGCCATCTTCCTTCGGATGAATGCCCTCACACGGACTTTGGAAAGCGCCTTCGTGAAACATCGGGTACCGTTTCAGATCGTTCGCGGACTCGCCTTCTACGACCGAAAAGAAAACCGCGACATCCTGGCGTATTTACGTTTGTTGGTCAACCCTCGCGACGACGTATCTTTCCTACGGATCATCAACGAGCCAGCACGTGGAATCGGCAAAGTATCTCTCCAGCGACTTGTAGATTATGCCGAACCCAGAGAGTTACCGTTGCTCGATGCAGCCGGGGAGGTCGATAGGATCGACACGATCAAAGGGAAAGCTCGAAAAGGACTCAAACAATTCTACGCGACGATGGCGAATTTGAGGGAGTTTTTGTCGTTCTCGCCGGACGTCGTTCTCAAGGAAGTCATCGACCAAACGGGCTACAGAGATATGCTGGCCACGGGCGACTCGGAAGACGACCAACGACTCGCAAACGTGGAAGAGTTGATCACGGCAGCCAAACAGTTTGGTCAAGAGAACGACGAGCACACGATCATCGACTTCTTGGAGAACATCACCCTTGCAAGCGACCTCGACGGGTGGGATGAAACTCAGGATTGTGTGTCTGTCATGACGTTGCACGCCTCCAAGGGATTGGAGTTCCCTGTCGTATACATGATGGCGGTCGAGGAGGGCATCTTACCCCATCACCGAGCCCAACAAAAAGAAGAGGAAGTAGAAGAAGAACGACGGCTGGCGTTCGTCGGAATGACCCGTGCGAAGGAAGAACTCTACCTGACACTAGCAGAAGTCCGGGAGTTCCGAGGGCAAACCCTTTGGGCCGAGCCGAGCGGATTTCTCTTCGAGTTGCCGGAGGAGGGCATCGATCGAGAACACCTCGGGGACCGAGACGATCCGACAAGCGCTGCAAACCAATTCCGCACCGGGACTACAGCATCCGAAGAGGGTTGGATCGACGCGGGCGTCGCCATTGACCATCTCAAAAAGCAAAATAAACCTCGTGGACAAGATGACCCAGTCTCCGAGTCACCGGCCAAGGTGACTCCTGCGAACCCCGATGAATACACAGTTGGCTCTGTCGTTCTTCATGAAAAATATGGAGCCGGAAAAATCACACAAGTGCATGGCGTTGGAGCGACCCAAACCGTCAAAGTGCTCTTTCCTTCCCACGGCGAACGGAGCTTTCGAGCCAAGATGGCGAAATTGCAGATCGTCAGTCGGGGGTGAGACGATGTCCTTTTGTAGAGCGTGTCGTCGCCTGCCCCGCTTTCGGCTTACCTTACCCGCCAACACTAAAATCATGTTTCATTCGTCATCAATCTTCCCATTAGCGTGAGGAACAAAAGAATCCCCAAATTCTAAGCTCTCTCAAGCCTCCTCAATGTTGTGGAAAACTCACTATTGAGACCTGCGAGGACAAAGTAGTAAGCACACTCTAGCAGTCGGCTAAACAAGAGTCGTGGTTTGGTTTCTAAGCTCCCAGGGAGCGATAGGGCCTAACCGTCGGTACAAACCCACGAAACGCAATGAACCAACACAAACACGACACTTGTTGATCCGTCCACCCAAGGCCAAGGTTATAGTAGCCTGGTCATAATGATTGGGTACTTGAGCGTTTAGCGCCAAAGGCGATCAACGACTGTTTCCTTGGCCGCGCAGGTCGCAATAGTGAGAAGCCACCAACCTAAACGAAGCTATCTGAATTTGCTTGGGGCCATTAGGTTCGTTGACCAGTTAACCACATACGGTTTTCTGCATTTCATTCTTGCCCACACATCTAGCGCAAGCGCAAGTACCCTTTCACCTGCCGTCTGTTCGGTGCATCTGAACGCACTTCTTTCCTGACAAAAACCCGCCTCTTCTGCTGGTTACTGACATTCCCATCGAATTGGCTACTCGTTAAACTTCATCAACCTTTTTCCTTTCTCGAATTGCAGGAGTCATGAAATGCAAGGAATATTAAAGTCCAGTGCATTGGTGTGCGTGTTCATCGCTGTGACGAATTCCGCCTGGGCTGGGTCGGATTCGAAAGCGCGATCGCTTGTTGAAAAAGCCATCAAGGCCCATGGGGGGAAGAAGGCGAAGATCAAAGCTCAGAAGATGAACGTTAAGGGCGTGATGATCTTCGGGGGAAACAAACTGAAATACACGGCAGTCTACACGATCGTCATGCCAGTCAAATTTCGCTTCGACTTGGCGATGGACATGGATGGCAAACAGATCAAATTGAGCGCGGCTTCTGACGGTAAAACGGCGTGGGAACAAATGGGGTCCCAGGTTCGCGTGATGGAGAAAACGAAAGCGATCGAGTTTCAACATAACGTCTACTCCATGGCAGTGGCGAATCTGTTCCCACTCAGGAGCCAGAAATATAAGTTGACCCTCTTGGGGGAATCAAAACTTGGCGAGGCAACTCTCATTGGCATACGTGCAAAACGCAAAGGCAAACGAGATGTAAGTTTGTACTTTGACAAAAAGACGTGGCTACTGAAAAAGACCACAACAACCATCATCAGCGAATTCACTGGGACAAAACAGAAGCAGGATGTCTACTTCAGTGAGTACAGAGACCAGAATGGTGCGAAAGTATTCCACAAACTTGTGATCCAACGCGACGGCAAAGACGCCATCATAGAAGAGTACTCCAACCAACGAAATTTGCCGCGGGTAGACGCCAGTTTCTTCACGAAGCCAAAGGCAGGCTCCTGATCACTCGCAAAACACCAGGAAACAAGTCCTGAGAAGTCGATGAGACACTGGATTTAGAATAATGTCCCGTTTTGGTTAGCTTGATGGCCAGTCAATTGCGAACTTCCATTCCCGACTGCCACGTAGACTTCGACCTTAGCTCGAATCACAAACGTAAGGGCCCTTGATAGCTGTTCAAACAAACCCGGTTGTGTTTGGTCGATGCAACCGCCAACAATTCAAGACGTCCGAAACTGCAATCGGTGTTTCGGACGTGCCTTGAACCATAACAATCGCGTCGGGGCATCGCGAGTTACGCTTTACTCCAACAGATTCATCTGCGGCTATTTTCTTTGACATCGGATGTCTTTTGAGTTGCCTTCTTGTACGCTTTCCGGCCACCGACCACAGGTAATGTGAAATACGTCGATCCAAGATCGATAGTTAGCTGAGTGCCTGGATCAGGCCATAGAGTAAAATCGCGGTCACTCGAGAAGATCATCAGGCCAATCTGTTGACCAACAGGAATGACCTGGTCGTCGGGTTGAAGATCAAACGTCATCTGGTAGAACTTTCCCGGCACCAAGGGTCGGCTTTTGGTAATCGACTTGTGGTTTTGCGGATCGGCCCATCCTCGGGTGATGATGTTGTCGGTCACTTTGGAGCTACTGCCCGTTTTCCACGGCAAGGAAACCAACCAGACGGACAAATTGGCTGCGGGTTTGCTTGAAGCCAGTTTGATGGTGATGCTCGACGTTCCTGACAAGTGGACAGGTCGGACCAGCTTTGGACTGAGGTAGATTAATCGGTGATTCGTCCATTCGGCTTGGGCCAGTGTTGAGCCCGAGAACGAGAAATTGTCGACGATCGTTTCTTTTCTTTGTCGCGCACGTGCTTTCAGACTCAACAGTCCTGGTTTTGGGCTCCCTCCAACGAGATACAGTTTGGTCGGCGACGCTGCAGGGTTCGGAAAGTCCTTGTAGGGAGTCGGCTTTAATCGTTGATCGTTCTCACGCACAATCCAGGCACGGGGTCCCTTCTCAACTCCGTTCTGAACTCCGTAGAGATATCGCGCAAACCACCGGTTCATCATATCAGGCGGGGGTTGTCCACCGTGGCCACCCTGATGGTAGTAGATATGAGCCGGGACGCCTCTCGCTTTGAGCGCTTGATAGATTCGGTTGCTATGTTCGGGCATGACATTCCAATCGTTGAATGCATGGGCCATCAGGACGGCAGCCTTTACTTTCCCAATGTCTTTCATGTAGTCGCGTTTGGCCCAGAATTCGTTGAAGTCTCCGGTGAGCCGGTCCATGCCTTTTGCCATCTCCCCGTCTCGGACCATGGTGTTACACTTGGCACTATTTTTTCGACTGGCGTTGTGCACGAATTCATACATGCAGTCGATGTCTTCTCCGAGGTATCCGAAAGGGTGACGGACCAGTCCGTTAGAACGGTAGTAGAGATAGCCAGACGTGTTTGGAGCTATGGGAATAATGACTTCAAGGCCATCGACCCCGGTTGTCGCGGCAGCAAGCGCGAACGTACCCGGATGAGACGTCCCGGTCATTCCAACCTTCCCGGTAGACCAAAAGGCGTGAACTTGTTCCTTCCCGTCTGGAGTTGTAAAACCACAAGCGCGTCCGTTGAGCCAGTCGATGACCGCCTTACAAGCAAGCGACTCATTCTCCCGTCCGATCGTTGGACATCCTTGTGACAGCCCCGTTCCTGGCGACGAGGCATGGACCACGACATAGCCGTGGGGCACCCATTGTCGAATGTGGGAGTTGGATATGATCGGCCGCTTTCCCCTCTGTTTGAAGGGTGGAATGTACGTGCGTGGCTTTGGACGAGCGCCCAATTCGTGTCTTACATCCCAGAAATAGTCTCTCGCGTTGGGTGGCGTTCCGCCAAAGTAAGGGCTGCAAATGAAAATCACTGGTAGCTTGAGGTTTCCACTCTTGGTTTGCCAAGGTCTTGTGACGCCCACATGTACACGGTCTTTTTTGCCGTCCTTGTCAGAATCAACCCCCGTATCCACCCAAAGATCGTGGCGAATCCACTCCTTGGGGTTCTTGAATTCCGGGACTACTTGGGTTCGGCCATCCTTCAGTATTGGGCCAACTTTGTTAGCAGTCTTGGAATCATCACAGTGGGCACTTGCCACAAACAGTAACGCCCCTAACAAACCAAATGTTGATTGAAAGAAAATAGGGTAGCGTTTGTTCCGCGGTTTCATGATTATTGGTTCCCCAGAGGTGCAAAGGCAGAAGTTGTCGATTTGCGGATCATTGGTGGCTGTCGTTCCGGTCGAATAGCCAGACAAGATGAAAGCGTTCGAATGTTTGGTGCTATTATTCAAGGAATGTACTACAACGTCAACGAGGTGCGTCTGTACTTCGTCCGCTTTGATTGGCAAGTTTAAGCCGTCAGGCACTCGGACGCACTTTACGCTTGCTCGTGCAGGAAAGCGATGGAAAAAGTAATGTAACCGTTCAATTCTGAGGAAGTAATTTGGGACATGGTCGGCCCTCTCGGGTTGGGAGAATGGCATCATGCAGATCTTCCAACACATTGCGTTTTTGCAAACGAGAGATTGGAACCACTGTCTGGATGCGTTCGACGAAACGGCAGCCTCGCTTGGGCTACTCGAATCGTACCCTGGAACGCAAGCGTTGTCTCTTGGGGTACTGCTGCTCAAGCGAACGAGAAGGTAGAATGGGGCACGAGAATCCGAGGGACAGCGAGCGCGAAATCATCCGTGTTCGTGTGGCAATCGGCCTACTATCGGCTCGATGCCACGACCCAGTTATAGGATGAGTGGCACCACGCCATGAACGCGAAACAACCCAATTAACACCACCTTTGTTTATCCACCACGTTCAGTAGCGTCTCACCATTGACAAACCGCCGGACGTTTTCGAGCACCGTTTCCAAATGTCGCTCGGGGACACGCGGAGACGCCGCCGCGCAGTGGGGCGTGATGATCACATTTTCCATCCTCCAGAGTGGATGGTCTGCTGGTAACGGTTCTGTCTCGAACACATCAAGGCCTGCACCCGCAAGGTCTCCAGCTTGCAACGCCGCTGTCAAGTCATCGAGATCGACGACGACACCGCGTCCTATGTTGATCAAATAGGCCGTCTTCTTCATCTGCCTGATACGTCTGAGGTCGAAGAGTTTATAAGTCTCTGGTGTGTGAGGCGCGGCGATGACGACGAAATCACAGAACCCCAACATTTCGTCGAGTTCCTCGGGGGGGTAATGCATCACGCCCTCGGGCGCAGTCGCCGTTGGGTCCATCCCAATCACGTTCATGTGGAAACTTTGGCCGCGTCGAGCAACTTCGGCACCAATACCACCCAGACCCACGACTCCCAGCGTACAATCGGAAAGAGTAATGGCCGCGCGGTCCGACGGATGGACTTCTCCTGGACCGCCGTATCCAGGCAGTTCCTCGGCGTCGCGACCAAGAGCATGCCAGATCCCCTGAATCTGTTGGCGAATGTACGTGTGAAAGTTCTTCGCGAAACAAAGGATGAATCCAAAGACATGGTCCGCGATGACGTCCGAGTAGATTCCTCGCATGTTCGTCACGATGACAGGAGACTCGACGAGTTCTGGATAGAGATACTTCTCCATGCTCGCAGTCGGTGATTGAGCCCAATAGAGTTTTCCTGCCGCGTGCAACATCGGTGGCGTCAGGTATCCGAACAGAGCATCCGCGTCGGCGATTTCGGCGATGGCCTGGTCTTCATCCTCGGCTTGGGCAACATGCATCGAACCGGCCGCTTCTTGAATCTTGGCCAAACGCCATGCGGAAACGGCGGGATAGATCAGCAGTTTCATGGTCGGATTCCGGATAAGTTGTTGGAGGCGAGCACACAAGAAAGTCGCGATCGATCATTCTCGGCTTTTGTATAGCGACCTGGCAACGATGGACAATTTTGTGCAAGTTTTTCCCAAGTCGTCGTCCGTCTGATAATTCGTTGCCCTTTGACCGACATCGGTGGGTTCGCCTTCACTGGTTTCCTGGCGAACATTCCGACGCCAGCGGGTATCTTGGTAGGAATAGCCAGGAACTCGGACGCTACAGGACACAGGACATATGGAATTCCATTCGGGCACATACCGCCAGCCGGAACAGAAACCAACATGGTGGCACCAACGCCGACGTGGACTTGTCGGGTTTGCTCGCCGACATCCGATGCTTTCGATCGTGGCCAGTGCTTTTGCCTGCAACGGTTTGGGTAGCATGTTCAACATTGCTTACAACTTCATCCTGATCGTCAACTCGCGAATGGACGAAACACAAAGAGAAGTCTTCGGGAACGTTGCATTGGTTTACAACGGGTTCATCTATCCACTGTGTTTTGGGCTCACACTGTATATTCTCTGGCCCCTCCGACGAACCAACCCAAAACTTTTGGCGGGGCATTCGGTCTCGGAAGACGAGTTGCAAAGGTGCCGGAAAGTACTTGTCGAGTTGCCACTGTACCAAATCGGGGTGAACAGTCTTGGGTGGCTTCCAGGAGCCATCATTTTCCCGTTGGTCATTTGCACGCTCGGAAGCGATCACCAGGCTGGGGAGATTTGGGGACGATTCATTATTTCCTTCGTGATCTCGGCGTTGTTTTCCATGGTCTCGTCGTTCTTCATCGTCGAAGAAGTGTTGATCCGGGTGTTCTACCCGGTGTATTTCCAGAACGCCCGACCGACCGATGTGAAGGAACGGGCGATCGCCTACCCCTATCGTCTGGCCATGCTCTGGTCCGCAGTCACATTCGTGCCCCTGGTGTCCGTAGGACTTGTCGCGTGGGAAGTGCAATATCTCGACCGCTGGTTGTCGGTTTTGTTTCTGGTCATTGTCGTCGGCGGGATCGTCTTCGGTGGCGGAGTCAGCTTTTTGGTAGGAAGCGGACTGTTGCGATGGCTCAACGACCACAAGCAAGCTACGGCTCGCATCGCCGCGGGGGATCTGAAAACGCGCGTGTTCGAAAAACGTCCGGACGAGTGGGGGCGCCTCACCGACCGTTTTAACGACATGGCTGAAGAACTCGAACAGGCCGCTCACGTCCGCGAAACATTTGGTCAAATATCTCACCCCGTCCTGCGAGACATCATTCTGGAGAAGTACCCTGGGCTCGGAGGTGAGGTCCAGGAAGTGACTGTGATGTTCGCCGACATTCGTGGGTTCACCCGCCGTACCGCGGGAGTGCCGCCAGAGGAAGTCTTCGAGCTGATCAACCAGTTTATGACCCTCGCCGTGCTGGTCATCGAAAAGGAAGAAAGTCGAGGCGTCGTCCACAAGTTTTTGGGAGATGGTTTCCTCGCCCTCTTCGGGAAGTTCATGGAGCAGACCGAAGAGCCTTGCGTTGCCCGCAACTACGCCGAAGAAGGCGTCAATAGCGCAATCGCACTCGTACAGAGGCTGGAGGAACTCAACCAACGCCTGGCTCAACAAGGACAAGCTCCCCTCAAAGTTGGCATCGGTATCCACACAGGTCGGGCGCTCGTTGGATGCGTCGGGGCTCACATCATGTTGGACAACGGAGAGCCAACTCTCCGGCGAGAGTTTACCGCCATCGGAGAGACCGTCAACCTCGCTCAACGTCTTGAACAGATGACCAAGCGTCTCGACGGACCGATCTTAATAAGCGACCAGACGCGACAATATCTTAACGGCCGCATCACCACAGTCGATCTCGGGGAACAAGAAATTCCTGGCTATTCCCAAACGCTCGGAGTTCATCGTGTGTTTGTGGATAAGAGTAAAAGTGGTATCCCGAAGCTGACTCAAGCCCGATTCAAGAGTTCGACAGGGTAGGCATCGTCCATTCAGCTTTGGGCCGAATCGAACGAACCACAAAGACGTTCCGATTCCAAGTAACCTACGATAAGTTGCTGATCCGAGCGTTGAACAATTGCCGGAGTTCGACCTTGACAATTTTCCTTTCTGCGGTCCAATCCATAGTAATGATAAGTCGGTTTGAACGATTGTCGGAGCGCACGATGTTGTCTCGACTGATGGTGGGACTGGTACAATCCCCGCACATCGTCGCCGACACGAACGAGATACAGCAAGGTGAGCTATGAAGATTGGATTCCTCGTCAACGATGTGATGACCGAAGAAGCTAGCTACACGACGACCCGATTGGGCTTTGAGGCCCTCAATTTGGGCCACCAGGTGTTCGTCTTCGGGGTAGGAGACATTGCCTACGACCCCGACGAATCGATCCGTGCTCGCGCGATCGCCATGCCCCAAAAGAAGTACAAGTCAGTTGAGACCTACCTGAAAGACTTGCAAAGCAAAGGAGAATTCCAAGCTCGGATTACCGTCGATGAACTCGACGTCTTGATGCTCCGCAATGTTCCCTCCAACGACTACCTCAAGCGTCCCTGGGCCGCCACATCCGCCGCCGAGTTTGGTCGGTTCGCCATGCGTCGTGGGGTCATCGTAGTCAACGACCCCGATGGCCTCGCCCAGGCTACGACGAAGATGTACTTTCAGTTGTTTCCTCAGGAGGTCCGGCCTCGAACCCTCATTACCCGTGACCGGGGAGAAATCAAAGCCTTCGCCAAGGACGAAGGCCGTTGCGTTTTGAAACCACTTCAGGGTTCAGGCGGCGCGAGTGTATTCCTCGTCCAGAAAAGCGATATTCCGAACCTCAATCAAATGATCGACGCCGTAAGCCGTGACGGATTCGTGATCGCCCAAGAATATCTACCAGCTGCCGAAGAAGGCGACATGAGGTTGTTCATGATGAATGGACGACCTCTTGTGGTGAAGGGGAAATACGCAGCCTTTCGTAGGCTCAGAAGCTCGGGCGACATGCGCAGCAACATTCACGCCGGGGGAACCAGTGCCCCGGCCGAAGTCGGAGATAACGCTCTCAGGATCGCCGAAATCGTCCGACCCAAACTCGTCCAAGACGGGATGTTCCTCGTCGGCCTTGATGTCGTCGGGGAGAAGCTGATGGAAATCAACGTTTTCAGCCCTGGCGGTCTCGGTCGAGCCCAGGCCTTCACGAAGATCAATTTCACCAAGTACGTTCTAAACGCTCTCGAACGGAAGGTGAATTACATGCAATTCTACGGCCGCAACTTCAACAACGTCGACATGTGTACGCTCTGACAACCCGCCGTCTCATTCGAAATACTGCACGGCGTTTCGGAAGATGCGTAATCCATCGGGTTCCTCAGACAGGCCCAATCTTGTCCACCGAGGATGGTGTGTCGGCAACACATATCGCTCGGGATGCGGCATGAGCCCAAACACACGACCAGTCGCATCACACAGTCCAGCCGTGTGCTCCTCAGAACCATTGGGATTCACAGGAAAGTCGCCGGGCTTTCCATCCGGCCCAACATATTTCAACAATGCTTGCCCGCTCTGGGTCAGTCCCATCCCAATCCACTCTTCGCGGTATTTGATTTTGCCTTCTCCATGAGCAACCGGCAAATACATCGGCGCGTCGTCGACTAGAAATGGCGACTTGTCGGCGTTTACAGAGAGATGCACCCAGCGATCTTCGTACCGTCCCGAATCATTATGGGTCAACGTCACCAATGGCCCGTCTTCGTCGGGAGGAACGATTAAACCAGCTTTGAGTAAAGCCTGAAAACCATTGCAGATACCCAGAATAAGACGGTCAAGGTCGCGAAATTCCTGGATCGTCTCGGCCAAGAGGTGTCGAAGCTGGTTCGCCAAAATTTTACCACCGGCAACATCGTCGCCGTAGCTGAAGCCACCGGGGATTACCAGAATCTGATACTTGTGCAACAGAGCTGGCTGTTCTCGAAGCCGGTTGATGTGCACGCGATCCGCGATGGCTCCAGCTTGCTCGAACGCAAACTGAGTTTCGATGTCGCAATTTGCACCAGGAGACCGCAATATCAAAGCAGAAGGTGTTGCCATAGGAGAATCCACCCGTTCCAAGTGATCTTTTCGTTGATCTATTCATGGCGACGGGAAGGGCAAGTTTGGGGGAATTTGCGCCGATTGGAACGATTTTGTACGGAGATGCAAAATAGCGCATTTCGAGCAATTACGCTTCAGTCACTTGTTGCGGAATCATCCAGACTGAGCAGAATAATGATTCTGACGAAAAAATCGAAAGACAGAATGCCGAAAAAATATAAATGTAAACTGTTGTCAGAAATGGCTTTATGTAACAAATGCAGAAAACAAAAGGGCTATTCGAGCGAGTGGTACGCCTGTTGCTCCTTACAGATGCGGATTGGATGCGAGTCCCAATCCAAGATACCTCACAACGCACTATTCACACCAAACTCTTCCTTTCAGCACCAGCGTGAGGCAGGCTTTTGCGAGTCGGCCTCCTCACGCTATCACTTCCTCCTTAATTATAACCAGTCTCTCCGCTTTGTCGAGAGAACCATTTCGATTAGTCACTCCATTCGATTTTGGAAAAAGTAGCAAGCACTCTCTTATCTTGCCGTTCGTCTCTTGGTAGGGCTAGGCTACGGAGCTTCGGTCGTCTTACGTCAAAGGTCATCAACGACCGTTGCATTGCCCTCGCAGTGCTCAATAGGTAACGTGTTTCCCAACGTTAAGTTGCGAAAGGCACCGACGCATTTTCCTAACCATCTACAAAAAAACAACACCTGTGCACTTTCCGTTTCGAGCGTGCCTGCTCAAGTAGTCACGCAGTTCTCAATAACATTCCAAAAATGACTCCAGCAGTTTCGTTTTCACGGCCAAGCCCATCCCGAACTCTGGTGGACACGAAAATCATCGACACAGTCGATCCATCGCTCGCTCATCCAGACCGAAGAGCGCAACTTCTCTAACCGGCCATTCTCGTCGAACGAAGATATTGGGCGGTGCCCTTAGCTCACATTCCTCTGGCGAACGGCCGTCGTTTGCGATACCATACTTTTCGAATAGACTTCTCAAAAAACCAAAGTTTATCTGGAATCGTCGTTCCCTCAATCGGACTTTTTCTTTTGTTCCGACGAACCCGAACGATGTCAGAAAGCTCGAACTGAGCTTCGTTCTCACCACGTAGATCGACTTACCGCTAGATTTCGGAGAATCTGGGTATGCGCTTCCAACTTCGCACGTACCTTTTGTGGGTAGTGCTTGCCTTCCCTGCCACCCACTATTCCGCTGTTGCCCAACCTCAAATCCCAAACATTCCTCCACCGCCAGGGATCGGGCCAATCGGACCAGGGGGGCCCTACTACCCGCAACCGGGCGGAGGTGGAAGGTTGTCGAACAGCACGCTTTCACCAACAGCCCTCCCGAAAGAAGCCCTCGGACGCTTGGGCTCGGTCGAGTTTCGATTGGACCAGTACGTGCAACGGATGATTCCGTCGGGCGATGGAAAGACCGTAGCGGTGACCACTAATTCCGGCACGGCTATCATCGAAGTTGCCACCGGAAAGCAAATCCGAAGAATTCCTGTAAACACAAGCTCCTACGGATCGGCTTTGTCTCCGGATGGCAAAAAGCTCGCCGTGGGTGGCTACAACCAAGTCCAAATCTACGACACCAAAACGGGAAGAAGAATCCGCTATTTCCGTCCCGCCGTGCGGACGAGTTCGTCCTGGTCGACCGTCGAATTCTCTCCCGACAACAAACTACTCCTAGCCGCACCCGGAAGGTACAACCGAGGCAACACGATCTACGTCTGGAATGTGACCGACGGGAAATCCGTCGGGACTCTTCAAGTGATGCAAGACTACCAACCTCGCGGCATTTTCTCTCCCGACGGAAAGATCATCCTTTCCTGGGGAACCTACCAAAATCGCCCGACACAACCACCCGTCACACTTCAGCTTTGGGACGTTTCCACGAGCAAAGAAATCCGACGAATCGAAACCGACTCGACTGTCCTCAATACGGTCGCCTTTTCGCCCGACGGAGAAGAACTGGCATTGATCAACGGTTCGTCCACACTGAGCTTGTACGACGTGAAAACCGGTAAACTCAAGCGACGCTTTGCGGGTCGCCGAGGGTTGGGAACCTTCTTGAAATATTCGGCAGATGGACGTTACTTGGCGGCGGCTGGGAATAACGGCGATGTCCAGATTTGGGACCGCAAGAAACAAACTCGGGTGCGCACGAAACCGGGGCCGTTATGCTTCCAAACAGGCGTCATGTTCCGCAAAGACGGGAAAATCTTGGGTTATGGCCGCAACCAACAAGTCCTGTGCGTTTGGGACGTCCTGACCGGAAAAGTGTTCACCCCTCTCAGCGGCCATTATCACACCGTCAGTGCCTTGGCTTTCGGGTCCAAAGGACGAACACTCCGATCCGTCGATCAATACGGCTACGTATGCTCCTGGGACGTCAAGTCGCGCAAACCCCTTCGTCGCCAACGAGTCGATTTCGATTCGGCGTATCCCAGCGGATATCGTCCGAATCCAAACGCCAATGCCTTTCAAACCCCCAGGTTCTCGGTGAACGGCAAGTACATGGCCACCGTGAGCTCTTACAGCAATCGAACCGTTCAATTTTGGGACCTCGACGCAAACCGAGTCCTCTTCGACTTCGATTCGAATTCTCAGTCGAGTGCGAATTCCCCAGCCATCTCCCAGGATGGGTCTCGCGTCGGTTGCTTCCTCTACCCTGGAATGGTGAGCGTCTGGAACACTCTTTCTGGCGAGGAGGTCGCTCGGATCAAGGTGATCGAAAAGGTGATTAATCGGTGGAACGGCGGCATCCAATCCGGCCAGATGGGTTTCTCCCCGAACAACAAAAGGTTGGCTCTCTCGTGGAGAACCTACGACGGACAAACGGGACGCTCGACATCCAGCGTTGCCGTTTGGGACTTGACGAAGCGAAAAGAACTCTTCCGCATAGACCGAAATTCTAGCAGCACCCAAGCCCCGGCCTTCTCGCCCGACGGCAACCTCGTCATCCTGGACAATGAGAAAAACCAGTTGGCCGTGTACGATGCCAGCAACGGAAGCAAAATCCGAGACCTCGAGAGTTCCAGTTCCAGTCATCAAAACGTGGCGTTCTCTCCCGATGGACGCTTTGTAGTGGCGACGAGCTACACCTCTTCGTCCTCGACTGGATATCTGGCGTACATCCACGTCTGGGAAGCGGCAACGGGGAAGCGGCGATCGATGTTCCATGGCCACAGAGGCATGGTCTCCAGCGTCGCTTTCTCCCCCGACTGTCGAGTTCTGGCAACGGGCAGCTACGACACGACCATTTTGTTCTGGGACTTGACCGGCCAACGAAAATACGGCACATCCAGGAAGAAGGAATTGACGAAAGCAGAAATCGAACGCCTTACCAACGCCCTCCAAGCCGACAATGCGACTGCGGCGCATGAAGCCGTTGGGAAGTTAGTCGCTCACCCCGACGTCGCGTTGGCTCACTTGAAGAAGACCCTTCGACCGGCCGATGGAAACGCCGTCACCGAGAAAGATATACTTCGTTGGATCGAGCAACTTGACAGCAACCGATACAAGATTCGCGAGACGGCGACGCTACAACTCAAAAAACTTGGGACGCAAGCCATCGAGTATCTTCAACCCAAATTGGAGAAGACGAGTTCAAGAGAACTCCGAACGCGGATTACGAAGTTGTTGCGAGAGGCCCGTCGTCCTGTCGTGACTCCCACTCGGTTGGCGGACATGCGTGGGGTGGAAATCCTCGAATGGATCGGAAACGAAGAAGCTCGCCAGTTACTCTCGACCCTCGCCGAGGGAGCACCCGGTGCACCGTTGACCAACGACGCCAAGGGGGCACTCGCTCGGTTACGATTGAGAACCGAGTCACAAACGTCGTGATTTCGGCCTGGGAACGCTCAACGACCGAGGTTTGTTGGTGTTCCCTCGCTTCGCCACGCCTTGCTCATCACACCTGAAAACAATCACTGGAAGGTCCAAAAGAATCTCGTCCTCCTCTGAATTGTGGAACTTGGATTTGCCGGGCAATCGTGGACCCACATGGCGCACTTGTGCCTACAACGAACACAGAATTTCAAAACCCAGAGGCACACCCTAAGAATCACCACCTCTGTCTGCCCGGCTTGTGCATGCCTTGAGAATCTGGTAAAGCTGTAGAGGGCATGATGAGAGATATTTCCTCCTCTGTACCATAGCTAGACAGCAGACTTTTCTCTTCTTCTTGGTAAACTCTCCGACCAATTCCCCCGAGCGATTATCGATCCTATAATGGAGCGACGCTTGTTGGCCGTTCTAATTCTCCAAACAAGGGAGCTTCATTGTGTCTCGATCACTCACCCCTTGGCAAGCAACGGTTTTGGGACTCGTGGTCCTGGTCACCTTGGCACTCGGTTCGGTCGGGCTGTTCCTGGTCGGAAGTCGCGATTGGCTCGGAAATGCCTTCCGCCTCCGCGCGAGCTTCCCTGACGTATCGGGGGTCGAGGTCGGAACCCGAGTCGAAGTCCAAGGCGTCGATGCTGGGGAAGTGACGGAGGTCCAATTGGAAGAGCCAGGACATGTGGTTTTGGTCCTGCACCTCAAGGGGCGGTTTCGCAAAATCATCCGAAAGGGCTCCCATGCCCAAATCACCAGCAACGGTCCTATGTCCGCGAACGTCATCCGGATCGTTAATGGCAAATCCGCCGAAGCCATCGGAGAAAACGCCCTCTTACCGAACTCTCCCCAGGAGGGAATGTTTGCCAACCTTTCGACAACAACGGGCAACCTGAGTCAGGTCAGCGAAAAACTCATCCGAATCGTCGATCGTGTCGATCGGGCCACCGAAAACTACGAGCAGGGAAAGGGACCAATTGGCAGCGCCGCCAAGGATCTCTCCCAGGCAACGAAAAAACTTGTGACCGTCGTCGACCGTGCCGACCAGGCCCTCCGGGAGTACAACACCGGCAAAGGACCAATTGGCTCGGTGGCCATGGAACTCAAACAGACCACCGATAAACTCGACAAGGTCATCACCGAAGCCAACAAAGCTGTCGTCGCTTACAACGAAGGAGACGGACCGGTCGGAAAGGCGACCGCCGACCTGCGGAAGGCCACCGACAAACTGAACACGATTTTGGCCAAGGCTGACGTGACGATCGATAATCTCCAAAACGGCAAAGGGACGCTCGGCAAGCTTTTGACGGACGAAAAACTCTACAAAGACTTCACATCGTCGCTCAACAGAATCCAACTCGCTCTGGCCAACATTGAAGAGGGCCAAGGCTCGCTTGGTAAATTCCTCAAAGACAAAACGGCCTACCAGGAGACGGTCAAGTCACTCAAAGATGTTCGCCAAATGGTCAGCTCCGTGAAGCAAAATTCGGACGCCGTCAAACGCCTGCCGATCGTGCGTAACTACGTCGTGGACTTGACCAAGGAGCTGGTTCGTCCGAATTGCAAAAGACACCGGATTGTGTATCCGATTTATCAAATCTTCGAGGACGATCGCGCGACGATCACTCGCATGGGCCAGCGGAACTTGCGTGCGGCAGGGGATTGGTTGAACACTCACAAAGAAAAGAAATCCGAAGTCGTCATCGCCGTCTTTGCCGATCCAAAACAGAAACCGGAGTTCGCGAAACGCCTGACCGAGGAACAAGCGAAAGCCGTGATGGGTTTTGTGAAAGACCATCACAAAATTCACCGCATGGGATACTGGTTCTGGTCGAATCGTCGCGTCAAAGCTCTGGGCTGCGGAGTGGGGCCAACCCCTGTTCCGGAGAAGAAAAAGCTGCCGACGGCACGAGTCGAGATCATCGTGTTTGTGCCGGAGTAATGTTGCTGCAGAGGAACGCCTGCGGGTGCCGGGGATTTCTCTAGTCGGAAATCACTGGCCAGGATCACACTGGAACGCTATCCTCAACGAATGTCAAACGTCATTGGAGCCCCCGACCAGGCACGGGTCGATCTGTTGTACTCGTTCTGCCGCATGCAACTACCAGCGGTCAGTTTGCCACCCGATGTGTGCGAAGGCCATCTGCAACGCACCTTCCAGTTGTACCAGTCCAAAAGCAAGGACGAATCGATCACCTGGGACTTTTACCTGGACAACCTCTACCCGCTCGATTGGTTCATCACGGCGGCTTGCCTGGAAGGCAACGAACCGGCTTGGGATTACCTTTTCGCTGCAAGAGCCTACCGAAGCGACTGCCTTTTAATGGATGCCTTACGTTCTCGGGCTGCTTGGTTGTATCCTCGCAACGAAGAACGCCAGGAGAGTTCTGTTCTCGAATTTTGGAGCAACTTGTTCATACCGCCCGATACCCCTCAAGGACTTCCCGTCTTGAAACGCTACGACGGGCTCCGTCCGTTGATCCCGTGGCTCATCCGGGTCTTCCAGAATCATCACCTATCGAAGTTACGCAACAAGAAGGGCGAGCAGGCCCTTCCCGAAGACGACATCATCCCCATTCCGGCTCCCCAACCTGACCGCTGGCGCGACGTCTTTTGCGAAGCGGCTCGCGAATGGCTGCAATCGATCGGCGACAAGGAATTGTTGATCCTCGGCCTCCGTCTGCGATATAACCTCAGTCAACGCGACGTCGCTGGGATTCTCGAAATCCACGAAGGGACTATATCCCGCCGCACTGACGCCCTTAGTGAACAGTGGAAAGAAACGGTCAGCAAAAAGATGATCGAGCGAGGCTGGACCGGCGACAATCTCTCCGATTATGTTCGGACGGAGATGCGAAATTTATTGCTCGACGACCCGAGATTGTCGATCGATAATCTGGCGCAGATATTAGCCGCTCAGGGAAAGACGTTGCCAACATTGAAGGAATAACCGGGAGGAAGTCATTGAGACCTGTGCAGTCAATGAAGTGTCAGCCCAGCAATTAGGAAGGTCAGGCTATTCGCCTTTCACCCACGACGACGAATCCATCCGAACCGTTTTTTCTTTTGGCCGAAGGGCAAGGTCATCGTAACCTGGTCAGAATGGCCAGGTACTTGTCCTTTCTCCGCACCACTATTTCGCCTGTTGCACCTTCACCGGAATATACATCGTAAACGTCGAGCCCTTCCCGATTTCGCTTTGTACCGTGACATCCCCGCCCATCATCTGAGCGAGATGCCGCGTGATCACAAGTCCGAGCCCCGTCCCGCCATATTTTCGAGTCGTGGACGCGTCGGCCTGCCCGAATCGTTTGAACAGCCTTTGGAGTTGTTCGGGGGTCATCCCGATGCCGGTATCCTGGATGACGAATTGCACCCATCGTTGTCCGCCGTTGGCAACGAGGCCAACCTCGAACCGAATGATTCCTTCGGACGTGAATTTACACGCGTTGCTAATCAAGTTAAGCAAACACTGTCGAACCCGTGTGACGTCGGCATTCATCTCTCCGAGGTTCGGTTGCGTCTCGACCTGGAACGTGTTGGAGTTTTTGGCCGCAAGGGGTTCGATGGTGGCTCGGACGTCTTCGACCAAACGTTCGAGAGCGAACGTTTCGAGCGAAAGCTCCATCTTCCCCGCTTCGATCTTGGAAAGGTCGAGTATGTCGTTGATCAGCGCGAGTAAATGTTTGGCAGAACTGTGGATTTTCTGTAAGTCCGGCATGTAGGCATCCTGCCCATCATCGGCAACTTCTTCCTGGAGCATTTCGCTGTAGCCTATGATGGCGTTGAGAGGAGTCCGAAGTTCGTGGCTCATGTTCGCTAAAAATTGACTCTTGGCCTGATCGGCGTGCGCGGTCGCTTCCATGGCGACACGCATACGGTTGGCTTCCTGTTCTCGTTCCATCCTCTCAAGGCCGCTGCCGACTGCCGCCGCCAAGACTTGAACGACCTGAGCATCGAGCGTCCCAATGTCCCGTTGGATGACCCCGCGACTCCGGGACCCGTAGACGACGCCGACCACGGCCTCCCGAGCGTCGAAGATGGGCGACGCCACGACTGCCTGGACGCCTTGCAAGCTGTCCGTTTGAGCGATCTTGGAGACCGATTGGTAGAACGTCCGGCGTTCCTCGATGACTTGTTGCAAGATCGTTTGGCTAAACTCTCTGCCAGGACCTCCCTCGTCGAGAAACGCCCTGGCGACGACTTTCCAGGCATCGCCATGACGAAGCAAAACGAGTCCCCGATCCATTCCGACAAGGTCGACGAGAGCTTGAGCCGTTTGTTGATAGAACTCCGGACTCCCGGCGGCGGCTCGCTGGACCGCGATGACGGCCTCGAACCAATGCACAAGCGTTTCGGCGGACGGAACCTCGCCAAGACGAAGGAGACTGGGATTATCGCCATGTCGTTCGAGTCGCACCACGGGCGCAGCGATCGTCTGGAGGAAATCGCGGTCGACCGTGTCATATTCGTCGGACTCGATCTCGATGACCGAATCTCCCAGGTGCAACCTCGTGGGGAGCGAGAGTTTCAACGATTGGCCAGGTTCAATGGCTTCCTCGGACGTTAGCCAGATCGGTTGTTTGCGGCTCAGGTTTTCCACCATGATGGTGTCGTTGCCGAGCGGATGGACTCGTACGTGATCCTTGGAAACGTAAGGATCAGGAATCATACAACGAGGAACGGGCGGACGCTTGGGGCCGCGACCAAATTCCAACGCACCTTCTTTGTGGTGGATGTGTTGGGTTTCTCGATTAAAAGTGACCTGGCAACGAAGCATGAGATTGGGAGTTCCGATACGAATGTAAGGAAAGTTATGGGTGCGCCTTCAGGCCTGAGATTGGAATCGAATTGATCATCTTTGTTCGTGACCTCGGCATACACCACCATAACCAAAAGCGCACCTTCACGACCACTAACTTATCATCCAGGACCAAAACACCTTATTCTCGAACTGGAATAGACAGGGCATTATTATAGCCGAACGCAGAGTAAACCGGAATTTCTGGGCATCCTCTTGGAGATACATCTCGGGAAGCCCAGAAAGCACAAGACCACGTGTCCTCCCCACAAATTTTCCTCGAGATTCCCAACAAAGCAGTACGGGGGCAGTTGACAAAGGCTCGGACCGACGACTTCTTCAACCACAGTCCTCCGGTTTCCAACAAACACACCTCCACGGGGCAAAAATCCCCTCCTTGCAACTCCTTTGGTACAATCTTGGTGGTGATACTCCTGAGAGGCTTTTTTTCGCTTCCCTTACTGAAACTCAAGACCGGGAACAATTCAAAGGAGTCCTTGCTCATGTTTTCTGCGGGTCTACTTACTTACATGCTCTTCTTTCTTTCCGTCCAAGAGATCTCTGGTCAAGCGGAACCGACTACACAGCTCGAATTCCAGCTACGCGATGTGAATGGACAACTTCGCACCGAGAAGGAGTGGAAAGATTCCAAGTTTGTGGTGCTGTTCTTTATGGACACAGAGTGTCCGGTGTCGAAACTGTATGTTCCTGAGATGAATCGTATTGCCGAGAAATACTCGAAACAACAAGTGGTTTTCTACGGTATCATTTCTGACCCCGAAGCCTCTGCCAAACATATTCGTAAGCACGCGAAAGAATACAAGTTCACCTTTCCTGTGCTTCTCGACCCGGCACAAACTTTCGCGCAGCACACACGGGCGAAACGCGTTCCGGAAGCCGCATTGTTGAACAACCGAGGAGAGCTCTTCTACGGCGGGCGGATCGATGACTGGTATCTCCTCAACGGTCGACGTCGAAGGGAACCTCGCAAACGCGACCTTCGCGAGGCCCTCGATGCCGTCATTGCAGGGAAACAACCCCGAGTCCAGCGGACCAAGGCTTTTGGTTGTCCACTTCCTGCTCTCCCTGGACAAAGTAAATAGAGTGAACAACGCAAGATGCACCCCAGAAAACGGATCCCTGTTGAGAAGGAGAGTCGCCCCATGAAGAAACACTATCTTTTTACCGTTCTTTTGACGATAACTACTGGTTCCACTGCCTACGCAAGCCAAGTAACTTACTGTAAGGACGTTGCTCCGATTTTGTTCCAGCATTGCGCTCGTTGCCACCGGCCTGGCGAAGTAGCTCCGTTCTCACTTTTGAGTTACAAAGACGCGGCGAAGCGTGCGAATTTCCTTGTCGAAGTCACCCAGAACAAACGAATGCCGCCTTGGAAGGCGGAACGTGGCCACATACAGTTTCGAGATGAACGCGGGTTGTCTAACGAAGAATTGGATGTTTTGGTCCGATGGGCCAAAGCCGGAGCGCCGAAAGGTGATCCCAAGGACATGCCTGCCATTCCCAAATTCAAAAAAGGTTGGGTCCTCGGCCAGCCCGATTTGATCTTGCGAATGCCAGAGCCTTTCACCATTCCGGCCGATGGTCCCGATGTCTATCGGTGTTTTGCAATTCCGACCGGTTTGAAAGAAGATCGAACGGTTGCCGCAGTCGAGTTTCATCCTGGAAACCGGAGGGTCGTTCATCACTCGGTGTTCTTTCTCGACAAATCCGGCATCGGACGCGAACGGGACAAGCAAGAAAAAGGCCCAGGATACACATCCTTCGGGGGACCTGGAGTCCCTGCCATCGGGATTCTCGGCGGATGGGCACCGGGCGTGAGCCCTCGGCGTTGGCCTGGCAACGTTGGGTGGTGGCTCCCTGGTGGAGCCGATCTCATCTTGCAGATGCACTATCACCCGACTGGAAAGGTCGAGAAAGATCAATCGGAGGTTGGAATTTATTTCACCAAGAAGAAAGGAAAAGCGCTGCTTCCGTTCACCATTGGGACCCGACACATCGACATCCCAGCGGGCAAAAACGACTACAAAATCACCACCCACGCCACACTTCCAACAGACGTGACTGTTTATGGGACTTTTCCCCATATGCACTTGATTGGGCGAAAGATTGAACTGCTTGCCAAGCTACCTGGGGAAGCGAAGAAGAAAGTCCTCGTCCGCATTCCAGATTGGGACTTCGATTGGCAAGACCAATACATTTTTCAAAAGCCGTTTAAGCTCCCGAAGGGAACAAAGCTCACGATCAACGCGGTCTACGATAATTCCGACAATAACCCGTTCAACCCGAATAGCCCTCCCAAACGTGTGACGTTCGGCGAACAAACAAGCGACGAGATGTGCCTTGTTCCCATGGTAGTCGTTCCAGAAAAACAAGAGGGATATTACTCGATCATTCAGTACGTGCTATTTCGACGGATGATTGGAGAAGGTCTCATTCCCGATAGTCGACGACGTCCGAAATAGCGGTCCAATGACGAGTCCAACCCCAAAATCAAGCCGTTCAAGACGATTGATCCGAGGGCCAGACTAACCGGGACGTTATTTTTGAAACGGACGACTAAGGCTTGGACAACCGCCTGATCCAATCGAGAACTTCGTTCACCCGCGTCGTCCGAAGTTGATCTCCTTCCAGGGGCTTCTCCCGGATCCGCACCAACAACGTGTCGATGCGTTCTCGGAGTTCGCGTGATGTTTCTTTGGCGAGCGCTTCTTGGAGTTGCGGAATGGCATTTCGACCAAGGTGGACGAGACGAATCATCGCTCGTTCTCGATAGGCGTATCTTTTGTGATCAAGAAGCCGTATCGTTCGATCAATTTCTGTAGGCGTAATGGTCACTGCCTCAGTGAGTTTCTGGGTGATGAGGCCTTCGGCCTGTCGACCATGACTGACCAACACTCGCATAGCCCCGTAGGCCTTCCCGGCATTCTCAGATTTGAGAAGCGACCATAACTTCTCGAATCGGATGGCGGTCAACGGTTTTCGTTTTTGATTTGCCCCCGACGATGGACTCACGTTCCAAATCAAGGTCGTTGTATCCTCGCTACCAGATGCCAGTCGCGTTCCATCCCGAGAAAAGGCCAGACAGCTGATCAGCCCGGTGTGCCCCCGAAAGGAACTGCGAATTTGGCCACTGGCGACTTCGTAGATTCTCAACTCCGGAGTGAGAGTATCGGCTTTTGCAGCCGTAGCAACAGCCAACGTTTTGCCATCGGGAGCAAAGGCCAAGTCGCCAACGATCGGCAAGTCGAGGAAACGCTCTCGGAGTTGTCGCGTTTGCCGATTCCAAAGGGCTATTCGTGAACTGTCCCCTCGAACCAAGATCGCCACCCTTTGCCCGTCCCCGGAATACCGAACGAGGTCCGCCTTCGGCGTTTGGTAGATCGGAGAACAACCACCTGACTGCCAGTTCCACAAGACTACACCATTCTCCCCACAGACGGCGAGTTCTTGCCCATCGGGAGAGAAATCTAACGAACCGATGGTGGGTAAAAAACTGGGGCACTTCACCACAAGCCGTCGGTCTTTTAAGTTCCAGATTTGAAGGGTGTCGTCGTGACAAGCAAACGCAACGAGACCTCCAGGAGAAACCGCAACCGGGAGGGGGACTGTGGAACTGTGGTCTGGTCGGGGCTTCGATTGCCACGGAGATTCCAGCTTTTTGTTATTCTTCCAATCGAAAAGAATTGGTGTCGAACCAGTAGAAGTCGAGCCAATGAACGTGTTCGGAATGACATCCACGAAGACACGCGAGTACGTCATCGGGGGATTTTCGAGAGGCCTTTCGAGCTTTCCATTTTGTGCGTTCCATAGAGCGAGTTCGTGCTGAGGCTGAAATGCGGATTCGAACGTGGTCGAACTGACGGCAACCGTTGTCGAGAGGGGAGAGAAAGCCACCGACCGGATCGGACCATTATGGCTCCGTGGAGGAGAAAGCCGATTCCCTGTTGGGACGTCATACATCCAAAGTACTTGCGAACCCGTTTTGATAACGGCCAACTGCTTCCCCTCCGAACACAAGGCTGCTGCCGAGATGCCCAGGGGAGCTGACAACTCTCGCTGAGCCCACTTCGAGAGTTGTTTCTTGGTGGCGAGATTCCAGATCGATACTCTCCCGCCTACATCCAGAATGCTCACCAACTGGCTATCGGCAGAGAATCCGAAACTTGACGCCCCGACGGAGGAGATTTTCCGACATATCGTTTGTTTCGTCACGTCCCACACTAACACAGGTCCAATGGATGAACTGGAGAACAAACGCTTTCCGTCCGGAGAGAAAGCAAAAGTATAGATCACATTGTCGTGCGATCCGAGCCTCCCGACTTTTTTCCCGGAGTTTGCGTCTCTCAGGATGATGGTGGTCGAGCTTGGCGAGTTGTCATGGGCTATCAACCGATGGTCTGCCGAGATGGCCACGGTTCCACCATCTTGCTCCCACCTCAACGAACCTAACTTCCGCCCAGTCTTGGTGTCCCATCGACACAGTTGGCCAAAACCATAGGCAGCCAACGCGGAGTTATCGGCGGAAAACGCAAGGTGAGTCGTGATCACCCAACTATCCGCTTGGTGTTTCCACACAAGTTTCCCTGACGGCAGCGAATAGACGCGGACGTGCCTGTCCCGTGATTTCGTCGTGTTTGCGGTTCCAATTGCGAGATAATTTCCATCTGGTGAGAGCGCCACCGAATGAATATTCGTTCTCGCCTCGGCGATCTCGCAGACGAGATGCCATTGACGACCGTCCCAGACACACACTCGAAAGTCCTTTCCAACCGTAGCGATGAATCGACCGTCCACAGAGTGGACAACGGATAACAAATCGGCACTGTGTCGCAGACGTGTCGTACCCACGCGAGCGATGGCCTGTTTGGGAAGTAGATCAACGTGTTGATGTTCGCGTACGGGGAATTTCTGAGGAGCTTGTTGGGCGTAGCAAGTTCCGAGGCAGCACAGTAACGATGCCGATAGAAGGAATAAACGCATCCATGCGTTCATATACATTCCTTTCTTCGAATTGTTAGAAAGGCAATCGTGGCAGTCGCAAAGGAGAAAGCAGTTCGATCCGTGAACGGCTATGCACAAGACAAGTAACAGATGGGAAAAAGCAAAACAAGGGAGGGGCGGAGAAGTCAGAAGGAATCAGCGACTTCGACGGAGGATCTCGGCAACTTTGGTAAATTGGTTAATCCATGTCGCCAAAGAAATTGTCGCGGCCAACGCCGTCAGGCCACTCTCTCCTAGCTCGCTACACAATCTCTGGACTAACTCAGAATCCACCGAACCTCCGACGATCCATTGTTCGACAAACCGTAAGACACCTTGTTCCAGGTCGTCGAAAGACTCCATTGATCCACCAGTTTCAACAGCTTGTAGTTGCTCTGGAGTCAGTCCAGACTGTTTTCCTTTCTTGGCGTGGTAGTTCACACACGGTTGGCAACCATTCAGAGAACTGGCTTTGAGATAAGCGAGTTCCCACAACTTGGGATCGAGATAGGATTTCGTACCTTCTTCAAACAATAAGGTGGCTTCCACCACTTCGGGACACGCGTTCATGGCCCGAAACACGTGTGGAATTATGCCCATCTTTTCCTGAATTCCTCGAAGGACATTTTTTCCCGAATCGTCGTCATTGTGTGTGTTTTGTGGAGACATTACAGAGTGAGGTAAGATTTTACAAAAACGTTAGAAAATACTACCCGAGGTGCTTCAAGGCGACTTTTCTTATCCTGACGAGTCGTTATAATCCAGCCGGTTTTCTCTACATTTTGGTTTGGATTCCACGGAAGGGAAGTGCAGGATGGCGCTGTTCACCATTGCCAGAACATGGCGAGAGGAATTGGACAAACGATCTGTCAGACAGTTTGTCTATGCCATCGCCTGCGCCTGGGCAGCGATTGCGATCGGTTGTCTCATCTACCTGCTCGAAAAGTATCTCCTGCAACCGCCCAGACGGTTCATGGAATCACCAGCCGCCGTGACCATGCGTGCTTGTGGTTTGGCGCACTTCATCATCGGGTGGTTATTTCTGTTCACGTCCTCCAGAGTCCGGAACCCACGTGCGGCCATGCGACTTGGCTGGCTCACCCTCATTGGCATTGGATTGTGTTTCTTTGTGTACTTCCTGGGAGCATCGAGTAATCCCTTCGTCATAATACTTTTCTATGGATACTTTCTCGTTCACGAGTTACGCGACCAATCGAATATCTATCAACGCTACGGAGACGCTCCAGGGGATGGAGAAAAAACAAAGACATTCTTGCCCGCCCTTCGGTGGGCCACAATCACGTTTCTGGTAGCCATACTTGCGATTGGTCAAGTCATCCACGGAATGTGCATCAAACATAAAGAAATCCTGTACACAATTCCTTCGCATTGGTACATGATCGGAAGCCTGGGTATAGCGCTATTGTGTGCCCTGGCTCTGGTCAACGTACGACGTGCAGCGATACAAACGTACGGTTCGGTCGATCAAGCTCTCCTCAAACACAAGCCGTTGGCCACGATCTATGGCATCATCTTCCTGACGCTCTCATTCGGAATGATTGTGGGTTCGACTGCTTTCAACTTGATCATTCTTGTTCACGCGGGAGCATGGTTGGTCTTTGTCTCTTACCAACTAGCCAACGAAACACGTCCCGAACGGTTTACGCTCTGGACTTGGTTACGCCGGACGCCAACAGGGTTTATTGTCCTCCACATCTCTATTGTCGGCATCGTGTTGAGCTTGATGGCCCTACGTGTGTATGTGTGGGATCGAGTCGGCATCCTGAGCCAACTCGTTGAAGGGTCCAACTTCATCTATTGGAGCCTCTTGCACATCTCGATGGCTTTTTGGAAAGCTCCAAGATAGGTAAGGTCTCGGCGTCCTACAATTCCTGAATGTGCTCTGAATCGTCCGCGTAGTAGCGATCCCTCTCGAAACGTCTGTTCGCCTCTTGTTGGGCCCTCTCGACAGCCGCTTCTTGAGACATCGATCGGCCCCACGTGATGTAGTGAAGCCCACCCAATAAAGCGATGGCGATCCCGGCAAAACCAACGTAGAGAAAAAAGCCACCAGAGACCAACATCAGAAATACGACGAACCCGCCGCCAAACAATACCGTCAGAAAAATCCCGAGCCATTTGCCACCTTCGTCATGGTTTGTTTCCATTCCGTCCCCCTATCCATTGTGAACTGACTGCAAATCTTCCAGCTTTATTGTAGAGTGAATGGGCAAACGAAACATGTTTTCTCGATCCGAATCAAACAACCGGGATCGGCAATGACCAACTACAAGAATCTCAGCGAGTTGCACCAAAGGCAAAGCGAACGGCTTGGTCCACGTCCCGCTCTTCGTTTTCGTCGGGGCGGCACTTACCACGAGGTCAGCTGGAACGAATATCGCGAGCAAGCGATCGCGTGTGCCGCCAGCCTCATCGCTCATGGAATCGAACCTGGCGACCGGGTTGGCCTGTTGGCCGAGAATTCGGTCCAGTGGTTGATTGCCGACATGGGGATTTTGACAGCGGCTGCGGTCAACGTCCCGTCCCATGCTCCTTTGGCTCCTCGACAAGTTCAATTCCAACTTTCGAATGCCGATGTCAGTTGGCTGTTCGTTTCCGACAAGATTCAACTGGACAAGTTTCACCAAGTTCGACACGAGTTGCCCAACATCAAAGGCGTCGTGGTACTCGATGATGCCAGCACCACGAGTGACAGCATCAGCTGGACTGAGTTCTTGCAAAAAGGCCGCGCAGCCCTCGCTGACGTTGAGGAAGAACTTCGCCGACGTGAAGAAAATCTGGTTCCTTCATCACTCGCAACAATCATGTACACCTCTGGAACAACGGGCAATCCGAAGGGAGTTATGCTCTCGCACGGGAATCTGCTGAGCAATTCGACTACGGCTGACGCAATTTTCCCACGAGACGAAGGACCAATTCTGAGTTGGCTGCCCTTCAGTCACATATTCGCTAGGACTGTGGATCATTACGCAAATCTAGTTGGTGGGACCAGTGTATGTCTTGCGGACTCCGCGGAGACTGTCGTGGAACAGCTGCGGGAAGTAAACCCCACGTTGCTCTGTGCGGTTCCCCGATTCTACGAAAAAGTCGTTCAAGGGGTTCCTCGAGAGAATCTCAAGGCCGTCTTCGGTAATCGCATCCGAGGGTTATGCGCGGGCGGTGCCGCGATGCCCGTCGCCGTTGCAAAGGCCCTCCGCGATGTCGGTTTGGAAGTCCTGATCGGCTACGGCCTGACCGAGAGTTCCCCCGTCATCTCCACGAATTTGCTTGGAAACGCCAGGCTCGATACAGTCGGACCACCCATTCCCGGGATCGAGGTAAAAATAGCCGACGATGGAGAAGTCCTTACTCGCGGTCCCCACGTCATGCAAGGGTACTGGAGTAACCCGCAAGCGACAGCTGACGCCATCAAAGACGGCTGGCTCCACACAGGAGACCTGGGAATGATCGACGAGGACGGACACCTGAAGGTCACCGGACGCAAGAAAGAATTACTGGTCCTTTCGAACGGAAAGAAACTACTGCCAACTCAGATCGAAAGCATCCTTGTGACCGAGGAATGCGTGGACCAGGTTGTGGTCTACGGGGAAGGGCGTCCATTCCTCACGGCCATAGTTGTTCCAAACTGGCCTAAACTCAGGCTGCAGTTGACGCAATCGGGTATTATTAATCTCGATGCAGTTTCTGATAAGGATCTATGCCAACAGAAAGCTGTGATCGATACCTTACTCCAACGGATGGAAACAGTTCTTCGTGACTTCGCAAGCTGGGAGCAGGTCAAAAAGTGCTTGGTCCTTCCAGAACCGTTCACGGTAGAAAACGAGGAACTCACAGTGAGTCTCAAATTACGCCGGAACGTCGTTTTCGCTAAATACCAAGACAAGCTCGACGAATTCTATTCCTGAGTTGGCAAGCTCGCATTCGGGTTTACTCAACAACGCTGTTTATTTTTCTTCTTTTGCCAAGTAGTCTTCAACTGCCACACTCTTTCCGCCACTCGTGTTTGGTGTTTGAGTTTTCGCCTCTCGAATCGGCTTTTTCCCTTCTCCCGATCAAGTTTGCGAGTGGCCAAAGCCGATCATTCCATTTCTACATAATTTTATGACCCTACGTGTTACCACCCAACATAACTCTGGAACGGATGCTCGTAATAATCCCCAGTTCCAACCGGAAAAGACTGTAATCCTCCCAATCCAATGAACAAGCCTTCTCGGTTGGGATACAGAGTTGTCCGAACTCTGGGATAGGGAAACTGAGACCGAAGTGCATGTGGCATTGCGGGAAATGCTGAAAGACCTTGCGGGTACGTTCGAAGGCCAGAAGCCTTGTTCGGGTATCTTCCATTAGTTCTTGCTGGTTGTGATCTTTGAGGTCGAGCCGGGATAGTTTCTGCAACAAAAGGCGATGACGGGACACGAATGAGTTTTTCTTGGTGGGCTGGGATTGCGAAGATTTGGCAGAAATAGAGCTTACCGGACTTCGACTCGGAAACTCCCAGACCAGTTTCGGTATATTCGAGAGATTGGATATTTCTCCAGTGGCTCGGTGAATACATCCAACCAGAGAAACATCGCCAGGCTGGGTTTTCATATCCAAACGAATAGCCTATGTTTTCTCCTACGACTTGATGCACATACCCATGCTGTCGAACTCGATTGACCACCGTCTTGTCATTGATGGTGTGGGCCATAAGCTCTTGGTTCGCCATCGCTTGTGCGTGCTGTTTGGCAGCTACGTTTAACTGCGCGTTGAGTCGAAGTGGCCTGCGGCCGAAATGACTGCGATAATAGTTCGTCCAGTAAAGAACTTGTTCCTCCATCGCCCCTTGCGGCTCTTGGGCTCCGGAATTGGGCAAGGTGCCAGCGAAAACCAACAGTCCGAACGCAACGAAAAACAGAACGTATGTTTGTTTTATTTGCATGAGAGCCACTCCCCACAGAAGATTTGGAATGGGACTTATCGGCAGTCGTCCCTCCACCAAGGACCTCAGCTGAACGGGTCCTCACGATTCGCGGCCTTCCGTGTCCAGTGCAGCTGATTGCCAATACGAAATCTCTTGCACCGAAACTCCGTTCTGTCATCTCCAATTTCATCCAATCTTGGCAGAACAGTAAAAACCAGGATCGAATTGTTCTGTTTAGACGGTTTTTCAGAATGTTGCGGAATGGAACTGATGATTTCGAAAGGGCTGCTCGATAGACCAGCCTCTCGCACGGATACGAATGGGATTTCGATTTAGAGTAGGGATGAGATACATTCGACCGGGGTCAAACGGAAGAAGTTGCAAAAGGCAATAGATAGTTATCCTCCAACGAGAGCAGGTTTCTCGGGAGTTTGAATGCTGATAGGCGCGGACGGAGTGCGTAGTCCTAATGACAAGACCAATAAAAAAAGGAGAGAAAGAAATAACTTCTTTCCCTCCTTTTGTGAGTTTATTTCAACTCCACATTCCAGTACGCGTTCTCCAGGAATGATCTCCAGGACTCGTACTTTTTGTGGGTCAATTTCAAATTCAAAATCGGGCTTCGCCTTGGCTTTTCCGGCTTTCGAATCAAGCTCATGTGAGCTTGTTTGGGGGTCCGGCCGCCCTTACGAACGTTACAACCAACACAAGCACAAACGATGTTCTCCCACGAACTCTGACCACCTTGGCTTCGCGGAACGACGTGGTCCAGGCTCAGTTCGCTGGTCGGGAATTTCTTCCCACAGTACTGACACTGGTTGTTGTCCCGAGCGAAAATGTTTCGGCGGTTGAACTTTACCGTGTGCTTGGGCATCTTGTCGTAGGTTCGAAGTCGAATCACTCGCGGAACCTGAATTCGGCTCGTTGGGGTACGAATCCAGTCTTCGTGATCTTCCTCGGGGAAGTGCTCCGCTCGGAATTCACTTACTTCTCGCCAACTCTCAAAGTCATAAGTCGAAAATTGTCCGTCCTCGAAGTGAATCACTTCGGCCAAATCTTTGCACAACAGGCAGAATGCCCGTCGTACTGAGATGATGTGGACGGCCATAAACAGCTTGTTCAAGACCAGAACACTGGCCTCAAGAGATGGATTTGGTCTGGAATGCATACAGCCCCCTAGCAATTGGTCACGCCAGTCTTGTCTCCTCCTAGCTGAAAGCCCCGGATGCCCAGGAATGCTTTGCACGCTTTGAAAGGTAGACAGCCCCTAGCGATGCCAGGTTCAAGTTTGTGTTATATTACCACCCGAATATTTCGAGTTGCAAGCAATCCACGCGAAAACATGAACCTTCACACAATTTTCAAACTTCAAAACCTGATCCATCCAAGTAGGTGGCCCTACAATTTCGCGACCAATTGTTCCTACTATCCAAAGAGGAAATTATCCCAGACCTCCCAAGAATTCTGCTTCCCTCAACTCGCAACTGTACGTCCCTCTCGGAATGTCAATGTCCTCGTGCTCAACAGCTAGGTCGATTCCCGTTGACGAGGTCCAACTGCTCGAATCTACGCAATCTTCATGGTTTACCAGAATCGGTCGAGAGAGCATCCATGACGAGGACGTGGTCATAAGATCCTTCATTCATGGAACAACAAACGCCGCGAGTTTAGTTCTCGCGGCGTGGCAAAGTATCGTGGAATGTTTCTCGTTGAGACAATGGGTAAGGCTTGGATCTGCGAGGTCTATTTCTTTAATTCAGTTCCATTTCCTTTATAGGCTTGCGCTGTAAACTCGTATTCGCCAAACGCTTGGTTGAGCGAACCAATCAAAACTTCGTATTCTCCGGTTTTCGTTGGCAGATAATACAAAAGCGAGTTCGTTCGGCCTCCGCTGTTGTCGTCGGTTGCCAGCATCTTCGCGGCGCCTTTCATACGAACCCCGAGCAGCGCGTCGAAGTCGGAAGATGTAGCCGTAAATTTATAAGCGACACCTTTTTCGAGCTTCATGTTGACGGAGGCATAAGGGAGCCGGTTTTCGAACTTCGGAGATCGTTTCGTGAGTTTCCCTTTTTCGTTCGAAGGACCACTTCGAGGCGTCCCTGCGAAAAGTTGAAACTCACCACGCCCTTTTTTCAGCAACGAACTCGCTTTGACTTGGTATGTCCCACCTTCTGTGGTGATCGTGATGATCCTCGAATCCAGGGTTGGAATCTTCGTCCCGGACGATTTCGCCAAATCGTCGTTCTTGGAGAGGACTTCCCCTTCGGCGTTCATCAAATAGAGGTAGGTATCGAAGTCACCGCTAGTCAAATAAAACAAGTACTTCGTCTTCGGCTTGAGCGTGACTTTATAAACTCGCTCTGGGTTATCGTCATCGAGTTCTCCCTTGACGACGTCTGCCCGAACCGACGTACTCACCAATAGACCCAACCCAAGGGCCAACCCAAAGACGGCATTTCGCACAACTTTCATCAACGTGTCTCCTTCTTCAATAAGAGCTGCTTCGGTGTACGGAGTAAAGGGCCGGAAGTACGTCTATCGTTTTCTAAAAACCACCCAAAGCCAAGCAAATTTCGGTCAACGGGATTGAATCTTGACAAGATGAAGACGCCCGTCCAAAGATAACGTCGTGAAAATTGGTAAAAATCATTCCTTGCGCAGTCGTGGCATCGCGGCCTTCGTTTCTTGGAGCCATCGCCGAAGTTTCTGGCGAAGTCGATTGGCCTTATTGGGCATGGCCTTCGCGAGATTGCGAGTTTCACTCAAATCTCGTTTGAGGTCATATAACTCCAGGGAACCATCCGCGTATCGTTCTGTGAGTTTATAATCCCCCTCGCGGATAACTCCGCCCAGTTGATTTTGTCTATGCCAGGCATAATTCGGATAGTGCCAATATAACGCTGTGCGTTTTAACTTACCTTTTCCAGACAAGACAGACACCAACGTTTCCCCATCGAACGGGGTTTTGGGGTTATGTTTCACTTTCGTTGCTTCCACAATCGTGGGAAAGAAGTCCATACTGATCACCGGCGTATTGCATATCGATTTGGGTTCCACAACGCCAGGCCACCGAATAATAAGTGGCACACGAATTCCCCCTTCGTACAGATAACCTTTCCCCGACCGAAGTGGACGATTGTCCGCAACACCGGCGTACCCACCGTTATCGGAAGTAAAAATGACAATGGTGTTGTCGTCGAGTTGGTGTTTCTCCAGGGCCGCCAGAACTCGAGCGATAGCGACATCCATGGCTTCGATCATCGCCCCATAACGATGGTCCTTCAAACCATAGCCGACTCGCTTTTTGTATTTCTCAACGAGTTCCTTGGGAGCTTCCATCGGCCAGTGAACGGTATACGTCCACAACGCCAAGAAGAACGGTTCGTTTTTGTGATCGCCTATGAACTTGGCGGCCTCGTCCGCCAACCGATCCGGCAGATACTCACCCTTCCGACGGTTAGTTATGTTATGAATCCGATACGGATCGAAGTAAGTCGGCGGTCCACCCGCAGCACAACCACCGATGTTGAGATCGAATCCCTGCTTCTGTGGATAGAAGCGTTCGTCACCTTGGCCATTCTTTCGCGGAGTTCCCGCCACATGCCACTTGCCAATGAATCCAGTAGCGTAACCAGCTTGCTTGAGGACTTCGGCGATTGTGATGTATTCCAACGCCAAGTGCTTGCGTGTGTCCTCAGGTTCAGCCAGAGTCGCACCTTCGGGGGTAAAAACCCGATTGCTGATGTGATTGGTGATGCGGAGCCGAGCCGGCGCAAGTCCCGTCAGGACCGCCGCTCGCGTCGGCGAACACACCGGAGCAGCCGCGTAGGCATCCGTGAACCGCATTCCTTGGCTCGCAAGGCGATCGATGTTCGGGGTGTGGAGCCGTTTATTGCCCTGACAGTGAAGATCACTCCAACCAAGGTCGTCGACCATGATGAGGACGATATTGGGACGTTTGGTTTGAGCTGTCACGGTTGCTGGAAGGAGAACTACGACAAGAACTCCAAGGAATGTGCAAAGGGTTGATCGTTTCATTCGTGGTTGCCTTTGGCTAGATGGCGACGTGCGATTGTCCTTTTATCGATTGAGCCGTTACTCTGGGCTCTAGTTTACAGAAAGAACACTTCGCTCGTTATCAGAAAAGAATCGCTAGCCATCACGTCGTACGAACAGATGGATGTTCCACTGTATTTTGCAGAAAGGAGCAGGTACGGTGACACAGACGATGGCCGTCCGTGCCGCGCGCTTCTTTGGGATGGCGCTTTTTGGGGAACAACCAGCAAGACAATCTCTCGTTGCATGGCTCCGCCGTGACAAAGTTGCGTTCTCGAATCGGACTCGATTTCCGTCGCAAAATTCGGCGGTCAATCTACATGGGGTGGAAAAGTCAACAATCAACCTGTATGCACCTTACCTTTTTCTCACGATGGCCATTTGTTTTTCCAAAAAACCGTATAATAGCAAGAGCGAAACACTCGATCACACCAGTCAGTCGCCCTGACGAGTGCTTCTCTCACGAAAACCAGTTCTATTGAGAGACCTACGCAGTTGATAAGGCGTCTGGCCAGCGAGTTGAATGATGAAGCTATCTGCCTTTCGCGCGGGACGACGAATCCATCCAAGTCGTGGTTTTCGTTTGGCCAAAGACCAACCTCATCGTGGGCTGGTCAGAATGGCCAGGTATTTGAGCGTCTTGGACCAAAGGCCTTGGGCAACCGTTTCATTAGCCGCGCATGTCCCAATAGGAGTGAATACTCAACACTCTCCGGCGAGTTCGAACACCGAGAACGACTGCTCTTGGCCAGGACACGGCTTCTCGATCTGACGTTGAGGACGAATCCCAAGGTCATCCATTCCACTCGAACGCGAGCCGGGAACGTCAGGTCCAAACGATTTGAACGACTCGAGTCAATCAATCTGATGGGGGAGGTCCACGTGGCTCTACGTTCCAACCAATCACCAACGCTCCGAAACCCTGCCTCGCAAAGTTGGCAAAATCTCGGCCTTGTGTTCGTGGGTTGTCTGATCCTGTTCGTCGCGATGATTTCCGTGACGCAGGCCCAAGATTCGATCCCTCGTCGGGACTATTTCTCTCCTGGCTTGGAGCTCGAAACCGGGGGACGAACTGGTACTTGTGACGTCTTGACATTTACGCGAGACGGGGAGTTCCTTTTGGCTGCGGGAGACGATAAAGTCGTTCGGAACTGGAGATGCGCCAAAAAGCAGTTATTTACGTCTGGATTACCTACACTTCGATGGAAATCCTGGCGCGAAGCCCGAGGCCAGATTCACGCCTTGGCTTTCTCGCCCACACCGGACCAACGTTATGTCGCCATCGGTGGGTTGGGCATGAAGCCTAGCCAACTCGCGGTGATCGATCGATTCACCGGCCGAATCAAACACGGATTGTGGGAAACAACTCAGGCTGGAGGGGTGTGGTCTATGGCTTTTGCACCGAACGGAAGACAAATTGCTTTCGGAAACGACGACGGAGGCGTCCGCGTGTGGGATTTGACAGGCAAACGCAACGAAACCGCTCGCCTGATTGGCCAACACGCGCCCAAAAAGATAGCCAAACTCCGGCAGGTTGTCCTGACAACTTATCTCAACCAAAACCAGGTCCTTTCCGTCGCGAGTGATGGATCGGTCCTGGTGAGCGACACTGCTGCCCAAACCATATCCACCAAACCACTCTTCCAGTTCGATACGCTAGGGGGCAAGGTTTGGAGAGCAGTCCTTGGCTCCAACAACGACGAGAAATGGTTGGCCGTGGCACTCCAAGAGACTGTAGCCAAAAATGGACAACAAAACAGAGTACAAGTGATCATCCGATCGTTGCGAGCAGGACAGGTTCCCAAAACAATTTTCTTGCCCTTTGACCACTATCCCCAATGTCTCGCTGTGGATGAAACCGGGGATCGGTTAGCCATTGGCATTCGCCGACTCGATCTCGAGCAAAACGAAGCGACAGCCTTCTTTCGCGAATTGGCTCCCCACGTGGCCATTTTTTCCCTCAAAGGGAACCAACCAAAACAAGTCGCCAAGATCCCTTATGACTACCGCGTGGACGCCGTCGCATTCCACCCCAAAGAAAATCTCCTTGCTGTGGCTGGTGGAGCCGATCACGACGTGACCTTGTGGGACTTGAACAACATCCAAGAACCAACGACCACGATCCAGGGCGTGGGTACAAGTCTTTGGGAAGTCGCTTTTTCCAAAGCCGACTCAGCCATCATTGGCTTCAAGAGAAAACGACTCGAACTACCTCCCCACCCGAACAGACGCGGCGATGGACCCTGGGAAGTCTTCCACCTCAAGGACCGTCTGTGGTTGACCCGAGACAATCCACCGGCCCAACGAAAAGGCAACCAAAACCCTGCCGCGAAAAAGAGAAACGGAATCCCTCCTCGGTTGAAGAACGGAAACAACAATGCAAGATTACCAGTCGCCCAATTCGTCGGCCGGCCTGCGAATAAGAAGAAGCCAATCGATAAACCGTTTACGCCGGTGAAAACGATCCCCACTTGGAAGGGTTGGCGTGTGGTCACATTCAATCCGAAAAAACCACAATCGAATCAGTGGTGGGTGCAGTCTCCGACGAAGAAAAAATGGCCGCTGGAGTTAGAACGTGGTCGTTTCGACGATCCCCGGTGCTACACTTTCCTCCCACCTTCGAGGGCGAATCCCACCGTGCCGCGGCTGGCCGTCGGGCATTACTACGGGGTGAGCGTGTTCGAATTGCAGCCGTTGGGGCCTCGGCGAGTTCGGCTCATGGTCGGCCATTCTGGTCCGGTCGTGTCTTTGGGAGTTTCTTCGGATTCCAAGATAATGGTCACGTCGTCTCGCGATCAGACCATTTGCGGGTGGAGTTTGGAGCCTTGGCCCAGCCACCCCGAACTCGGAGCGCGATTCTTACCCCAAAAGGATTCCTTGCTTGTCCTCGATCTCGATGCCGGGAGTCCCGCTTGGGAAGTTGGATTGTCGAAGGGGGACGAGATCATTTTCCTCGCGTCCACGGCCAGAAGACCTCCGGTCCGATTCAACAACGCGAAAAGGAAACTTCCGAAATTCGTCATCGCCAGTGAGCCCTGGTTCCCAAAGATTGGGAATCCGAACGCTGCGCTGGCTGAAGTCCGTGACCCGGTTCCTGCACAACAGCTCTTCTTCGGTTGGCGACGGAAAAACGAGCAAAACCTTTTCTGGGCGGGCACGTCCGTCTTCCAGAGACCAATCTGGAGGTTTTTCCCGACTCGATCAGGTGAGTGGGTTCTCTGGCGATGGCGAGACCATTACTACGATGCCTCCACGCGGGGTGACCAGTTTCTAGGATTCGCCAAATTCGGACAAACGATTTTTGAGACGCCCGAGTTTTTCCCAGTCGAACAATTCCGAAATTTGTTGCAGGACAACAGCAAGCTCCTACAACTCCACAATCCCGAGAAACTAAAGAAGCTCTTTACGGGGACGTTTCGAAGGGTTCCGGATATCGCCCCGCCGAAGAATGTCTTCATCGAACCAATCGCGAAAGGCAAGGTCACGAAAAACGGGACGATTTACGAAGTCGGTGAAAAAGGACTAGCGATGAAACTCAATGCCGAGTTTCGGGGTCCTAGAGGTTTCGGCAAACTCAAGCGGGCGATTCTGTGGATCAATGATTTCAAGTACAAGGAATGGCCCAACAAGCAACAACCAAAGTTCAACCCGAACAAGTTTCAGGAAGAAATCTCCATCCCCCAAAACCTGCTGCGTCAGGGGATGAACGACATTCTCTTGCAGTGTTACAACCAGGGGAACGTGCGAGAAGAGTCCAGTCGAATTAAGGTCATGAGCAAGAATCAACAGCGAAGAAAGCCCGTTCTCTACGGCGTAGTGGCGGGCGTGGGCCAATATCGCCGTCTCCCAAAAATCCAAAAACTTCCTGCGCCGAAACAACCGCCTCTCGCGCGCTTGGCGCAAGGCCTTGTCCAACTTCCCGATCTAAAAGCCAATGAAGACGCCGATGCCTTCTACTGGATGTTGACCGAGCTACCACCAAAGATGTTCCAGCGTGTTCAAATTGCCGATCCCCTGCTGGATCAAAAGGCCACACGCAAGAACGTCATCGACAACCTCGAAAAACTCGAAGGGAAGGTCACGCCCGACGACATCCTCATCTTTTACCTGGGGGGTCATGGCATCCAGGCCAGTGCGTTGGTCATGGAAGTCGAGAAACAACAAGAGGAGCTCAAGAACGCCAAAAAAAGAAACGTCCTCTTGGCCAACAAGCTCGGCAACCTCCGGGGTACTTTTGTTAAACAAGGACTCGAATCGCTCGAAGGTTTCTATTTCTGTTGTTCCAACTTCGACCCGCTCCAGTTCGCCCAAACGACAATCGACTTTGCCGAACTGTACGAAAAACTGACGAAGCTGCCCTGCCACAAAGTCATCTTCGTCGACACCTGTTTCTCCGGCGGCTACGCCAAGCGAATCCGACAGTCGCGCCTCAAGCACGACCCCATTCGCAATCTGACACTCGACGGCGTCGGTCCGATCATCTTCGTTGGGTGTCAACCCGACGAAAGCGTTTATGAACACGACGCAATCGACGCCTACATGCAAAGCGTGTTTGCAGCCGCCGTGAGGACGACGATCCAAGAACCAAGCGGGTTTGCCAAAGCCGACGTCAACAAGAACCAAACACTCGAGCCCAAGGAGTTGTTCCAAGGCATCCGCTATCAAGTACAAAAGAAACTCGAGTTCCTACGACGCGCCAGCGGTCGAGGACCTCGCAGACAAGAAATCAAACAGACTCCGGACTATTTCGTCCCCGACATCGAAGCCGAACTGTCTTTGTTCCCAAAGCCCCAGTGAACCCCTGGGCGAGTTAAATGTCGGTTTGTGCGCTCCCGTTGCGGTTGGAGAACGACGAGTTCCCTGTTATCCGTTCTGTCGTAGGGTGTGACCGAGGGATGGCGAAGCCAAGGCACACCAGGAATCTCGTCTCCATAACCGGACACCAATAAAAGAGGTGTCCCGAATGTGCTACTTCGGTTCGTTGGCCTTGCAGACGCCAAGGAATACGATTCCCGCGCGACTGTCCATCGGCCTTCCATTACGACTGGAAAGCAAGTCGTGAACTGGACGAATGTCAGAAAGCTGCTCCCGACTCGTCTAATCAACCCTGGCAAAACCCGAACCCACTCTCCAAAGATTTCGAGAGTAACGAATGGACCAACCCACAAATGGCACCACTCACAAGTCTTCGGTCATTCTTTCGGCGCTCAAGCTGTTGATCGTGTTGTTGGTCCTCGTAGGACTCATCGGGTTAGGTTTGTGGTATTACTTTTCGCCCAAACCGGTCTCCAAAGTGCAGTTTGCAAAAGACGAAAGCGAAGTCTGTCATGTCGAAAAACAAATGACCCTTCGGATAGTCGTCACCCCGCCCAGTCCAGGTCCGATATCGTTGACGTACCAAGTTGCGGAACGATATGGCGATGGCAGGACCGACGCGAAGGAAAAACGAATCGTCCTCCCAGCAGAGACGACAGAGGAAAAGCTTGTGCTGTCGCTTCCCAAAGACGAGTTTGATCGACTCGACAGCCGCTACACAGTTACGCTTGTCAAAGTGGCCGGGGGAGAACTCGGAGTCATCCGAACCCAGACCGTAAAGGTCATCGACTGCACACCCAAACTCCCACGAGTCTTCCTCGGACCGCCACGGCCAAAGGAGCTGAAGAGCGGCGAAATCACCATCCCGGTGCGGATGCAGCCACCGCCCAAGGAGCCAATTAACGTTTCCTACACGTTCCAGGCCGAACCGTCGGCTCTCGTCAAGGGCTATCAAGTTCTGAGTAAGCAACCACTCGAGTTCAAACCCGGAGACCAAGAACACGTCATCCGCATTCTTGTTCGGCCGCTCAAGGAAACATCAGGGACGCTCGTCGTCCGGCTTGGGGCAAGACGGGATTCGCTCTATCAGAAACGAGCGCCCTACCAGCAAACAATCAAAGTCCTCGAGAACTTCGACGCCCCCCAAATATTCGCCAAGTTCGAACGTCCGACTGTGACGGAAGGCGCGACAAAGAAAGCCAAGCTCGTCTTCAATGTGCAACCCCCGGTCCAGAAACCCATTACCGTCAAGGTGACTGCCAAGGGCTCGGCCAGGAACAAGATCGACTTTGAGGGCCTGCCGTACCTCATCCAAATTCCCAAACGAGTAGCCCAATTCGAGCAACCCTTCGACGTCCTCGATAACACCATTCCCCAGACGAACCGCGTCCTCGAACTGCAACTCGCCACCGATAGTACCTTGGCACGGTTGCAAGACACCCAGGCCACGTTGACGATCGAAGACGACGAGACGAGCGGAAATGTGCTGCTCCTCGTGCCCTTCACCAAACACGTGGTGAACGAGTGGAAAATTTTGGAACCACAGCTCGAATCCCTACTCCGGGGAAAGTTGAAATCATCGTTGCTGGGCCGCGGGATGTACCTTGTCGATGCCGAGGGCCGCACTCGTGTTTGGCGACCCGGCGAACCACCGCCAACGACGGAAAGTGCGAAATTCGTGAAGCTCGGTCTCGGGCAACACCCCGCCAACGGGTTCGTTCCGTGTTTCAAAGTCCTGGAAAAGCTGAGTCCGTTCCGAAAGAAGAACGATTTCACGACTATCATTTTATATCGGAGCGAAGAAATTCCCGATGCCATGAAAGGACGCGGCGGACGTCATGATAAGTTGTACAACAAACCTTCCGACCGAACGGTCTTCGTCTTCTGGGTCGTCAGTGAGCCACTCAAACGAAGAATCCGCCGCGACCCCTGGCTGAAGAAACAATTCAACCCGGTCGTCGATAGAGAAGGATGGTTTGGCGACCGAGTTGTCGGGTTCCAACAACTTCCTGCTCGCGTCGAAGGGATTTTCGAGGCCGATTGAAACGACAAGGTTCGACTTGGCCCAGCACAACCGGGACGCTAGTACCTCGGCCAAACCGCTCGATCACCAGACGAACAGGAGAACCTGATGGCAACCTCGGACGAACAATCGGAAACGTCTCCTGCCGTTCCCCAGAAATCAAAACTCAACTCTCCGACCGAGCTTTGGACGACAATGCCTTCTTGGGGCCAATGGGTCACCGTTGGCATCGTTGGAGGCGTCGTGATCTTCCTCTTGACGGCTCAAATCATCACTCTCGTTTGGATGCCACCCAGCAACGTCCCAAGTAAGGAGCGTGACGTGGCTTCGAAAACAGAACGGGCTCAAGACGAATCAAAGCAAACGCTTCTGCAAATCCAAAAGATGGCAAACGAACTGGAGTCGATCCGCATCCTGGAGCAAAACACACAGGACATCCAAGCGAAGATTGCCAACCTACAAGCGGAAACACAGGCGTTCACAAAACTCACTCGCGAACAGACCCAAGGGTCCCAAGCATTGCCCAAAGAAGTCGCCAAGGAGACGGGAAGACTCCTCGGAAAAGTCTTTCGTTTGAACGCTGGTGACCCTTTGAACAATCTACGAACCGACGTCAGTCAGTTGACAACAACCGTGCGTCAACTCCAGGATCAATTCCACCGCGAAACGGCTCCTCGTGATGTGGCCATCGTTGTCTATCACGCCAAAGACATTTCGGCGTACCCGTTGCTAGGCATGATCAACACACTTCTCCAAAATCATCCGTATGATAAAAGTTATCCGCGTTACCGACTCGGTGTGTACACGGCATCCGACAACAAAGTGACTCCAATCGCTCCGCTCGGCTGGAGTTCGCCCAAGAAGGCCGGAAACGGGAAAAAGCCAGAGAAGTCGGAACTGCCAAACTTCTCGCCGAGCTTATCGGATCGAACGCAGCATACGGAAGACGTCGGACAACTCGACGTGGATCAGAACATCTTCGGCAAAGCCAAGTCTTTGAACAACACAGTGGTGCGAAAGTGTGTGTTCGTCGTCAGTTCGAATTGTCCACCACCAAAAGCGACTGGCGGTTACAAAAATACGAATGTGTGTGTCATCATCGTTCAGCACCAAACTGCGAAAACAAGGCCGACGAACGTTCCCAAGCATCAATTCGCGTGGGAACGATTTTGTCGCCAACACGGAGGCGGGGCCGTATCGGTCACTTTGCAAATTCAACAAAAAGAGGGAAAGTCTCCCTCGATTCCGCTGGCAGACCGGCAAGCGTTTATCCGTCGACTGCAATGGTTAATTTCACCGCTGTAAATGGATGGAGGAACTTGATGTACCATTGGAAAATAACCGCGTTGTTCCTCTATGGTTTCCTACTGGGTGCGGAAGACGTCCATGCCCAGGGAGTCTTCGAATTCCCAAAAGGTGTTGCGGCTCCCACCAAAATCATTAGCAACCCCAAGACCGGACAGCCGTGGAAAGTCTGGGTGGCTTACGAAGGGCTTTACCCAACTGTGGATATCCTCGGGTCCCAGGAAACGCCAGGGGCCGAATCCTTCCAGTTCTTGCAAGTGGGCTACGTAGCCATCGACCACGGTGGTTCGTTCTTCCTCGTCCAAAAACAGCCAACGAACAACGACATCGCCTACAAATACGGGTGGGTAAAAAAGTCCCATGTCATTTACGACAACATCGCCCAACGCAATGAGGTCTCGACGATCTACCGTAAGGCGATGATCGTCAATACCCAAGATGCCTTGCGGGCCAAACGCGAACAAAATCTCCTCTCCATCGACCACGTCAAGGACATTCAGGTCGGCAAGATCACCGACGAATTTCGATCGGAGCTGTTCGAGGTCTCGAAGAAACTACGTCCAACGACTCCCTTCAAGCTCTCCGAAAAAGCTGTTGTTTACGAACGAGAAGACGAAGGCTGGCTGATCATTGACTCCGTCAATAAGCATCGGTTGATCGTCAAGCAACAGAAGGACGGATTGGAGCTTTACGATAGCTTCCTCCAGGCCGTCGTTTACGACGCCCCGATGCTCAAGGGGAACGTGCGAACTCGCTATCAAATTTTCAATGTGTTCTTCGTCTACGCCGAAACCGACGACTTCGTCTTGCTGGGATCGTCGCCGGTCCTGGGCGAGCCCAAGAAAACGATCCAAGGGTGGGTGCCACGCCAGCGAGTTTCCTTGTGGGAGACTCGGCTCGCACTCGAATGGGACAGGGAATCGACGGTCAGAAAAATTCGCCAAGAGCCGGGCAAAATCTGGAAGACCGAGGACGACGCGTACGCCTGGGTTCGATCTCGAAAACCGACACCCAAGCCCGTTTTTCAAGAAAAGTTCCGTGACGGAGCGTCGATCCCGTTTTTCTATGACGACATGCGATTTCCGATTCTCGAATGGCAGAGTTCTCGGAAGGTCGATGGCCGCACGGGGAATGAGATCCTTCGAGTCGGTTGGGTTGGAGGATACGCTGCCGGACGAAAACGTCGGGTCAGTACCGAACAAATCCGCGAGTTCCGGCGACAACTCGAAGACGCTCAAAACCGTCTGCGAAAGCTCGACGTCATCTTCGTCATCGACGCGACCTACAGCATGAAGCCCTTCGTGCAAGAAACGGCTTCGATCGTCAAGAAAATGCTAAACGTCGTCACCAAGAAGACTCGCGATAACAAGGAACGCGAACTCCGCGTCGCCGTAACATTCTACAAGGACTCGGAAAATCAGAGCATCGACAAGGCCGTCCAGGCCAACGGATTCCAAAGGCTCAGCCGGGAAAGTATCGACAAATTCACCGACAAAATCCTCAAGCATCGAGTGAGTGGAGGTGGAAAAAATCCGCTCGAACAGGTGTTCCTGGGGGTCGAAAAGGCGATCAACAAAGCGTTCGTTGCCCCCGACGCGTTGGGTCTCGTCATCTTGATTGGGGATGCTGGTGACCGCACCCCCGTGAGCGAACAACGAAAACGCATGGACAGGATCGTACGGAAACTCGTCCCGCCACAAATCCAGGGGACCAACTTCGTCCGGGCCCCGATCGGCTTTTATGCTGTCCAACTCGAGAAGGACCAGAGCCCCCGTTTGGACCGGTCGATTGCGTTCGAACGACAAGTCGGCGAACTCGTCAAGAAAATCAACAAACAGTATCAAACCCGCTACAGAAGGAAAAACGGAGTGCCGGAGATAGCTACCCGCACAACCGCCAAGGACCTCAGCGAGTTCAAGGCGCGCATCGAGGGCCGGTTCTCTGAACTCAACGCCAAGATCGATTTGATTTCTGCCGAGATCGACAAGCTGCGGCGCGGTGAATGGCACACAGACATCTCGGCGGCGACAAGCGACTACCTCAAGAGCATTGGGGTTCCGTACGACTTGGTGAAAGGGCTTGAGGGCGGACAGATTTACGAAGAAGGTTTTCTGTGGAAAGAAAACAAGGATCGGACCGCTCCACAAGTGCGCTCCAAGGTTCTCCTTTCGCGAGGCGACCTGAAAGAGATCATCGACGTGTTAGACACACTCGTCGGCGAGAATTCGCCCGTACGCGTCAATAACTTTCACGAACTGGCGAAAAAGGAAGTGTTGAAGTTGGCTGGCGAAGTCGAACCCAGCCAGTTCTCGATCCAGAACGCGTTTGACCGGAAACTTCTCAACCGTTTACAAGTCAAGTTGGAGAAGACCGAGCTCGTGCGCAAGCGAGACGGCCTGGAATTCAGCTCGCCATTGCTCACGCGAACGCCCGAACAGCTAAAAAACCCTGACCGAGCCTGGATCGAAGACCTCAAATTGCGTCTCGAAAAACTTCGCGACATTTACCAAGGACAAAAGAGCGACTGGCGACTTCGGGCCGTCAAAGGCCGACGGTTCCGCAAACCTGTCTTTACGACGCGAACCGAACACAGACGCCATTTCACTATCCCCGGCTCGGACATCAAGTGGTACTGGATCGACGTGATCGAGGAAATGCCGTGACGCTCGAGTTGCGAGATGTTTCGCACCGTTACCCACGCGAACGAAAAGACGTCCTTCACGATGTCAATCTCGTAGTGCCGACCGACGAGTCAGCCACGATAGCTGTGTTGGGGCTCTCGGGGTCAGGAAAGAGCACGCTATTGAGTTTGATGGGATTACTCTGGGAGCAACCGTCACGCGGAACGATCACATATACGATTACCCAAGGCGGGACGTCGCGTCGGTTGGAATATGGCCAACTTCGTTCGAGCGAACGAACGTGGTTGCGCCGCCAGCACTTCGGAATCGTGCTGCAGTCGTCGTACCTGATCCCGCACCTTTCGTGCGCTCAGAATCTGGCCGTTCCTCTGGCTTTGACGGGACACACGGCCAGGCAAAGTCGAATCGTCGTCGACTACGTGTTGCGTAGAGCCGACGAACTCGCGCACGCGACTCCCGAAGAGAGTTTATTCGCGTTACGCCGAAGGCCTGCCCGCAACGTGTCTGGTGGCCAGAAACAACGCATCGCCGTTCTCCGCGCACTGATCCACGACCCGCATATTTTGTTCGCCGACGAACCGGTGAGTAACCTGGATTTCACGACAGCGCGGGCAATTCAATCGTTGATCGAACAATGGCAAAGCGGGAAACTCCACGCCGAAATCGCAGATCGACTACAGAAATCGAACTCGGCGACTCACTCTCGGACTCTGCTGTTAGTCAACCACAGCGTAGAACATGCCTTCCGATGGGCGAGGTATTTTATCGTGGTTCAACAAGGTCGTGTGGTCGGCTTGGCCGAAGAAAACGAACCAAAACCAAAACGTTGTTACTCAGGCCCCGAAGCCCTCTACTCACTCATCGAACCCCAAGAGGAATCGACCCGATGAGGATGTTTCGATTTCTCGTCGGTTACGCCATTCGTGACTTGACGGCCTACGATGCCCTCCGAACGACGCTGGCAATCGTCTTTACGATTGCTTTTGTGAGTGCGTTTACTCTCGGAAGTTATGGTTTGGTGTTGGGGGTGGAACAAGTTGGCCTTCATCGAGTTCAGGCGGACCCACTTGCCTTGAGTTTGTGGGTCGGTGAACGCGGAATACCTCACCACATCATCAAACCGGAAGTGAGCCAAGAACTCGAAGCAAGGCTCACCGAGACGTTCGGCCCGACGGAGAAAAAACGAGTCTTCCCATTTCGGCAAGTCGTCTTTTCGTGGGAAGGCAGGGACGTCAGTCAGCGTATCTTCGGCCGTACGATCATGCTCGGACAACGGACCGATCCGTTGTTCGAGAGTTTTCCGTTGATGCACGGACGCACGTTCGATGGTCCGAAAGATCAGGGCATCATAGTCTCACCGGAGATGTTATACCTCTTGGGATTCGACCCCAAAGCTCCGCCATCCCATTTGAAGATCCATACGACCACAGGACGCACATATCCCATCCCGGTCCTTGGTGTGACGAAACATAACTTTCCCCCAGAACTACACCTTTACTACGTGCTGCCCGAACGTTACGCGCATCTATTGGAGCACTCCGACCCAGACCCATTACGCCAGGCGATCTACACAGGACCGATCGGCAAGAACTGGCCCAAAGTCCACTCCCAGTTACCCGATTTAATTCAGAAGATACTACAGCCTCGACGCATCCGTCTTCTCTATCCCGAGCCCGGACCAAACGGTTCGATCATCTGGTTATTACAGTCCGAATTACGAAAGGGAGAAGGACGGAATTGGCCTTCGCAATCGGAGTGGACAGCCTATCTACGTAACATCCATTCGATACTGACCGAGGACGACAAACAGAACTACGGCAAGAGGGAAGAATTCATCACGAAACAACGACCGTTGGAAGAAACGGAACTTCCCGAGATGCCCACGGAGAGAGACTTGGTGGGGGTTTATCTCGACGATCCGAAGGACCTGCCCGAAGCCGTGGAAGTATGTAAAACCGTGAAGGCCGGGGGAGGTAACTTGGAAGTCCTCAATGAGTCTGTCGCGAAGCGAATCGTGACTGTCCGACAAGAAGCGGAAGTCGCCCTACGGATATTGAGTGTTGTCGAAGTCATCTTATTGTTGATTTCGATCGGCAACATCTTCGTGATCCAGGCCCTCCGTTGGGAACGTAAACTGCCCGAACTCGGGATGCTCAAAGCGATGGGGATGAGCGGACGGTTATTGTGGAGTCTCTGTTTATTGGAAGGGTTCTTGTTGTCGGTCGTTGGCGCGGTTGTTGGTTTGGGGCTCGGATGGTTGGGCGGCCATATCGGTGCAACGTGGTGGTATCAAGGGGATGGACACGAAGCCGAATTGGGTTTTCAGACGCCGGTGGTTCTACTCGTTGGGATATTCACAGGAGCCGTGGTGATTTGTCTGGCCAGTAGTTGGTGGTCGGCTTGGCGAGCGGGGCGTGCGTCTCCGGCTAGGTTGTTACGGTTAGGGGGGTGAGTATGGCGCAACGTGCTTTTCGAAATTGTCAACGACAGGACGTCCTTCGAGGCTGGTTGAAACACAGTTGCTGGGTGTCAGGTTTTCGCATGCTCAAACAGAAAAACTCATTTTTTCAGAAGCAATGAGAAAAACCTATAAAGCTCGGTTCTGCCAGCCATTCTTGCTCAGCCATGGATGTCTCGGGAGCTGCGGTTGATCAATCTTCAGAAAGTGGTGAACGGTTACGTTAAAAAATGTGGACATAACTCGACTCTGATTCAGAACATCAGCCAAGATTGAATCGAACCGTAACGGCAGTCTATCGACTTCGCTTCATTTTGGCGTCTGTCTATGTCCTCATCTCGTCAGATCACTGATACTGGATCGGATCTGAAAATCCAGCATCGGCGAAGCCCTTCAACCTTAGCAAGCATGCGTCACACCGTCCACACGCTATGCCCGCTTTGTTCGGGTCATAGCACGTGGACGTCAGGCCGTAGTTGACTCCCAGTTGGATGCCTTTTTGAACTATCTCGGCCTTGGACAGTGTGATGAGCGGAGTATGGACCCGGATTTCACCATTTCCCTCGACGCCAGCCTTCGTCGCCAGTCGTGCCATGTTCTCATAAGCTTCGATGTATTCCGGTCGGCAGTCTGGGTAACCGGAGTAATCGACGGCATTGACTCCCAGATAGATGTCGTGTGCCAGGAGAACTTCGGCCCACGCGAGAGCAAACGAAAGAAAGATCGTATTGCGGGCAGGGACGTACGTGTTGGGAATTCCGTTGGAGATGGCCTTGAGCGGTCGGTCTTTGGGAACGTCCAGGTCACTCGTGAGGGCCGAACATCCAAACACACGAAGATCGATCGGCACCACAACGTGTTTGACCACGGCAAAGTGGTTGGCAATCCTTTGCGAGGCTTCGACTTCGTACTTGTGGCGCTGGCCGTACGAGAACGTCATCGCGTAAACTTGGAACCCCTCGGCTTTGGCCATCGCCAGCGTCGTTGTTGAGTCGAGGCCACCGCTGAGCAAAACGACGGCTCTGGGTTCGGTTGATTGTATCACTTTGGATCAACTCACTCGATATTCAAAGTTTCCAAATTCGTCTACACTCACTTGTGCCGTCTGAATGGGTAAATCCTGGGCCATCCGGGTGAGGAACTCGTTGGCCAATGCCGGTAGCAATGTCCCCGTGATAATGTGATCAACGTTGCGAGCGCCGGTCTCGACCTCCTGGCAACGACTCGCAATCACATCGACCACACTGTCACTGTAATCGAATTCCGCCCTGTGATTTTCCCGTATGCGTTTACGGACCTGGTTGAGTTTTAGCCGGATGATCCGCACCAAAACGTCCTTCGCGAGTGGAAGGTAAGGGACAACCTCTAACCTTCCGAGAAAGGCAGGCTTGAACGCCTGAAGAAGCTCCCCGGGCATGTTGGATGGGCGAGTGGGGAGAGATTGAGGAGCTTCGACGTTCTCATCATCCTGTTCTTTTACAGAAACTTCGTGTCCGTTTCGTAAAAGTTTGACGAGTTTTTGTATAGTCTCAGAATCGTCGGCCTTGTCGGCGTTATCGGGGTCCTCGAAGAAGCGAGTGATGGTATCCGTCCCAATATTTGAGGTCAACAAAATAATTGTGTTTTTGAAATCGATGTCGTTGCCGCGGTCGTCCTGCAGAGTCCCTTTGTCGAACACCTGATAGAAGAATTCTTGCGCCGAGATGTGAGCCTTCTCGATCTCGTCGAGCAAGACGATGCTATAGGGCCGTCGTCGGACGGCCTCGCTCAAGACCCCACCCTCTCCGTAACCAACGAGCCCCGGCGACGAACCAGCGAGTCGGCTCACCATCGCCTCGCTTTTGTATTCTGACATGTTGATCGTGACGACGTTTCGGTCGCCCCCATAAAGAATGTCGGCCAACGCCAGCGCCGTTTCGGTCTTCCCGACACCGCTCGGCCCCAGCAACAGGAACACGCCAATGGGTCTTCGTGGGTCGGTCAAGTTAGCCCGGGCACTGCGGATTCGCTCGGCGATGGATTTTAGGGCGTGTGCTTGTCCGATGACTCGCTCTTCGAGTTTGTCTTGGAGAGCCAAAACCGTTTGGATTTCGTCCCGGACCATCTTTCCGACCGGAATTCCTGTCCACCCCGCCACGACTTCGGCGACCGCCTCGCCGCTCACGACCGGAAAGACCAGTGGGTCTTGCCCTTGTTCCCTCGTGAGTTGTTGTCCGAGTTGATTCAGTTTCTCGCGAAGTTGGACCTCTTGAGTAGAAGGCTGGGCCTGGCTGTCACGGGAGTCGATCTGCTCGTCCAGCTGCTGGCGAACTTCGAACAACTCAGCCACGATCTTCTTTTCGGCTTCCCACTGTCGTTCCAGCGAGGCCAACCGAGTCTTCACACTTTCCTTGTGTTCCTTGAGTTCTTCCAGTTCGGCCGAGTGGTCTCCGCCGGCGGCCGTTTCCCGCTCGCGGATGGTTTGCTCGATGGCAATTTGTTCGAGCTCCCGGCGACAATCTTCGATCGGTGCAGGAATGGCGTGTTGGGTCAACGAAACACGAGCGCAGGCGGTGTCGAGTAGACTTACCGATTTGTCCGGAAGTTGCCGGTCGGTGATGTATCGTTGCGAGAGCTTCACGGCGTCGGAAATGGCTTCGTCGAGCACGCGAACGTTGTGATGCTTTTCCATCGTGCCTGCGATCCCGCGCATCATTCGGACGGCTTTGACCGCGTCGGGTTCTTCGACCCGGACGAGTTGAAAACGTCGTTTGAGCGCCGGGTCGGTCTCGAAGTATTTCTTGTACTCTTGCCAGGTCGTGGCGGCGATGGTTCGCAGCTCGCCACGGGCCAGAGCCGGCTTGAGCAAATTGGCCGCATCGCCTTGACCGGACCCGCCACCGGCACCAATCAACGTATGTGCCTCGTCGATAAACAAAATGATCGGGACAGGCGAGGCCTTTACTTCGTTAATGACCGATTTCAACCGATTCTCGAACTCCCCACGGACGCCTGCGCCCGCCTGGAGGAGGCCCAGGTCGAGTGTTCGAACTTCCACAGTCCGCAACGGCGGAGGAACATCGCCCGAGACGATTTGCAGAGCAAATCCTTCCACGACCGCGGTTTTCCCAACGCCCGCTTCTCCAGCCAAAATCGGGTTGTTTTGTCGCCGCCGTGTGAGGATATCGATGACCTGGCGAATTTCCGCAGACCGGCCAATGACTGGATCGATTTTTCCGTCCTTGGCTTGGTGCGTCAGGTTCATCGTGAACTGATCGAGCGACGGAGTCTTCGAATCGGGCGAGGTCGGGTGAGGTTCGCTCCGGTCGCCTGCCGGTGCTGTGGAAGTCGTCGTCGGAGGCGCCTCTTTGTCTTCTCCAGTTCCTCGGATCAAAACCTGGACGTCCTCGAACAACTGGTGCCCTTTTATGGTGCAGATTTCGGGACATCCGTCACGAAGTTTTCGAAGAAGTGAAGATTCGTTCAATAATGCCGTTAAAAGGTACCCCGATCGGACCACTGGAGAGCCGAATTCCAGAGACGCCAGGAGCCACGCTTCGCGAATGAGTTCCAATAGTTCGGGGGAGAAACTGGGAGCATTGCGAGAGTTCCCGCGTTGGAACTTCTCGATAGTTTCGGTGAGTTCTTTGTTCGCCTTGGTGGTGTTCACGTCGTAGTGCTTCAAGATCCGAACGAAGTCGGAGTCGGACCTCTCCAAGAGCTTCAAGAACCAGTGCTCGATTTGTACCTCGTAGTTTGTCTGTTGGAGGCTCAAGTAGGCCGCCTCTTCAACGCAACGACGACAAGTCGCATTTAGCTTCCCAACCAAAGCTTTCAAGTTCGTGACGGGCATTGGCCAGACTCTCCTGAAGGAAGCGAAAAAGCGGATCGAAGATCGTTCCATCTCGCTTTTTTGTTGGCTTCCAAGGCTCTTTCGTTGTCATTTAGAAATGTTGGGCGCGGTACCCTTACGCCCTATGGGCGATATACTTGCGTGTAAGTCTTAGGGTACCACAGGAGCTGTTACAGCGATAGTTGGGAACGAAGTGGCGTTCGATTTTAGAGGAGGAGTGGGGCGGTTAGAGTAGTTTTACCCGCGTTCAAGTACGCTCCCAAGAGTCAGCAAGAGATTTCTACGCCTCACACACGCCACGGCTTCGACCGGTTCCGAAATTCAGTCCAACTTTTCTGGAGATGTTCCGCGGTCACTGGCGTAATTTGGGCGTAATTGACGGAACGCAAGGCAATCCTTTTCGCATTACGACAAATTTCCGCGAGGTCGGCACCCGAGAGACCTTCTGTTTCCTGGGCCAAGCGTTCGATGGGTTCGCCTTCCAAGCTCCCTCGGAGATATAGACTCAGGATTTGGCCGCGGCCTTTCTCATCCGGCAACGGAACCTCGATGTGCGTCCCGAGTCGTCCCGAACGGACCGCCGCTGGGTCGATCATTTCCGGCCGGTTGGTCGCTGCAATGAGTGACACGGCACCAAGTTCGACGACGCCATCCAACTCGGCGAGGAATTGGTTGACCACGCGGTCCGAGACTCCGGAGTCGTTGGCGTGGCTCCCTCGCGCGGGCAACAACGCTTCGATTTCGTCGAAAAACACAATCGACGGAGCGAGTTGTCGAGCACGAGCGAACACTTTGCGAACCCCTTCTTCGGACTCGCCGACCCACTTACTCAACAACTCGGGACCCTGGATGGCCAAGAAGTTCGCCCCGCATTCATTGGCGATAGCCTTGGCCAACATCGTTTTTCCCGTGCCCGGAGGCCCATATAAAAGAATTCCTCGTTCGGGAGCCAGGCCCATCGCACGGAACACGTCGGGTTCTTTGAGGGGTCGGAGGACTCGCTCCTGTATATCTTCAAGGACGTGCTCAAGACCAGCGATGTCGGCAAAACTTACGTCCGGAACAGACACCATGACTTCTTTCAGTGCTGATGGCTTGACGACAGTCAAAGCGTTATCAAAATCGGCAGCGGTGATGGCCAGCGGGGCTTGTGGCGCCAGTTCGCCTCGGTCCAAAACATCGATGGGGTGGACACGCCTGAGGGCATTGAGCCCGGCTTCGCGACACAGTTCTTCAAGATCGGCTCCGACATATCCATGAGTCCGGCGGGCCACTTTGCCGAGGAGTTCGTCTTGAGCTTCCTCGCCTTCGGTGGCGAGTGGCATCCTCCGGGTGTGTATCTGGAGGATGTGCATACGACCAGTTTCGTGAGGCGCCGGGATGGGAATCTCTCGACTGAAACGACCGTGTCGACGGAGACCGTCGTCGATGGCATCGAGGCGGTTCGTCGTCCCAATGACCATGACATTGCCTTTGTTGTTCAACGCGTCGAGGCGAGCCAGCAACATCGTCGACAGATTCGCACGATCGCCATGCCCCTGACCGCCTCGTTGCCCTGCAATGAAGTCGAGTTCATCGATGACGATGATACTTCCTTCCGGGTGAGCCTCGGCCTGATCGAAGACGGCATTCAGCTTTGCTTCGGGGTCACGGACGCCCGCTGCATACAAGTCGGACGGGCTGAGTTGGTGGATGGGAACGTTAGCTTCGTAGGCGATGGCTCGTGCCAACAAAGTTTTGCCCGTCCCCGGAGTCCCGTAAAAAATCACACCCGTTGGAGGAGACACTCCTATCCGACGCATCGAGTTTCGCATCCGAATGGGCACTTCGAGGGTCTCCCGGACGATCCGAATTTCGTCTTCAAGGCCGCCGATGTCGTCATAGGAAACGACGGCTTCCTCGTGTTTTAAGCCGACCTGTCCCACCTTGATTCGGATTTCCGTTTCGTCCGTACAGAGACCAAATCCCAGAGTCCCACGCTCTCCTCGACACCGTTTGACTTGAAAGAGTAGACGTGAAGGCACACCAGGAGGTGCAAACTCAAACCGAAATCCTGGATAGAGTGGAAACCGTTTTTTTGTGATGAACTCGCTGACTTGCTCTTTCGAGGTGGAGGTAGGCAACTTCTCGTTCACGACCAAATCGAGCTGAGTCAACGCTTCAATTTTCTCACGCGACAGACCAGTCACTTCGACGCGTTCGCCTTCCCGAACGGCAAGTTGTCCACGTTGCCACTCATCGAGGCAGATGTCGTCTTCGCCAAGGTGCGGGGATTGCGGCGGTCCGACCACGCGGCAATACACGGTGTTGGGGCCATTGTGGATTTCGAGGTACTGATCGGTCGGAACGCTCTTCGCACCAACAATGGTTGCACCCAGTTTGGCATGCCCACCAGCCAAAGGCCTGACTGTTGCTTCCCGTGAAATCGTTAACATACTTTTTAGCTCTCCAAATCCACCAAAGCGACGAAGCCAAATTCTTCCAACATGCTCTCCTGCATTCATGATAGACCTGCTAGCCAAAACCAAGTACACGCCAACTCGGAAATTCGATTTTTCCCCAACCGGAGAACCAAAAACGGGCAACAAGAGAGTCTGAGCCGACTTGCTGGCGTCCGTAATAATTGCTTCGACAAATCCCGCTCTGCCGAATTCAGGAATAGTGCCGATGAAGCCTCTCAAACGACTTACATCCGTCCTCCTGAGATGATTCTGAAAAAACAAACTATTTCGTTTCAAGATTCTGTCTCTCGGACGCAACTACCTTTGACCTACGCTGAGCCTTCAATCGTTTCCGACAATCATGCCGCCGCTCCAACCCAGCTTTCAGAGACGACCGAATTCATCTTCGTGGATCCATCCCTACAGAACTATGAAGTTCATCTCGGCAGTATCGCACGCTCCCCTTTGACGAAGGTGATTGAGTTGGATCAAGATTCCGATGGCGTGGAACAAATGGTCGAGAATCTTGCTGGCCACCAAAATGTCAGCGCGATTCACATCATTGCCCACGGGAGTCCGGGAGAATTGCTACTCGGTAACGCCCAACTTACACTCGATTCGATGCTCGAAGACCACGCCGACGAATTGGCCATGATGCGCGAGGCGATGACGGACCATGGAGACATACTGGTCTACGGATGTAACTTCGGACAAGGCGAGGCGGGAAAAGCCGCAGTCGAGTACTTGGCCAACGCAACAGGTGCGGACGTGGCCGCTTCTGACGACCTCACCGGAGCGACATCTCTCGGTGGTGATTGGGTTTTGGAAGTTGCAAAAGGTACAGTTGAAACGCAGAGCCTTGCCAGCGGTTCTTGGTTGGGTTTCCTTGCGCCTCCGAATGCGACAGACAATTCCAATTCCGTCGCGGAAGGTTTCGAATCCGCCGTGGGTGGCAATGTCATCAACGACGACGATGGAAACGGCAGTGACTCGGATCCCGATTCCGATCCTTTGACGGTCAGTCAGGTGAATGGCCAGTCAGCGTTCGTCGGAGTGACCATATCCACCGACCATGGTCAAATTATTATCCAATCAGATGGCTCGTATGAGTATTTTCTTGATGTCAACAAGCCGGACGTGATTGTTTTGGGGCCTGGAGAATCGTTGACGGATTCCATCACCTACACAGTTTCGGACGGCACCGGAACCGACACTGCCACGCTGACCATAACCATTGATGGCAATAATGCATTTATCCCCAACACGAACCTGATCTATCAAACGATCGAAATCTCCGGCGAAATGCGGTTGGTCTTCTTTAACCCTCAAACGAGCGCGTACGAGATCATCGGCGTCATACCATACGAAATCAATGCCACAGCCTACAATGGGACAGATAATTTTCTGTATGCGACGGCAAGAGAAGCAGGCACCGATGATTTTGGGACCCCGGTCTCTGTTGGCACCATCGTCCGAATCAACAGCCTTGGGGGAATTGAAGCTACTTCGCTCACAGGGCCAAACACGTTCGTCGGGGATTTCGATGACAGTGGAAATTATTGGGTACGCGATGAGGCGAACGGACTCACGCGAATCAACCTCGCCACAGGAGCTGAGACAGAGTTCACGATCACTGGTGATGGAAGCAATGTCCCTGTAGCGGATATTGCCTTTTTTGACGGCAAGATGTACGGAGCCAACAACACTACATTGAGCATTTTCGACGTCGGCAACGCCAACGAAGGAACGCAAGAGATAACGCGACAAGACAGAACAATAAGTGGTTTGTCCGGCAACGCAACCTTTGGTGCAGCATGGATTGACCGTTTAGGAAACATGTACTTGGGCCGGAATAGCCCAGGGGCGATTTTCGAAATCCTGAATTACACAGGGCCGAATCCGAGTGCTCAACAAGTGGTTGGGACGGAGAACACAAGCAGAAACGATGGTGGCTCCGATGTCGGTGCTCTTTCGCCCTTCATTGCTCCCTTCATTGATCTTGGTAGTTCCGTTCCCATTCTCCGAGAAGTCACTTTCACTGAGGATAACCCTCCAGTAGACATCTTTCCCTCGGTAACCTTGTTCGAGCCAGATGCCAGTTCTCAGGTCGTTTCGACAGCAACTCTCTCGGTCTCTTCCGTCACGGATGGCAGCAGCGAGCTGTTGACGATTGGCACTCAGACGATTTCGCTTGATGCCTCCACAGCAATTACCGAAACGTTTGGAGGTTCGACCTTTGACCTCTCCTACGATGTAACCACAGGAATCATCACGATTGACGAGCAGGGAGGCGGAGCATTACCGCTAGCGGATTTAGAGCTGTTGCTAGAGTCCCTTCAGTACGAAAACACATCTCAGGATCCGAGTACGAACAACCGAGGTCTGACGCTCGACCTGACCGATGAAGATGGCAACACTTCCCGAGCCATCGGAGTCATTTACGTCGTACCCGTTAACGATGCTCCGACCGCAGCCGATGACTCCGAAATGACCAGCGAAGACACACCCGTGATTGTCGCTGTCCTCACCAACGATAGTGATCCGGAAAACGATCCGCTCACGATCGATTCGTTCACACAACCATCCAACGGTACTGTCACTGACAACGGCGACGGAACGCTCACATACACTCCCGATGGTGACTACAACGGTCCGGACTCATTCACCTACACGATTTCTGATGGAAACGGTGGAACAGACATCGCTACCGTCGACATCACAGTCGATCCAGTCAACGATGCTCCGAATGCCCAAGATGACTCCGAAACGACCGATGAAGACACACCCGTGACTGTCGCTGT
>CAYRFQ010000011.1:0-58190 GCA_964423615.1 uncultured Alcaligenaceae bacterium | reverse complement strand
ATGCCCAAGATGACTCCGAAACGACCGATGAAGACACACCCGTGACTGTCGCTGTGTTGGATAACGACAGTGATCCCGAGGGAGATAATCTAACGATCGACTCGTTTACACAACCATCCAACGGTACGGTCACCGACAACGGTGACGGAACTCTGACTTACACTCCCAACGGTGACTACAACGGTCCGGACTCGTTTACCTACACGATTTCTGATGGAAACGGTAGAACAGACATCGCTACTGTCGACATCACAGTCGATCCAGTCAACGATGCTCCGAATGCCCAAGATGACACAGAAACGACCGATGAAGACACACCCGTGATTGTCGCTGTCCTCACCAACGATAGTGATCCGGAAAACGATCCGCTCACGATCGATTCGTTCACACAACCATCCAACGGTACTGTCACTGACAACGGCGACGGAACGCTCACATACACTCCCGATGGTGACTACAACGGTCCGGACTCGTTTACCTACACGATTTCTGATGGAAACGGTGGAACAGACACTGCGACTGTCGATCTCGACGTCGCGGCCGTTAATGACCTCCCTCAAGCAGTCGATGACTTCGCTACTGTCAATGAAGATGGCCCCAGTATTGCTATCGATCTTACAAGCAACGATTTCGACCCAGACATCAATGATGACCTTGAGATCCAGACTGTCGACGACAGTGGCACGGTGGGGACCGTGACCATTAATCCAGACAACGATACCGTGAGATACGATCCAAATGGACAATTTGAAAGTCTTGCTGTAGGTGATACCGCCACGGACACTTTTACGTACACCGTATCTGACGGCAACGGAGGGACCGACGTGGCCACTGTCACCGTCACAATTCTCGGCGAGAACGATGCCCCTGTTGTGGATAATCCTCTTTCCGATCAGACGACAAGGGTTGGTACACCGTTAAATTACACGATCCCTGCGGATACCTTCAGCGATATCGACAATGGAGACACGTTGACTTACACCGCGACCCTCGAAGATGGGAGTCCGCTGCCCAGTTGGCTTGATTTCGATGAAACCACTGGAACCTTTTCCGGCACTCCCGATGATTACACTGAGAGTGGGATTGACACAATCACCGTGACGGCCAATGACGGGAATGGAGGGACGGCAACAACTTCCTTCACGCTCACTGTGGAGCCGCTCGGCCCAACGGTTTTCCCGGATGGGAACGATCTGATTGTGTTGGGGACTGATGGGGCCGATCGTATAACCGTTTACACTACCACCCCTTCACGGATCACTGTTAGCATCAACTACCGGTACTTCACGAGCGGTCCAGGTGGAACGTTATCGGTCGGACCTGGCGGGCGAGTTCGTGTCTATGGACTGGAAAACAGGGACACCATTCAAGTCCACGGATACGTTCCAGCCGAAATTCACGGCGGGGAAGGGGACGATTACATCTCCGGAAGTTCGGCAGACGATGTCATCTTCGGTGGAACCGGAAACGATTACCTCATCGGCAACTATGGCAATGATCTCTTGATCGGGGGGATGGGCATCGATCGACTCATCGGAGGATTCAACAACGACCTCCTCATTGGCGACGACACGACCATGAAGTACGACGATTTGTACGCCACTTTGCAGGTTTGGGCGACGGAGGATAGATCAGTGAACGATGCCGTTTTTGATGCTCTGGTCGACTCAATCGTGGCCGATGACACCATGGATTTACTTGCCGGAGGCACCGACAAAGACGCCTTTTTCGCTTCGACTTGGGGTTCATCAAAAGATCGGATGGCTGACTTACGTGCGACGGATTTGGACGCGTTTCGCTCTATCGACGAGCCGCTCTAAGCCGCAAGTTCGGTGGTAGTTGGTTACGATTTGCCAACGATACCCTTCGCCGAAGTGGAACTTGCTAGCGATCCAGCGATTAGCTCGCTGGATCGCATACGCTGGATTTTCGATTGGCTCTATCGGACGATCATCCGGCCGGAAACGGCCGATCTGGAGTGTTTCCAGATGCAAAGAAACGCCTTTCGATTTGGAAATGGGGTAAGGAGAAAAATTGTCGCAGGTACACGCGAGCAGCGTGTGCCTTTTTTATTTCTGCCGTAGGTAACAAACGCTTGCGTGTCCTTTTTCTGGACTGCAGTTAACAGAACCCCGATTCGCGATTACCTACGGCGAACATAAGATTTCAAAATCCAGAGGACCACGGGTTTTGAATTTGGCTCTACCCACTTTGGCTAAAGTCGTCTATAATGTCTTTCTACTTCGAAACAGTAATCAAGATCCCTGACTTCTGTCAGGGGTTTTTTCGTTTTGTTGTGGCTCCAAAAGTTGGAAAAACAGTCGTTCGCCTTTGAGGACCGTATAGTTCTCAACGATTCTGGGAAGAGCAAGCCAGGCACAATGAAAAAGGAAGCTTGCAACACCAGGATGGGTAGAATCGTCTCAATATATCGTCGCGAACCACACCAACGCCAAACCACAACATTTTGTCCAAACGACTTTAGCCGAACACGAGGCCACCATGTCCGCGAAAATGAAAGGTCACAAAGGCTCGCGTAAGCGATTCAAGGTGACGGGTCGAAACAAACTCAAACGACGGAAGCAAGGGCTTCGACACTTGAACAGCCACATGTCTGGATCTTTCAAGGCTTCGTTGCGACGTCCGTCGGTCAACTACGATGCCATTTCGAAGAAATACGTTCAGGTGCTGAGCGAACGATAAAACCTCGCAGCACCGACATCGAGAACACTAAAGGAGACAATCATGGTCCGGGCACGTCCTGGAAAGGCGACCAAGCGGGGCCGAAAACGTCTGCGAAAACTGACCAAGGGTTTTCGGCTGAGTCGCCACAACTTGTACAAACAAGCCGTTGTGACCTTGATGCGGGCACGTTGCTTTGCCTATCGCGACCGTCGAGTTCGCAAGCGTGAATTCCGCAAGCTGTGGATTTGCCGCATCAATGCCGCGTGCCGAATGCGAGGAATTCGCTACAGCCAGATGATTCGCGGGTTGATGGAGGCCAACGTCATCCTCAATCGCAAGATGCTCTCGGAAATTGCGATCCACGACCCCGACACGTTCACTAAACTCGTCGAGATCGCCAAGCAGAATCTCCCCGAAGGACTCAAAACGGGTTTCCGCGAACCAGCCATTGCCTAACGGCCCAACTCACTTGCCATATCTGGCAACGTTTCTGGAGAAACGTTGCCTCGCTTTCATCTACCACATTGGGAGATGTTTTGATGGCCAGTCATGGAACCTCCCGACAACCCACAGCCGCTCAACTCTCGGAATCGGTGGCGGAAGAACAATCGCTGGTCCCCGGATATCACGACACGCACCTCGACGGGGAGTTCTCAGACGAGATTCGATCGATAAATGTCGTCCGGCCGGATGCGACTGCGATGGAGGTCTTCTTTGCGTGGGAGAAGATGCGGGTCGCTTACAACGGCATTTTGGTTTGTTGCAGCTTGGCGCTCGGCGCTTTGTTTGGCACGATCACGGAGCCAGGCTTTTGGCCTTTGTGTATTGCCGGGGCTATCTTCCTGAACGTCTGTTACTGCGTCGGTCCCGTGATGGAAGGCTACATGGTTTGGATTTTGAAAGCAGAGCGAAAGCCCAGTCGGATTCTCGTTTTTCTAGGTGGATTGTCGTTGAGTGTGATCTCCGTGATGGGCGCGTTGGCACGGATCGAGCCGCTGTTTTAGGGTTTTTCGTTTCGCAAAGCAAGCCGAGGAAGTCGTTGGGCGTCTCACGTCGTGGCCATGTTGTCCGGCGAGGGGTATTGGATGGACAGTTCACCGGATTCACCAACCCCTACCAATTCGACACCAAATCTTTCGGAATCCGTTGCCTCCGAACAGGTTTTACCTTACGTTCCGCAAGTCCCATCTGGACAAAAAGAGCCCCGACTAACTCATTCGATTCCTTACGACGTCGTAACGGATCAGCCCAAAGCCATGGATGTGTTCTTGGCCTGGGAAAAGTTGCGGGTCATCTATAACGGTATTGTGTTTGCTGTTCCTCTCTTGTTCAGCATCATTGACGCTTCAAGAGGGCACGATTTCGTTCGTTCGCTGTACTCTCGTCTTCTCAAGGCCATCCTGTTGGCCAATGTGTGTTTCTGCTGCGGTCCGGTGTTGGAAGGCTATATCGTTTGGCTTTTCAAAGCCGATCGAAAACTATGCCGAAAGTGGTTGTTTCTTGGGGGCTTTTTGATGAGTCTGGTGATGGTTTGCGGGCTTCTGTGCCTCGTCGCGGTTAATCGATTCTAAGGTATCTTTTTCGATGCAGGAATCCTTCCACTCCTCGAAACCGACTATTTCCTCTCGGGGTGAATCATGTCCCAACACCAACAACCTATCCGCGGTCGGGGAGCGTCGAACAACCCAGCCAATCGTTTCGCGACGGTAGAGTACGAAATCGACCCCGACACTGCTCTCGACGAAGACGATCTCCCAGCGCCGCACACAGAGTTCTACGCCGACGATTCTCGCACCATCATCACCGAAAACCAAAGTCCCGACGTTGGATTTGACTTCAGCATCAACCCCTATCGCGGTTGCGAACATGGGTGTGTTTACTGCTACGCTCGCCCAACTCACGAGTTTCTCGGCTTCTCCGCAGGACTCGATTTTGAGATGCGGATAATGGTGAAACAGAACGCAGCAAGCTTGCTTCGAAAAGAACTCTCGTCGTCGAAGTGGAAACCGAAAGTGCTCGGCTTTAGTAGTGTGACCGATCCGTATCAACCAATCGAACGTAGTTTGAAGCTGACGAGAGGCTGCCTCGAAGTCCTCGCAGAATTCCGAAACCCAGTCGCCATCATCACCAAGAACCGTCTCGTCACGCGTGACATTGATTTGCTCTTGGAGCTTGCCGAACACAACGCCGCCAAGGTTTTCGTTTCGATTACGACCCTCAACGGGGACCTGCGACAAAAACTCGAGCCGAGAACCTCTCACCACGAAGGACGGCTCGCTGCCATCGAAGAATTGACGAAAGCCGGGATTACGGCAGGGGTGATGGTCGCCCCCATCATTCCAGGACTCACAGAAAGCGAGATGCCCTCGATCCTTGAGGCCGCCGCCCGAGTCGGAGCCAAATTCGCGGGCTACACGGTTTTGCGATTACCCGGCGCGGTTGACCGACTTTTCAGTCAGTGGCTCGAAGACCACTTCCCCAATCACAAAAAGAAAGTCCTTGGTCGTGTGGAAACCTTACACGGCGGCGAACGCGATGACAACCGTTTCGGCGTTCGCATGAGGGGGGAAGGCGTGATTGCTGATCTGATCAGCCAGATGTTCCAAGTAACGTGCAAAAAACTCGGGCTCAACCCACAGCCCTTCCAGCTCTCGACGGAGGCGTTCCGTACTCCTGGGTACAATCAGTTATCGCTGTTCGAGGACTAACGCAATTGAAGAAGGTCGTCTCGCCTTGCGCCAATCCGCATGTCTCGCCGCAGTGGGTGGTGGTGATGTTATGGAACAATCGCATCCGTGCATCGTTGGCGTGATCTACATCTCCAAGCCAGGCAACGGTTCTTGCTTTCCGATCTCCGCCAGTTGGTCCATGACCGTCTTGGCCAGGTCGACATACGTCTTGGCGATCGGCGAATCAGGGTATTTCTGAACGATCGGTTCGCCGTTGTCACCACATTCGGCAACACGCGGATCCATCGGAATCTCACCGAGGTAAGGCACTCCCACGGCCTCTGCGAGTTTCTTGCCCCCGCCGTGTCGGAAAATCTCGTAACGCTTTCCGTCTTCCCCGAGGAAGTAGCTCATGTTTTCCACGATGCCCAAAACGGGCACGCGGACTTCTTTGAACATTTCGAGGCCTTTCCGGGCATCGATCAAACTGACTTCTTGCGGCGTGGTCACAATGACAGCTCCCGAAAGCGGAGCCGTTTGGGTGAGTGTCAACTGGGCGTCACCAGTCCCGGGCGGAAGGTCGACGACCATGTAGTCCAAGTCCCCCCACGGAATCGTGGCTAGGAACATCGAGAGATACTTGTGGACCATCGGACCACGCCAAATGACGGCCGTTTCGGGTTTGACGACGAATCCCATCGACATGAGCTTCAACCCATATTTCTCGAGAGGGAATTGTGTCGTCTGGGGATCGTAGGTTCCTTCGATCCCCATCATCGTTGGAACACTCGGTCCATAGATGTCAGCGTCGAGCAACGCGACCCTCTGGGCATGCATCTGCAAAGCCAGAGCGAGGTTCGCCGCGACGGTCGATTTTCCGACGCCCCCTTTTCCACTGGCCACCGCGACCATGTGTTTGAGGGTTGGCATTTCGATCTTTTGTACCTGCTGTTGTCCGCCAGGGGGTTGCATTTTGTCTTTCCTTTCTATCAAACTTGCGGTATCCGACTCTCGGTTTGTCGTGTGCTAAACGATTCGACATTCGCCCGAAGCGTGAGCGGAGATGGTTTTGTTCTTCGCTTGACGTTCGTGCGAGTGTAGACCTCGGCCTTAGCTCGACACCGATCCTTGATGACCGTTATTTATCCCGATCACAAAGTTGTCGAAGGAATTCCAGAGTGAACAAGCCCGTATCGTGGCCATCACTCCAGGTAATTTTGTAGGCGTAGTACCCAACCGGTTCGAATTTGACTGGCTTGAGCGGTTGCAGTTCGGCGGGAGAGAGGATTCGCAGAGGGTCCGGCGGCTGTTCGCGTTCTTCCCGGCATCCAGCGCAGGGACATTGAGCCCGTAGGGTCCGCCAGGCGTACTTGCACAACTTCCCGTCATCCCATTCGATGACCAAGTGGTCTTCGCCTTCCTTACGCAAGGTTTTTGGCTTGGGGTGTTCCGAACCAGACATCGCTAGATCTCCAGTGCCGTGCGATTAATCTCTACTTTTTAGTATAGTAAACGGCGGCAAAAGAAAATGGTGCGGCTGGAAATTTCGATGTCTCTCCTCAAAGTGTGATGCTTGGCGACATTTCGGTCTTCACGAACAGCAAACGAATGGGATGGGTGAGTACTCGGGTCAACTTTTCGTCCCGCTTCTTCTGCGTCCGGTCCTTCGATGCGCATGTCGATCGCGCTCTCGGCTAGCTCAGCGAATTCGGCGTATTCAAAATCAAGCTCTCAAGGCGTTCGGTCGTGACACCCGTCACGGGGTGGCCCGGTATCGACAATGATGAACTTCCCCGACGGTACCATGACGTGGCCGAGGATTTCGAAGTCTTCCGGGTATGAGGCAGGAAACACGTTTTGTGCTCATCCGAGTTTCCGATGTGAGCATCTATTGGTTAGCTCGTCTACCTCACAACTATCACTATTCCCTGTCAAGCGTGAGGCACTCCCATGAAGTGGATAGCATGTGTCGCGGTCCTTACTGCGTGCTTATCGATAAACAACGGATTAGCTCAACGTCCATCGCCAACCGGAAAGAAGCGAAATCTTCAGGAACTCCTCGATAACTACATCGACGGCCGGTTGCTTGAAAAGGAACAACGCGACAAAACCACTACCAACGTCTTGAAAGTCCTCAAGGAGGAAAACGTTGGGCCAACCGAACTCGAGAAACTCTTGCGTGGCAGCCGGGCCAGTTATGCCAAACCAGCACGGCTCGGGTCATTGAGAATGAAACAACCCTTGAAGTGCGACCACGTCGATTATTCGACCGAATATTTTCTCTATGTTCCGAAGACCTATGACCCTGGTAAGGCCAGCCCGTTACTCATTGTGGGACATGGTGGAAACAGCAACATGCCACTTTGGTACGCGCGCCGTGCAAGCCTGGGCGGGTTACAGCCTTGGATAAAAACGGCCGAAAAAGAGGGCATTATCCTCGCAGCCCCGTTGACCGAACGAGGCTGGGGACCGATTGGCAATTCCGTCGTGCTTTCGCTGACCTCGAAGATGAAGCGACGGTACAACATCGACCCCAACCGTATCTACATCACTGGTCATTCCATGGGCGGACACCTCTCCTGGCGAAGCGCCATCACAATGCCTGACCGATGGGCGGCCGTCTCACCAATGAGTGGAGGGTATGACTATGTGGAGAACAAGCAAGTTTACAACTTAGTCAACGTTCCTGGGTATGCGACCTATGGCAAGCGAGAGCCCTACCAGATCAACACGTTCAACAACAAGATCAAAACATGGATGGCCGAGCGCAAGTTCGACTGGCAACTCGTCGAGAGACAAGGTGGGCACGAGATTTTCGCCGACGAGATTCCCAAGATCGCTCAATTCTTTTTGGAACGGCCTCGAAACCTCTATCGCCCCATGGTCTACGCTCGTCTGGGTGGCAAGCTGGTGTTCGATTCGCCATGGAAAATCCACCAAAAGAAGCACACCTGGAGGCCCGGCAGAGGGATTCCGTTTTCGATGATTCACTGGCTACGACTTGAACCTTTGCCCGAAGACACACCCAAAGAGAAACGCATCCAAAAGGTCCTCGCCAAATACGAGGGAAAAAACAAGTTTGTGATCGTCGCACAAAATGCCAAAAAACTGAAAATCTATCTCCACCCCAAGATGGTCGACTTCAACAAGCCCATCCAAGTCGAGGTAAACGGAAGACTTGCCTTCCACCAGAAGGTCGCTCCCGACAGGCAAACGATGCTCGAACTGGTGAGAGAATTCGATGATCGAGGCCGTATCTTCCATGCAGCCATCGAAGTCCAAGTAACCGATAGTCGGAACGTTCCTGAGCCGCAAGGTGTGACTCCGAAGGCCAAACGAGCTTCGTGAGAATGCAATGAAGTTGATGTTTCCACCAACGAGTACGGGATCGACGGCTCCGGAAAGCGAACTTTAACCGCATACCAATGGAAACCGCAATTCGGAAGATGGCTGAACCTTACATCGTTCACCTTCTCCTGAGAGCTGGACCGATGATCCAATCTCGCTCAACGAAGTTACTGGTGTCTTTTCCTAAACCCCTCGCTCCACTCAGGCGGCGATGGCCGAACCTGAGCGAAGCAGATGAGTCAGTGAGTGAGGAGTTTTGTTCGGTTTTCGAATTGGCCGTGGTTTCGACAAAGAGCTGTCGAGGCCAAAAGTGGCCCATTTGAAACATCCTTACTGGTTGTTCAGGAAAACCAGATATATCGATTGCCTTGGATTCGTTTTCTTGGCCCGGAAGATTTCAGAGAGAGAATCGAGACAACGGCAATTCGTCCAACCGATAGAAGGGTATAGTTTGGTAACGATTCCGCATGGATGCAGTATACGAACACTGAAGTTCGAAAGAGACGAGGGGATAGCAACGATGCGAGGCAGTTTTTCGATCACCTTTTTGACAATAGCGTGCATGGGCGTGTCAAGCGGCTATGCCCAACAGCCGGTCACCGTTCCGATACCTGACCCCGGGCCGTTGTTGGCCCCGGCAGAAGTGCCAGTGAAAGGCGGGAAAGCGCTTGATCCTGTCGATGTCATTCCTGTCCCCCACAGTCCAGGAACCATCACCACCCCTGCCAGGCCTCAGCTCTACCAAGTTCCTGGGAACGTAACTTACCCTCTTCCGAAGGGAACCCACTCCAAGTCCGGCATGGTGTATTCTCAGCCTGTTCCGGGCGGATGCCAGTCCGGCCAACGGACCCATGGACGGCCAGGGCTTTTTGGTTGGTTCAAACGTTCTCATTCGAGTCATACCGTTACTAGTAGTGGGTCACGCAGTTGGTTCCGCAGTAGCGGGAGTTGCTGTGGCCAACAGCAATCCCGTGGGCTCTTCGGTTGGTGGAGGCGGTAGAGAACCCCAGAGGCCTTGTGGATCCTCTACAAATCTCGAACCGGGCACCAAACCAACTACGACCTTGCCCCACAGAAGGAGGCGTCGGACAAAACGATTTGTCCAACGCCTCCTTTTTTTGGCACTGCCGAGACCGGCTAAACGCCAAGACTTTGGCTGGACGGCGGCAGGAGCCATTTGATGGCCTGTTCTTTCTCTCCTCACCTTTCCCAACTTCCCTGATCTCTACAGATGACGATTTCTGACGCTCGTGATCCGGAGAGTGCGAGACAGCACTTCGCGCCCATCCGTCAGATTGTTATAAGGCATTGAGTTGGTGGTGGGAGAGGAGGACCTCGCCAACACGATTCGTCGCCTGGTCGGCCTTTCGATGGCGAACCTACGAAGAGAAAGACCATGCGAAACTCACTTGCGCGTTCCCCGCAGAACAAAAAGTTCAGACAACCGCGCAAAATGTATCCCAACTCAACTCTTTGGGAGGTATATCGAATGCGTTTATGTTGCGTGGCCGTTTTCACCTTATTGCTCATCCACTGCCCTTTGTCCGCACAGCAACGAACAACGGCTCAGCAAGCCCCTCAACGCAGTGTGGCCAATCCCCAGGACATCAGAATGCTAAACGCCGTGCTTGCCCGATGGGAGCAGGCGATGAAAAATGTGGCGACCCTCCAAACGACCATTCGGCGAACGTCCATCGACAAGGTCTTCAACACGAAAGAAATTTACAAAGGCTACGCGCGATATCTGAAAACCAAACACGCCAATTTGGCCACGTTGCACTTGCAGAACATGAAACGCAAAGCCATTTTCGAAAAGTACGTCATCACGAGTGATTACCTCTACCAGTACGACCCGACGCAAAAACTCATTCGCGTGCAGAGACTTCCGAAGGGCCGAAACGGTCAACTGACCGATGATAACTTCCTTGGCTTCCTGTTCGGCATGGACGCCGCCGAGGCCAAAAAACGCTACGATCTGCGTTACATTGCGCCGCCTGAAAACGACAAGTGGTACTACTACATCGAAATCCGGGCGAAACGAAAAGAGGACAAAGCCGACTTCACTCGAGCCCGGTTGGTCTTGTTACGGAGCACTTTCATGCCGCGCCAACTTTGGTTCGAGGAACAAAACGGCAACGAAGTGTTCTGGGATTTCGAAAGTATCGACACCAAAGCGAACCTACGAGTCACCGACTTCGCACAACCAAAACTGCCCGCAGGATGGCAGTTCCGACGAGAACCAATACCACCTCAACCTCGAATGTCGCGAGGAAAATAGACATCGGCCGGTCCTTCGCTTCGCCAACGCCAACGTCACTTCGTTGGCGTTTTTTGATGAATGGCTCCCAGCAATCCGGACTTCGCGGCCGGAATAACGGGCACACTCGCCATGCAAAATGGGTTCTCTTTCGTTCAGAGCGTTTCCCTGCCAAGTCGATGAATTGGACTTGCCAAGAGCCATCACCGTCGAAAACGACCTTTCTCCGCCCAACGGTACAATTCCGCCGCTCGACAACCACCACGCACATTCTCATGCTTCCTTCGAGCACCTTCGTTTAGAACTTTAACCCGAGTGGACTGCTGCCTTGGTTGACACCCAGCAATTGGGGTTGCGAAGATAGAGATTGTGGTTTCCGTCTGGACAGCCATTCGCAGGACTTCGTTCGTCTAGCACACCCGTGTGCCAGAATACGAAAACGAATCGTTCTCCAGACGCAATCAAATTCCGCTTCCGTCGATGCGACAATCCCAAGGTTCAACGATGCCGAATAATTTGCCATCTCGTGCCGGTCTCCTGGAAACCAAACGGGCAGCCATGCGAGAAGAGTTCTTCGCCAAACTTTTTCTGCTCGGCGGTTGGATCGGTTCGACCGATACGTACAAGCGAACGATGTGGTCGGCCGTTCCTGAAATCGCCATCCGACGGGCCGGGTACGGGCTCACGATGCGAAGAGGACTTTCCGAAGAAGGCGCGAACGACCAACTCATCATGGCTGGTCACGAAGCCATGTTGGCCCAGTGGTTTCACAAACCATTGAAACGCGAAGACATCGAACTGGCCCGTGGGTGGTATGCGGAAAAATCTTGCGTCAAAGCGTTTCCTCATGAAGTCTGGGATTCCATTCTCGAAAACGCCCCTGGGGAAGATATCTACCTTCCGATCGACATTTGGGGGTTCCCTGGAGGTCAAACGTTCCTGGCCAAGGTTCCTTGCTTGTTGTTCGATGGTCTGGGTGGTGCCATTTCGTATTTGGAGCCGGCCATGTGTCGCTACTTCGCTCCGATCATCCAGGCCACCAAAGCCCGACTCATGAAGCAGGCTACAAATCAGGACGCCGAGTTCGGATTGCGATCGGCTCCCGTGGAGGTCACAAACCTCATTTTGCTTTTGGCTCGATTTGTGGGTGGCCGAGGCCAACTGACCTCCAACGACACCGCCGAATTCCTGTATCCCGAGCTGTTTCGTTCCGTTGGGACGATCGGTCACGAGATGATGTGTGCGGCCCAAACGTTCGACAAAACGCTCGCCGAAGCCGAATACGAAATGATGGAGCGTTTCGTCGCAGCGATGGGAACGGCTTCGTTGTTGTGCGACCTCGTGGACGCTGAGACAGTCGGTTTGGAGAACGCCATCCGCGTCATGAAGGCCCACCCCGAAAACGACAAAGTGGGCATCCGGGTGGATTCCGGCGACATCGCCAGTCAGTGCGTCCTCTATTACGAGCACATCAAACGTGAGAACCTGGGAACCCGGATGATCGTATTCGAGGACCAGGTCTCTCCGGAAATGGTTCGAAAAGTCCACAGCCATTTCAAGGAAGTTACCGGCGAGGAACCGACCATGCTCTTTCCGGGTGCCGGAGGCTATTGGTGGCAACTCGTCCATCGCGATACACTTTCGGCAGCTTTCAAAAGGACTGCCACCGGGACGCATCCGAACGTCAAATTCTCCAACTCACCGGGGAAGGAAACGATTGGAGGTTACATACGGGTCTACGCCGACGGCGATACATTAATCGTCGCCGACGCCTCCGAACCTGAACTCGGGGAACCGCTATTTGTCAAACTCGTCGATCAAGGGAAAATCGTGTACGGCGAATCGTTCGAAGAACAAGCCGACCGTGCTGACCGGACGTGGAACAAGTATCAACGCTGGATGATGTCTTCGAAGATCGAAGAACAACAACGTCATTTCCAAGAAATGCGCCGGCAGGAAATCGAGGAGGCGCGGGAACGTTTAACCGGTGGGAATGCCACTACACCGTCGTAGGTCTTCTCCCGGTCTCTGGCCAACGTGGTAGGAAATGCCGATTGTCTCTAACTGGGTTGACCCTCCGGGTGAGTCGCATACAATTTTAGAGATCGCTAGGGGTGCCGGTTTGGAGATCGGCTGAGAGTACACCCTTGGGACCTGATCCGGGTAACGCCGGCGTGGGGAAGCGATGCAACACGACACTCACCTGTCCTGTCTTCTCTTCTGCTCACCACCCGCCGTTATCGCTCACTGATGAGACGACCTTCTCTCGCTGCGGATATCCCGCGTGTGCGGGAATGCCCGAGGCCCAATCTCGAGCAACGAGGCAATGACGAAAGTGACCCGAGCGAAAAAGCGATAAGAGAAATCGGACTGACAAGGAGATACCGTGGGATTCTTCGAATTCTTCCGATGGGTTCTCATCATCACGATCAGCGTTTCCTATCTCGTGCCGATCAACATCCCTCTTGCAGCCCTGGCGTACCGAATCCAGATAGGTACCCAGGAAATGGAGTTCGAAACCGACGCCTTGTGGTGGCGTTCGACGGGAATGTCGCTGGGCTTGGCCGTCATCAGTTTTTTCGTGATGTACGTGGACTTCTTCTTGACCGAAACAGGGATCCCGGTCGGGATGATCCACGTTGGCCTGGTCTTGCTCTACTTGCCCGCTTGCGTTTGGTACTCGTTCTGGATCTTTGCTTTTGACGAGTTGTACGAAGGACTAAGTTTATTTGTCATTTATTTGCTGATTCCTGGATTGTTGATCGCCGTGTTGTTGTCTCTGGGCTTCGAACTCCCTCCCATGACGTGGTTGGAAGGGTGGATCCCAGCGACAGAGTTGGAGAGCTGAGTTGTGGAAGTCGGAGAAAAGGATTTCGCATGGAAGACCCACACGAAGCATCGCTCCCAATCTTCAATTCCACTTTCCTAAGGGGAGAAGGAATTGAGAGGAGTTTGCTCAACTTGCTACTCGAGACCTCCACAAACCGGCCTGTAATAATCCAGTCGGCACGAAAGAGAGACCATTGACGATGCTAGCCATTACGCAATACGAGCACGCGAAAGCGGGCACCATCACCAACGAAATGAAGTATGTGGCCGAACGAGAAGACCTCGAAGTCGAGCTGATCCGCGACGAAGTTGCTCGCGGTCGCATGGTCATCCCGGCCAACATCGAGCACCTCAAGAAACGCCTCGAACCGATGTGCATCGGAGTCGCGAGTAAGTGCAAGATCAATGCGAACATCGGGAACTCAGCCGTCACGGGTACGGCGGAGGACGAATTGGAGAAACTCCACACGGCCGTCCATCTCGGGTCCGATACCGTCATGGATTTGTCCACCGGTGGCAACATCGACGGCATCCGTCAAGTCATCGTCGACGCATCACCGGTGCCCATCGGGACGGTCCCGATCTACCAGGTGATCCAGCAAGTCGACCAAGTCGAAGACATTACACCGCAAATGCTCCTCGACATGGTTGAGCACCAGGCCAAGCAAGGCGTCGACTACATGACGATCCACGCGGGAATTTTGCTGGAATACCTCCAACTCACGACCAACCGAATTACCGGGATCGTGAGCCGTGGTGGTTCGTTGATGGGGGCCTGGATGATGGCCCACCACAAACAAAATCCGTGGTACACGCACTTCGACGAACTGTGCGAGATCATGCGGGCTTACGATGTGACGTTCAGCCTCGGCGACGGGCTCCGACCGGGTTGCCTCGCCGACGCCAACGACGAAGCCCAGTTTGCCGAACTCAAAACGTTGGGTGAACTGACGTTGAAGGCCTGGGAACACGGCTGTCAAGTCATGATCGAAGGCCCCGGACACGTGCCGATGCACATGATCCGCGAAAACATCGAAAAAGAACGCGAGATGTGCCACGAAGCTCCGTTCTACGTCCTGGGACCACTCGTCACCGACATCGCGCCCGGGTACGACCACATCACTTCGGCCATCGGTGCCGCCATCGCAGCCGAAGCGGGGGCCGCCATGCTCTGCTATGTCACGCCGAAAGAACACCTGGGACTTCCCAATAAAGACGACGTACGACAAGGCGTCATCGCCTATAAAATCGCAGCCCACGCGGGCGACATCGCCCGTGGTCGCAAGAATGCCCGACAGCGCGACGACGAACTGTCGAAAGCTCGATTCGAGTTCGATTGGAAGAAACAATTCGAGCTGTCGCTGGATCCCGACACGGCACAACGGATGCATGACGAAACCCTCCCGCAAGACGTCTTCAAGTCGGCGAAGTTCTGCTCGATGTGTGGGCCAAAGTTCTGCTCGATGCGAATCACGCAAGACATTCGCGACATGGCCAACGAAGAAAAGCAGGCCGAAGAACCTGCGAGTTCGTTGCCGGTCGTTGGCGGCTGATCCTATTTTGGAGTCCAGAGACGAGAAAGAAGAGTCAAGAAAACCGCTTGCCGTTATCTTGACTTGAAGTCATCTCCGGCTCGTGCGGAAACCCGTTGCGTCCAAGTCTCTCTCCTCTTGCCGAGGAGAGGGGCTGGGGTGAGGGGATCTAGCGGAACCCGGTTCAGTTCCACTGGGCAATCATCTTTTGAGCCTCAAGAAGAAGGTCCTGGACGCGTCCCTTGTCGGCGGCTTTCGGCATCAAATGGAGGTAAGCTTCCAAATGGTCGATCGCTTTTCCGGGTTCTTGATTCTTCAAGAAACAAGCTCCAAGATCGCGAATGTGGAGCGGATTCAACGGGTCGAGGAGCTGCATCCGCTGAATGACCCGAATTCCTCTTCGGAAGTCCTCGCGTGCCAAATAACTCCCCTTCAAGTTCGTGAGCATTCGCTGCAAGATGAACCCAATGGGGGCTTCGGTCAGGTGCATGTCGGTGATTTCGAGGCCAACGCCGGTGATCTGATGGACGAGGTTCTCGCAGTCTGTGCGCGTTAACGCCCTTCCGCCGTGGAACGGATCAAACAAAAGCTCCTGGCCGTCGACCACGACCTTGGCAATGAAGTGTCCAGGCAAACCCACACCGTGGACCGGGAACCCGGCCCTTTGGCCAACGGCGATCGCCACTGCGCACAGGGTTATCGGTATGCCGGTCCGACGTTCCAAGACGATGTTGAGATAACTGTTGCGTGGGTCATAGTAGTCTGCTTCGTTGCCGCGAAAACCGAGATCGTGGAACAGGTAACGGCACAAGCCGTCGAGCTTGGCCGAAACGTCGCCACGCATATAGCCTTTCGCTTCGTGGGCCATCGCCTCGATTTGCGACAGGTAGGCGTCGACGTCAAGGTGGGCATATTCGTCGCAGGCAAGATGCAGGGCGACTTCCGCCAGGTCGAACGGAGCCGACGGGTCGTCCGCCAGGCATCTGAGTGTTTGATCCAGATTCATAAGTATCGGAGAATAAAAGGACGTTAGTTTGTTTTGGAATCGACCACTGGACACCTCGGACCGACACAGTTAGGAATTCGCTGTCGATCCTGGGTGGTCTTCCGCTTCGGGTTGGGTCATGGCCGTTTGCTCCGACGCTTTGGGTTGGCTTGCTTTTTGGTCCACCGAGAAACGCGTGGGGCGTTCCGTTTCGTCTGGAGGGTGGAGCGTCAACTTCTCTGTTAACCCGTGGAACAAATCTCCAACCCCGTAGACCGAGAGAAAAACCGACAGCGTCGCCAACGGAACGAAGTTGAGAAGTTTCATGGCACTCGGTTGTAGCCAACACCCCAAAACGTGGGACACCACGAAGAGGACCGACAGAGCTGCCATTGGTTGTTGCCCTCCCGCGACCTGGGTCCAAGTCCTAGCAATCGAACGCCAGACGCCCCATGCCATGAGCCCAACAACGACCCAGAAGTTACCCCACATCCATACGTCGCGTTCGTCGCCCGACCATCCAGCCGTGAAACCGGCGCTGCTCGGTGTTACACTTGCCTCGAGCATTGGGCCAAACCCGTGGGGCAAATGGGACTTCGGCAGAATGGAGGACAGGTCGAAGCCTCCCAAGGCTTTCATTTCGACGATTTTATTGCCCGCGTTGGCCAACAGAAACGGAACCACAACAGAAGCAGCGCCCAAAACTCCAATAATCACGGCGTTCACGGTTGCTGGCTTTTGCTTGGCCCGGTTCGTCCCAATCCAGAAGATACCACTGCAGAGCATCAATCCGACCGAGGCCAAGGAGGTCAGAATCAACCCTCCGTAGGGATGCCAGAGCCACACCCACCCACCGATGAGCATCGTTACGGCCCAAAGCCCGAGAAGGGAGAGGATCTGGGGCTGTGGTGCTCGTCCTACGTGCCACATCCCGAACAACACCGCCATCCCCAAGGTCAAACCCGTTTCGACGACCAAACCCGACTGCAAAGCTGCCGTGCCTGGTTCGGAAAACATCGGGTGAAAGAGGAACAGAAGCCCAACAACGAGACACCAAAACGGATGCAATATCCCACGGCTCATCAGACACAACGCCAACCCACAGGCCAAGACCGGCCCACAAAGTTCCCAGGCGCTGGGTACGTAGAGTGGAAACGGTTGGTACTGCCACAGTGTGATGCCGAACAAGATCAGGGCACTGAACAAGAAGCCCCAAGGCACTTTCGACCCTTTGTTGGATTTTTCACTTTCCACTTGTTGCTCCAGAAAACACCCGAGCCGACCTGCGTTCCCATGTCCTGAGGTCACTCTTGGAGGGCCTCGGTACGCTGAGGTTACGCGATCTACGATTTCCGACAATGCAATCACTGTCCGGCCTCTCTTAAGACATTCTACGTGGCCCGACGGAGATTCGCGCGACTCTGTTCAGATTTCTCCGTTTTCGCCAGGTTTCCGCGGAGGAAATGATCCTCGTCTCGCGAAGAGTCTTGAGGACATAAATCCGCCGACCGGACCAAGAAGTTGTCGGCAATCGGACCCCAAGGGGTATAATGAACGAGCGGTTGGCCACCGCCGAGTCAACAAGACTGGAGTGCCAAGAGTGCTTTTTGGATTGTCGGGCCAGAGTGGAAGACAGTTTTGTAAAGCTGTGCTTTTCTTGCATGGACAGGTTACCAAACTCTCCTCCATTCCAATCTTCCCAAAACGGCTCCCGGCGTTCGTCCCGCGAATTCGAACGGTCCGGAGACATCTTGGTCGAGTCGCTAGATGCCTCTAAGGAGGGTGGGGTTTTGGATGGTTCAAGACGGACTTGTGCTCCCCAATTCTGAAGCTGGAGAGAACGACATGCTACAACGAGTTTTGGAACCGGAGGTCATGGATTCTGCCGAAGAGGCGCGTGACTACGACGCGATGGACCACGAAGACGTCAACCGCGTCTTCGTCGCAGACTTCCTCGGGGTTTGGAACGGAAATGGGCTTGTATTGGATGTCGGCACAGGGACGGCCCAAATCCCCATCTCGCTCTGTAGCCAATCGAAGACCGCCAAAGTCATCGCAGTTGATCTGGCGGAAAACATGTTGAGCTTGGGCCGTAGAAACGTCGAGCAGGCCGAACTATCCGATCGGATCGATCTGTTGCGTGTTGATGCCAAGAAGATGGTTTTCGAAGCGTCTCACTTCGATGCGGTGATCTCGAATTCCATCGTCCATCACATTCCCGAGCCCCACGGAGTCTTTGCCGAAATGGTGCGTGTGGCCAAGCCTGGAGGCGTCCTTTTCGTCCGGGACTTATTACGTCCCGAGGATGACGCCACCGTTCGGTATCTCGTGAAGACATACGCCGGGGAAGCCAACGACCACCAACAAAAGATGTTTGAGGACTCCCTCCGAGCAGCCCTGACGGTGGGAGAGGTTCGAGCCATCGTGGCCGACCTCGGATTCCCCCCGGCGACGGTTCGCCAGACGACCGACCGCCACTGGACCTGGGACGCGATAAAGCCTGTCGAAAGCGCTTCCTTATCCTGATTCTATTTCGTTCTTCCTGGCAACGTTTGTGCTACCGAACCCTGCCAGGAGGAACCGAGTATCCGTTGCCAAGTTTTACGAGTCAATAACCTTGATGATGTCTCTGCGTTTTTTTGAACGAATCGGTCGTTATTTCTACTTCTTGCTGCGAGCCATTCCGGCTTCACTGGGAGCGTTCGGGCGGCCTGTGCCTTTACTCGTCCAGCTCCATACGACGTTGCTCGGGGCCTTGCCGCTCGGTCTGGTCACTGGCCTTGCGCTCGGGATCGTTGTCTGGATTCACATGCACGGCGTCCTTCCGCCCCAATACGAACGTCTGCTTCCCCAATACCTGGCCCTCGCAGTGGTCGTCGAGTTTGCTCCCCTGAGTGCTGGACTCATCGTAGCCGGACGTATGGGAGCGAGTCTTGGAGCGGAACTTGGTTCGATGCGCCAGACCGAACAAATCGATGCGTTGGAAGTGCTCGGACTCTCGCCGGTCAACCGATTAGTGGGACCACGAGTCATGGCGTGCGTCTTGACGCTACCTCTGCTCACGATCATCATCGCGTATGTCTCGATCCTGAGCAGCTACCTCGCCGAGTGGATGAGTGGTGGGTTATCCTGGACACAATACAAAGCGGACTGCTTGAGGAGCCTGTCGTTGCGGCTGTTACTACCGGCCAATTTGAAGACGACCGTCTTGGGATTCCTTGTCGGAGCGACAGGTTGTTATCACGGCATGCATGCCAAAGGCGGAACGGAGGGAGTCGGAAGGGCCGCGACTCAAGGTGTGGTCATGTCGATTTTTGTGGTGATGGTCGCCAACGTGCTGCTCGTGCAACTCATTCAGATACTTGTTCCCCGTTGACCGAATGGCCGTGGGATGCGCCAGAGTTCACCGGACGACGTAGAGGGTTCCGGTGGCGGGTGTTTCTTCGATTTGGTCACAACATGTCGTGATGGTGGCACAGCCTTCCCAGGGTATACACGGAGCGTGCCACCGATCGGACATCTCTGGATCCTCGACGAGCCCAAAGGCAGCAACGCCGAGGCGAGCCCGAGAACATCACCGTGGATAAAGAACCGGTCGAGGTTGCCGGTAGGTCATCCCCTTGAGTGGACCCGTTTGAGGTCGGTTGTCGAATGGTGGGATGTCACCCGGATCGACCCCTGGCCCGATGGGTCCTTTTGGCGGAAACGGTACGGGGTTTGGTGGAGTTGGGGTGCCATCTCCTTGTCTTTTGTTTGGGGGTGGTAACTGTTCGGGATTCGTAGAGCCGTTGGTATTGGGGGTTCCGTATGCATGAGCGTAGTTCGGCGGCGCTGGAGGAACTTCCGCCGCGGGAACCGGCCCCGGGCAATGACGGAAATCGCGTGGGAACGGCCAAGGACGCCAACACGGTTGGTAGTATCCATAGTGTTGGAGCTTGCACGGATGACAGACCGGCCGGGGACAACGTCGCTTAAAATGAAGCCGTGGGGGGCCTTCTTGGCAATGCGTGTAAGGCGGTGGACATTGTTCTCGGCAACCTCCAAAGAGGTTACATCCCCAAGAACCAAAACCCAATCCCCAGCCATCGGCAGCCACTGGACTCACGGCCAGACCAAGTCCACCAACGAGAACGAGCAGGGCAACCAAGCTCGGTTTCCATCTTCGTGTATTCATCGGGCGTACCCTCCTTGGTACGAACGGATCGAAAAGATCGTAGGAGTCGACCCTCAGTTATCGGCCACCAAGTTGGTTGAACGTCGGACCGATGGGTGCCGAGAAGCCTCCGCCACCTTGCTGTTGTAGACCGGGATAATAGTGCGAGTAGTTGAAGAAGTAAGATCGTCCAGTTCCCGCTTGGGTGGTCGTGCCTCCAAGTTGTTGTGCCAAAGTTAGGTTCTGGATAGCACGATTTGCCTGGACTTGGGGCCTGACGATCCCAAAAAAGGTGACGCCTGCGGAACCTCCACCACCAAGATTAATGAAAGGGCTCACCCGCGGACGGCCCGCTTGATTGGTTGGCCTGCCCAGTTGGGCCGGGCCTACTCCCCCAAATCCACCAAACTGAGCCTTGGCTTCGATTGGAACCATGACGACCGCAACACCGACGATTAAACTCATCACGCTTGACTTGCTCATCTGCATTCCTTTCTGGGTGTTTCTCATCTTCGGTTCGTGTTCCAATCAAGTAAGGCACACGTTGCTCGGCTTGTCAAATTCCGGCGAGCTGCCGAGCAAGGCCAACGAGTAATTCCATCGGCCTTGCTCGAAGGCGTTCTCCCATCCGGCAATTCAATTTGGCTTAGAATCCACCAACAACGAGTCCTGTGCCTGCACCGCTGTTGCGAATGCTGTTGACGGTCGAACTACCCAACAGGGTGATGCCGAAGATACGTTCGACCGGAGCCAGGGCTTTCGCAAGCCAGTTGTCGATGGTGATGAGTGTGTCGGCCCGGATGTACACCCGGTCTCCGGGGAACAGTTGATAGTTCGTGCAAGTCGCGCCCCCTTGGGTTATGGCTTCCCAATCGACGGGCAGAACTTGGGTGCAACCGTGGTTACACGGGGAAGGTCGAGCAACCCAGATTTTCTTTTTCGACCCGACGGGGGGAATGCCGCCAATTTTTTCGATGGCGTCAAGCACCGTCTCGTTTCCGGTATACGGAAACGCTTTGACGTATTGTCCGAACCCACCCCCATCGGCAATGACGTAGTACTTCTTGCTGTTGTAGGCGAACACGTCGATGTTGATTTCCGGATCGACGACGAATTTCGAGAGATGCCGTTCGATGACATTTTCGATTTGCGCGAGCGTCATCCCGGCAACGTAGACGCAGCCGTAGTCTCCGAGCGTAATCGTTCCATCCATCCGAACCAGGTGCTCACCCTGCAAGTTGCCTGTGACACGATATTCTTCTAACGCGACGATCACCTGAGGGTTCTTGATCGCTCGCGACAAGTGGCGTTGGATGGCGTTCTGGGCTTGGCTCACGGAGAGCCCACCGACTCGAACGGCCCCATAGTCAAAACCAAGATTCAGACTGCCGTCGGGATTAATCGTATATTTACCCTCAATGGGTTGCTTGGGGAGGGTGTTGGTGACTTTGATGAGCAAAGACTCCAGCGGCGCAAGGCGATAGGGGCCACGGGGGATCAGACCTTTCGATCGAATCAACAATATGTCGGGCGGAGAGACGGTGTACGGGGGATGCGAGACCAAGTTGAGTTCCGAAGGCAAGGGACCGGCTGGACCCGGTGCCCCACCGACCGGTGGGCCTATACCCACCTCTCCCACAACAGGAGTACCGATGGTCGTGGGGGGTAATTCCGTGTCTGAAGCATAAGGTACGGTTGATCCTTCGACGTTCGACTGAATGACCATCCCACCAGTTGTCGTCGGACGACCTTGCAAGCCAAAACGAAAACCTCGGACTACTTGCCCCTGACTGTCGTGATGGCCGTCTCCGCAACCTTGGCATCCCGAGTTATATTGTTGAGAACGTGTTTGGAGCACGACTGGGGTGAATGTGTGACATCCGACGTTGATCAGACTCAACAGGAAGAATACAAGAAACCCACTCAGGAGCTTCCGACCACGGGAGTACGTCATTGTCCAGACTCCTTGGAACGTAAAGGGATGCCTTCCTCGGCAGCCATGGCTTTTTGATGATTCTGGAACTCCCTGAACACAGCGAGAGGCTCGAAGGCTTGGTATTCCAGAGCGACAAAGCTCCGCAGGGATTCCATTAACCTGCGCGTGTCGTTGAAACTGACCGGAAGACGGTCTTTGTTAGCAGACTCCAACTAGCAGACTCCAAGTGGCTTGGGGAAGCCCTCAGGTCGTTTTCGGAATGAGTCTCTCTTGAAGCACCCCACGAGCGACGACGAGCCTCTTCCAAGGCGATCCGGTCTCACTCCTCCCGGAGTAAGCTGTCTTGAGACAGTTCAAGTATCTCAAGTTCTCCCCATCCTCACGAAACATCAATTTATTCGGCATTCTGGTAAAAAAAATTCAGTAGAAATGCTGATTTTTTGGGTTGTGCAGGCTGTAACGATAATTAGGATTCTGCCTGAGAGTTAACAAGCACAGAACGACCTGAAAGAATATAGGGGAGTTGGGGAGAGTCCAGCGATAGGGCACTAGGTATTGACCTGATCGGCTCGAGCAAAAGGATGGTTCATCGACGCTCGGCGTTCGAGCACTATGGTTCAGTCCGACGTGTATCTGACTACGACCCTGGCGAGAGGGCCAAATGAGAGCGAAATGAGGTGTAAAGCGACTGAAGGGCAACGAGTTTCGAGTTCGAAATCAACGAGGTTGATTTTGAGCTCAAATGTAGTAATCCGGTTCGTCAAGGGGTGGGTCATCCTTGGCCTTCTGGAGTTCTCGCTTGATTGTGGTGCGATGGTAGGACCTTCCCACAAGTTTCAAGACACAGAAGAGAACCAGCGCGGCGGCGACTGCAGCCAGGGCAGTGACGAAATCCCGAACTTCGTGGTCCGTCGAAAGCACATAGCGTACCCCTAGATATACGAGCAGCAACCCGAATCCGATCCTCAGGGCTTCCTTGGGAACCCAGGCAACCGTGCCCAATTTCCCACCAACATAGCTGCCCACGACCAACCCGACCGCAACGACGATCGCTGCCGGAAGATTCACCCAACCTCTGGAGAAGTATTGCCACGCCGCCGGGAGAAGGACTGGCAGGCTGAGCGCTCCTAGGGCCGTGCCCCGGGAAGCTCGGGCAGCCGTAAGGTGGTCCATGTCTTCCAGCTGTTGGAACAGATAGAAGAGAGCCGGGACGAGCAGGACGCCACCCCCGATTCCGAGCGCTCCACTGACAACACCGACCGAAATTCCCAAAGACAGATACCAAAAGATGTTCCAAGTTGCCATGCGCAGGTGGTGAAGTTAGGAGATGACGGACTGCCATAGGTCAGATTGTTGTGGGTGTTGCCGAAAGCAAATCGAGGGTGGATCCCGAGTGACTGGCCGGGTCGTTTCTGGTTCCCATGCTCGCTTAGTGGGTTGTTGGAAACCCTGGCGTATTTAGGGGATGCAAAACGTCACAACCGCTGCTTTGGAAGTGGTGGAAAGCCTTCACTACCAAAGACACCAGTCGGTCTAACCTGCGATCCAAATAGTGAACGGCACGTCAAGGTGATCCGAGAGGCCTCACGCGTGGTTTTCTCATGGGCCAGTCCATCGACAACAATCCAACCTTAGCAGTCCGCAAGGACTATCATTATTTCCGTCCAGCTGTCAGTGTATCACCTGGAGTTACGACTGTCGATGACCGCTGTCGTACGTTCGCAGGGTTCTCTTCGAAGAGAACCAAACCCATGCCCTGCGGTTGTCGTTTCGAGCCGGTCGGACCGGATAGGGCCTGGACTCCACGACGAGGCAAAACTCGCACAACGTTACCCGCCCAACAATCGCCTGGTCCGATGCGTTGACCGGTGAGTTGCCCCAACGGGATCGCTGCTTCGACGTTCCACGACGTCTTGGTACTTCGCATGGCCAAGAACCATTGTGGATTCCACTTGGCATCTCCCCAACAATCTTCTCGAGCGCACCCCCTTTGATCGACTTCGAAGCAAAAGTACGTCGAATAGTCCCGGTCCAAATCCAGCATGATCCGCACGCGGTCGAATCCAGTCAGGTCGGCATCCCGCGGCCGGACTTTCGCAGGCGGGACGTGGTGTTTGGCCGGGTGCGTGCACCGAAGGGCCACATACAAGAAGGCGTGATCGTAAGCGAGTCTCACTTCCGTCTGGTGGGTTTGGGTCGTGTCGGCGTAGGCGGAGGGTCCGGACGTCTGAAGAGTCGTGCGGACAGCATTTTGGAGTGTCGCTGGTGGAAATTGTTTCCAACAAGGATCGTCGAATTTGCCATCCAGGTAAGGCTTCTTGCTGGAATGGATGCAGGCGACCAACGTCTTTGGCGGGATGCCTTTCCGGTGGGACAACCAGTCTTCGGCGGCGGCGGCCCGCTGCCACGGACTTTTCATGTGAATCGACGCATAGTTGCTATACCACTTGCTCGTCGCGCTGACTTCGCCGACGCGTCGCCGCATCGACTGGATGCTGAAGAGGATGGCTGGATCGCGTCCAAAGATGGACCCCATCTGCCAAAGTTTTTGGGCAAAAGTGCGACTCTGCAGGTACTGTTTTTTCAGGTCAGCTTGGTTGGTCAAGAACGTCGTCTGGACGTGGCCGTTGACCTCCGGTTGGGGGGCCTTGACGATTGGGCTCTTTCGCAAACCTTTGGGTAAGCCCTTGGGTGTCTGGCGGGGAGTTGGTTGCTTCGAATCTAGATCTCGTGGTTTGGACCATTCGGCGTAGCCTTTCTTGATGTATTGCTGTAGCTCGTAGCGTCGAAGGACTTCGCTACTCGTGTTGTGTTGTATGAGCCATCGGTAGGCCGACGTCGTCAAAGGGTGTAAGGGATACTCGCTGACCATCGCCAGGTACGTTTCTTGCGTCAGTAGCCATTGGCCTTTACGGGCGTAGTCACGGCCGATGCTGTAAACGGCCGCAGCTCCAACGTCACGGGGCAAGCTCTCCAGAATTGGCTTCAGTTGCCCAACGACCTTCGACGGATCGGACAGTCCGGCCTTCGGATTCCGAATGAGATTCCGCAGGGCCCTGTGATCTCCCACGGCTTTCTTGAAGGCCGCTGTTTGGGTCAGGGGAAGGAGATATCGACGTCCCCCCTTGTCGGCCTCGCCCTCGACGCCTGCCATCAGAGTACGAAAATCTTTGGCGCCTTCGATGTGAGAGCCGACCAATTGGAAGAAACGACTCGATGGAATTTCATCGTCCTTTTTGGCAATCAGCGGTAAGGCTACCGAAGCCGTGTCTTGGGGCGTACCCATCAACCGCCGTCCGATCTGCATGGCGTCGATGACGACGTGCGAGCCCTTCTTGGTTGGCCAAACGGAATAGATCTTGGAAGCCTTCCAGGGCTGCAAGCCGAGGACTTGAATTTGTTCCGGGAATTGTTTGGGATCGGCGGCCAGGTTGTAGGCTCGGCGCATGGCTTCGTGAACGATGGACCGTGCGGCCTGTTGAGGGACACCGTTGCCGCCCGTTTCGCTTGGTCCGTCTGTGACCACAACGTTGGGTCGCCACATCCGCAGCGCGAGCACGAGTTGCCGCAACATCTGGTTGGGGGCCTCGTAGTCGTGCATGCGGTTCCAGTAGTTCATGATGTCGCTGGCCTTCGCGCCTGAGAAATACTCGGGTAACGGGAACTGCCAGAGCATTTCGCCGGTTGCCCCTCCGGCCCTTCGAACTGCGGCAGCAAAACGATTGCGATCCTGGACGTTCTCTTGGGGTGCCGACTTCGAGTCGGAGGCCACGACCCGGATTCCGGCGATCAAGAACCCATCTTCTCGGCCGAGACGAACGATCGTCTCGAGGGGCACCGACCGAGCATCGGCGTGTGCGAATAAAAGGGAGGTGCGCCGCCCTCCTTGGCGTTGCACCTTCCATGTGCGGCCACCGTCCTTGGTGACCAAAATGCTTCCCAGTTCACCCACGGCCCACCCTCGCCGACCGTCGATGAAATAAATACCGTTCAAAGGCAAAGGGTGATCTGTTTTGTGGAAAGTCCACGTCTCACCGGAATCTCGCGAATGGAAAACGACCGAGCCAGGACGGCCCACGACCCAAATCTGGTTGGCGAGCGCGTCAACGGCTCGAAAGTCGATGTTCTTTTTGACTTGATCCGAGAGTTTAGTTTTGGCCAGTGCCCATCCACTCCCCTTCGTTTGGCTCAGGAGCACGAATCCACCGTCGCCGACGGCCACAGTGTGTTTGTTGTCGAACATCCGAATGGCTCGAATGCTCCGACCTTCCAGCCGTTCGGGCTTGACGCCGATTACACCGCTTTGTCGGAGTTTTGCCATTTGGCTCCACTCACCGACGAGGGCTCCGACGTCGGCCTTGTCGAAATCGCCATCGAGCCAACTCGTCGCTCGGGTTCCGCCGACCTTTCGCCAGTCCCTCCCACCAGTCGTCGTCTTGTACAAACCCGAGGGAAATCGAGACGTGGCGTCACCCATCAGGAAGCCGGTCTTGCCATCGATGAATCGGATGCGGTTCATGCCCGGCATTTCGTTTTCGAGGAATCGAGTCCAATTCGCGCCACCGTCGCGGGTGTACAAGATCACTCCGGTACTCATGCCTTTGGTGGGGAGTTCTTCGCGGCCGACGATCCAGCCCACGTTGGCATTCAAAAAGCAAACGCTCCGCAACGAAGCCCGCGTCCCGGTAGGTTGTCGGGCCCACACTTTGCCTCCATCGACGGTATGCCACACGACGCCTTCGTCGCCCACAGCCCAACCTTGTTTGGCGTTGGGCAAGAACTGAACGGCGTGCAAAGTGGCGTCGTCGAAAAACCGTTGTTCGTGGGCGTCCGAGTTGGCTAGAAAGTCGAGCTGTTTGGGGGCTTTGGACTTGTTTCCGGCTCGTTGGGATTGAGAGACAGGGTCGCTTTGGGTCTTATTTTGTTGGGCGCGAGCCTCAGTCCCGGGGGCGGTCCCCAGGAGCAACAAATAGACGCATACGCCCGCGTGGAGGCGGTTCTGTGACATGGATGATCCCTTTTTCTCGGTTCCGTCGGCTCACGAACTTGGATGGCCGTGGCTGCGTTTTCGCGGTCAGATCATCGGGAGATTGTCGAAATGGGTCAAGACGAAATGACGGGGGGAAGGAACTCTGGATCTTGCAACGGCTACGCGGTTCGTGGCTCGCTTGCTCCGGTAACGTTGGAGGAGAAACACGAAAAAAAGGTCTTTGCCAGCTGGCAAAGACCTTTCGTCGAGGGCGTTCCAAGGGACAGCTTTTCCGAATCCGATTCAATTCGACTCAAGATTCTTGGAGCGGTTCCTATTCGTGTTACAGTTCGAAGTCGCCGAGGTCTTGAGCCTGAGAACTTCTCAAGCCCAAGAGCCCTTCTCGAGATAGTATTCCTCCGGAACCCTTCCGGTTCCGCTATGATTCCCGCTTCGCTCGCTATGATTCCCGCTTCGCTCGCTATGATTCCCGCTTCGCTCGGGTTGGGGGCCTTCTCCCTCGGGTGGTCGGATGAATAAGAGTCGTGATTGTGTTGGTTCTTTGAGTTCGGTGGGTTTACACCCACGGTTAGGATCTATCGCCCCTTCGGCGCTGAGAATCGAAAACACGACACTTGTTTCGCCGACCGTCCCAGGGGAGAAGGACTTTGAAAACGAAAAACTGTACCCAATACAACCGTGAAATGCTCTAGTAGCGGAACTGGAGTCCGAACGTCAGACCTTGGGCCCAAAAATCGGTGTCTCGAACTGGAAAGTTATCTGGAGGACCGGGTATGTCAACAGGGAGGCTCGCTTGTTCGGACGGGCGAACCACACTGCTGATGTATAAAAAGTTGTACCCCACGTAGCCACTGAGACGTCGAGTTAGTTGATATCCCAAGCGGATGGAGCCTTCGGGCATGACGATGAATTCGTCATCGTCAACCCGTCCCAGGTTGGCCCCCGAGGTGAGCAACCCGCCCGAAACGGTATTCGTTTGACCGTTGTTCGTTGTGGTCGTCAATCCGTTGAGGAGGACTGTTTGGTTCATGACGCCGAAGCCAACTTTCCCGTCGAACGTCAAGACCCAGCGGCCCTTGCGTAATGTGTAACGCATTCCCAAGTTTCCACCGTAGAACTCGTTGCGGGTGGAAAATGTGTCCTCCGACGTGACGCTCATTCCGGTATTCAAAAAGGCCGAGGTAGACACGATGTGGAGGTTTTCTTCCAGGTTTAAGTAACGGAAACCGCCAATGACATCCAAAGAATGGTTGCAACTGCAAAGGAGATTTTTGCGGATGTTGGCCTCGCCGCCATATAGCTCGGTCGAGTTGACCACATCGATCGAGCCAGCAGCCGGCCCGAGGTTGATTCCCGGAATGTTCGACGGCGTCGCAATCGGCAAGGCCCTCGGGTCGCTTGCAGGGCCTGCCAAGAATGGTCGGAATAGCCCCGGGTTCCCTGGAGAATTCACCGAGAAAATATGACGCTGCTCAGGAATATAAAAACCTGTGGCTTCAATTCCCAGTCCCCACCGAGGGAGTCCATACCCGAACGTCCCACGAACCCCGTGGAAAAACGAGGATTCGAGATCTTCGCCACCTCCCAACAGCAGTTGTGTGCCAGGAGAATTGACCCGACCAGGAAATGGAGTCGTTCCAATCTGGCCGGGCGTCAAGTTCGTTCCTGTCACCAAAGGAGGAAGATCTTGGTCTCGAATCCACCAGAGCAAGTACTCAGCTTCTCCGTAAAAACGAGGCATGCAAGAAACACGCTTGGGAATTGCGGGGAAGTAGCCTTCGACGACTTGGGAGCATTTGTCGCCAACGCATTGCCATTTCGACTTCGGCGAGTGGATTTGTGGAGACGAGATGAGGACGTCTTCGATCCCTTTGGGAGCCTGAGAATAATTGTGTGAACCGGGTTCGGGTGTCGACTTCGGAATTTTCTTACAATTTTTACAGTTTTCTTTAGGTGAGGTCTGTATGGCTTTCTTGGCGTTGGTCCCGGTGGGAGGTGACTCCAACGGGAAGGGTTCATACTCCAGTTCTCCCTGCTGCTTCTGAACGGGCGTCGGAAGCACAGGCGTGGTGAAGATCGAGTCTGGAGCTTGGGCGTGAGTTACCACCGTGGCGACCGTCAATGTCACCAAAGTGACCAAGACGTGTTTCATGAATAGACCTTTCTTGGCGTCAATCCTTGGTGTGGCGTCCTTCGAAGGCGAGGACATTCCAAGGGTGTGTGGTTACACCCAAGGGGCTGAGTCCTTCGAGGGAGAGGGATAGTTGATATCCGTAACGATCCAAGTGCGACAATTCCCTCACACAGAGTTTCGGATTTTCCAACCAACAGGCATGGTCTGTTTTCAACCGAATGGAATCAGGTCATTAACCGAAGCGTGCTTTCTTCCAGGCATTCGACAAAAGTTTCATAAGCGGGGATGTGAAACGAACACTGCAAAACGGAAACAAGATCGAACCTCAAAAATTGCTGATGGCCTCGCAGTTGGAAGAACTCCGCGTGTCCACTTTGTGAGCTGGATCGATTGCGTTGTCTGCACCGATTGAGAAAGATGGAGGATGTTAAATCAGGTCGATGGTGTGCGATCTATTCTCGGTGAGTTTTCGGGAATTGGTGAATTTGCAGAAGCACAGAGCGAAAAGTTCGCGCTTGTATTCAAAAAAAGTTCAAATACTTTGAAAAAATTCATTTTGCATGCCGATGATCTGTGGTAGTATCTAATCCTCTTGATAAAAAAAGAGACCCCTGCTTGAGAGCAGGGGTTTGAGTGGAATGCGGATTGAGTTGGGTCGTTAGGTGTGATTAAGGAATGCAGAAGCTAGACTGCGGATGCATACTTAATTGAACTTCGAGAAGCATTCCGAGTGAGAAGTCGGGGGAACTCTCACTCAACTCTCAATCTTCAATTCGTTACGGTCATTTCAATACCATCGGGGGATAGGCATTGAGATTACAGTAACGAACATATCCATCCATGACCGTCACTTCTGATTGTTACAGATAGGTCACTTCTATATTAGGCACAGAACGTGCCAAGTTCTCTATCTAACATCGTGTTTTTCCACAAGTCTTTACCCACCATAAATTTATATTTCCTGACTGGATTTTTCATTCCCATCGGACAGTTTGCCAATTGTACAATTCTACAAGGAATGTGTAACATTTACGCACCAGGGTGTGGTTACGGGTGGAATTGGTGGCGCAAAATAGCACAATGTGTTTCAAACTGCGTTAGTTCCATTCCAAGTTTGCACGTGTTTGCCAATACTCGGAAGGAGATTCAGCCAATCCCTCGAGGATTGTGAATTCTTCCTGACGAAAATTGACCTCAAGGGCTGCCAAATTGGCGTGGAGATGTGTTGATGCTGCCGCTCCAGTCAGAACTAGATTGGCCCAGGGATGTCTCAAAACCGCACCAAGTGCTATCGCATCGATGCCAACATTATGACGTTCTGCGATTTCCTGCAGTCTGTTTCGTTTTGCGGCGAACTCCGGCATTTGATTGCGAGAGGTTAACCGCCCGTTGGCGAGCGTTTCTTTGACAATAACGCCCATTCCGGAATCATGAGCTTTCTTAAGAACCTCTCCCACTGAAGGTTCGAGGATATTCCAGGTCGCTTGGACACAATCGAACAAGCGTATTCCGTTGACCTGCACCTCCATGGCTTTCTCGAGCGTTTCTTTTTGTTCAGGGCCGCTCAACGACAGACCAATTTTGAGCCCACGCTCTTTCCACTGTGCTAATTCGCACAACACAGTGGTATCTTCCAGCACACCTGTGTCGAGTGTCGCCGAGTGGATTTGGTAGAGGTCGAGATACTCGCCCAACAATTCGAATGTTTCCGCGACCTGTCTTTGGAGTACCGGAAGGGTGTGTTCTTTGACTTCGTGTTTTTTGGCTTCCACCTGCCAGTTGGCTGTATAGGTGTATCCCCATTTAGAACCAACCGTTACTTTTTCCGACCCAATTTTGCGAGATTGGAGCCAACTGGCCAGAAACGCTTCGGCCCGGCCGTAAGAACGAGCGGCGTCGAAGTAACGGATGCCGGCTTCCCAGGCCGTGTCGAGGACTTCGTGGGTGTGGGCTTCCATGGCTGCGACGTCGTGGGAGGTCAAATCTTGGCAGTGGCCTAGATTGATATACCCAGGACGACCAAGGGCGGCGAGTCCAAGGCCAATGCGGGAAACGGTCAAGCCCGTCTGGCCTAGTTGGGTGGTTTGCATGGCATGGTTTCTGTTAGCTTGAAACGTGGGACAATTTCCGAACTATCCTTTGAATTACCTCATCATAAGGTATTAGAAACTTATGTCCCTGGCAGTCCTTGGGGGCGTGTTTCCGGGTGGAACGACCTCAAAAGACATCCAGGCCTCGACCTCAAGTCTCTGACTTTCATTTCGATCTCTTGCTTTTTCAGATGGAGCCCGAAACAAGGATCGGCGTTTCAAGTCTTCGAGTCTCTGTTCCCTGTTCTCTGTTCCCTGTTCTCTGTTCCCTATTTTCTCGCTTGAGCCGTATACACCGACGTTTCGTACTGGATGGCAACGGCTTCGTCTTTCTGATGTGTCTGGAAGATTTCCCTAAATCGTTCGGTGACTATCGCAACGGTCTCTGGATCACGCGGGGCGTAAGAAGCCGAAAAAGCACGGCCAATCATCCCTTCTTCGTCCAACACTTGTTGATTCGGGAAGGTGTCTCTTGTGGCGTCGTGGAATTCGGGAAATTCAAGGAGGACGTCGCCTGCGCCGGATCGCATCGACTCGATCTGTGGAGAATTGGGAAACTGGCGAATCACTTCGCCATATTCGCGGGTGAAGGAGTCCGATTCGTCTCTTTCGTTCCACATCAAAACGAGCCACCCACCTGGTTTGAGGATACGAAGGAATTCTCGCAGAGTGGGCGTCGGTTCGAACCAGTGAAAGGCCTGGGCGGCCAGGATCGCATCGCAAGTTGCCTCTGGTAAACCGGTCGATTCTGCGGTACCCTGTTGATAACTGACCTGAAGTTCACTATTCGAACCTGTAGTGTTTTCGGCTTCGGTTCGCATGGCCTCGTTCGGTTCGATGCCAACAACGATCAAACCTCGTTGGGCGAATAAACGGGAAGAAATTCCGGTCCCAGAACCAACATCCACGAGGCGATTTCCTGGCGTCAGCGAACACCTCTGAAGGACGAAGTCGATGGCCGCAGGGGGATAATTTGGCCGACATCGAGAATAGACTTCGGCAAGGTTGCTAAACCGTTCGGTCGAGTTTTGGTCGGAAGGTTGGCTCATGTGATATGGTGAGAGTGAGGGCTGCGAATCAGATCCCAAGTCACGAGGATAACATGCTTGAATGTAGCAACGAACGAATCCTCGGGCCACTCGTCTTCCGCCCCGGTCTTGCTACGGTGCTTTTGTACCAGGGATTAGAAAGAGTCAACGTCATCAACGAACCGGGTCCGATCGGATACGAATACCACTTTGGATTGACGCCGTAGAGTCTGGCACTGTTTCTCCTCGGAGGGGGTCTTGTGTCCCTGGACAAGCTGATGTTCTCGAAATCCGAACGGACGCAGCCAAAAGACGCTCCGGAACGTTCCGATGATCATTCCCCCCTTTCTGCCACGGCGGGTTCAGCTCTCGGACCAGCAGCGGCTACCGAACTCGGTCACTTCGTGAAGTCTCAGACAAGCAAGAGGCGCTAGTCATGTCCATGATATTTACAGTGTTGGCCAGCGGAAGCGGTGGAAACTCCACCTGCTTGCGAGCCACCGATTTTGGGGTGTTGATCGACGTAGGACTCAACCCCAAACAATTGCAAGAAAGACTGGAGGCCGTTGGCCTTGAGTGGGCCGACATCAACGCCGTCCTCCTGACGCACACGCATTCGGATCATTGGTACGATGGAACGCTCTCGCGGTTGGCCGAGATGAACATTCCGCTTTACACGCATTTCGAGCATCAGCAAACGCTCAAGGCCAGTAGCACAGCGTTCGCCACGTTATCGGCGAAGGGCTTGATCTTTGCCTACGAACCCGGCACCTGCTTGCAACTGTCCCCGACGCTGAGTTGTCTTCCGTTCCTGGTCCGTCACGACAGCGGAGCAACCTGTGGATTTCGCTTCGATGGGCCTCGCGACATCTTCGGCGAACCAACGTGTGCGGGGTACGTCGCCGACCTCGGAAGTTGGGACGAAACGATTGCCAACCATCTGACCAACGTCGAGTTGTTGGCGGTGGAGTTCAACCACGACGAGGACCTCCAACGCGGCAGCAGCCGTTCGAGGAAAATCATTGCCCGGAACCTCGGAAATGCTGGGCATCTCTCGAACGATCAGGCCGTCGGACTGATCCGCCGGGTTCTCGAACTCTCGGACCCACACAGACTCCAGCACGTTGTCCAGCTGCACCTCAGCGAAGAGTGCAATCGGATCCCTTTGGCCCATGGTTCGATGAATGAAATTCTCGCGAATGAGCCTCAACTGCAGCTCCACACGGCCCTGCAAAACAAACCACTCGATTCGATCGTCATGACCGACGGCACGAAAAAGTCGAAACCCCGTAAGAAGAAACAAAAATCGCACCATTCTACGACCGAACCAACAGAAGTCTATTCCCAGCCGATGCTCCCGTGGGAAGACGAATCCGCAGGTTAGAGGATGGGGTTTCAGCCGCGTTACAACTGTCCCCGTAGGCGCAGGCGTGAACCGAAGGAATACCGAGGTCCCGGTTGGGAGTGAATTCAGGGTGCATCCCGAAACAAATTGACCTACCATAAGTACAGAGATTGGACGGTTTTTTCCGGTCCGTAATTCGTACATGGATCACCGATTCTCCGGACGGAGTTGCCTTCATGGAGACATTCCAATGTCCCAGCTGTCACGTTCCTCTAAGTAATAAAGAACGGCAACACGGATACTGTTCTAGCTGTGGAGAAGATCTCCCGGCAACTCTTCAGTCGATACCTTCGCCAGATGCCCGTTCCTCCTCAGAGCGCCGTAGGGGCGAAGACGAGGACGATTGGGAGCGTGATGACCGTAGAAGTGATGAACGCTACGACCGGCGAGACCGCCATCGTCCGGAGGATCGCGACGAGCAGCGTAGCGGTTGGGAACGCCGACGTTCACACGACGACGACTACGACGACTACGACAACTTTTACTATGACGATCCTTATCCCCGCCGCACGCGCCGCCGACTTCGTCAAGAGCGTGAAGATTCGTCGGCCTGGCAGACTGTCCATTCCGGTTTGGTCGTTGGCATTTGCGGGATGGTTCCATTGGGAATCATTCTGGTGATGTGGTTCTTGTTCTACGTATTGTCCCTGGCTGGTAACGACATCTTTCCGGTCGAGATTGAGTGGGCGGCGTACAGCGTTTGTGGAACGATTTGCGGAACCGTACTCAGTTTGATCGTCATGTTCATTGGGCGGTGTTTGTGTTGCTCGATCCCCAAGGAAACTCAAGGACAAGCTTTTGGGATCGCAGCGATGGTCTTCTTCATCACTCCCTTCCTGCCTTTGAACTTCATCTTCTTCGGATTATGGATGAAAAAAATTGGAGAGTATCTCCACGACCACCGGTTGACGCAACAAGCGTACATTTTTTCTTTGGTCTGGTGTTTCCTTTGTGGAGGCCTTCTTCTGGTGGGCATCGGGCTGGGCATTTGGAACCAACAAAACCAGGGCGCTGCAGAATTTCCTGAACTCATTGGTCGGTTCTTGACGGTAGGATTCTGGAGCATCTTCCTCGGTCTCTGGATTTGGCAGATCATTCTTTCCTGGTGGACCTCGCGGTTGGTCACCCAAGCTACGGCATCACCACAAGTTCTGTCTCGCGATATTTATTAGAGCGTTTTGTGAATTGATGGAGCCTCCGGTAAGTGTTGTCGGGTGTGACCAGGAGCTTGGGACGGAGCAAACCATCGGGATTCGAGGTGTGCCTAGGCTCGCCTACGCCTTCGCTGGCCAGACTTGACGAGAGCGAAGCCACCCGGTTCTGATCGCTCCATTCCTGGTCAATCCGGATTTGAGCGAGGTACTCCTCAGAAGGACTTCGCAGTTCTCCCGGCGAGATAGAAGACGGCTGGATTCCTATCAGTACAAAATGCCATTTCGACAAGAAAATGCTAGCCTTTGGAAAGAGGCTTGGCCTTTCCAGCGAATGGCAATCCTCAGCCTACAGAGAGACCTTGGAGCCGCAACAAGAGGTGACGAATGACCGAACCGCTCGAAGCTCCTCCTTCCGGAAACAAATCGACCTACGTTTATGTGGCCATTCTTTCTTCGGTGAGCGCGATCGTGGCCGCCCTCATAGGAATTTTGCCGTTCCTGCTGGGGTATTTTGACGTTGCTCCGGACGACATCGACAACGACGGAAGTGGTAATTCGAAAGAGGAGGAAGTACGAAAACCAGGTCCCAAGAATGATTGGGACGGTCGGGCTGGAGTGCTTGTCGTCCAATCAGTCGAAGTTTTGAAGAAGAATAAACAAGGTGGAAACTGGGACTCTATTACGAGTGATAAGCCCGACTTGTATGTGACGTTTCACAACTTGAGTTCGGGGCAGACGGCGCAAACCCCGACGAGTCGCAATACCTTTCTGGCCATGTTCCAAAAAGGAGACATGATTCGCGTCCAACAGGGAGACACCGTGCAGATTGGCGTCTATGATTATGATCGGACCAACTTCCCGGATAAGGTCGGGGAAACGAAGTTCCGTTTGACCAAGGCCTTGTGGGAACGGAAGGGACACGATCTGAGTTTCGGACGGGTGCAGAGCCTCAAACTCCGTGTGCGGAAATAGCAAGAAGAAACGGCTTCGCCGGACGGCAAGGCAGGAGAGGGCTCTCGGATCGAAAACTATGAGAGCCAAGGTAATCTGGTGGGCGTGTGGAGTGTCCACCAGAAGTGGGAAAATGTAATTGGCAAACGCGTTTACACACTGAATTCCGGACGCCGTTTCGCCAATTGGGCTTGGAGTCGGGAAACGATGCTCGAATGCATTTGGCTAACCCGCGATTCGCTCAAGTCCAGGGTGGCCCCGATTTCCTTCATCGTCATGTCCTCGTAGTAATACAGGATGATGATGAGGCGTTCGTTTCGGTTCAGGCCCCGAGTGACCAACCGCATCAAGTCGCGGTTTTGCAAACGGTGAGTCGGATCTTCGGCTTTTTTGTCTTCCAAGATATCGATCTCTCGTACGTCCTTGTAACTGTCCGTCTCATACCATTTCTTGTTCAGGCTGACGAGCCCAACGGCGGTGGCATCCCCGGTCATCTTGGCATACTCTTCGGGCGATACGCCCATTCTTTCTGCCATCTCGTCGGGGCGAGGAGGTCGTCCCAAGCTGGCCTCCAATGATTTGCGAGCCTCCTCCAGTTTTGTGTGCTTGCTGCGCACAAGACGGGGAACCCAGTCCATCGTTCGAAGTTCGTCAAGCATGGCACCGCGGATACGCGGAACGCAATACGTCTCGAACTTAACGCCACGATCGAGATCAAAGGCATCGATGGCGTCCATCAGGCCAAACACACCGGCAGAAATTAAGTCATCGAGATCAACTCCTTCGGGTAACCTCGCCCATATGCGTTCCGCGTTGTACTTTACCAGTGGTAGATATCGCTCGACCAACCGATTTCGAAGATCAAGCGTAGGCTCGGTTTTGTAGTCTTTCCAAGCCTGCTGGATGTCCACGTCAACTTGAGTTACCATGGAATCCTCTCCTGATGTAAGACAAGTTCGGTCGAGATCAACAGCGGATTCTATGCAGAACGATCACCACGGGTGTCCGCACCGCTACCATCGAAAGGAGACGAGAGGGCCAATAGAAGTGTGGTTAGTTCGGGTGCGAACCCATCTCCCCCGAGATGGCCACAAGTCCTCTTGGCAGAGCTCCAGCCCTGACCGAAACGAGTGTCCGCCCCTTCTACGAAGTGGTGGACCGGTCGTAACGAACTACGATGGTTGAAGACTGATGTTCCCGACGATACCTGCCAAACCCCGTCATTGAGTGAGCATGTCCACGATCTGACTTCGCCCCAATCAGAAAGTGTTCTAGAACATGCCCTTTCGGTTGACTGTAAGACCGCTTTGCTAATGACGTATCGACTCGTGAGCGTCTCGACCTACACCTAAAACCAACGATTTTCTGATTCCAGAATTCGGGTTGATTGGTGCCATTCGTACATCTCTCGCAAGTCGTACCGTTCAGCGAAACTCGCTCTTCCACCCCCGGACGAGCGAGTCCCAAGCGTCTGAACGCTTCGTTCGTTTTCAACAAGTTTCCAACATGAAAGTGGATGGGGGCTTATAACGGCTCGTCGTGATTTGTCCAGATCAAAGGGCCGTCGAATGGGATTTTGCGTGAGCTTCTGGATTTTGGAGGAGGTTGAGAGGTGGTGAGTTGATTGGACACGAGTCAGAAGCGTAAGGGAGGGAGGAAGGGAGAGGCCTCTCGTTTACATTCCGGCTCGTAATGAAACGGTCCGTTGATGGCCTTTGGCGTTAGACGCTCAAGTTCCTGGCCATTGTGAGCAGTTTACGATGAGGTTGGCCTTGGAACGGAAAAGAAAGGATTGTCCGGTTCGTAGGTACACTCAGCTCGCGTGTGCGTTTGTCTTGGCTGAGCCTTCCAAGTGCACGCGAGCTGAGTGTACCTACGACAGTCAACGAATAGTACATGCGAGCTGAGTGTACCTACGACGAACTGATAGAACTGGCCAAGTACACCGCGAGCCGCGTGTACCTACGACGAACAGAGAATTCCAAAATCCAGCGGCACAGCTTGGCAAAATGCTTTTATCGCCAAGCGAACTCGCCGGAGTCGACGCTCCAATCCATCCCGAAATAGCCCGCGCCTTCGAGTCCAGCGGTGTCTCCTGAAAGCATTCGGGGGGTGAAGATCATCACGTCCGGAATGGCTGCTCCGGAGACAAACACCGGCACCCGGTCGGTCGCACGCATGCCCTTCAAGCCAGTGCCTGAGAGGGCCGCCACAAAAGCCGTCTTGCTATCGGCTCGCGGACGCAGAAACAGGCAAGCCAAGTTATCGGCTCTCATCGTTTTCTGGCCCACTTGCAATCGGCCATTCTCGACTTGCACCGGACTGTTCGCCAACAAAGTTTTCCATGCCGAATTGGTGTCGGCGTTGCCATAGAGAATGATGTTGCGTTCCTTGTGTTTGGACGCTTCGAATTCGACGTCGGCCAGAACATCAATCGAACCGTTTCCACGATACCAGAACTGTTCGGCGTCGAAGCGAGCCTTTTGATAGGCCCATGCGCTTTCCTCGGCGGTGCCCTTGGTTCCGTAGACGAACATCATGTTGTTCGTGAAGGCTTCGCGAAACGGCCCATACCGATGGGAACCTTTCCGGTCTTTCGAAGGAGGTTCGGTGACACTCCATTTCCCCTTTCGCTTGGCCAAGCAGAGTTTGCCGTCTGCGGTCTGGTTCCAACCGATGTTCTCGAGTTTCTGGCCGTCGAGATCGACCAACATCGATTTATCGGTCAGGGAATTCGCCGAAAGCAAGTGCCTCAAGTCGAGCGAGAATCGAACGACGTTCGCCGTCGTGCCGACAAACCGGGCCTTGAGACGATCAAAACGAATCTTGACCGAACTCGGACGGAGTGCTTTTTCTTGGGCTTCGACGGTAACCCAGTGGCACGAACCGGAGACGCCTGGGTTCACGGTCACGAACTCGACGTTGCGGAGGCCATTGGTTGGTGGCAAGGCACGCCGAGCAAAGAAGTCGAACATGGGAATCCAGTCGACGCACTCGGCACCGGGTTCGTCGGAATTGCCCCACCAGTGGCCAGCCTTGGGTTGTTCGTGGTAGCGGAAATCCTTGTGAAATTCACCCAGTTTCTTGACCATCGTCCGGGCTTGAGTGACGGGAACGTTGTTATCCGCGCTACCGTGAACGACGTAGACTCCGTGGTTGTCGAAGTTTCGCAGCAACAAAAGGGTGTCACTCGACGTCTTGGCGCGGCGAACCAATTCGACGACGCGATCTTCTTTTTTCGCGTTTGAACGCCGACTTCCGTATGTGAAAAAACTGATCCATCCGGCACTGGGTCCGATGGCAGCAAATCGGTCGGGGAATGTCGCGCCCAAATGCCACGTTCCATGACCACCCATCGAATGTCCGGTCAGATAGGTCCGTTGGGGATCGGTGTTCAGTTGTTTCTGGGCCAACTCCAACACTTCGATCGCATCCATCCGGCCCCAGTCTTCCCAATCAAAGCCAAACCGCCGTCGGTTCGTGGGGGCGACGACGTGGCCCCATCGTTTGGGGGCGTACGCGGCGGCTTGTCCTCTTGCTTGAACGCCGGCTCCGTGCAAGCTCAAGAAGAGGGCTGGGCGCTGATTCGTGTTGCCATCGATTCCGGTCGTGGCCGGCTGGATTCCGTAGTACTGGACGCTCCCGTCGATCTTGCTGACGAACGTTCGTCGGTGAAGTTGATTCGGATCCGAGACTCGCACCTCGAACGTATGCCCATCGAGTTTCCGTGGAGCGTCCCCGGCGCCGGACTCCAGACAAACAGTGAGGTTGGCTTTCCCAGTTTCGGTTTTGGCGATGCCGGTCGTTTGGTACTGGATTCGAACCTTCCGAAAACTCAACGGCGGCAAAGTCGGAACAGCCGTCCGGGTGGCTTTTACGCCATCTCCCTCGACCGTGAGATACAAATTCGACGCTGGCTTTGTACTCGCGTTGACGACAATCACGGCAGCCCAAGCCGATTGCTTTTTCCCGATCAAGAGATCCGGAAATAGCTCATCGCGGTCGCTCAAGAACGCTTTTTGTTTGGGAGCAACGAGACGGGCCTTGAATTGTCCGCGCCGGATCGTGAACAGCAGGTTGTTCTTTCCTTTTTTCAGAAGGACGGGGACTTTTGTGATTCCGAATCGGTAGACGTCGCCGGTCCGAGGAACGCCGTTGACGTAAACCATTCCGTGGCCATTGGCTTCAAGGATCATCACGCGATCCGTCGGAGAGTCGACGTCCCAGTAGGCATATCCTCCACTGTATCTTCGGCTCCCGATCCAGCCCTTATCGTCGGCCCGTGTCGTCGTCCAAACGCGTTCGCCTCGCCCTGGAATGGCGATCTTGTCTCCAGCTGCGGGAGTCTTCCATTTCCCCTGGACGATCTTCGCCGCCACGAAATCAACATGGATCGGGGAACGAGAATAGCTCGAAACGGACCGGATCAACAGAGCTTCTTTCAAAACGATAGGTTCAGCATCGTCGGCCAAGACGACCTCAGGAAGAACGGCAACGGACAAGGCGACCCCCAGGACGACCGAAGCCAGGAGGTGACAACGAGCAATTGTGTTCATTCGAAAAATCCAACAAGAACAAATGGGCGAGAGTTACAACGAGATAGGTTTGGTTATCTGGTTTTGAGGCGAGCGACTACTTCGAAGAGGAACTCAAAGATTTCGATGTGGCGTTGAGCTTCCTGCAGGTCCTTGCCCCAAGTGTAGAGGCCGTGACCTTGGATCAGCAGTCCATGAGCGTGTTGGCCGCGTGGATCGGTGTCGAGGAACTTCTGGATGTCCTGCGCGAGCGTCGGAATGTTTTGGGTGTTGGGGAAAATGGAAACCCATTCCTTGTGGTCGTGTGTCTTGACGCCCTGCAATCCCTTCAGCATCTCGTAGCCTTCGATGAAGAAGCCTCCGTCGTCGGCGTGGATTTGCGAGAGCATGGTTCCCCACACGGAGTGCGTGTGCAAGATCGAAGCCACGTTCGGACGCTGGGCCAGCATGACGTGGATCATCGTTTCGGCCGACGGTTTCCCTGGTACCGTTTCGGTCGGTTGGCCCTTGTCGTCGACGACAACGAAGTCGTCTGGTTCGAGGCTGCCCTTGTCTTTTCCACTGGCCGTGATGAGTAGCCGCAAGGGATTTTCTCCGACGACCATGCTGTAATTGCTGCTCGTCCCGAACGACCAACCCCAATCGTAGAACAACCCGCCGAGTTCCATCAGCGCTTCTTTGTGGTAATACAAGGGGTCGACCATATCGAATTGTTCGCCGAGAGTCATGAGATTGTCTTTGGTGCTGTTTGGGAGAGAAAAAATAAGAGTGTGTTGTTTTGTTATATGCGAGAGAGAAGACGAGGACAGGGACGCGGAGTGACCCACTTCGTTTCTCTTCCCGGCTGTCGTACGATTGGGTGTGAAGATGGCAGTGGCGACAATCTCTTGGTCTGGTGGTTTTTTGAGGCGTGGGCGGCCAATGAGTCCGTGAGCGGTCCGCTGGACGAAGGCGTGGATTCGGGTCTTGCTTCCCTCGCTTCCGTGTTTCTCGCTACGTCGGGGTCTCTTCGTCAAAGCAAGCGAGAAACTTCCAATGCCCAATCACACAGCTTTGGTCGCGTTGGCCTTTTCGAACAGAGGCCAGCCAACGAACGGCCAAGCCCAAGCCAAGAACACGAACTGGAAGACGAGACGCAGCCACAAGATCCAAAGTGGAATGTCCGGAAACGCATCGGCCCGAATGACCATGTCGATGTGGATGGTGAAGAAAGCCAACAGATGTCCTACGATCAACCACGCCCCGAGTCGCGAAGTTCGTGGAATCAACAACAAAACGCCAGCGATGATTTCTGTTGCCCCGGTCAACAACACCAAAAAAAGATGCAGGGACATCCACGGGGGCATCACAGCCATGAAAAACTCAGGAATCAGAAAGTGGACGATTCCAGCGACAATAAACAGGAGTCCGAGGAGATACTTTAATATCAGTTTCCAAGTAGCCATATCAGCAAAACCAATAGTCGTATTTAGGATCGTTCGGGAAGCCGCGGAGGGCTCACAATCGGAAGATCAAAACACAACACTCACGACTTCCCGGAAAAACTTCGAGGGTGGGTACCAAAGGTTTCGGTTTTCAGTGGAACGTAGCTGAGTCGTCGGAGCCACAACGCGTGCCCACTTTGGCGTTTGGATTGACGTCAATCCAAATCCTCTCCGCACAACCTTGCGATCTCGTAGCAATCCTTATCCCCACGTCCGGAGAAACAAAGGACCACGACATCATCTTTACTCCTCTCGGCCGCGACTCGCATCACTTCAACGACGGCGTGTGCCGTTTCTAACGCCGGCAAGATGCCTTCGAGTTGTGAACAAGTCGAGAAACCTTCCATCGCTTCGTCGTCGGAAACGCTGGTGTATTGCACTCGTCCGGTGTCTTTCCAGTAGCTGTGTTCGGGGCCGACGCCGGGATAATCGAGGCCCGCCGACACCGAATGGACCGGAGCGGTCTGGCCGTCGTCGTTCTGCAAGACATAGCTAAAGGCTCCGTGAAGGATACCAGGTTCGCCATGGCCGAGGGTGGCGGAGTGGTCGCCGGGAGTGAGTTTGCGACCGCCTGCCTCGACTCCGATCAACTCGACGTCGGTTTCTTCAACGAATGGATAGAACATCCCCGCGGCGTTACTGCCGCCCCCGACACACGCCATGACAACGTCGGGCAATCGTCCGATTTGCTCACGGCATTGGGCCTTGGTTTCTTGTCCGATGACCGATTGGAAATCCCGCACGATCGTCGGAAATGGATGGGGGCCGACGACGCTGCCGATGATGTAGTGGGTGTTCGTCACGGTCGACATCCAGTTACGCATGGCATCGTTAACGGCGTCGCGAAGGGTCCGGCTGCCACTCTTGACGGGGACCACTTCCGTTCCCATGGCCCGCATCTTGAAGACGTTGAGTTTCTGCCGTCGAACGTCTTCCTCGCCCATGAAAACTTGGCACTCCAGCCCGAATAGGGCGGCTGCAGTGGCCGTCGCAACGCCGTGTTGGCCTGCTCCTGTTTCGGCGATGATTCGGGGTTTGTCCATCCGCTTGGTGAGCAACGCCTGGCCGATGCAGTTATTGATCTTGTGGGCACCTGTGTGGTTCAGGTCTTCTCGCTTGAGATAGATTTGGGCACCACCTGCCTTCTCGGTGAGTCGTTCGGCAAAATATAACGGAGACGGACGCCCAACGTATTGGCGGAGGTAATAGTGGAACTGGTCCTGAAATTCGGGATCGATCTTGGCCCGTTGGTATTCCTGAGTGAGTTCTTCCAGAGCGTAGATCAGCGTCTCGGGAACGAATCGACCGCCGTAGGGGCCGAATCGACCGGTTTGATCGGGAACTGTGGGTGTGGCTGTGGCCATATCTATCTCCAGGGTATGATATTACGAGGTTGATTCCTGTGAGTGCTGGGGCCGGATCTTATGGGCTTACGCCTACGACTGCTGTGTTTTCTTTTCGGTTTGTGGTGTCCGGCACACGATCGGGTGTTTTCGTTCCGTGAGTTTCCACCGACGGCCAAAATCGAGCGCCCCTTCGGAGCTTGCAAACCAAAACACGGCACTTGTTTGGCCGATTACCCCCGCGGGGTCGAAAACGTCTTGCGAACTCATCCATCTTAGTTCAAATCCCCCACGTTCGGAACCGCGGTGGTGTCGGGAAACACAACCGATTATAATTCGCGCTGGATGTCCATGGCCCGCCGAGAGGAATTTGAATCCCGTGCCCGAGTTACCCGAAGTCGAGACGATCGTCCGAGACCTGCGTCCGATGCTATTGAAGCAGGTCATCGTCGATGCCCAGGTTGGTGACCAACCCTTGCGCAAACAATGGCAAGAGGAGTGGACCGATCACCTGTCTGGACAAACGATGCTCGCGGCTACTCGGCGTGGGAAATGGATCGTTATTCCCCTGGAGGATGGTTCCCGGCTGGTCTTTCACATGGGCATGACGGGGCAACTGCGAGTTCTGCCGACCACGGAACCAATCGAGTCGCATACCCACTTGATCCTGAGACTGGGTGACGGAACCAACCAGTTGCGATTCCGAGATATCCGCCGATTTGGGAGCGTAACGGTGTACCAATCGGAAGCGGACTTACAGAGCTTTTTCGACGAGTCGGAGTTAGGCCCGGAACCGTTCGGCTTGACACCACAGTATTGGCAACCTCGACTCGCGGCGACCGGTCGCAACCTGAAAGCGATTTTGCTCGACCAACGTGTGGTTGCGGGGGTCGGGAATATCTACGCCGACGAAATTTTATTCGAAGCGAAACTCCATCCAACTCGGCCCGGCAAGGAAACGTCGCGGTCACAGATTCAACGCTTGTGCGAGGCCGTCGAGATGGTCTTGACACGGGCGATCGAAAAACGTGGCTCGACGATTCGCAATTATGTCGGTGGTTCCGGTTTGGCTGGCGGATTCCAGGAAGAATTCAACGTCTACGGACGCACTGGAAATCCGTGCCTCCGGTGTCAGGCCAAGATCCAGCAGATGAGACTGGCTGGGCGGTCGACTCACTTTTGCCCGCGGTGTCAAAAACGCAAGCGAGCCTCAACCTCGGATCAAGCGCAACGGTGAAACCCCATGTCCTACCGTGCCCTCAAACGATTACTCGGGGAAACCAGCCTCGAACGCAAGTGCCGGTTCCTGTTCGGCGCGTTTACTCTTGTGTTGATCGCTCTGAGTTTCTGGTTCTACGCTCTGCAGACGGAAGGCGTCGCGTACGAGCAAGCGCGGACGTCGTGCCGTCTCCTGGTGAATCCGATCGTCGTCAAGCATCATCTTGCACTCCTGCTGCACAAGACCAAGCCCGAAATGAAGCAGGAAGATATCGCTCGGTCCTGGAAGCTCTTCGACGAACTCGGCAAGTGCCAATATTCCTTGTGGAGTAAGAATCCACCGGCCGATGTTTACGAACGCGATTTGTACAAAGCCTTCAGCCGCAAAGACGACCCGAAAAATGAGGCCGAACGACTCATTAGCGGGGGGAAGCCGCGGCTGATTTATTACAAGGCCGTGCGTGCCACCCAGGATTGCCTCAAGTGCCACAAAGAGTACGAAGAGGGAGACTACATCGACACCGTCAAGATCGAGATGAAGACGGACGCGATCGTTACGGCGGTCCACGTCAACCGAGCCTTTTTGATCTCCATTGCGCTGGCCACGGCGTTGCTGATCATGGCCGGTAGCTGGATCATCGTTCGTTATGTCATCGTCAAGCCGGTCAAACACCTCAAGGACGTGAGCGACGCGATCTCCGCGGGCGAACTGAACGTGCGTAGCGAAATCCAGACCGGGGACGAATTCGAAGACTTGAGCCACGCCTTCAATCGGATGCTGCGCAACCTCGTGAGCATGCAAGACCGCTGGCGGAAGGTCAACGTCGACCTCGACCGGAAGGTCGATGAGTTGGCCCAGGCGAACCTGGCGCTCTACGAATCGAACCGACTCAAAGGCGATTTCCTCACGACCATGAGCCACGAGTTGCGAACACCGCTGAATAGCATTTTGGGTTTTAGTGAGGTGCTGCTTTCGAGATACGAACTGAACGAGAAACAACAACGCTGGGTCCGCAACATCCAAACGAGTGGGGAGCGGTTGTTGGCGTTGATAAACGACATCCTCGACTTGGCCAAGACGGAAGCGGGCAAGATGGAATTGCGGATCGAGGAGTTTAGCGTTCACGATGTTGCCGAAGGGATGTTGACGATGTTTCGGCAGATGGCCGAGAAGAAGAACATCGATCTAAGGAGCCAGATCAGTTCGTCGTTGCCTGTGTTGCGACAGGATAGCTCGAAACTCCAGCACATCTTGCAAAACTTGCTATCGAACGCGATCAAGTTCACTCCAGAAGGCGGTCGGGTCGTGCTCAAGGCCGAAGCCGAAAACCGTGAACTCGTCATGACCGTCAGCGACACGGGGGTTGGGATCGCCAAGGAAGAACAGGGCCTCGTCTTCGAAAAATTTCGACAGGCCGGCAATCCGTTGACACGCGAGCAAGACGGTTCGGGGCTCGGTCTCTCGATCGTTCGGGAGTTGACCAAACTCCTCGGGGGGGACGTGACGCTCGAAAGTGAACTCGGACGCGGGAGCACATTCACCGTCCGCCTGCCGTTGTATTTGAGCGAAGAACCGCGTCTCGAATTCGAGTTGACGGGCGAGGGCCTTGATCTCTCACATGGCCAACGCATCGATGGCAACAAGTACGGGCAATTTCCGATGGCATCTCACAGGACGAAACTTGATGCACCGACGAGGACACGGCTCGATCTTCCGAACGAGCCTTGAGGACTTCTTGAGACGTGGAACGCGAAATGAATGAGTGTCTGTCTTGAGTTAGCTCAACTTCACCCGCGCTACTTTTTGTTTTCCATTCCGGACGATCAACCCGTCGGTCACGGCGATATTGGCTTTGGCGTCGGTGACTTTTTCTCGGTCTTCGCCGAGTTTCACCGCGCTGCCGGATATGGCACGGCGCGCTTCTCCGTTACTGCCTGCCAACCCAAGCAAGACCAAGAGTTTGCAAATCCAGATTTCGCCGTTTTCTAACTCGCTCGAGGGCAGCTCGACTTCGGGAATTTCGGTGGGATCACTTCCCTTCTGGACGATGTTGATCCAATCCTGGACGCCCGCCTCGGCGTCTTCCTCACCGTAGTAAAAACTGGCAATGTCTTTGCCGAGTTGCATCTTCGCGTCGCGAGGGTTGATTTCATCGGCGTTCGTGAAGTTTTTGATTTCTTCGGTCGTCCGATCAGTCAACAACTCGAACCATTCGGTCATCAAATGGTCGGGAATGCGCATGGTCTTGATCACCATGTCGGTCGCACTTTCGTTGACGCCGATGTAGTTTTTCAAGCTCTTGCCCATCTTTTTCTCGCCGTCGAGCCCCCTGAGTAGAGGGAGCGTGATGCACACCTGTTGGGATTGGCCAGCGTCTTTCTGGAGGTCGCGAGCGACCATCAAGTTGAAGAGTTGTTCGGACCCGCCGAGTTCGACGTCCGCGTGAATCTCGACGCTGTCGTGGCCTTGCATGAGTGGGTAGAGACACTCGCTCAGGCGAATCCCTTCGGCGGCCTTGATCCGTTTGTCGAAGTCGTCGCGTTCGAGCATGCGCTGCATGGTGATTTGGCTCATGAGTCGTAGCACATCCAGGAAGTTGAACTTTCCGAACCACTCGCCGTTGCGTCGGACCTCGGCTTTCTCGATGTCGATGACTTTTGCGACCTGCGTCAAGTAATCACGGGCGTTGGCTTCGACCTGCTCCTCGGTCATGCCTTCGCGGGCCTTGTCGCGGCCACTTGGGTCGCCGACCATCGCTGTGTAGTTTCCGATGATGAGCACGGCCTGGTGACCAAGTTCCTGGAACAACCGGAGTTTGCGGAGCGGAACGGTGTGGCCGAGGTGAACGTCGATTCCAGTCGGGTCGATGCCGTATTTCACTCGCAGGGGCTTGCCGGTCTTGAGGCTTTTTTCGAGCTTCTGTTTCAGTTCTTCTTCGGGGACGATTCGATCGACTCCACGACGGATCAATTCGATTTGCTCTTCAAGGCTTTTCATAGTCGGCACCGCTCAAACGGGTTTGCTCTAGAAATTGTTTGGGAGAGAAGCCGTGGCTACCCACTCTCGTTATGGTATGGACACAGCCTAAATCGACAGAGTTCTCTGGACAAGAGGTGTTCGGGCGGCTCGAAACGGACGCAAAACCCATTTCGCCAAGTTGCATTTTGGCGGGCATTGTCTCTTTGGTCTTTGTGTCGATACGGGCCACGGCTTCGTTCCAGCAACAACGAACCCACGGATCGTACCAAAATGATATCGTTCCGAATACACATGTATTCGATAAGACATCGGTTGTGCGAACTTGAAAGAACTTGCGCGGAAACGCACTTTTTGATCCAAGTTGTTTTACCTCAATGGCTTGCAGAAAATATCTGGAGAAATTTCAAGTTTGGCATCAAGGGTGCTTTAATGGTTCAGCATTGAAACGATGGTTCTCACAGTGAGACCAGTTTCACAAATATCAAAATGATACGCTGGTTACCAGCGATAATTGGAGATGTCCTGATGAAGAACTTTGCAATCGCGTTGGCTCTAGGTGCGTTGGTTTCCTTGACTGGGACTGTGGAGACGTCTGAAGCCCAAGGTTGTCGGACCGGTCGTGGTCGCGTTCACTTTGGTGGAGGTCGCGTTCACTTTGGTGGAGGTCGAATTCATCATTCGTTCGGCCACCACATTCACCACCGAGTAGTCCGACACCACTGCTCCCCGCCCGTTTTCCATGGCAACCGTGTTCCATTCTACTCGGTTGGATACCGAGGTTGGTCGCGTCGTTGCTACTTCCCTCGATACCGATGCTACGGCTATTTTTGCCCGCAACGACACTGCTGGTATTACTTCCACCGGAACTACAACTGCTACCTACCTACACGGTTCATCGAGCAGTTTCCTCCGGTCAACATTAACCAGAACACCAACGTGAACGTCAACCAGAACATTGTGAACTCGCCTGGTGCGGCTCTTCCGCCTGGAGCCGTGACGGTCCCGGGTGGTGCTGGCCCGATCCAACAAGTTCCTGGCGGATTTCCTGGTGGGACTGGTCCGATCGTGCCGTGATCGGAGTTTTTGAACAATCGTTTGGTCCAATAAGGAGCCTCGTACCGGTCGTAAACCGTTGCGGGGCTTTTGTTTGCGCTGCTAAGACCTGTATTGCATGGGGCCAGGATGAAAAAATCTCAGAAAAATGGAAGAACCGGTGTCCGTACCGACGACCAAACTTCGATTCATCTAGTGCGTAGGTTGGTGGCGTGCGCCAACCTACCATGTTGACGGGAGTCCCCTGGTGTGTGAGGATGGCATGCCAGGGGATTTTTTTGCGCAAGCATTTGGCTTACCATCTGGCCCATACTTGGGTCTCACAGTTCCTCACGGACTCTCGGCCAGAAAAATAGCCCGAATCGGAGCCGGATGTCCCTCCACGGTTTTCGAGGAGTCGGCGTTGTCGAGATAATTTTCCAGAGAATGAAACGTCATCCACTCCGTTCGGCGTTGTTCCTGGCTCGTCGTGGGGGTCACGTCGATGACGCGTACATTTCGAAAGCCGCATTTTCTCAACCAGGATTCCAGCGTCGGACACGACGGAAGGAAATACACATTTCGCATTTGGGCGTAGCGTCCTTCGGGGACGAGCACTTCGCCGAGTCGTCCTTCGATGACCAAAGTTTCGAGGACTAATTCGCCTCCCGGTCGGAGGGTTCCGGCCAAAGTTTCGAGGTGGCCGAGCGGAGACCGGCGGTGGTGGAGGACACCCATCGAGAACACAGTGTCGAAGGCTCCGAGCCTTTCGGGCAACTGTTCCACACCAAGCGGAACGACAAACGCATCCAAAGATGGTAGGTACCGCAACAAACTTTCGTACTGCATCACGAACAGCATCATGGGATCTAACCCCAGGACCATTCGTGCTCCCGCGCCAATCATTCGTAATCCGTAGTATCCGTTCCCGCACCCGATGTCCAACACCGCACGTCCCGCAAGTGGTTGGATGGCATTCTTGAGGCGGTCCCACTTCCAGTCCGACCGCCATTCGGTGTCGATCGTCAGGCCAAAGAGATCGATCGGGCCTTTTCGCCAGGGATGTAGTTTTTTCAGCGCGGTTTTCAACTCTTGCAAGACGGCAGGCTCAGTATCCGAAGACGTGCCAATCCTGACGGCGTCCTTCAGATCGATGGAACCAGGCGTGATGGCCGGAAGTGATCGGATCGCCTCTTGCCATTCGGACAACCGTCCGTGTTTTTCGGGCAGGCAGGCCTCACGAATCTGGTTTGGCAGGATCTCACTCCAGGATCGAGCTGGAGTCGTAGCCAGGAGTTCCAAGAGCCTATTGTACGCAAACATAGGGGATAGGGATTAGGGAATGACAAGGGCGCACTTCAAGAGTAGAGCCTGCAGACTTCTCATTGTCCGTCTGTGTTATCCTGTTCGTTTTTGGCATGAACCTGGGTGAGCTGATAGCCCTTCGACTGGAGTAGTTTCAACAGGCCCTTTTCGCCGCCGATGTGGTCGGCTTGAACGACTGCAAAGGTGGTCTTGTTTTTGGAAAAGTAGGCGTCCATCTGGTCTGCCATGAGTTTGCTGCGTTGGTCGTAGAATTCTTCGTAGAGTCGTTCGAGTTTGGGTTGTTGTTTCTGGAAATCGCTCCGGAGCAATCGATGGAACAGAGCAGGGTCTCCCGCAACCCAGGCCATGAACGCATCCTGGGAGCGACCACGGAGGTTCTTTCCCAACATGAGGATATGCTCAACGAGAAGCAACTCCAATTGTTCGTCGAGGTGTTGAGCCTTGGCCAGGGGCGTTTCGGGTTTCTCAAGAGTCCTGACCTCCATATTGTTGGTCTGGGCGCTGGCAAGCACATGAGTTTCGAGCGAGTTGCCCGAACCGCTGTTCTGGATGGCCAGTTGTTGACGCAAGAGTTGCCAAGCCCCACTCCAAGGTCGAAACTTGGAATAGGCATCCTCGGGCAAGCCCAGTTTCTTGAGGTGATCCTTCCACTTTTTCTGCAATTCGGGGGTGAGGTAACTCATCAGAGCTTTCCCGGTCTCGGCTTGGCTCCCCTGCATTAAAATTTTGGTCGTTTTCACGCCATCGAACTCGGCAGGGTCGGACTGGATGAGCAGAATTTTCGATTTCTGGAAGGGTTGTTGAATTGCTTCGGGCAACGGGAGGAAATTGTTGGACACGGTCGGTGGCGTACCCAACAAGTAGTGAATAGGCTGGTCGTCTTTCGAACCGTCTGTGGTTTTTTCTTCCGGCGGTCGGTTGGAGCTTTTTGTGACTTTCCAGAAAAAGAGTGGCCCAGAAAACTGCACGGCGGACTCTTTTTTCTTGGAAGACTTGGGCACAATTCCACTTTTGCCCAAGCGAAACGTCCTCTCAGGGTTGGCGGGACCGGAACACCCTACCAGACACAACACAAGCAACAAACAAATGACATTTGAGTATCCGATGCATTTCATGTGTCGAGTCTCCTCACGAGGACTCCTTCTGTTCTTGAAGCCAATTCACCCACCTCTATTCTACTCTGTATGTCTGAGTGATATCATATGTCTTATTGAGAACGGCGCGGAGAAGGTAGCAGGTACACTCTGTGTGGCCGTTGCCAGGGGAGAGCGATTCCTTGAGGTCGTCAGGCTAAGAACCCTTCACCCTATGTGTTTCCCGCTTCGCTCAGATTATGTGTTTCCCGCTTCGCTCAGATCTGGCCTCTGCCCGCAAGCGGGGCGAGGGACTTGGAAGGCAACGGTTGCAGTAATCAAAGTCCTTCTCCACTGGGGTGGACGGATAAAGGCGTGTCGTGTTTGTGTTGGTTCTTTGGATTCCGTGGGTTCACACCCACGGCCAGGCTCTAGCGCCCCTTCGGAGCTGAAAATCGAAAACATGACACTTGTTTCGCCGAATGGCTTCGGGACTGAAAATCCCACACACGACACAGATTGATCCGACTTGGGAGTGTGTCTGCGACTTGAGCCGCACAGTTCTCAATAAAAGGGTTCGCATGACTGAATGAATGACAACGAGGCGGTTGTCGGCAGAATCGAACTGTTTGTGGAGGAGACGGTCGTTGGAAAAAGTCGGGGATGGGGTGGAGGCGAACAACGCAAGCTGGTCGTTCGGAGGAGACACAAGTCTTCGGTTCGACGAGCATGTTGAGAAGTCCGTACCGCTGTACCACCAAGGACATACCCTCATTGCGGCGCTCTCGGATTTCTTTTTGACGGACGGATCGACCTGCTACGACCTTGGTTGTGCCACCGGGAAACTCACTCAGATGCTCGTTGAGCGGCATTCGACGAAACGAATCCAGATCGTTGCCGTCGATGCCGAGCGGGACATGGTTCAACGGGCCACGACTCGGTGTCAGAATTATCCCAATCTCAAGGTTCGACACGAGGACCTACTCGACCTGGAGTTTGAAAAGGCCGATTTGATCGTTTGTTACTACACGATGCAATTCGTGAAGCCCAAGCATCGTCAGATGATCTTCGATCGAATTTACCAAGCGTTGCACTGGGGCGGAGGTTTTTTATTGTTCGAGAAGGTTCGAGGACCTGACGCGCGGTTCCAAGACATCATGACGACCGTATACAACGATTATAAATTGGAACAAGGATACACCGGAGACGAAATCCTGGCCAAGTCGCGGAGTCTGAAAGGAATCCTCGAACCGTTTTCCACGGCCGGAAATCTTGGATTGCTCCAGCGGGCTGGGTTCGTGGATATTACGACGGTCATGAAATATGTTTGCTTTGAAGGTTTTCTCGCGATTAAGTAGTTCTCTATGTAGTGTTCTCATCGTTTAGTTTCGATGCCTTGGGCTGGTGAATAACCACCCGAGAAATCGTTGGAGGTGGACCCTACGACCACACGCTTACGTTCCTCAATGGTTTTATCTGGTCTAGTTGATACTATGGACGTCACAACAGCTTCGCCCATTCCCAAAGGTCAGTCGATCGTCGTCGCGGCGTTGTATAAATTCGTGCACTTGCCGGATTTTGAGTTACTGCGTGATCCTCTCCACGAGCACGGTAAATCACAAGATATCGTGGGAACCCTTCTGCTGGCTCCAGAAGGCATCAATGGCACGATTGCGGGGTCTCGCGACGGGATCGATTCGGTCCTTGGATTTCTGAAACAAGATCCTCGCCTGGCGGACCTCCTTCACAAAGAATCCTACACCGGGGACATGCCCTTTCACCGGTTCAAAGTCAAACTCAAGAGCGAAATCGTGACCATGGGTGTGTCCGGACTTGATCCCGCGACCGAGACGGGGCAACACGTCGATCCAGCCGAATGGAATCGTCTGATCACCGATCCAGAAGTTTTGGTCATCGATACCAGAAACCAATACGAATGCGACATTGGAACGTTCCAAAACGCTATCTCTCCGGGGACGACGAACTTCCGACAATTTCCTCAATACGTCCAAGAACGACTCGACCCACAGAAGCATCCGAAGATCGCGATGTTTTGCACTGGGGGCATTCGTTGTGAGAAGGCGAGCGCGTACTTACTCCAACAGGGGTTTCAGAAGGTCTATCAACTCAAGGGCGGAATCCTCAAGTATCTCGAAGAGATCACTCCAGAACAGTCCCTTTGGGAAGGCGAGTGTTTTGTGTTCGACAATCGCGTGGCCGTCAACGAAGAACTGGACCCTGGCAAGCACATCCAGTGTTTTGCCTGTCGTCGGCCTCTCACATCCGAGGACGTCGCGTCGTCGCATTATCGACCCGGCATTTCCTGTCCTCATTGCATAGCGGAGTTGAACGAGAAACGCCTTGCGAGTTTTAGCGAACGACAAAAGCAAATTGAGCTGGCGAAACAGCGAAATGAAAAACACATTGCCAGGACCATGCCCGACCCAAAAGGGAAAGAAGGCTTGTGATGATGGTCGATGGATGCTTGGGTTCGCTAAGTTGTAGACGACACTAGGGTTGAAGCCGTTGGGCTTCGAAGTGGCCGTGAGAACGATTCGAACAATTAATTGCTCTATTCAATAGAACTTCCTCTCCATATCTCTTTCCAACATTGCTATCTCAGCGCAACAACAAACTCATTCTGAAACTATTCCGCCTCCGGGATGCCATCTTATGAAATCGTCCTTGTGTTTTCTCTTGCCGGTATTGTTTGCCCTTTTGGGATCCGCGCCACTCACGGCCCAACAAGACAGCGTCGATGACGAATTGATAACCGTTGCCGAGCAATCCAATTACCGAGAAACGGCACGGAGCGCGACAGTCGTTCGATTCCTTGACCGAGTGTCCCAACGAGCCAAGCATATCCACAAGTTCACGTTTGGAAAGACCCACAAAGGGCAACCCATGGTTGGTGCCGTCATAGCGTCTCCGCCCGTGACGTCTCCCAAGCAACTGAAAAACGACAAACGTTTGGTAGTCCTTGTGATTGGAAACATTCATTCGGGAGAGTGTTGTGGTCAAGAAGCGTTGATGCGAATGCTGCGAGAGCTTCTGGGGCGACCGGATCATCTTTGGATGCGGGAGTTGGTGTTGCTCTTCGTCCCGAATTACAACGCGGACGGGAACGACGTTCGTGCCAAGGACAACCGCCCAGGGCAAGTGGGACCGGTGGGAGGGATGGGGCGAAGGGCCAACGCCCAAGGCTTTGACCTGAATCGCGATTACGTCAAACTCGAGAGTCCCGAAGCTCGTGCTCTCATCACTTTAATGAACCAATGGGACCCGGCTTGTTTTATCGATTGTCACACGACGAATGGTTCGTGGCATCGATATGCCTTGACGTATGATGTTCCACACAATCCGGCGGCGGATATTGAGTTGCGGAAGTGGATGCGTGGGACGATGATGCCCGCGGTTACGCGGAACTTGTTGAAGAACAACATTGATACGTTCTATTACGGGAACTTCGATCGAAAGATGAGTCGTTGGACGACGTACGGTCATGAACCGCGATATGGGTTGGACTATTTTGGTCTCCGTGGTCGATTGTCTATTCTATCTGAGGCCTATTCGTATATTACGTTCCAGGAGCGCATAGAAGCCACTCATGGTTTGGTGACCGAGTGCCTTAACATCTTGGCCAAGAACGCGAAAACCGTCCGGACCAAACTCCGAGCCGCGAGACGACGCGTGATCGCTGCTGGTGAGAATCCCCAACCCAATGATTTGGTTCCAATTCGAGCCGCGATCGCTCGATTTCCAAACAAGTACATCGTCAAGGGTTTTGACCCACCGTGGCAACCGCGTATCCTCCGCAAAGACATTGTCCCTGGAGTTCGGCCAACGCCTCCGGGAAAGCCGAAGGATTACCGCGTCGATTTCTATGGTAAGTTCGAAGCGGTGAGGTCTGTTCGACGGCCCTATGCCTACCTTGTTCCAAAGAATCTCAAGACAATAGTCGCCAAACTTCGACAACATGGCATTCAGATAGAGAAGCTCAAGGAGGGTACGAGGCTCACGGTTGAAGTTTACGAATGGCAGGCGTTTCGTCGGGCGAAAATGGCATTCCAAAACCACCGTATTGCCAAAGCTGCTGTTACGTCCCACAAAGATCGTCGCAAGATACCCGCAGGGACATTCGTTGTGCGGACTGCACAACCGCTCGGGACCCTGTTGGTGTACCTTCTGGAACCGGAATCGGATGATGGCTTGGTAACGTGGAATTACTTTGACGCTTACGCGAAGATCGGCGAGGAATTCCCGATCCTTCGAGTCCGGAATAAAGTACCGTTATCGACTCGCTCTTGAGAAGTGGGCAGCTCATGAAACGGTCGATGATGGCCCTTGGCTCAAGACGGTCAAGTACCTGGCCGTTCTGGCGAAGTAAGGATGAGGTTGGCTTTCGGCCCAAAGAAAACGACGCCAACACGTTTACTACTTTGGTTCATTGGCTTTGCAGGTCTCCATAGGTCGGTCCGCGCATCTTCGCCAACAGTGGTATAATCAATTGATGAGTATCATTGCTGCGAGGAACAATCATGCCATCGAGTACGTGTCTTTATTGCCGCCAAGAAATGAACGAAACCGCTCTCGAACTCGGAAGTTGTAATCATTGTGGGGAACGCGTGGGCGGTGAGTTCATGGCTGAACTACCCCTGGAAAAGAGGACCGAATTCGTCGAGGCGGAGGCACGCCCCCATTCGTACCCGCAAAGCCTGCTGGTAGACATGCCGTTGATCACCGAAGGACTCGAGCGGTTTCCTCACGACCGAGACGACGGCATTTTCTACACTTGCCTCAATCCGTACTGTGCCACGACTCTCGGTTCGTTTCCGGACGATGTGGAATTGTTGGCCCGATGTCCGGCCTGTCGATGTCCGGCCAAAATCCCAGCGAGATCGGAATTCGATTTCGACGTTCCACCAGAAGCCTTTTTGGCGAGTCCGGCGAACATGCAAACACTCCCCTTCTCTCCTGATCTGTTCAAAATCAAACTCCGCTCCGTGGACTTGGGTAGTCTGCTCACCCTTGGGCTGGTGTTTGCATTCCCCGGCACAGTCATGGGATATCTTTGGTCGCTTGGTGAAGTCGACGAAGGACTGCAACGATGGATCACAATGCTCGTGGGTACGATACTGGGATTTCTAGTTGGGCTGCTGTTGTATCTTCCGATGCGCTCGCAGGAACGCCGCCGTGGAAATCTTGCCGAAGTAGAAGGCCTCCGGGAGGCCGCTGAGCAAGGGAACAGTCCACTGTTAATTGCGGGCATCCAGCATGAGAATCGAACCATCCGTGTGGCTTGCGCCAAAGCCCTGTTGGACCATCCCGAACTAGCGAAATCGGCGGTTCCGGCATTAATTGATGTCCTGTGGGGACGGCCGGCACAATACGCGAGCGGACACAAGGAAGCGGGAACGGAATTGATGTGCCAACATTGTGGAACCAGACTCTTCTTCTGGAATCGAGCCAAGTCGAACTGGGTTGTCGGGACGAATTTTTGCTTTCCGTGTTGGCGATCGCTGAGACGTGATCCGGAAGTCATCATGGCTGAGATGTTGCCGCCAGAGGGATGGGCCGCGCGGGCGCTTGGGCTTTGTGGGTCAGAAGGGATTCAGGCCGTTCCCGCGTTGATGGCGATCATCGACACTACGAACGTGCCAAGTGTTTACGGGGAAGCCGTCAACGCTGTCGAGCAAATTCGGGGACAGTCTTTTCACTATGGGGAGGACGAAGAGTCAGAAAGCGACAACAATCCGAATTTCTACGCAGAATAGTTCGTTACCCCGGAAAGTAGAGTTCACCGCTACTGTATTGCGTTCCGAAAGTCCGTCGCAACGTGGCCACTTGTCGGATGGCAGACTGGGTCATTTCTGTGGTGAGACTACTTAAAGGATGAAGGAACGCTGAATAGACAACTCCTTCGCTGATGGCATAACGAGCGTCGAGTGCCGTATGGAAATTGGCCGATAATAAGGTATGTAACTCGCGATCGTCCAGATTCTCTTCCTTGATGATGGCACATAGGAATCGCATTCGGTCGTGCCCTTCGTCGTAAATACACGTCAGAGGTATGTTGTCATGGCGGAAGTGGATTACGTTTTTTTGAGTTTCCACCTCCGTCCCTGTCGCCTGAATATCGGTAAGTAATTGCTCTACGTTGTAGTTCATGGTTGATGTCGTGGGTTTGGAGTGTTTTCTCGGCGGGTTCTTACTTTCAATCTTTAGGTTGAATGTGTAACTCTCGGTATCCTGTTTGTGGGTCTTGTTGGCGAGTGAATAGTAAGTCCGGGATGATACCTAACACGACTTCTGCCGTCGTCCGGATCAGTGATCCATCAAACAGATGGCCACCGATCATGTGGCCGTTTCTGTCCGAAAGGGACACATGCAAATGAGCCCCATGGCGTGATATGGTGCCGACCAGAGATACAATTTCGAAATCTGCATCTACGATCGTAGTTTCCGCTTGGCCCGCGAATCGCAGTACAGCCCGTCTGAGGCTACCTACACAAGTCAGAACACAAGCCGCGTCAATCTCACGTTCCTGACAAGCCAGTAAAAGGGACGACTTGAGATCCTGCTCAGGTAAAAGTCGGAACGCGATGGGTATCATGGATTTTCCGGAGTCGACTGGGTTTCTGTTTGCGGGACGTTACTTCGAAATGGTAGCGTGAGGATGTTGTGAACTCAAGACCGCCTGGAGATGGGTGTGTCGCTAACTTTGAGATGTATCTCGAAGCTATTATGTTGTTGTTCGGTGGAGGGAAAGAGCTATGCGATTATTCTCTGGAATCTCCTGGCTGTTGTGTTTGTTCTTATGGATGCTCTCCACGGCGACGACCCAGGCACAAGGAAAGGTCGATCCACAATCCAAACCACTCGCCGAAAGGCTACGGTCTCTCGATGTCCGTTTGTTGGCCGAAGGTCAGAAATGGAGTTCCCCCTCACCCAAGAACCGCACGATGTCTTCAACCGGGGCGCGCCCAGCGGAGAGAACCATCTTAATACTACAGCGCTACGGTGATCGATTTTGAGATCGGTTTTTCTTCTTTT
>CAYRFQ010000010.1:0-168168 GCA_964423615.1 uncultured Alcaligenaceae bacterium | reverse complement strand
GGGCAAGTGAGGGGCCAACGAACTCAGGGCTCTGGAGCAAGAATCCGAATGCTCGATCGTTCGGGCCGCCTCCAACGCTTCGGGAAGCAACTCCTGGGGCAAGTGCGGAGCTAACGACTTCCACGCGTAGAAGCTAGCATGCGGACTCTTGAGCGACCGAACCACTTTGGACAGAACGGCCTGTCTTTGGTCCTCGTGTAAGTACTGGGCTAACCAGATAAGGGCGTGTGAGTGTTCGAGCTTGTTAGTCCAGCCCACCTCCAACGCTTCGGACAGAACCGACTGTCTTTGTTCTTCGGGCAAGTGAGGGGCCAACGAACTCAGGGCATCGGAGCGAAAATACGAATGCTCGATCGTTCGGGCCGCCTCCAACGCCTGCGACATCAACTCCTGGGGCAAGTCTGACGCCAACGAACTCAGGATAAGAGAACGAGAAGACGAATCCTCGATCGTCCGAGCCGCCTCCAATGCTTCGCGCAGAATGAATTGTCTTTGTTCCTTCGGTAACCGAGACGCCAACGAACTTAGGGCAAGAGAGCGAGAAGAGGAAGGGGCGATCATCCGAGACGCCACCAACGCCTCTTGCAATAACAATGGTCTTTGTGCGCGTCCGATGTCGAGTTGACTCAAGCGAAGCAAAGCGTCCGCTCTCGCTCGAGGTCCAGGAGTTTGCCTTGCGTACGACACACCTTGTTGGAACGTCCAGACGTTGTTCTCAACGAGCTGAATCAGCAAATCAGTCTCGATCTGTCCGGCCAATGTTCCGATCGATGAAAAGCACAGGGCGCTGCGTATTTCCAACCCAAGGTATTCTGCGTTATTTCCCGCCTTGTTCGATTGACCGTTAGCAGTTCCAGCAACACTCCATACTCGTCCAACATCGTTAAGAAACCCGGAATAACTCCCCTCCAATGTGAACCACGCCTGCATCCAACCCTTAGTTAGTAACTCGGCCCAACTCGTGATGTCGGCTTTCGACCGTTCCAGGTGGGCCGCGTAGTAGCGAACGAGATAATCCGAAGCGTCTTCGGGAGCTAAATCTCCCTCGTTAAGTTCCTGGATTGTGCAGCTTCCCCATTCAAGGAACCGCTGTTCGATCTGCTTCCGTTCCCGCGAGGGCAACCTGTCGTAGAAGTGATAGCCCAACTTGGGGTGGCTAAACGTATACCCCCGAATCGCCCCATCCCCAATAACAAACCGGCGAAGCGGCTGCACCGTTTCTTCCAACGCCCAGGAATCAACTTCAACGTTCTCCGGAAGCAGGTCCAACAGTTCGTCCAGTTTGAGCGGACCAAACGCACACGCCAACAGGTTGAAAATCGCCACAACCGCTCGCTCTCGCAGCGGAAACTTCTCGCCCCAGAGAACCCGTTGATCTTCCCACCACCTCTCGAAATACCCCGCAAGCCCCGGAGCCGTCGTCTTCAAATCTTCAGGCTTCAATCGGACCGCACTCTCACCCCGTTGCCAGAGATCATCAACATACAACCTCACCAACAGCGGGTCGCCTTCGCTCAAACGGTGCAACTCCGACACGATGTCCACCCGTTTGCCCAGTTCATCGAGCGGACATCCCATCCGAAGCAACACTTTCCGCACTCCCTCCTGAGTCAACCCCACCAGATTCATCGGAACCGCCAGATGCGGTCGATCCCAACCCAACTTCAACAACCAACCATTCGCATCGTGATGCCCCGCCAACGGACGAGCCGAAAGCACAATCCGCAAACCATTCGCCGAACTCCTCGGGAACGACTCCGCCCCGAACTCCCAGTCCGCCGCCTCATCCAAACCATCAATGACCAACACCAACTTTTTACCATCAGGCAACGCCCGATTAAGATAGTCCACGACCATGTTTCGCCACACATCCGCCGAAACATTGGCCTGATTCGGTGGATCGTCCCCGTGTAACTTCGCCAACCGAGCCGCCAACGCCGGAAAGAACGTCCCCTGGAGGTTCGTCTTGAATCGAATACTCACTGGAAAGAAAGCAATCCGAACATCATCACGCCCCCTCACCACCGCATCCATCCACCGAACCAACAACGCCGACTTCCCCTGTCCCGCCGGAGCCGCCAAGAACCGATACGGCGGCAACGTCGGATCCTCCAACCAGGCATTCAACTCGGCCAACTCACCATCCCGCCCACCAAACGGAACCGGAGCGTTCTCACTGCCCAAATACTCATCCAGGAAGTTCCCCAAACACTGGGCATACGGAAAGTTGAACGCCGCAATTCCATCGCACAGTTCCTTGATCGTCGGATTCTTCCAGTGCTCTAACGAAGGCTCGGATGGGGTGGATTCAGAAGTGGTGTCGTCTTCAAGTTCGAGGTCAAGTTCAGGTTCGAGGCTCTCAACGACCAGTTCAATCTCTTCGGTCGCATCGGGAAAATGGAGCAACCACTCTTCCTTCGTCCCCAGGAAACGATCCACAAGATCGATTGGTTTCAATTTGAAGAGTTTGGCAAGAGCTTCCAACGTCTGCCAACTGACCCACGCACCTTCTTTCGTTTTCAAATCGCTAAAGACTTGTTCCGCCGTCCGGCTGGAAATCAGGCGAAAGAACTCACTTCTTTTCTTGGCGAATCTCTCACCCAACTTTCGGCCAGACTTGATCCCAATCTTGTCCAAACCGCTGCGCATTTGTGCGCAATTCAAATGAAACGGACGCTGTGCTGTTTCGCTCATTTCCGGTGTTCTCAAGCTCTGCGCGACGTTGCGCGACTTTGCAAAATTGGCAGATCACTAAGTTTCGAAAGAATGCCATTGTCGACACTGATCGATTTGATCAGAGCGGAACGGAAACCCGCACCATCGAAAGACCCTGGCCAGGTCATTCTACTTCCACAAACATTGTACACTTTGCGGATTTTCTCCCACAAGGTTTACGTAACCAAATGCAGCCTTGAAAGAGAAGATTCGCAAAGTGTCGGAGGAAATGACGGATGAAACTGCCTTTCGACCAATACTACCAACTGATTGACGTGCTCCTTCTCTTGGCAAAGCTAATCACGGCAATCTTGCTCGTCGTGGCCGCGTACTACTTCGTCAAATACCGAAAGTACCGGGCGAAAGCTGCCAAGCGAAGAGCGAATCGCAAAATCCCCTTGCCACCACCATTGCCCCTCCCCCCGGAGCCAGAACCAGAACCCGAACCCGAGCCAGAATCAGAATTGACCAACAAAACGCTCTTCACGGGTCGCTGCAAATGCGGCAATCAATTGTCGTTTTCCGCCCGACCAGCCGATGGAGAGGAAACTTGGCGAATGGAGTGCCCCGAGTGTGACCGTGTCGTCCGCTTAAACTGCGAGAAAGCACGCAGAGCATAACCTGAATCCCACCAAACCCCTATCAAAACGAAGGCCGAGACTTCAATCGTCTCGGTCTTCGTTTGCCTCGACCAACTTCGGAGACGATCACTCCGTTCACACCAATCGCCAACTTAAAACGCCAGCGAACGAACCCACCCCTACAAAATCCGTTTTCGACTTCCCCTTTACCCTCTCCATCCCTTACAACAACTACCAGACAGGTTCAGCACCCAAGCGTAGTTCCCTTCAGTTCCCAAAAGAGGCTCCTTCATGACCGCCCAACTCTGGCACTACACGCTCGCCGGCAAACAACAACCTGCCATCACTTTGCAACAACTACAACAACTCGCCACCAACGGAACTCTGGCCCCCACCGATCTGGTCTGGACCCAGGGAATGCCCCAGTGGCAACCGGCCAGCTTTATCCCAGAATTGGCGTTCCAACAACCAGCCACACCGCTTCCGACCGACCAGCCTGAACCCCCACTCGGAGAGACCAACAAGCAAGAGGATCACGAGACTCCACAAACCGACACCCCTCCCGACGAACCACAACCCATACGCCCTCACGATGACTACACCGAAGACGACGGAAGCCCAGCAAGACGATACAAACGGACAAAATCCAACCGTCAACCTCGAAGTCGGCGGAGAAATCGGTCCACAATTCCTCCGCAAACAACTCGAAAAGAAATCTGGCTCGGTTTCGGCATCGGTGGTGGCATCTTGTTCTTGCTCATCCTCGGAGTGATCCTCGGCTACCTGCTGGGCTTCGGATCAGTGACCAAAAAAGCCGTTGCAAGACCAAACATACAACCCCGCGAAGGCGGACGCGTGGAAGTCGTCAACATGAATTGGGGCAAGGGAGGACTCAAAAACAAACAATGGAGGCCAATCCTTCAACCGCCGGTCGGATCCGTCGTTCGCGAAGCTCGAATCCCCAATGATGCCGTAATCAAACAGTCGTTCAAGCTAGTGACTGGAAACCATTACACCTTCACTCTCGAAGCCCCAGTCCAAAACTTCTTTCGACCAATAGTCGAATTGAAAGACCCGCAAGGAAAACAAGTCGCTCTGCCGTTTAAGACCAGAAACGGAGTGATTCGAGTGAGTTATCTTTGTCTCAAGAGCGGCACCTACACTTTCCATGCCGCAGGCAAACGAGGTCGGCGCGACAAACAGCTACCCAACTACCGCTTGTTCGTCTGGGCAGACCCGCTCGAGACAAAACAGCTGGTTCGTGGACAGCTTACAGTCAACGCTCCCATCCAGGGACACGAAACGAAACTCTATGGCCTTCGACTCGAAAAGGGCGAGCACTACACGATCAGTATCCGCGACAATTCCGAATGGTATTTGCACCTCAAAGATAGCGATGGAAGCGCGCAAGCCCTGCGGAACATTGGATTCAAAGAAAGGTTCAAGTGGGGGTTCGTGCCCGAAAAGACTCAGGATTACTATCTCGCCATTCGAGACAGTAAAAATCAACGTGCGGAGTTAGAATTGCAAATCCAGCAGCGGCCCGTCACACCGCTACAGTTTAAGAATGGTCAAGTGGTCGTGAAAGACCAACTCGCAGCTTACGAAACCAAAGAATACTCCATCGACCTCGAAGCCGGTCAAACATACCGTATCGAACTGTCTTCTCCAAAAAGCACCAAGGCCTTTGTACAGTACATCGACCCTACCTCAGGTCGCAGCGTCGGTGGAACCTCCAATTATCAGCTCAGCCCACCGAAAACGGCAAGCTATAGGTTTCACATCCGTCCCTCTTTCGACCTCAAAGGTTCCTTCGAGTTCAAAATCACTCGACTGGCAACGAAATGAATTCCCTGTTGCCTCGATGGACTACGCGGATGTTCTCGACATTACTTCTTTTGCATCCGCATCCGTTCTTGCCGATACTTCTCGCCTACAGTTATCTCAAACGGCTCATGTATGGATTTCGGAATCCCCCGATAGTGAGCCTGACACCGATAACAAACCACCGCATCACCAACCAGCCAAAATAAAACTCCGTCGAACACAGCCGTCCCAAGGAGAATGACCCACGTCCAAATGATTTCGTAGTGCAGGTAGGTATAGAACGAAACAGCACACGCAATCACCAGAATATACATCCCCAGCGTGTGAGGAAAATCCTTCTTCTTATACAACTCGTGATTCCCGCAGATGATGCATTGTGGAACGGTCGGGTCAACTTGCTGATCCAAGTTTAATACATGACCACAACTAACACATTGCCAGTCGGGTTCACCCGGCAATCGAGATCGAGCCGGGGCGTCACAGTTTGGGCAATCGAATTGAACTCGCACTTGTGGGGTTCGCTCCGCAGAGGCTTCGGGGTTTGGTGAGTGGACACTCTTTCGCGTTAGTGAGCCTGAGGTTGGACGAATGTTTCTTCTGGTGGCAGATAACAGGAGTGTTGTATTTTGGCCGAAGGCCAAGTTCAACGTAGCCTGGGCAAACTGCCCAGGAAAGCTTCACCTCTCCCGGAATCTCGTTGTGTGGGGCGAAGGGGTTGGGCTCTCCATATTCCTGGGCATTCTGCCCAGGCTACGCTGAACTTGGCCTTCGGCCAAATGACTGATACAAATTCTCCATGGCGAAATCGCACAACATCACAACGGCAAATTCGTCTGGCTCAACAACAACTGGTTCGTCAACTCACCCAGCACACAAAAAATCACAACGACATACAGTATACCAGTCGCCGATTGTGTCGATCGAATCCGTGACGTCTCCCACGCCATCCATCCAAGAACCAACGGGAGCAAAAAGCCTGCCAACCAACGCCCAGTCAACCAAACGATCACTTCATTATCGAGCGTACCCGCCGAACCCTGTCTCCACAACCACAAGCAATAAATCGATATCCCGATACGCAACAACAAAGCCACACCAAGTGCAATAATCAGCCGCTGCAGTGGTTTGATTGACATCGTCGGAGCCACAAGGTAGGAGTGTCCCAGCAACATAGCCGTCAACGACAACCCCGTGACCGCCGAAGACGTCAAATGATCCCCCAACCACATCCACCATGGCCCGCCCAGTTGTCCCAGCGACACCATCGCGAGCAACACTCCACACAGCATCGCGGCAATCACAACCAACGTTTTCCCAAACGGATTCGTCTCGAACATCCAACTCATCGACCCAAGCAAACACACCGCAATGCCAAAACCCAACACCCACCAAAACGCCGGATCCAAGTCCTGTTCTGGCGGGAAGAAAATCGTGCCGACAAGCAACCCAAGACTCGTCAGGAAGTGAACTCGGTAGAAACGCGAGTTCACGTCGTCGCGGAGGATCAACAAAAGCGACCCCAACAACCCAAACGAGAGCCGGAGCAAGAAAACGGCGATCATATCAAGTTCGGAAGGTTTTTGGTGCTTAGCGACCGGAAAATATCAGAGACATCAATTCCGCCCGCGTGGATGCATGGTCTCGGAAACTCCCTCGCATGGCACTCGTCGTGGTCATACTACCCGGTTTCCGAATGCCTCGAATCGTCATACAACTATGCGACGCTTCGAGAATCACGGCAACGCCCCTGGCGTCGAGTTCCGTCATCAACAAGTCCGCTAAGTTCGCGGTCATGCGTTCCTGGACCTGAGGTCGCCGCGACAAAATTTCAACGACCCGGGCGAGTTTGCTCAGCCCAACAACCCGTCCGTTGGGCAAATACCCAATGTGAGCATGACCCATGAACGGCAACAAATGGTGCTCGCAAACGCTCTCGAACGAAATATCCTTGACCAGAACGACTTCGTCGTACTTCTCTTCGAACGTCTTTTGGAGCGGTTCTCTTGGATCGGTCCGTAATCCAGCAAACAACTCCGCGTACATCCGCGCGACACGATCCGGTGTGTCCAAAAGTCCTTCGCGGTCTGGATCTTCACCAACCGCAATCAATATTTCGCGGACGGCAGCTCGAATCCGTTCATGGTCGACCTTTTTCGGTGGAAGCACTTCCCGACCTTTCGTTGCACCGTTGCCGTTATGGTTCCCATGCGTTGCATTTTGGTCTGGAAGCCTCTCGGCTCCGTCGACCGGTATCCTGGATAGACTTTTCATATTATTCGTGTGGTATGCGACAATGTATAGTGACTCGCCTCGGATTTCCAAGGCATTGCCGTCTTGGTTAAGTTTGGGAGAATAGATACCACGCCACCTTTTCGTCTACTCGAAGGTCAGCGTAATTCTTGGTTGAGAAGTGGAATTGTGTGTTGCCATCATCGACGGATCGCTGGTCCCAACTACAATCCCAACTCATTACTAGGCGGGGGAGGCAATAGTTTTCCCAACGGCTTCCGCGACACGTCGCATTTGCTTGACGACAGCGGTGTACTGGTCGGGAAGCAAGGCTTGCGGTCCGTCCGACAAAGCTTTCTCCGGACAGCTATGGACTTCGATATGAATTCCGTCCGCACCTGAGGCCACGGCTGCGTAAGCCATCGAAGGGATCAAATCGGGACGGCCAGTGGCGTGGCTCGGATCGACAATGATGGGCAAGTGGCTTTGAGACTTAACATTCGGGACGATGCTCAAATCGAGCATGTTGCGGGTCGACGTCTCGAACGACCGAACACCCCGTTCGCACAAAATCAAATTCGGGTTACCTTCCGACAAGATGTACTCGGCGGACATCAACAAGTCCTTAACCGTCGCACTCATGCCGCGTTTGAGCATCGTCGGCTTTTTCGTCTGGCCGATTTCCTTGAGCAAGTCGAAGTTCTGCATGTTGCGGGCGCCGATCTGGAAAATGTCGGCATACCGCTCGATCAACGAAACCTGTCGTGGGTCCATCACCTCGGTGATGGTCGGCATGTTGTGTTTGGCCCCAACATCCTGCAGAATCTTGAGCCCTTCTTCTCCGAGCCCTTGAAAGCTGTAAGGACTCGTCCGCGGCTTGAATGCACCGCCCCGCAAGATGTTGGCTCCGGCCTCCTTCACCTTGTCGGCAATCTCGTCGAGGACTTCAAAACTCTCAACGGCACACGGTCCTGCGATCATACCCAGATGACCGCCTCCGACTTTCACACCTTTGATCTCGATAACGCTTGGTTCCGCCCTGAGTTCCAGACTTGCAAGCTTATATGGTTTCAGAATCGGCAATACTTGCTCAACGCCAGGAATGGCCGTCAAAGGTTCCGCCTGTAGCTTGTTCTCATCGCCGATCACGCCGATGATGGTGCGGTGCTCTCCTTGACTCAAGTGCGCCTTGAGGCCAAGCTCTTCGATCCGCTCGACAACATGGTCGATCTGTTGTTGGGTGGAGTTAGGCGAGATGACGATGATCATGGTTGTGTTCTGTTCCTTGGAATCTCTCCAGGCTGATTCTTATTTCGTTCAGGATTGCAGTGCCCTGACCGGGCTGTTGTCTATTTTGCTATCGAAAGTTGTTTTAGTTACAGCGCCCGCCCGGTCCTTTGTTATTATGGTCTCTTGCAATATCCGAGTTTGGTGTGAGTGCCAAAACTAACTTCTCTCGACAAACCACTCTGGGTCGAACACACCACTACGCTTTACAGTCGTTTCACTCGACCAAAGGACCAATGGGATAAGAACCAAGGACCGTCAATTGCTCGCAGTGTTTCTCGAGCGCTTCCAAAGCCCGTTTCGGCTTGGCCTCGTCTTTGTGACCTTCGAAATCGACAAAGAAGACATACTCCGCATTTTTATCCCGAACCGGAAAAGACTCGATCCAAGTCATGTTCAACTTCTGCTCCTTGAAGATCTCAAGCACCTGAAGGAGCGAACCCGGCGTATGCGGGACTCGGAACATGATTGCCGACTTGTCCTTGCCCGTCCGCTTGTGTTGTTGATGCCCAATGACCGCGAAACGGGTCACGTTGTTCATCGAGTCCTCGATGTTCCCAAAAATGACCTTCAAGCCGAAATAGACCGCAGCTTGTTGACTTGCAATCGCCCCTGCACCTGGTTCCTTCTTGGCCAGGCCCGCCGCCGTCGCGGTGCTCTCGACCGAAATCTGTGCAGCGTGCGGAAGATGTTTGCCCAACCAATGACGACACTGTGAGAGGGCTTGAGGTTTGCTGTAAACCCTGCGGATTTCTTGTGGCTCACAGTTTGCGATCAGGTTATGATGAATACGAAGATTTACCTCCGCCGAGATTTTGATCTGGGGAAGACGGAGGAACATGTCGAGAGTGTCTGCGACTCGACCGTCCGTAGAGTTCTCCAACGGCACGATACCAAAATCCGCCTGCCTGGCGTTGACTTGCTCGAAAACTGCCGGAATGCTGTTGACCATATGATAGTCAATGGCCTGACCGAATTTCTCGATCGCAGCGAGGTGGCTGAAGCTATAACTTGGTCCCAACAAAGCCACTTTGAGGACCTGTTGTACCGCCCTGGCACCGCTTAGGATCTCCCGGTAGATAGCCCGGATGGTCGTTTCTTCCAGAGGCCCTTTGTTGGCCCCCAACACGTGTTTAATGACCTCGGCCTCTCGTTCCGGAGAGAATACCTCCAGCCCTTGCTCCGCCTTCATCTTGCCGATATCGACAGCAAGGCTTGTCCGCTCATTAATGAGCTTAAGGATCTGGAGATCCAGTTTGTCTATGTCACCCCGCATCTTCTTGAGAGCAGTGGTAGACTTCGTCGCGGAGTTGTTGTCGTTACTGGGTTTGCGCGGCATAGATACTCTCGATCGACGGAAAACTGGCGCATATTCGAGCTAATGTAGCTAGCCACTGACGGTCTGTCAACCAACTCACAGTGGCTTTTCTAGACTCACTACTAGTCCACAAAATATGGGACAATTGGGCAGGTAAGAATGATCAAACCAAGCCAATTACTCTATGGGGGTGCCGAAAACATATTGCATTGTTGTAAGATTTTTCTCCCAAATCATCAAGCCAAGAAGGCTATCAGAACAGCAAATGTGATAGCTTTCTTGGTCCTGCAAGGAGATCACAGGATGACATATTAAACCACGTTTTCGATGGTTGCCAAACCAATCCGACAATCTTTCCTTTTTCGAAGCCTCTCTAATTCCCCGGTTCCAAACGGAGTACAAGTTATTGCCTGTCAGTAAAGAAATTATGCGTATTTTAATAAGCCTTAACGGTGGTATCTCGTTCTTTTATCCTTTTCCCAACAACACTGCTGGTCTTGCACTCCAGCTAACCATCCCGGACAATCCATAGACTCGTCTAATCGTGGACTCACGCACAAGGACTCATATCGAGACCGCCAAACTCAAACGTTCTACCATTGGCAAACAACAAGCACCATGAGAATCATCCAAGAACTTATCGCTTACTTCGTGGAAGAGGGTGAACTGACGCCCAAACAGCTGAAGAAACTAGCATCCAAGGGTTTTTGGGCTGCCGAAGCTCCGTACTGCATGTCCGAACAATCGGACCAGGTCGGCGCAAGCTTTTTTTACCTGGTCATGGGCGAAATCGAGGGCAGTGTTTGGGGAACAGACATCTACACAGCCGACTCAGCCCTCGCAGCCAGTGCGGTCCACGCCGGGATCGTTCAACCAGGGGAAAAGGCCGTAGTCAAAGTCATAATCGAGGAGTCGCTCGACGAATATACTGGCTCATACCGTAACGGCGTCAAGAGTCACGACTACGGTCCTTATAGTGGGGCCTACTCGCTGGCAGAGGTTTCTTGATCGTCCCCGTTCACGTCGCCGCTCATGATGATCTGTTCGTTGATGAACCCACTTCCGAAGTGATTGACCACAAACGAGAAACTACATCGTATGACAACCCCGAACGATTATCTCACCGAAACGGTGACTCTGGCCCGCGCTCGCCAGATGATCCAGTGTATGGCCGATGACCACAGCTTCCTTTTGCTCTCTCCACCAGGCGTCGGCAAGTCGGATACCGTCGTGAGGGCTGCCGCCGAAGCCAACTTACGGTGCCGTTCGCTTTTGGGCACCCAGATAGCCCCCGAAGACGTCAGCGGGATTCCACGAATCGTCGGTGAACGCTCGGTCTTTTGTCCACCGCGAGTCCTACTGCCCGAAGCCCCTGAGCCCTTCTGTCTTTTCCTCGACGAACTGCCCGCGTGTGCTCCGGAAATCCAAAAAGCGTTCTACTCGTTACTACTCGAACGTCGTCTCGGCGAACATCCACTCCCCAAAGGCACCTGGGTCGTTGGTGCCGGGAATCGCGTCGAGGATCGGGCCCTGGTGCGTTCCCTGAGCAGCGCTCTGATCAACCGCGTCATCATCTTGCAGATACGAGTCGACTTGGAAGAGTGGCTCGCCTGGGCATCGGAGAACCACATCCGGGATGACGTCATCAAGTTCATCGAGAGTGAGCCCGAAGCACTTCTTCGCCCGGTGCCCGATACTCCGGGACCGTTTTCGACGCCGCGGGCTTGGGCTGCGTTGTCCGAAGCCTTGAGCTTCTCCGAAAATAACGATCTCCTTTCCGATCACATCCGAGAGGCACTAGCACACGGCCGGGTGAGTCCGAAAGACGCTGTCGCGTTCTGCAAGTCTGCCAAACCTCACCCCATCAAGTACTCCGACGAGAGTGACTCCGGGCCAGACGCCCCGGCTACAGGAAAGATCGATTCTGAAGTCACGAAACCCGGCTTTCCATGCCACGAAACGCCATTGGTTACCCTCTCGGAAGCGAAGGCGTTGATCCAGGCGATGGCCCACTCGCAAAGTTTGTTGTTGCTTTCCCCGCCAGGTGTCGGAAAGTCCGAGACAGTCTATAAGGCCGCCGAAGAGGCCGGCTTATCGTGCCGTTCGCTCTTGGGCACTCAAATTGCCCCCGAAGACGTCAGCGGGATACCACGAATCGTCGGTGAACGCTCGGTCTTTTGTCCACCGCGAGTCCTACTGCCCGAAGACCCCGAGCCCTTCTGTCTTTTCCTCGACGAATTGCCCGCGTGCTCGGTCGATGTCCAAAAGGCCTTCTATTCGTTGTTGCTGGAGCGGCGACTCGGGGAACACCACCTCCCCGATGGCACCTGGGTCGTGGCCGCCGGGAACCGCCAAGAGGACCGGGCCCTCGTGCGGACGATGAGCAGTGCTCTGATCAACCGCGTGACAATACTCCACATCCGCGTCGATCCCCACGAATGGCTGACCTGGGCGGAACACAACAACATTCGCCAGGACATCCGTCTCTTCATCGGGTTCATGCCCGAGACGTTGATGCGTCCGGTCCCCGCTGACCCCGTTCCCTTTTCGACCCCGCGTGCCTGGGCTTTACTCTCGGACGCTCTCGATAAAGCCGAACAACACGGCATCCTCGACAGCCAGACTCGACGCGTGTTGGCGTTCGGACGACTCTCGGCAACCGACGCCGCCGTTTTTTGCAAAGTTACCGAAGAGGACCTGAGCGAAATCCGCTCGATGAACGAATATATCCACGATCCCGGCCTCCTCCCCACAACCGACACCGCCCGATGGTTCGTACTGACACGAATTCGCCACCTCGTCGAAACGGGGAGGCTCACCCGAATCGATCCTCACCAAGTCAACGGTTTCCTTCGATCCCTTCCCCAAGAACACATCTGTTCGTTGCTCGTTGGTTTGGTCCCTCAATGGGGCGAGCTCGGTGGCCGTGAGGCCATGCTCGAGCTACTCCACGAATTGACCGGAGGATTGCTAACCAAAGAAGACCCCAAAGACCGCGAACGTATCCTCAAGTACATCCACCAAAAGAAGCCACTCCCCAAGGAGGACCTAGATCTCCACCATGTCCTATCGAAACTCCGTGACATGATCGAATTCGGTGAGATCACTGACATCGAGCCTGACGTCTGGAACGCCTTTCTTCGTTCGTTGTCTCTGGAACAACGCTGTACTCTCGTCGAAGGCCTCGCCCGCGAATGGGGCCAACTCGGAGCAAGAGAGGCCATGTGGGAGTTTCTGCAAGAACTGACCCGAGGAGTCTTACAGCCACAAGACTCAATAACAGTCGAACGAATCCAAGGGTACATCCGGAATCCTCAATCCCTTCCCGAAGACACCCACGACCGCTACCAGGCGTTAACCGACATACGTGATCTCGTCGACTTCGGCGAACTCAAGGATGCCGACCCTGCTGCCTTGAACGAATTATTGAGATCGTTGCACCAGGACGAAAGGGGGTTACTCCTCCAGGGTTTGGTTCGAGATTGGGGAGAACTGGGCATGAAAGACGCCATGAGAGAATTCTTGGAGGAGTTGACGGGCGTATGACGAACAAACGAAAAACCACCCAAAAGCAGCACGACGCCATCCGCCAAGCCCTCCGAATGGTGACTGTTTCGCTGCCACACTTGTCCGAACTGGCCGGGCTCGTCCGGGTTACCATCGACGAGCGAGTCCCCAGCGCGGGCATCTTCCCCTCTGGGCACCTGCTGATCCACCCGGACTTCCTCGACGAACTTTCACTCCCGGACCTCACTTTCGTATTGGCCCACGAGCTATTGCACCTGGCTTTGCGAACACACGAACGAGGCCAGGGAACGAACATCAGTTTGGTAAACACGGCCCATGACTACATCATCAACGACATCCTAACCCACGAACTCGGAACACAACCACCGGCCGGAGGGTTAACGTGGCCCGACGCAAGATTCATGTCCCTTGAGGAAATCGTTAGCCAGCTACACCAAGACGGAGTACCCCACGACCCAGCCAGTAACTGGGAGTTTCGAGGAGTGGGGTCACTCGGAACACTCCAGAACGACGTCATGAGCGCTGATCTCGAGCATAAACTGTTCCCGAACTCCAACCCTGCCAGCCACAAGCAAGCCGCAAAACAGGTCAAGTCGGCCGCCGAGAAAGGAGCCACACTCAGCCAGCTCATCGACTCCTGGCAACGCGATCGGGACAAACAGAAGCCAGGTCACCAATCCGGCCAGTTCGGCATCATCGCCGACGCCATCCGTGGCACCTATCGACCCCCCTGGGAACGAGCCATCCAACGTTGGTTCGATGCCACGTCTCCGAAGGTTCGCACCTTTGCCCGCCCGTCCCGACGAGGTGCCAACCGAACGGACGTCGTGCTGCCCGGACGCAAACGCGAAGGTTCGACCCTCAACATCATCCTCGATTCCAGCGGATCGATGGAAGACGACTTGGCCCGTGCATTGGGTGCCATCGCTTCGTTCTGTGACGCCGTCGGGATCGAACAGGTCCGTGTTCTCCAGTGCGACGTGGATGTAACGAAGGACGAGTTCGTCGCGACCGAGCAACTGGCTCGATACGAAATCTCTGGCCTCGGCGGAACCAACATGACTCCGGCAATGGAAAAACTCGCCGACGATCCAGACGTCGAGTCCGTCATCTTAATAACAGACGAGGACATCCAATGGACGCCCATTCTCGAAGAGGAACCGCCATACAACTTGCTTTGGGTGTTGATGCGACCGGTTCCCGATTTCCACCCACCCTACGGTGAGGTCATCACGATGGAACCACGGAGCTTGTGACGTCGAGTCGTTCTTCGCGTTTTTCCCGAGATGCTCGGGAGGATTCCCACGGCTGACGGGCAACTTCCGGCGAAACTCGTCCTCGTCAATTCAAACGTTCCAGTGCTCGCTTCGCTGCTCTCTTCGGAATCATGTCCGAAAGGTCATTCGCCAGCCTGGCCAAAAGCTTCTGGGCCTCGGCCGCCACGATCCGCCAAGGATTTCCACGGCACGCCAGCTCCTTGGCTGGTTCTGGTCGACTGGCGTTTCCGCAATGTCGGAGACCAGCTTCTTGATCCGTGTTGAGGTTTCCTTCGATCGTTGCTCCTCGAGCCAATCGGCCTAGACGAGACGCAAAGGGATGTTCTTGGGCTCTTTTTGGATGGATTCCAGCCAGATCCCGTCGTCCATAAAGCACTCCGTCCCAATTCCTTAACTACAATCGCCGAGTATTTCGCTGATTGTCGTGGTACTGATACCTCCGCTGTTCAACGCAACACCGCTTTCGCCGCTGGCGTTCTGATGAGGAAGTATTACAATATTCAAAAAGATCGTGTCCCTGAAAAAGCACCTAAGGCAATGCCAGACCGCCGCAGCCTATACGATTTGACGACAGAAGAAGCTTACTACCTGGCGGCCGAGATCGCCGAGGATCTTCCACCATTGGAAGCCGTCGAAAACGAAGATTGGGGCCGGGATTATGTTCTCCAACAATTCCAACAACTCACCGAAGCCGAACTATTACAACTCGGTTTGACTTGGGAGAGCCTTTCAGACGCTCCAGATGAGGATAACGAAAATGAGTGAACAACTTTCGCATAATGTCTTTTTTTCGCTTACTGACAACACCGATGCCGCCAAGACCAAGCTCGTCGAAGCTTGCAAGAAATACCTCGCAGCTCATCCCGGCGTGGTCTTCTTCGCCGCTGGTGTTCGTGGCGAAGAATTCCAGCGGGACGTCAATGCTCAGGACTGGGATGTGGCCCTCCACGTTGTCTTCCAGGACAAAACTTCGCACGACAAGTACCAGGAGGCCGACCTGCACAACCAGTTCATCGAAGAAAACAAAGACAATTGGAAGAAAGTGCAGGTGTTCGATTCGTATGTGGAAAAAGTCCCCAATAACTAATCTTCGAAACGCACACGACTAGTCGAAGGGTCGGGTCGAGCGGAAGGTATTTCGTTTGCCAATCGCTCATCTCCCCCCAAAACCGCGTCCTGCTTTTTTCAAGTTCAGACATCACTTCTGTGCATGTTTTCGTTGACACTCCGTTTTCCAACGGTGTATTGCCTTCCTTCAACAACTCCCGGTACGGAGGGAAACACGGGGTGCAAGGAATCACAACGCAGCTCAGTTTGGTCTTGAAAATCCGTGACCGTCCCGACGACCCAGCTTGGCTGCGGTTCGTGGAGGTTTACAGTCCTTTGATCTTCAAACATGCCAAACACGCAGGGTTGCAGGATGCGGATGCTTCCGACTTTCTGCAAGACGTACTCCACCAAATCTCCATCTCCATCGCCAACTTCAATCCCGAACTTGGGAAATTTCGGCAATGGCTCTACGGCGTATGTCGGAATGCGTTGTGCCAGTTTTACAAAAGCCAAAAACGTCAAACACGAGGATCAGGGGATTCGGCCGTCGAAGCCATTTTGCGACATTTACCCGATGACGACCTGCTCGAACGAGAATGGGAGGTAGAATATTCTCGACGGTTGTTTCAGTGGGCATCAGAGCAAGTACGGTCCCGGGTTCACGAGTCCACTTGGCAAGCTTTTTGGTTGACAGCCGTCGAAGGCCAACCTCCTCAACAAGTAGCCACAGAATTGAACATCGGCGTTGGGTCTGTGTACGTCGCGAGAAATCGCGTCATGCGAAAACTCAGGCAGAAGATCGAGGAAATCGATGAACTCGAATGGCAATGATGAATGTCCCAAACCGGACGAACTCCGCAAACTCGCTGCCGGAGAAGTGTCCGAGGATCGAGAGAGGGTCCTTGCGGCTCACTTGAATACGTGCTCCCAGTGCCAAAACTTCGTCGAAGCCCATCCCTCGGACTTTCTACTGGCCCTCCCCAGATACCTCGGCCAAGTCGATCAGGCTCCGACGCTTCCCACCCAGCGGCAGAACCTGAGCCAACGCCCAAAAGAGACTCAGACCGAACCGGAAACTTGGGATTCCCAATTGTTGGAGGCTCCAACTGCTGTGACACCGATCCGTGGCTTTGTTGCGAAAACCCAATGTCCTGATCTGTTGCCTTGGCTCGAACCGTCCGCCTCCGGACTCGGCAAAGTCGATAATTTTGTATTACAGGAATTCCTGGGCCGCGGAGGCATGGGGATCGTTTTCAAGGCCAAAGATATCGCCATCCAAAGACTCGTCGCGATCAAGTTCCTATCCCCGGTTCTCGCCTCGGAACCTGAATCCCGTGAGCGGTTCTTGCGAGAGGCCCGCACGGCCGGTGCGCTGAGTGACCCTCACGTTGTCATCCTCCACGGTGTTCAGGAAACCAACCGACTACCCTATCTGGTCATGGAGTACATCCCTGGGAAACCTCTCGATAGGGTGCTCCGCGAACAAGGGCAGCTTTCGCTGGGAACCATTGTTTCGATCGGCCAGCAAATTGCTGCTGGCTTACGCGCGGCCCACAGCCAAGGCATCGTGCATCGCGACATCAAACCTGCAAATATCATCGTTCGGGAAGACGGCGTCGTCAAACTCACTGACTTCGGACTTTCCGCAGTCCTGGGCGAAGCTCGCATTACGCAGAGTAACACCATCCTCGGGACACCGGCCTTCATGGCTCCCGAAATGATCCAGAACTCCACGCTCGATCATCGATCGGATCTCTTTAGCCTCGGGAGCGTGTTATACTCGTTATGTACCGGGCGTATGCCGTTCCATGGAGAGTCCGTTCACTTGACCTTTCATCACATTTGCGACAGTGATCCACACCCGATCCGGGAATACAATCCCGAGATTCCAGAATGGTTGATAGAACTCATTGCTGCCCTGCACATCAAGGACCCAACTCAAAGGATTCAATCGGCCTTAGAAGTCGAAGTCGCCTTCCAGTCCAGACAGTATTCTTCAATGACTCTTCAACTATCATCATCCGCAGTGAAAACTTCGAACAACACTCGTTCACATCCGGAAACTACCAGTTCTCACAACTCACGCCTCGGGAAATGGAAGCCATGGGGCCTGATCTTGGCACTTCTTATACCGATGCTGTTTATGGGTTGGTATTTCGTATCGAGTGATTGGAATAAGCCTTCCATTGATTCCGAGATATCCAAACCGACATCTCGGCTGGTGATATTGCGACGAAACTCCAAAGAAGTCGGACGATACACGTCCTTGAATGAAGCTCTCCACAATGTAAAGTCCAACACCGTTGTCGAACTCCATGGAACCGGACCCTACGAGTTGTCTCCCATCATTCTTCATGAGTTATCTTTGACGTTGGTCGGAAATGCAAAAGATCGTTCTGTTATCCTGTTTCGGACAGACCAGATCTACGATAGTGACAACGAGCCAAACGCTCTGTTACTCACAGATTCGAGACTGCAATTACGGAACATCGAGCTGCGTGCCCAGACTAACAAGGTCGACCCCAACAAAGACGATCATCCCAACACGTATCTCATTCGATGTGTTGACCATGGCAGGTTGTTTGTCAATAACTGTCGATTTATCGCACACCCGGTTGGAACTTGTCTGTCTTTTGACGATGAGAGCGAAGGGCTCGTCGAAGAAAGCGAACTCCATGCTGGAAAAGGGCCTTGCATCGAGTGGCTCTCCGGCGAGGCCAAATCACTCACGCTCAAAAATAATTTGATGACGGGAAAGACCGTTTTCCACTTCCCTGATTTAGTTTTTCCCCGTTTGTTCTTGACCAGGAATACCATTTTCGCAAAACATCTCGCAATCCTCTCCATCCCCGAGGAGGACGACAGTTACGGTCAGTATCAAATCATGGCCAAAGGCAATGTATTCGACACCGATGCCGCTCTGATCAAACTCGACGGAGATGACACGGCAGATCTCGAGTTCGAATGGGATGGAGTTGCGAATGTCTACACCAACCCATTGTTCGTGGAGCAAAATTCCCCAGACATCCCCGAAGATCAGGTTCGAACACTAGAGCAGTGGAAAGACATCGAAGGGGTCCACGAGCTAGAGTCAGTGCAAACACGAGTCCAATATCTTCTCGATCGAGCAGATTTAGTTCGCAAACGTCGTTCACCTTCAGAATTATCCCTTTCCCAGTTCAAGCTGCGAAAGAGCGACACGCCGCTTCCGAAATTCCCAGGGTGAGCGCACTTAATTGAGGAGGCTTACAATCTGCTCGTGGATGCTTTGACGTATGGGAACGGTGACGTCATCCTCGGAGATAATCCGGGTGACGACGAAAACGGCATGGAACCCGATGAGTACAAGGAAGACATGAATGACGAGAACCCTGGAGAAGATGATTCTGAGTCGGAAGACGGTGATTATTCCGATGACGTATTGGGAGAAGGTGACTCCGATCATGACTCCGATTCCAGCGACCGAGAGCCCGAACGGTCCGAATTCCGGAGACAACTCATTCGATTTTTCCAAAGATGGTTTTCAAGACAATGAGAACTGATTTTGGCTTGAGGGCTTTCTTTCTAGCCCCGTTACCCTTTGCAATTGCAAATCGTTGATCTATTGGACCTTCCTACGCCCACCTTTCTGGAGAGGGAGGTTCTCAAAAAGAAAAGTTGCCAACGATCAACAAGCCCGACCCCAACATACTTTCAAAGACGAACCACCAAGAAACCGTAACCCTATCTGCTGTCGGTTCTTCGCGTTGTTCAGGACGAGCAAGTTGGGCTTTCATTTGATGTAGAAAACTTCACCTATGAAAAATATCACCGATGCGGTGAACACATTTGCGAACACACCAAAATAGCCTCGAAGCCGGAGTGTTCTTGGGTTGAGCTTGCGGGCCACAGCGTCTTCTCGGCCTTATCACATATCCCGTATGAAATCCGCAGCATAGGAACGCACATGCTTTCCGTTGAGGACGTGGAACGTTCGAAGTCGATCGAGGACCTGTCCACTGAAGCGTTTCAGCGGTAGATAGACAAGCTTGCGTCCGAATCGACTGGCCAGCCGTCGCCACGCCGCTGGAGGAGCTTTGGGTGCGACGATCGCGACGTGCCTTTCCTCACTGTGGATGAGTGCTCCAGACAAAAGCCTTTCTTCGAGCGTATCGGTAAAGTTCAAACGCGGGTCTGTCCAGATGTCCGGAATCGGACGCGGCGGAAAGAGAAAGAATGCCCCACCGTATTCCGCTTGTGCGATTCCTGGGCCAACTAAATTTTGCATCGGGTCAGTAGCAAAGAACGCAAGCGTGGATTCTTCGTCGTGCTCCGCGTACCACGTCGTCCGCTCCACGTACACTTTCGGATCCGCGGGGACATCAAACAGCATCACGACGACCTCGATGCTTCCCCGGCTCGGCGGTATGACCTTCACATACAACTCCCCGGTGTGCCAATGCCGCAGAGTCTCTCGCATGTCGAGCCCGTCCATCACCGACGTGGTGAATTTTTCCGACCGAGCGAGATCTTCCCCGAGGATCGCTTTTGCTTGTTCGCGAACGTGCAGTTGAAAACTCTCGATGCGAGTATCTTCCGGCGGATAGGAGCATCGCTCATACGGATTCCATTTCTGTTGCCAGGTCTTGCGTTTGTGTTCTTCAGGTCGTGGCCTCAACTCGCAGTGTTGCCACGAAAACACCTGGCCAGGCAACCGACTCACGACAGGGGCGAGTCCATCTCCGGGAACTATGGCCTGCTCGATTCCCATCCGGAAAAGATTCTCGGAAGATTCGGAAGTCTGAGAATACGGATACTCGCGGGCGACCTCGGTGAGTGACAGTGCGAAGTCATCTCCTGCCGTTTGTTTGGCAGCTGTAATCAGAGTGTACAAGTCAGGAGTGAGCCGCCGTTCAATCAGCGACAAATTACGGATGTAACGGAAGTAGAGCGACAGCAACTGGGGCGTAATTCGCTGGGCCTTCCGAGGGCGTTCAACCGTGAGATGGTCCCTGGCTGCAAGGACCATCTCCTTGACTCCGTCGATCGAGAGATTGTCGTCGGGAGTCAATTCGCTCCGGCCTCGTTCGTAGAGGCCTGTGATGAACGGCAACTCTCCGAGGAAAAAGATCATCGTCTCCGGATCGACTGGATGGGTCTCGATCGGAGCGTAAAATTGTTCCGGGTGCGTCACAGGAATGTTCTTCAGGTAAGCCTCGCGTACCCACGGCCAATCCAACAGCGAACACACGAATAAGATCGATTTGTAATCGAGCTCCAGTTCGTGGAGTCGCCGAGCCATCCACGCGATCCGCTCTGTATGTTGTGACGAAGTTGGACGACCGATGGACGGCAGAACCGCGGCGGCAAAACCCGCTGGCGTTACTTTCTTCAAAGCGTACGGATCAGGAAAATGCCCGAGGTTCGCCTCGAACCAAGGGGTTTCCAGATCGACGAAATGCCGGGGCATGTGTTCCCCGATTGCCAAACGTATCGCTGCGATGACAGGCTGGCACGGATCGATCGGGACATAGCTGTAACCAGAGTGTTCGGGGTCTCGAGGTTCTTCCGAAGGCAATGTTCCGAGTTCGACGTCGCGTTGAAGAACCGCAAAGATGCGTGGCAACTGATCAATAGCCGCTTCGACGTCACCTTGAAACGATGGGGGCAAAGGCACGGCCAGGCAATCGTAATCCCCGTTCAGCATCTCTTCTCTGGTGCGTATGGCACAATCGCCCGACCCGTGAATTACCGGGAGCACCCGTATCCGAGGACCGATCGTAAGGAAATCGTCAGCCGAGGCTCTTGGTGATGGGTCACTCATGCTTTGATGTGAAAGGTTAAAGTGGTTTCCGTTTGCATTGAGAACACTTTTAGAGCAGTTCACGCTTGTATTGGGTACAGGCTTTTCGTACGAAAAGACCTTTGCCCTCCTTGCGGGGAAAAGCCAGATCCGAGCGCAGCGGGAAACACTTAGGTTGAGAGGTTCTTAGTCTGAGGACCTCGGTGGACTGCGAATCGTACCCAACGCAATCGTAAACCGCTCGAATTCCTTTTTCCCGTTTGCGGGCAGAACAAGAAAACCGTGCGAAGCGAGAAACGCAGCAAATGAGGGATGTTCCCAGAAAATCGGTTTTCATGCTGTAATGTTAGCGCGAGTGTATCTTCGCCCTCTGTTCCTTATTCCCTGTTCTCTTCCTCGAAATCGTCATCATCATCGAGTTCATCATCAAAATCATCATCATCATCGTCATCGTACTCTTCGTCGTCGTACTCTTCCAAATCGATGTCGGGATTAAGAGGGTCGTCTGGGTCAAAAAAGAGATCGCCGAGTCCGATGACGTGTTGGCTTCCCATAGCTCGCTGTTTGCGCCGGGCCAGTTCTTCGAGATCTTCGGCTTCCTCTCCCAGAACACAAAGGAGTGCCTCGCGCCAAACTTCATCCTGAGACACCGGATGATCAATGTCTTGCGACATACGTTTGATGGCATATCGGAGTAGATTAATGCCATCGCGAGGAGAAAAATCCAAATTGAGATCGTGGGACCGTTGCAAGAAGTCGACTGTGAGAGCCAACAACTCTGGCTTGGCGAAAGGTAGGTGATAGCTGAGGATTTCCATCTCGTCTTCCCGGGTCGGAAAACCCAGACTCAACGTTGGCTGAAGACGGGACTGGATATAATCGGGAACCTCGTAAGTAGAATCATCTTCATTCATCGTCACGCATACCCGGAAATCCGGATGTGCCTTGATCATTATACCCGCCACGACGCTCTCGACGTACCGGCGGTGGTCAAGCAGTGGAGCCAACGACGCCCACGATTTTTCGTTCATCCGGTTACCTTCATCGAGCACACACACATTCCCGGTGATCATTGCGGTGACCAGAGGTGAGGCGTGATAAGCAATCTTTCCCGACTCGGCCAGCACGGGTGTGATGATAAGGTCTTCAGGACGAGTGTCGGCGGTACATTGAGTAATAAAGAGTGGCTGTTGGCGAGTTTGAGCCGCAGCCATGGCGAGGGTCGTCTTCCCTATCCCAGGGGGACCAACCAGACGTGGAGAAAGAGGCCGATCCTTGGGATCGACGACCAGCCAACACGCGAGCAACTGTCGCAAGATGGCATCTTGCCCGATCCATTGTTGTTCGGTGGTATCAGGGGCGCTGAGTTGTAGCCTGACGCCTTGGATCTCCACAGTCTGTTGTGGGTTCGTCATTGCGGATAACCGGCCTTCTGCAATCTGTCTTGTTCCAGTCGGGGAGAAACCTAGTCCAAAATATCATTATAAGCGTTCCTGCCGCATTTCACAGCCAAGAAAGAGAAACGTGCTGTTGTGGGTTTTGGAATTCCATGTTCGTCGTAAGTAGCCCTGGTTTGCCTGTAACTAATCGCAGTCCAAAAAAGTACCTCGTTTGAGGGTGACCTGGACCTTCTTACCTTTACCACCTTTGACAGAAACCCGAACAAGGATCGGAACCGGGTCGTCAACATGGGTTTTGGACGGAGCATCGACAACAGTAAGCTGGAGTGACGACTGGGACGCCCCTCCCAACCATGGCGTCACTCCCGATGAACAACATGGCCAAAACAAAACGAACCCTAAACACAAACAAACGGCAACAGACATGGGAAAGGCGGACGTGGAACGCATCGGTGTTCTCCTTTGATGGGTAGTTGGTTTTCATCGAGCCAATCAGTCTCGTTATCAGACCACAACGGTTTGGAAAAGTGGTTGCGTTTGCCAACACTGCCTTGACACCATTGGTTTCTGCCAAGAACTTTATGCCCATCCCTGTGTGGGTGTGGATTGGCAAAACGTCTCGTTTTTTCCATAACTAATCTGGGAAGTGACAAACCATGCTACGGTACTTGAAGAGAGATTCACAATGTCGTTTCGAAGCCTGTTCGCGTGCGTCGTGGTCGTTGGGTTCCTGACGAACGCACTGCCAACCCAAGCCCAAGACGCAAAAACCCTCAGTCGGATCGCGTTCGGTTCGTGTGCATCCGAACAACAGCCACAGCCGATCTGGAAAGCCGTCGTAGAATCGAATCCGGACTTGTTCCTTTTCATCGGAGACAACATCTACGGGGACACCCAGGACATGAACGTAATGAGAGAGAAGTACGGTAAACTCGCTGCCAAACTCGGGTACCAAAAACTTCTGAAACAATGTCCCGTTATGGCAACGTGGGACGACCACGATTATGGCGTGAATGACGGCGGAAAGGAATATCCCAAGCGGAAAGAATCCCAACAAGTCTTTCTAGACTTTTTCGGATTCCCCAAGGATTCGCCTCTTCGAGATCGGGAAGGCATTTATCACGCGAAGACGTTCGGTCCGCTTGAGAAACGAGTGCAAATTATCATGCTCGATACACGCTATTTCCGAAGTCCTCTCAAAGAGAGCGAGGCAAAGGGAAAAGGCCCCTACGTACCAGACGAGTCCGCGGACAAAACACTGCTTGGAGAAGCCCAGTGGAGTTGGTTGGAAAAAGAACTCCAAAAGCCTGCCAAATTGAGGATCATCGCCTCGAGCATCCAAGTAGTCGCTCAAGATCACGGCTATGAAAAGTGGTACAACTTGCCTCGCGAGCGAAAGCGACTTTTCAAGCTCATCAACAAAACCAAAGCCAACGGGGTCATCATCTTTAGCGGCGATCGCCACTTGGCGGAGCTTTCGCAAATGAACGCAGGGGTTGGCTATCCAATCTACGATTTGACATCAAGCGGTCTTAACCGAGGTTTCCGGGGTTGGCGCAAACAAGAAAAAAACCAGCACCGGGTGGCAACTATGAACTTCGGGAACAATTTTGGTTTGCTAACGGTCGATTGGGATGTTGCAGACCCGCTAATTCGCCTGCAAATACGCGACGAAGTCGGCGACATCATGATCCAACACAAAATACCACTTTCCGTGTTACGGGCTGGAAACCTGACGAGGGGCAAGTCGTTTAATGTGAGTATCGTCGCCGCCGACGCAGAAACAGGATTCGCCAAACTTCAAGAACCCACTCGCATGACTGCCGAAACGGTCAAACAGTTCCTGAAGAAAAAAATCCGAATTCGAATGACGGTCAAGGCCGTGGGCCGAGCCCGCAGCGGCCGCATTGCCTTCCTGAACTCCGAGCCGGATTATACACGCCCGGAAAACTTCACGGTCGTTATCCGTGCAGCAGAGACGCCAACTCGTGAAGTCCTCGAGAAAACTTTCAAAACCAAGGAGATTCTAGTCGAAGGAGAGTTGAAGCTGTACCAAGGAAGTCCCCAGATCGTGGTAAAGGGTATAAATGATATTAAGATACAAGACCGGTAAATAGACTGAAGTCATCCTCTGTAGCATTTCGAGTCTCGATTGCCAGAAGTGGCAGCGGGCAACACCGCTTTGGTGTGTTTCGCTGCCTACACTCCACGCCAAAAATACAGCGTCAGGCAAAGTGAACACCATTGCTGCGATCATCAAGAGATTCGTCGAGAAGGGCGGCAAACCAACACCAAAACGAGGAGCGTGGACAAGCCAGCCAGGAAGAACTGCAAAGCAGGTGGTGAATTTTCTCGTTTCTTCTTGTTGGCGTTGGTGGGATCAGGATTGGAAGATTCATCGCCGGACGCGTTCGGGGCCTTTGCTGCGGGTTGGTTCGCTCCAGGTTCTGAATTCCTGGGAGCCTGACCGAAGCCTTCCGGGCATTGACCGAACAAGAAAAGAACGAATCCGAAGACACAGATACACACGAGATGTCGCAGATTACGCATGGGCTCCCTCAAGCTGTTTTTTTCAGAAAGGGTACCTGAACCCAAGTCCAATCGGTCCAGGGCCCCTTTTTGTCCCCATCACTCTTCTCATCGTCTTTTTTTTCCGCATCGTCGTTCTTATCTTCCTTCTTTTCGTCGTCGCCTTTTTCCTCATCGGCTTTGGGCTCTTCCGCGGGTTTCGGTCCTGGACGTGACAGATATAGCTGTAGGCTGGTCCCGCTAATTGCCAATCCAAAGCAAACCCAGTTGAGCAGCACGGGATGTTGCGTACACCAACCTGGCCCATCCATTTTGGCAAGTCTGGTGAGAACACTCAACACACCATACGAAAAGAGTAGTCCACCCAGCGCGCTGGTAAGCGACATCATCCACAAACGAAAGAGTAACGTAGCCGCTATTCCCCCGGACAGAAAACAAATGAGTGGAGCATCCACCGAGGGGGCGATGAACTTCGCAACCACCAAACACGTAATTCCTCCAAGGACGAACGCGATGATTCGCATGAGTGACATCGCCAACATGCCGACCGAGATGGCCAACAACAACGCTCCGAACATCGGTTGGACGCCCAAGAAAGGACTGGTATAGAGACCGTAAATACCCCCAACGACGGTTCCTGATAAGACCACCCAGAAGCGATACGTTTTCCAACCCGACGTCCAAAGGGAAATTCCTATAGTCAGACACAACACTTGCAGGATTAACGACAATCCCCGCATTTCGGTGATCACCTCGGGCAGCAAAATCTGCATCATCGAACCCTCATTTTTTCACCACATCCAACCTTTCGATCGACCTATAATAGGGATGTCCGAAAGAGTCAACCAAACTCACACCCACGCTGACGGTTTGCTTGACAGGTATTGGCCCACTGTTAGAATGTGGGATGTTAGGACCCACCAAGCCCCTATAAAGAGAATTCCACCGATGCGATGTCAGAAGTGCAACAATACCGCAACTTTACACATCACGGAAGTGCTTGAAGATGACGACTTTCAAGAGTTGCACTTGTGCGAGATGTGTGCTCACAAGCATCTCTATGAACCTCAAGGTAAGACAGCGGTCAGCAAGGCGGGCGTTGCTGAATCAGGTACTGAGTCCGAAGAGGCCAGTATCCTTCCCCAAAAATCATGCCCACACTGCGAGTTGAGCTTTGTTGAATTCCGCAATACTGGTCGTCTTGGTTGCCCCAACGACTATTATGAATTTCGTGACGAGCTGTTGCCCTTGTTGGAAAATATCCATGGGGAGACCAAACACTGCGGTAAAACGCCTCGAAGATCACCCCACACGCGGAAAACTCAAACCGAGTTGATGAACCTTCGGAACCAACTAAAACAAGCGATAAGCGAAGAAGACTACGAACACGCTGCCGCTCTACGAGATCAAATCAAAGACCTAGAGGAAAGTTAAACACTATTTCTCTTGGCCTAACCGGTTCATGGCCTGCCCATTCCTGAGGATACTGGTGTACTCCTGTCTCTTCCGAAGGAGAAACTTGGCGTGAAGTGTGATTGTTGTACCAACCCCGCGACGGTTCACTTAACGACGATCGTCAACGGACAGAAAAAAAAGATTCATTTGTGTTCCGAATGTGCAGAACAACAACAAGTCACACAACAACAAGAATTGAATCTGTCCAACATTTTGCAAAGCGTTATTGGCAAGAACGTCGGACCCGTCCCAGACGAACTAGCCCGGTTGGCCTGTCCGATCTGTGGCATTAAATACATGGAGTTTCGAGCGGCTGGACGGTTTGGGTGTCCTCACGATTACGAAATCTTTCGGGATCCACTCGAACCACTTCTGAAACGAATCCACCGCCATGTTAAACACAAAGGAAAGGTCCCCCACAACGCGCGCAGACAAGCAGCTCAACAAGCCGAGTTGTTGGAGTTGAAGACGCAACTCCAAAGCGCAGTGGAAGCGGAAAAGTACGAAGAAGCGGCCCGGCTACGCGATTTACTACGTGAAAAGGAAACCACGCATGGACCTGGAGAGCCTGACACAAACCAGTGGTGAGTGGTTGCGGGGGACTGGCCCGGAATCTGACATAGTGATTTCGAGCCGTATTCGTCTTGCCCGAAACCTGGCAGCGTTTCCCTTCACCAATCGTGCCACCGGTCACCAGAAGGCTGAGATCGAACGGCTCCTCAGCGAAAGAGTCACCAAGCTCGATGTGCCGGTTCCGCTGGAATACTTAGGATTGGATGAACTCGGCTCGCTCGATCGCCAAGTACTTGTTGAACGCCAGCTCATTAGCCGCGAACTGGCCAACACGGAAGGTCCTCGCGGAGTCGCACTAGTACCTCCGGAAACCATCAGCCTCATGATCAACGAGGAAGACCATATACGCATTCAGGTCATGCGTAGCGGTCTGGCACTCGATGAGGCCTGGGACGAAATCGACAAACTCGATGACGCAATGGAGCAACGCATAAGTTATGCGTTCAGCGACGAGTTCGGATACTTGACTGCTTGTCCTACGAACGTTGGCACCGGCATGAGGGCAAGCGTCATGCTTCACCTTCCTGCACTTGTCCTCACCAAGCAGGTCGAAAAAGTATTTCGAGCCCTCCACAAGATCAACCTTGCCGTTCGAGGCCTCTACGGAGAGGGCACAAGAGCCTCTGGCGACTTTTACCAAATCTCCAACCAGGTAACGTTGGGCAAAAGTGAGCAACAAATCCTTGGTGAAATCCGAGAGGTCATACCCCAAATCATCACGTATGAACGCCAAGCCCGTGACACGCTCGTGAGAGAAACACGACGAGAACTCCAGGACCGAGTCTCTCGCGCTTACGGCACACTTTGCAACGCCTCGATGATTACGTCTGAAGAAACAATGGACTTATTATCCCGGGTCCGCCTTGGCATTAACGTTGGGATTCTCGATGACATCACCATTCCCATGGTGAACGAACTATTCGTGCACACTCAACCAGCTCACTTGCAAAAACTGATGAAAGCCGAACTCGATGGCGAAGAGCGTAACACCGCTCGGGCTCGATACCTTCGCAACAAAGTACGAAATACGAACTCGCACCTCAATTAACTCTAGATTTTATCAATCGGATCAGTTCATTCCTGGGAGCGCCACTGTGGGGTTCATGAAGACCGTTTTGGAACCCCGATACAACCTTTGAGTCCTTGACACAGACAATTGGTTCGGTCCCACTTTCATATTTCCTGACATTTCCGTCACGTTTGGCACTTCTCAGATATACTTCTGGTAAGTCATGTGAACCATTCCGGACCAAGGAGTAACTGTGGCTCTTTCCGAACGTGAATCCGTATCCTCCTCCACAACTTCGAAACGCGAGATATTGACTTCGGAACAGATTCTCGGTTGGATCGGATGGACCGTTTTGCTTACTGCTTGGACGATTGCTTTGTGGGTGCCGGGAAAGAAAAACGCCAAAATAGACCGCTCTCTTCCTGCGATCACAACGTATTTTCTGGTCTCGAAGACTCTCCACCTTGCAGCTTACGGTGTTCTTGGTGCTCTGGTTCTCCGGTTACGGATTGCACCACAGAATCGATGGATTCCGGTCTATCTACTGATGCTTCACGCAAGTTTGACCGAAGTCTGTCAACTCTACTGGTTCGACCGTACTGGGTTGGTTCTTGACGTCGCGTTCAACCACATTGGAATTGGCCTGGGGTTGCTGTACGCGATGGTTTCTTCGAGAACTCGTTCGGCTGGCGAGGAAAGGTAGACCAACCGGAATTTTGGAGAATCGCCTATCGTTTTTTCTTTTGTGGAAACAGGGGACTTGCCTTGGCCTGCGGCTGAGCAGTCAGCAAGTCCCTTGGGACGGAAAAAAGGTGAAACTGGACTCGCACTATCGAACGATTGTATGCGCAACCTCGCCGCCGATGTCCGTGAGTCGATAATTCCGACCCTGGAACCGGAAGGTCAAACGTTCGTGGTTGATTCCGAGGAGGTGAAGAATTGTTGAGTGCAAATCGCGGACATGCATCGGATTTTCGACAGGGAGATAACCAAGCTCGTCGGTCTTCCCATATGTCTTCCCACCTTTCACTCCACCACCAGCCATCCAGACGCAGAAAGCGTCTTTGTGGTGATCCCGCCCAGCGTTCGCTCCAGCGCTCCCCTGGAGCATTGGAGTTCGACCAAATTCACCACCCCAGACGATGAGGGTTTGGTCGAGCAGACCACGCTCTTTCAGATCCTGAATCAAAGCAGCTATCGGCTTGTCGATTTGTCGACATTTGTTCGGCATATTTCGGAAGACGCTGCCGTGATGATCCCAACTCGAATCGAACAACTGGACGAATCGGACGCCTCGTTCGACGAGCCGACGCGCGAGCAGACAATTGTTGGCGAAGCTTGCGCGGCCTGGTTGTGTCCCATACATCTCGTGTATTCGGCGTGGTTCGCTGCGGATGTTGGTTAGTTCCGGGACGGACATCTGCATTCGGTAGGCCAACTCGTACTGGGATATGCGGGTTGAGATCTCTGGATCACCCACATCGGCCAGTTGAGTCTTGTTCAACGCCTGTATGCTGTTGATGAGTTGTCGGCGGTCATTAGAGTTGACTCCACGCGGATTGGATAGATACAGCACTGGATCGCCGGAGTTTCGAAACTTCACGCCCTGATGGAGTGTCGGCAGGAAGCCGCTGCCATACAAACTATTTCCAGCTCCCGCCGTCGCCCCGGTCTGGAGAACGACAAACGAGGGTAGATTTTGGTTCTCTGTCCCGAGTCCATACGACACCCACGACCCAATACTTGGTCGACCGAACTGCCCGAACCCCGTTTGCATGAACAGTTGGGCGGGAGCATGATTGAATTCCTCCGTGTGGAGTGTTTTGATGACACACATCTCGTCTGCGACTCGTGCAAGGTTCGGAAGTAACTCCGACATCTCCACTCCGCCCTGGCCATGTTTCGCAAAACGGAATCGCGTACCTAGCAACTTCGGATGCCCTCGTAAGAAGGCAAACCGTTGACCTTCGATCAGATGCCTTGGAACGGGTTCTCCGTCGTGCCGTTGGAGCATCGGCTTGTTCTCGAAAATCTCCAAGTGTGACGGCGCACCGACCATATGCATGTAGATAATGCTCTTGGCACGAGCAGCAAAGTGAGGCTCCTTGGCTCGAAGAGAATTCTGGGTAGTAGGACGGATTTCGGCTCCAAGCTCCGAATTCAATAGCGAGGCCAAGGCAACAGAACCGATCCCGATGCCCAACCGTTGAAACATCTCGCGGCGGGAAGTCACTTGGAACTCTTCGTTGGTGTGCATGGTCCTATCCCTTCGTGATTGTTTCGTCGAGGTTTAGCAAAACTGTCCCCACTTGGAACCACGCCGCCAGCGTCACGGGATCCTCGGCGTATTTGGTGGAGGCGTTTTGGAGGATTTGTTGGGCGTCTTTGGGAGCGTTGGCATAGCGTCTTTTGGCTCGCTCAAGCAGTTGTTCAAGGAGCAAAAGCTCGCGGTCACTTGGTGTTCGAGAAAGCACCAAACGGAAGGCGTACGTAAGGCGCTCGCGGTCACTGGCCTTTTGTCTTTCATTCAAAACGCGATGACCAAACGCAATGGCGGCTTCAACATAAACCGGGTCGTTCATGAGTGTCAACGCTTGTAAAGGTGTGTTTGTCCGTGGTCGTTTGACCGTACACGACGAACGGTCCGGGGCGTCGAACGCGCTGAAGCTGGGGTAAGGACTACTGCGTCGCCAAATCGTGTAAATGCCACGACGATACCGGTCCTCTCCCTGACTGGTTCGATACGTGTTGTCGACCCGCCCAATCACGTCCCAAAGCCCTTTGGGTTGTGGCGGATAAACGGGAGGACCACCGGCTTTCTTTGCCAGTAGTCCACTGACCGCCAGTGCGTTGTCACGGATCAACTCCGCCGAGAGGCGAACACGGGGGGCTCTCGCATAAAGCAGATTCTTCGGGTCTTGGCGGAGCAATTCCGTGGAGACTTTCGAAGATTGCCGGTACGTCGCCGAAGTGACGATCAGCCTGTGAATGTGTTTCGTAGACCAGTCCCTTCGGACGAATTCGGTGGCTAACCAATCGAGTAACTCGGGGTGCGTCGGGGCGTCCGCTTGGGTGCCGAAATCCTCGAGAGTCGCGACAATACCATGCCCAAAAAATTGGGCCCACCATCGATTCACAGTCACCCGGGCCACGAGAGGATTGTTCGGATCGACAAGCCAGTGGGCAAGACCGAGTCGGTTCGGTGGAGCCGCCGTCGGCAATTGGTGCAGAACCTTGGGAACACCTGGTTGAACTCGCTGTAGCTTGTCGAGAAAATCGCCCCTCTTAAAGACATGAGTTTGCCGAGGGGTTTCCAATTCTTGCATCACGAGGCATGTAGGAGCTTGAAGTCGTTTGAGTTGCGCGTCGACGTTCTTCAAAGTCGATCGAGTTCTTCGGATCGTCGGATTCAAGTTCGTGAAATAGGTGACCAGTGCTGCACGATGTTTCTTGGTGCGTTTCTTCGCAGGTCGCTTTAGAATCGTCCGGATGTTCTTCGGCAGCTTGTTGAGTTCAGACTTGTTAGCCTGAACACTTTTTTCCCATTCGTCCAACCCCGGTCGCACCTTTTTCACTTCGCTAGTCAATTGCCCCGTGTAGATATGCTTGAGCAATTCCCAACGTTCTTTTTCCGCCTGTGCCTTTTGACTCAATGGAAGTGTGATCTTCGGACCAATGAAATCCCGTCCAGCATTACTATTGCTTGGTTTGGTTTCGGCAGCCGTGTTATTGAAATAAGCGAAGAGACGATAATATTCTTCCTGAGTAAACGGATCGTATTTGTGCTCATGGCACTGGGCACAAACCATGGTCGTTCCGAGCCACACGGTCGCGGTCGTGCTAACGCGATCAAATATCCCATTGACTCGATCTTCCTCCCGGTCCACCCCAGCTTCGACGTTGACGGTCGTGCAGCGGTTGAACGCCGTCGCGACTTTCTGAGATGGGGTTGCGTTTGGAAGCAAGTCGCCGGCAATTTGTTCGACCGTAAATTGGTTGAAGGGCATGTCGGTGTTGAATGCCTTAATCACCCAATCCCGATACGGCCATACCGACCGGAAGCCATCTCTCTGGAATCCATTCGAGTCAGCGTAACGTGCTAGGTCTAACCAATGCCGGGCCCAAAGCTCCCCATAATGCGGTGAGGCCAACAGTTCATCAACGACCCGCTCGTAAGCATCGGGCCGATTGTCTTGGAGAAACGCGTCGACTTGTGCAACGGTGGGGGGCAAGCCAATGAGGTCGAGGTACACCCGGCGAATGAGGCGGGATTTTTCGGCAGGAGCTGAAGGAGTGAGATTATTGGCGTCGAGTTTCGCGAGGATAAAGTGATCGATTGGGTTTTTGACCCAATCAGGATTTTGCACTTTCGGAAGGCTAGGGCGTTTCGGTTTCACATACGCCCAGTGTTGTTTCTCCTCATCCGGCCAACTCGCTCCCTCTTCTATCCACTGGGTAAGTTTGGCAATTTGGGCTTTCGTGAGGCGACCCCCATTCGGCGGCATTCGTTCTTTCTTTTCCTTACTCAATACCCGGCGGAGGAGTTCGCTTTTGTCGCTGTGATGAGGAACCACCGCTTTCCGTCCCGAGTCGCCACCCGCAACGGCACTTTCACGGTCCGTAAGCGAAATCCCACCACGAGAGCGTCTCTCGCCATGACAATTCCAACAGCGGGATTGGAAAATGGGACGTATGTCCCGTTGAAAATCAATAGATTGTTTTGCGGATTCTGACGCTTGGGAGGATGGGAAACAAACGCCTTCGAAAAGAAAGAGCGTCAGCCCGAGGAGCCAAGAAACGCGTAGCATGGTATTTTCCCGTGGCGGAAGGCAATCATCTCGATGAAGTTAATTTCTATTATGTCACGGAAAAACGAGATTGCAAAGGAGTTCAATTCTCGGGGTAAAGACCAAGGTTACAGGAATAAAAAAGTACCGAGGGTTCCCAACACCATGCTCGGGTCATTGACTGCCCAGCAAAACGCCCACGGCTAACAACGGTCGGACTTCCACTTTGGCCTTTTCGAGTTGGGATTCAATGGTGCTCCGTCCTCCCAGGCGGGTTTGATATCTAGCGTGTCGAAAGTTCGCCAGTGCAAAGGCAAGAGACGACTCGGGAGTAATCTGATCAGGGCTGAGGTCTTCACCATTGGCCATGAGTTGGACGAATGCTTTAGTATCATCGTCGAGAGGTTTGCTTGCTAGTCGAAGCAACTTCTCATCGCCAAGCTTCGCATAGGCTTCGGATCGCTGATACAGAAGTGCGGGCCAAATCGAAGTCGTGGCTCTCTTTAATTGTGGAACTTGTTTTTCCGCGAGTCTAAGGCTGGTCCGGGCAGCTTCCGAATTTTCTTGCGAGAGAGCGATTTCAGCGACAGCCAGCGCTGTGCGCAACCTATCCAAAAACGGTCCATTGCGTTGGATGATTTCGTAGGAATCTTCGAACTGTCCTTGGCTGGCTTTTCCCGCCGCGAAACCATAGCGGACAAGGAAGTTGATCGGCGTAACTTTATTTTTCGGGAGTCTGGCGATTTTGTCGATCGCAGCTAGATATTTCTTGCCTTGCTCTTCGTTGCCTGATTCGTTGGCTTTGTGGGTCAGTTCATGCAAAAGCCGAACGTGCTCGGCTCGCAGTGTGACCGTTTTCTTGTCGGCACCTCTGGCACTTCGCGAGGCCATCTCGTTGGTGATTCCGATCGCCAAATCCATTTGGCCCTCACTCAAGAGAAATTGATTCAATCGACGCAACGCCATGAGTTTCCCTTCGATCGATCGAATCGCGTCGAGAGTCCGGCGAAGTTGAGTTTGAACTTCTCCCCAAGGAAGCCTCGTTTTGTCTTGAACTTCCTCGTCAGTACCACCCAAAGGAACCTGGGCCTTGGCGACCTCGAGCAAGAACAACTGTTCGGGAGCATTTTGTGCCCCCTTGGAGCTACCTTTGTTTATCAAAAAAATGGCTTTTTGGAATCGTTTCTTGGCGAGTTGTGGCAGTGACTTGTGTCGATAATATTCGCCCATTCCTTTATGAAACGCAGCCTCCCAAGAAGGCGGCATTTGTTCTTTCGCAGCTTCGAAATTAGACTCGACGAGTTTGATCGCTTGTTTTTGGTTAGTCTTCCTCTGCAGATTCAGGGCACCATAAAAAAGGCCAGTCATGACAGCAGCAGCGACCAAACCCATCAAAATGCGCTGAATCCAGACCGTCGGGCTGACCGGTTCGACTTCGACTTTTTCCGGGATCGCATCCGCTTCTTGCAAGGCAGCTTGGCTTACGGTGGTTTTTCGCGTTACGTTGTCGTCAACTTCGAAGTCGTCTTGCTTGTCTTTAAGAAGGGCCTCGGCGCGAAGTTTTCCCGCGTTTGGTGCTTTCCAATCACCGGGTTTCTTTTCGTCTTTCTTCTCAACTTTTGGGACACGTATGAGTTGCCGACACTCGGGGTTGGGACACTGCATCCGAGTACCTTCTTCGGACGCCGAAACTTCGATTTCCTCTTCGCAATATTCGCACTCAAACTTGATCGACTCGGGTTCTTGTTCCTGTTCCTGGTGTTCTTCGCCAACTAACGCCTGGAGGGCCATTTCCTCGGCCAAAGCTCGTTGCTCTTGAGTGACTTTTTGCCTGGCTCTTTGAGGAGATGGGATGGCGACGGGTTGCTGACACTCTGGATTCGGGCATTGGAGCCTTTTGCCGGCGAACTTATCGGGGACACGTAAATGTTTTTGGCAAGCTCGGCATTGAACTTTGATAGGCATGAGAGGTGCCCCGGGTAACAAGAGCCGTCGATGTGGAAGAACCGCAATTTGCCTTCGCCCAGGTTGTAAGAAGTTGGCGAAGGCAAATCCTATAAGATATGTCTAATTTAAGATAGGAAGTGCAGTTCGACCATTCGAATTGTTCGAATTGGCCAGTGGTTTAAGGCGACCCGCTTCCAATTCTTCGGCCTCCCACTTTTCGATCTCCTCGACCAGGGCATCGACCATCTCGCTCTCAGGAACGGTCCTGAGCATCTCTCCTCGTTTGAAGATCATCCCTTTGCCTTTGCCAGCTGCGATACCAAGATCCGCCTCGCGCGCCTCTCCCGGACCGTTGACAATGCAACCGAGCACACTGACTTTGACCGGAGTCTCGCGTCCACCGAGGCGTTCTTCCAATTTGGAAATGATGTCTTCGAGATCGATTTCGAGCCGGCCACACGTCGGGCACGCGATGAGTTCCGGCTTTCGAACACGTCGGCCCGTGGCCTGAAGTATGTCGAAAGCAGCCTGAATTTCTGGAACCGGATCACCGAGCAAGCTAATACGGATTGTGTCACCGATCCCATCCAGTAAGATCGGCGCGAGACCACACGCTGATTTCGTCACGGCATAAGGCGGTTTACCGGCTTCGGTGATCCCAATGTGTGTGGGATAGTTCGCTTCCTTGGCATACATGCGATACGCCTCAACAGCGGTCATGACATCACTCGACTTGAGCGAAACGATGATGTCATGGAATCCCTCGGACTCAGCAATTTCGATGTAACGCAGAACGCTTTCGACCATCGCCGGGGGACAAGGAAATCCATGTTTTTCAACGAGTTCGCGTTCTAGGCTACCCGCGTTAACACCGATCCGCATCGGGAGGCCTTTGTCCTTGAGCTTTCGGATGACCTGGCGGTAGCGATCATAGCCACCGATATTCCCGGGATTAATTCGAATTTTGTCGATCGGATGATCCAGTGCCGCGATGGCCATTCGATAATCAAAGTGGATATCGCAGATGAGAGGGATGCTGATTTGGCGTTTGATTTCTGAAAGGACCGCTGCATCTTGAGGCTTCGGAACTGTCACCCGGACTAGTTCGCAACCAGCTTCTTCGAGTCGGTGGATTTCTTGGACGGTGGCCTCGATATCATAAGTGTCGGGTGTCGTCATGGACTGAACCCAGATGGGGTTGTTTCCGCCGATGACGAGCGGCCCAACGGCCACTTCGCGGGTTTTGTGTCGTTCGAACGTGTGTTTGAAAGTCATTCCGGGTCTCGCTCTCGTTTTGGGCCGCGACCAGAGGACGCGGAAGATTTCAGTTCGGGAAACAGACTGTATCAATATCCTAGTTTTGCGCATTGATTTGGGTCAAGATCGGGTGGGCTGCCAGAAGCTTCACTTGCAGTTGTATGTTGCACTAAGATAATTGACATTGCCTAACTTTTAGTCGGTATATCATTGGACACTTATCAATGAATGCTCAAACCTTGTAGGACATGCTACACGCTCAACCGTTTGAACCTTTCAAGGCTGTACTATCAGATAACAACACATTTGACATCCGTCACCCTGAACTCGCGATGGTGTTGCAAAATAACCTCGCCATCGAATATGCAGTTTCGGAAGAAGGATTCCCTACAAGACTTCACACCATTGCAATCCGGCATATTGTCCATTTGGAACCTTCCGAATCAGTCACGCGGTGATAATCTGGTTGTTAACCAGAAGTTAACCTTGATCTTGCCTCTAACACAATTCGTTCCGCATCTTCCATCGTTGAGCTACACGCGGTGACGTGTCCCATCTTTCGCCCCCTGTGGGGTTCTTTCTTCCCGTAAAGATGGAGTTTTATCTCAGGACATTTTAGAAGCGCAGACCAATTTGGTTCGTCCTTTTCCCAAAGATCGCCTAACAAATTCGCCATGGCTGTTGGTGCAATCTGCGTTGGACTTCCGAGAGGCAACCGACAAACAGCCCGGAGTTGTTGTTCGAATTGACTCGTCACACTGGCGTCGACTGTGGAATGACCCGAATTGTGTGGTCTCGGTGCCAGTTCATTCACCACGACTTTCCCATCACCAAGCAAGAACATCTCAACCGCCAAGATCCCAATGACGTCGAGCTTCTCGGTGATGGCTATTGCGAGTTCGCTCGCTTCGTCGGCGGTCTTCGCCAGAATGTCGGCAGGAGCCACTGTCACGTCAAGTATGTGATTTCGGTGTTTGTTCTCGCAAACCGGGAAACACAATACCTGGTGACCATTGTTCGCGCAAATGACCGAGATTTCCTTTTCGAACGGGACAAACGCTTCCAGGATTCCCGGAACGCCCTGAGTGTCCCGCCATGCGGTTTCGATGGCCTCCGAATCTTGGAGTCGCACTTGTCCTTTCCCGTCGTATCCAAAAGCAGCGGTCTTCAAAATAGCTGGAAAACCGACCATCTGTGTCGCTAACCGTAGCTCCTCGAGGGTGTTAACGGGCACAAAGTTCGTGACTGGGAACCCGTTTTCGGAAAGGAACGTTTTCTCGCGAACTCGGTGGCGGCAAATGTGGAGGACGTTGGGGGAAGGACGAACTGGGCAAATGTCGGTGAGAGGTTCGAGCGTTTCTGCGGGAATGTTTTCGAACTCGAACGTGACGACTTTTACCCCACGGGCAAATTCCAACGCTGCATCGACGTCGGCGAATTCCGCGACAGTGACGGCGTCGGAAACCTGCGCGGCCGGTGAATCTGCAGACTGTGAAAATACATGGACCCGGTACCCCATGCGTTTGGCTGCTAGTGCAAACATTCTGCCGAGTTGACCGCCCCCCATCACACCGATGGCTTCACCGGGCAAGATGGGCATAGAGTCTTCGCCAAGTTTCCTCACAAAGTCATCTCCAGCACTTTTTGGGTCTGTAGCTCGCGGTACCGTCGTAACCGCTCACGAAGTTCTGCGTCTTGGTTCGCGATGATCGCAGCAGCAAGTAGGGCCGCATTTTTCGCGCCAGCTTCTCCTATTGCGAGTGTTCCAACAGGTACACCTGCGGGCATTTGAACGATCGAAAGTAGAGAATCCACCCCTCGCAACACCCGGGATTCCACGGGAACTCCAAGAACTGGGACTGTTGTCTTGGCGGCTGCCATGCCGGGCAGGTGAGCAGCCCCACCGGCTCCAGCGATGATTACCTTCAGCCCACGCTCTTCGGCGGTGTTGGCGTATTCGAAGAGCAAATCGGGAGTTCGGTGGGCCGAGACGATTCTTGTCTCGTGAGGCACCTGCAGCTCTGCAAGCATCTTGGAGGCGTTTTCCATCGTGCTCCAGTCCGATTGACTTCCCATAATGATGCCGACGATGGGTTGTGTGGTAGATTCAGACACCAGAGACCTCACTATAACAAAACTCCTCACCGAAAATCCCTCTGCTTGCACGCCATAAAAGGGATTTTGATTGATCACCCATGGGGATTTCCAACTGCCTCTCTTCCTATAACCGGCGTTCGAAATAGAAGAGTGCTGGTTTTCGATACTATCTTGATTCGACCAAATCGAATGAATCCGTATGGGTACACTGTCTACAATTACCGAGGAGCCGAATTTCGTCCAACGAACTCCTGCGAGGATTGCTTAATGAACCAAACGACAACTGAACTTCCAGAATACAACATGACTGGTCAAGACTACAACGACCGGTCGCATTTCCGATATGACGGACCGATCATCGACATCCATTCACACGTCATGGTCACGCGTCCAGACGACTCGAAAAAAGGACCGCCCCCAGGTGAAGGCCCCGGAGCGAGTACCGATCAAGCTGCCAAAATGATCGAGGTCGCCGAGGATTTTCAAATCGAAAAGACCTACACAATGTGCTATCCCGACGACATCCCAATGCTCAAGGAGAGGCTTGGCGAGAAGCTCGGCTTCAATGGGATGATCAACAAAAAGTCGATTGATGCACCTGATGACGAAGCTTTGGCTTTGCTCGACACATTTCTCGAACACGGCGCGGAGATCATCAAGTTCTGGTCGGCTCCACGCGGGCGGGAGAGGGGATTGTTCGTCGACGCGCCATGGAGGGTCGAATCGGCCAAACGGGCTCAGGCTGCGGGCATCAAGGTAATGATGGTTCACGTCGCCGACCCGGATACCTGGTTCGAAACGGTTTACGCAGACGAAGCCTTGTACGGTACGAAGACCGAACAGTATGTCGGGTTGCGCAAAATGCTCGAGTTGTTCCCCGACCTAAAATGGATCGGAGCTCACATGGGCGGTGATCCAGAACATCCGGATCATCTGGAAGAACTGTTGGAAACTTATCCACACTTTTATCTCGACACCAGCGCGACGAAATGGCAAGTCCGCGAGGTCTCGAAACGTCGAGAAGCGATCCGGAAACTGATATGTAGGTATCCCGATCGATTCTTGTGGGGCTCGGACTTGGTTACACGTCACTGGCTAGATCGCGAACACTATGCAAGTCGCTACTGGTGTCAACGGACACTCTGGGAGAGCGATTGGCACGGGCCAAGTCCGATCCGTGATCCTGATCACCCGGAAGATGATCCGTCGCCTACCCCCGTGTTGCATGGGTTAGCGTTACCGATGGATGTACTCGAAAAAGTATGTTATCGCAATGCGCAAGACCTGATGGGTTTGGCGTAACGGCAGTGATGCCATCGGGTTTGCTCTCTTGAAAATCAATTCCTAACAGGCAAAAGGAGGCAATCTTTTTGGCGTGAAGGTGGCACATTGGTTCTGGTATCAGTGTATCTGACGGATTATTGCGTATCTTTCTGATGTCAATTGTTAAACAATTGCTTTTGTCGCTTCACTACCCGAAATCTGCAAGATCGTTGTCTCACAATACTTTATGACCATATCTTCTCTCTTCGTCTTTCATTGGCACACCTGCTGCTTTTCATTTATCACATCAGCAGATTGAACCATTCTCAAAGAGGAGAGAACCATGAGCGAGCACAAGCAACCACAACTCATCGACGGGAAGAAGAGCTTCTGGCAACGATCTTTAGACAAGTGCGCCGAAGTCGCAAAAGCTGCCGGAAAAGCAGCCGATAACGCCGCCGAGGTGACAGCGAAAAAATGTTCCGAGTGGACTGGACGCAAAATCACGAAAGACCAAGTCAAAGTTGCAACGGCTATCGCCGGTGTCATTGCTCTGGGCATGATGTCGAACACACAAGGCGTGCAGGCAATGGCTGCTCAAGGCGGTTCTTCTTCATCTAACGGGGAATATTTCGAAGATAAAGTGAGCCGCTTCTGTGCTGAGAACGGAGTTTCTTTAAACTACGAAACGCCCTATGTCGATTGCGAAGGACAGATCTATTATTGAGAATCCAATGTGCAGGAGAAAACATACTCCGGCCTGGGGCAAAAGTCTGTTTAACGACCCTGCCTCAACAGCTTTACTTGATTTCCGGATGGTAACGCGGAAACGTGAGCGGGGTGTGAGCCCTTGTTTTCAAGTCAACCATGTGCTTTGCGATTTGGGGCCCGAGGTTTTGAAGAGCTTGGGTTTTCGCTTGGTTGATGGCTGCCGACGATTCGATGATGAACGTTGGCCGGATCACACTCCCTTTTCCTTCTCCCTCGGCGGAAGCATAAACGAAACCATTGTTGACGTCGACGAGCAACGATTGGGCAATGAACAGCGCGTCGCAATGGCTGGCCGGAATCACAAATCCACCAACGACAGTCAAGTTTAGTGCGGCAGCCGGATTCATGTAATCGTCCGTGGCCGTTCCTCCCTGAACAACCAACAACGCATCCGCACCACATTTTGCGGCAGCGACTCGGAGGGACCGCAAATCTTTCTTCTCGCCAAGAAGCATCCCCGGCAACAGGAAGGCGTTTTGAACAACATTTTTCCGTTGGAGTTCCATACCCCACGCCTCCAGTATCTTCTTGTCTTCGGAAGTCCATTCCCACTGGTTGTATTCCGAAGGATGCAAATAGACGGCCAACTTACAAGGAAACGTGAGCTGGGGTCGGAGGGCCCTGATTGATTCAATGCTCTCGTTGTTCTCGTCGGCAATTTGCAGGGACGAATTTTCGAGTTGGTAACGGGCCTTGGCGTGGTCGAAATTTGCGACGCAACCAGCCAAGCTGAACACAAGCGATCCCAGCATGATCCGGAGCATGAGCCATGTTCCCCCAAACTGTGGAAAAAGAAAGTTCAGAAGGCTCATAGCATTACGTAATTAACGGATCAAGAGCACTCGAGGGACTAGACCTAAACTGATTGACTCAATGGCGGAAACTGGGAGGTAAAAACGGAGTTCGCGATGTCAAAACCACAGCCCTGGATTTCGAATACAAACTACGCACCAGTTTTTTTATCCAGGGAAAATAGAATACCGACCTTTCGGGGTGTCGAAAGATAGAAGCCCTCGAGCACGCAAAACCGGGGAACGCCCCAACGATTTTCGTTCATTCGGGAATGGTGTACCCTGCCACGAGGACCGTTACGTTGTCTTTGCCTCCAGCATCCAAGGCGCACTGAATCAATTGATCGCACGCCTGCTGGGAACTCTGTGTTTGGGTGAGAACTGTTGTGATGGCTTCATCGGTGACCATATCTGTCAACCCATCGCTACACATCATTATCCGATCGCCGTTGTAGAGGCGTAGCTGTTGGACTTCGGCTTCTATGCGGCCGGCTCGGGAGCCGATCGATTTTGTCAAGACGTGACGAAGCCGGTGTTGGGCGGCTTCTTCAGCGTCGATAACGCCTATGTCGGCAAGTTCCTGAGCTATCGTGTGGTCATGGGTAAGTTGCGTGAATTTTCCGTTGCGGAGGAGATAGCACCGAGAATCACCTACGTGGAACACGAACAGATCGGCCCCGACACTGTAACACACGGTTAAAGTCGTCCCCATGCCTTCATACTCAGGGTGCACGCGAGCGTCCTCGGCAACTGTCCTGTCGATCTGCCGAAAATACCCAAGGGCCCGTTCGATGCCCTCGCGAATTTCTTCGTCGCGCACGGTTGGGTCGTCTAGCTTGAGGGTCCACTTGACCGCATCCAGACACAGGTTCACGCATGTTCGTATGGCGAGATTACTCGCACGCTCGCCTCCAGCCACACCTCCCATCCCATCCGCGACCATGAGGATGTAACCGCGTTCTTCGTAGCGGTTCGGTAGTTCGTCATCGGGAAGGTTCGTCGCGATTTTCTCCCAGGTACGGTTCGTGGAGTGGATGAGGTAGGCATCCTCATTATTTTCACGAACCAGCCCGACATGGCTTGCCGCCCCAAATTCGATCCGGATCGCAGCCGACTTTGGGTATGGGTTGTTGACCGGAAGGGAAGGGGCGGGAAGCTCGAACTCGACTGTGTCTGTATCGTTAAATTGGGACATGAGATTTCTCTGTTTGTGGGTTGTGGTCCGCCGGGTTATCCCTCGGAAGTCAGGTTGGACCTGTTAGATAGCGAGTGCTCACAATCTTGGAGGAAATCAATCCCGGAATTGGCTCACGCTTGTTCGCAGTTGTCGGTGAGTCGTAAGCGTGTCCTTGACTCACCAAGAAAAGGTAAGCTGCACGGACGTGGGCTTGATCCCAAAATGCAAATAATGAACCAAATCGCTTCCCGATTGCCATGATGATTCGTTTTTCTGAAGTGGGCTAAATTCCACACTACAAACTTCGCGATGGGGAAGGAAGGGGGACATTCCCCCTTACGCAAATGAACCGAGGTCTCGACTCACCTTCCTCGCCACGTCTTATTTTGGGGCAGCGAATGTATTTTTGGTGAATTCGGTCTCAAACTTGACACTTGCGACCTCAAATTCACCAGCGAAAATCCCATCCTTCTGGGCCGCGATCTTGCGGGGGATTTGAACTCCTTGTTCCGCTTGGAAGTTACTAAAGAATAGCTCGTAAGTCATAAACGCAGCCTTTTTCGGTGAGTTTTTTTGCCCTTTGGCTGAGGGCGGTTGGGGCTTCGACAGAATTCGCTTCTTGAACAGCATCTTGACGACCTGATGCCTCGAATTGTCGATATACACCCGCACAGTTGGGTTGCCCTCTCGTTCGATTTTGATTCCCTGGCAGTCACGAGCAAGAGCGACAACAGGACCTTTGACCTTCACAAGTCCCAAGGAAGTCAGTTTGGCGTTTCCGTCTGCCAACGAACGCAATAGCAACCCTTCCCACAACGCCAATGTTTCCCCCATTTCTACCTTCCAATAGACTTTGGGGAGTTGTTGCATCGGGGACGGTCCGACTTTCATCCACATGCCTTCTTGATTGATGATGGCGAGTCCTTCGGTAACCTTGTCGCCGTATTTCAATCGGAGAACGGAGCGCGTGTTGCCGTTGGCAAGCATGGAAAATGTGTTCCGGTACCCCGAAGTCTCGCTTGGGGATTTGTAAACGGTACCTTCCAAGGTCATCGTGAATCCCTGGATGGTCTTGAGCTTCTCACGGCCTCCGTGGGCCTTCAGAGCCATCTTCACGACCTTTTTCAGAGAGACTTTCGGACCATCGTTACCCTTCTGGGCTAGCGTATGTCCGGTCGAGAGTGACCAAATGGAGAGTACGGCGAGTCCGAGCATAACACGTTGCATGGTGTTCCTCATGGGTGTGATTGAGAGGTTCAAGGTGTGTTAAAGGTATCATTGTATTCCGAAAAGCAACGCGAACAAACACTCATTATGAGAAGCCGCAAGGGCAAGGGAAAACGAGAAAAAGAAGAACTGCCACGAGAACCCAGTTGCCAAGGTAGTTTCCTGGCCGAACTGCGAGAAGCATGGAAGGTGGCAGGGGGAGATCATGAGAAACTAAAACGCCGGCGTGATTAGCCTTTGCTTCCGCACTGACGACCGTGGATGTCATCCAACGGCATTTTGTAGCATCCAAGCCAGTCCACCAAAACCATTTTCTTATTTCGTCTCTCGGTCTCAGTTGTCAAGGTGAGCCAACAAGAACATTTCACGCTTGTAATGGGCACAGGTTTTTTGTTTTCAAAGTCCTGGGGCCCGCAAGCGGGGAGAAGGCCCCCAACCCGAGCGAAGCGGGAAATATAGCGAGCGAAGCGGGAAACGCACCGGAACCGAAAGGTAGGTGGTCCTATCTCGAGAAGGGCGGACTTGGGTTCAGGAGTTTGGCGACTCCGAACTGTGCCCAACACGAACGTTAAACGCTCTACGTTCGAAAAGTGAATAAAAGGATCGACTGCAGCTTTTCGGATCGATTAAAGCGACAGGACCGGTTCGTCGCCTCAGAACCTTTCATCACCACCGGTGTCTTTCCATTACACTTTCTTCCCCCTTCACGTTGTAAGTCGAGTGAACTTACGAACTGCAGGGACGGTCCGCATTCACAGATACTGGAGGACACATGGCCAAAGAAGTCTTTGTGCGTAACAAACCTCACTTGAACGTCGGCACCATCGGTCACATCGACCACGGCAAGACAACGTTGTCCGCAGCCATCAGCGCTCGCCAGACACACCTGTTTGGCGGAAAGGCGATGGACTACAACGGCATTGCCAAGGGCGGTACGGTGCGCGGCGGTGGTAAGATCATCACTGTCATACCGGCTCACCTCGAGTACGAGACAGCGACTCGCCACTACGCGCACATCGACTGCCCTGGCCACGCCGATTACGTGAAGAATATGATCACAGGTGCCGCCCAGATGGACGGAGGGGTTCTTGTGGTTGCTGCCGATGATGGTCCGATGCCACAGACCCGCGAACACATACTCCTTGCCCGGCAAGTCGGCGTCCCGAAGCTCGTTGTATTCCTCAACAAGGTTGATCTGGTAGAGGACCCAGAATTCCTGGACCTCGTCGAGATGGAAGTCCGAGATCAACTCAGTGCCTACGAGTATCCTGGGGAAACTATCCATGTAATTCGTGGTAGCGCTCTGCCAGCCTTGCAATCGGGCGGAAAAGACGACGCAGGCTGTGCTTGTATCGACGAGTTGATGAAGGCCTTGGACGCCTATTTCGAACTGCCCGACCGAGAAGAGGACAAGCCGTTTCTGATGAGTATCGAGAACGTCTACCAAATCGAAGGTCGTGGTACGGTCGTGACCGGACTCATCGAGCGAGGTGTTGTCCGCCTCAACGACACGGTCGAGATCGTCGGCTTGACGAAGGACGTTCGCAAGACCGTTGTGACTGGCATCGAGACATTTCACAAGCCCGTCGAGATGGGTATCGCTGGCGATAACGCGGGCGTCTTACTCCGGGGCGTGAAGTACGACGAGGTTCAGCGTGGCCAGGTCCTGGCGGCTCCCAGCTCGATCAATACCCACACGTCTTTCGAGGCGAGCCTGTATGTGTTGAAGAAGGACGAAGGCGGCCGACACACTCCGTTCTTCACCGGGTATCAACCACAGTTCTTTTTCCGCACGACGGACGTCACGGGGAAGATCGTTCTGCCGGACGGCATCGAGATGTGTATGCCTGGCGACCTCGTGGCGACCAGCCGGATCGATCTACGGTCCGACGTCCCTGTCGCTCTCGACGAAGGCCAACGGTTTGCCGTCCGTGAAGGTGGTAAGACCGTCGGGTCAGGTGTTGTAACGAGGGTGCTTGTGTAGACGTGACTGGTAACGCCAACAAAGCATCATGACTGATTTTCAGGAAATCGGTTGTGATGCCTTTTTCGTTCACTGATATTTCTTCTTCACATACCAATTGTTCCGGTAGACATTTTTCTCCCCGCTCAAGACCATCTCTTTCTGGACGCACCATTGTTCCCAGTCGGTCTCTCCGGTAGACATCTCCCAATCGTCGCGTTTGATGGGAATCGCTTGCACCAACGGCGTTCCTTTCTCCAGCCTATGGACGACTCCCGGGGTGGAATCGAGCAGCAAAAGAGGAAAGGCGATGTTGTTGTAATAGGTATCCGTTTCAACCAAACCGCTCAGCGCGTAGAACGGGTAGTTGAGGCAGTTAAGCGGCGGCACGAAGAGTGTCGAATAACCTGGCGGCGTTCGGATGATCCACGGACTATCGAATTTTACGACGGAATAATTTTCGAACCAACTGCCCGCGAACTGATCCTTTGTGTGAAACCCCAAAAATGGAATGCCTGGTCCTCGTTTGTCCCATTCGTGGATCTCTCGCAACCGAATCTCGGCCCAGTCCGGAAACGGGATGAGGTATCCGCACGTCATGCTTTCCAGAAACGGCGGGCAACGTTTCACGGTCTGTTTCCCGCTGGGAGCTTCGGCCGTCATCTCACGCATCCAGAGCGGAACCCCTTGACTCGCGGGAAAAGGCGCGGCGATGTTATCCCAGTCGTCGTAACTTTCCGGCTGGGCTTGGGTCCGATTCAAAGTACGATCCGGACGAAGGAATTCGATGTTCATGATGTGACCTGAACCACGGGCTGGAAAAGCTGGGACCGGACGCAGATTCGAGTGTATCAAATTGGACACCGTGGCCAAGACCGTTGTCCGAGCTTACCGCCGCCTGGGCATTTTCCTTCCCGCTTGCCTACAAATAAAATGATGATGACCACTGTTTCCCAAGGAGAATCCTACAATGCCCGAGAAAATCCATAAAACAGAACAAGAATGGCGAGAGTTGCTCTCGCCCGAGCAGTTCAACGTGACCCGCAAACACGGCACCGAACGGGCCTTCACCGGTTGCTACTGGGACAACAAGAAGGACGGCAAGTACGAGTGCGTTTGCTGTGGCCAGCTCCTGTTTGATTCCGAAACCAAGTTCGACTCGGGGACCGGATGGCCGAGTTTTTGGCAACCCACCGACACCGACAATGTCGAGACGAAAGTGGATCGCACCTTGTTCATGACTCGGACCGAAGTGCATTGTAGCCGATGCAACGCCCATCTCGGACACGTCTTTCCTGATGGTCCAGAACCAACCGGACTCAGGTACTGCATCAACTCCGCTTCCCTAAACTTCGTCGAACAGGAACCGGACTCGCCCAACGAAACCAACTAACGCCACGCTAAAATATTCATTGCGCAAGGAGATTATCGATGAGCGAAGCAACGACCGATTTGACGGCCAAAAAATGCGTCCCGTGCGAAGGCGGTGTCCCCACGTTGACTCCGGAGGAGATAGAGAAGTTCGGCAAGGAGGTTCATGCAGACTGGAAAGTCATCAACGACGGCAAGATGATTCGTAGAGACTGGAAACTCAAGAATTTCGTCGATAGTTTGGCCTTCTTGAACAAAGTCGGCGAAGTTGCCGAGGACGAGGCACATCACCCCGACCTGCACTTGACGGGGTATCGTGAGGTCGCCATCGAAATCATGACCCACGCCATTGGCGGGTTGTCAGAAAACGATTTCATCCTAGCAGCCAAGATCGACAAAATCGCGCCGGAATCGAAGTGAGCCAAGTGGAACTGGGAACACCGTACGTTTCCTTCGATGAAAAGTAATCAACTCAAGGCTTTTGCGACTTCAAGTTCCGTATGGCCCAGTAATAAGGAGTAAGGGATCCCCGCGTTGAAAAGTTCCCTTGTTCAGAGTGATGGGTGTGACGAACTTGCCAAGGTACACCATCCCAAGATTTCCAATACGCCATGTTGGAAACGAGTTTTTGCGGCGATCCAGAGCCATCCTTCCACCCCTTACCGATCGACGCGCTGTTCAAACAGAAAATCTTGTACTAGACTTGTCTTGGCTTGTGGCAGCAACAGCGCGTCGGTTCGAGTGCTCCTCTTGTTCGTGATTCCCGTCTCCTTTGTTCAGAACCGACAGATACAGACAACCAATTCTTCTAGCGCTGGTGAAGGGCCCGATAAACGTCCAATCGAAGAGAGCTTGCAGATGCCAATTATGCTGACGATACCTCTACTCGCTCAGGGTTGGTGGGAGACCTGGCTAGTTCCTGCCATCGGTTTAGTCGCGGCTGGTGTGATCGGCATTTTGGGCCGATTGTACTTCCGATTTGCGGCAGAATCTGCGACCTCTTCCTTGGCATCACCAACATGTCCTATGTCGGGTAGTTCCTTTCAACAAGCGCAATCTGATCATGTTGGCATCGAGCGCCGCGCGCATCCTCGATACGTAGTCAAGCCAATGGAAGTTTTGCTGGTCAGACTGGAATCACACGAGATCGTGGCGACCGGCCAGGTCCTCGACTGGTCACTTGGTGGGCTGGGCTTGCTCCTCAATGAGGAAGTCCCAATCGGGTTCCACTTCCAACTGCAGCCTACGATCTCACAAGCTGAATCACCGTGGGTACGTGTGGAAATCCGCTATTGCCGACCACGGGACGACCGATGGCGAGTTGGATGCCAATTCGTCGAAGCGTCTTCTTGGGAGGTGATGCAGATGTTCGGACCACCGGATCCGGAGGAAGAAAAAGAGACGAGAAGACAAAAGGTTCGGAAAAAGGCCCGGAAACGGAGTTGGTGGAACCTCGGATGACACCGGGTAACGAGGTCTGGAAAAGGTAAGTCAGCTAAGATTTCCACTTGCCCGAACAAAACCGACAAGTTGTTAAACGAAACTGCGAAGAAACTACAGAATCCAGACCCAAGACCAGTCTCGTACTTATCGTCTTCGGACGTTGATGTTCGTTGTGACGCGATATCCTCGAAGTTCCGGCAAGGTACTGACTGTTCGTTCGACGGCTTGACGTAACCTGCCATAGTTCAGGTCAAGACTCACCAACGCACGTCGATTTTGTAGGTCCACTTTCGCTTCGACATTGCTGACGTATCGGGTGTAGATTTGTAGTATCTTCGTTTCGACAAGTTCTCCGAGATTGCGAGGGATCACAGTGACACGCGTGCGAGCGAGCTGAGGGATTCTTCGAATTGCCGTGTCGATCTTGTTGAAGACGACAGAATTCTTGCCATCCACTTCGATCAGCAGCCCGCGCCGTGTGAAGCGCACGTCAATGTTCGTCACCTCCGCTGCGAATTGCTTTTCCAACGCTCGCTCAAGAGTGGACGCCACGTTATTTCGAGTCCCTTGCGGATTGAAGGGCATGATCACCGGTTGTTGAACGATGATCGGTTGTTGAGGATTCTGAATACCTCCTGGAACGACCGGTTGTTGAATGATGATGATCGGCCGTTGTGGATTTTGCAACGGAAACTGCGTATTGGGCAACGGGAATTGGGGGTTTTGAACCGGAAACTGTCGGTTCGGGATTCGTTGATTGGGAAACTGGGCATAAAGCGAAGGGGTCGAAACCCAGATCGCGGCCAGAGAGATGAGGCAGACCAGCGATTTCCAATTCATGAGATGTCCCTCAAAGAAGTATCTGAAATTGCGTGTTTTTCTAGAACGCAAATTCAAGACAAACTTGCGCAGCCTTCTTAGTTATTACCCGGAAAGTCGCCGATTGTTCGTTCTGAGAAGGGCACCGCTGTCACGCCATGCTTTGGATCTCGGGATGCCCGACTCGTGTTGAAACATTGAGTCTTGCCGACCACCTAGATGCAAGTTTGTTCGTGGAAGCAGCAAGAACCAAAGCAGACCTTCAATGTCTTAGTTTACCTCCGGATGGCCAACGAAGCCACAAACGATTTTCCCGAAGACCAATTGTAAGGCTTTTTTCGGTATTCACATTGGACTTGTCGGAGAATTGGGCCACCTTTTTCGATAAAGATACCTTCGGTTACCCAACTCTTCTGGACCAGGAAGTCGAGCTTTTCCAAGGAATGGCCCCGGGATCGTCCTCCAAACCCGACTTCTTCTCGGACCAACTTTGTCGCTTTACCGGCTCTGTCCCTTGACACTTTCTCACGACACGGATTACACTTTTATGATGCGAGAGCGGGTATATTTCGAAATTCTTATTCTATTCGGCTTGGCTCGCGACTACACCCCTACCCGATCCGAACCTTCGGGGGATTCGTACACGTGAAGGCGCTGATCAGCGATATCCATGGAAACCTGGAAGCACTCCAGGCTGTACTTAGCGACATTCGACAACACAACGTTGACGAGGTTTATTGCCTGGGTGATGTCATCGGATACGGTCCCAATCCTTGCGAGTGCATCGACAGAGTCATGGATTGCCAGGTGACTTTATTGGGCAATCATGACCAAGGGGCCATGTTCGATCCGGAAGGCTTCAACATTCCAGCCGAGCGAGCCATATTCTGGACTCGCGCACAAATGGAATCCCCAACCGAGAGTCGTGAGAAACGAGAACTCCGTTGGGAGTTTTTGGCCGAGCGCCCACGGCGTCACCAAGAAGGCCACTTCCTCTACGTCCACGGATCGGCTCGCAATCCACTCAACGAATATGTGTTCCCCGAGGACATTTACAACCAACGCAAGATGGACCGCATATTTGCGTTGATTGATCGGTATTGTTTTCAAGGACACACGCACGTTCCCGGGATTTTCACCGAGAGTCTGCCGAGCGAGACTTACCAGTTCCTCTCGCCTGAGGAAATGGATTACGTCTACCAACTCGACGAACGCCGAACCATGTGTAATGTTGGCTCCGTAGGACAACCACGCGATGGGGACCCTAGGGCTTGCTACGTTCTACTCGACGACAAAACCATTCGTTATCGTCGTGTTGACTACGACATGAATGCGACCATTCAAAAAATCTATGGGATTCCCGAACTCGATAACTTCTTGGGCGATCGCCTTCGCGACGGACGGTAAAAGGAGCATGGTGTAAGGTGGAAAGAACTGATCACTCGTTGTCTTACTTCTTCCACCTGTCGGCTTTCACATCACCTCTCGTTTCGCCTTTCCCCTTATCACTGCCTTCTCGTCTCGATATGCTAACATTGAACCTTTGAAGGTCGTGCAACTCAAAGACGACACCGTAAACGATAATTATGGGCGATCATGCAGCAACGTAACCTCCTGATTTTTCTAGTCCTTAGCGCGGGCTTGCTTTTTGGGTGGTGGTACGTGGGAACCACGTTCTTTCCACAAGAAGACCCCAAGTCGGTAGACCGGGAACAAATCCATAAAGATTCATTACCTGCGAAACTCGTGGCTCAAAGTCTTGGGGGACAAGCACTGACACCAACTGGAGGTCCGTTGGCTGGCTTGACGCAAATCTTGATTGCTTCACGATTTTCGAATCCTGATGCGATTGATTTGGCTGCGAAATATGCCCCCGAGATGAAAAAGGTCGCGGAAAAGAAAAAGACCGAACCCAAGCCGAAAAAAACAATCAAGATCGCGGAAAGACCTCCCCAACCAACGCAAGCCGACACCGTCAAAATCCTCGGTGACTCCTCATTTTACATTCAGACGAGGGTCACTTCACGCGGAGCCGGAGTCCAAAAGGTCACGTTAACTAGATTCAAGGCCGCTGACTGGAATGGTCAGCCAACAAACGATCCCTTGGACCTGGTTCAGTACGATGACATCATGCCATCTTTCCTGATGTACCATTACCCACCCGAAGGAACAAAAAAAGCCAGCAAGAGCAAAAGCTCTCGTCCCCTCCCGGACCTGGGAACTAGGCACTGGAAGTTTCTCGACGAAGGCTTCATCGAAGTGGAAGTGGACGGGGAGAAAAGATCGGTACGAAACAAAGTTAGCTACTACACAGTTATGCCACCGGGGCCCTACGAGGGGCTCAAGATCACCAAAACGTTCACACTCGAACCCAAGTCTTACCACATTGGATTAAAACTGAAGTTCGAGGATACCAGAGAACGTAGCAACCCCAAGGAAGCCCTTCCGCCCTTCAAATACCAGCTGGTCGGCGCCCACGGTTTGCCTCTGGAAGGAGCCTGGTACTCTTACGTGCACCGGAATGCTTTGATCGGCGTTCTCGGGATTGATGACCGTCTTTACCGAACTCTCGAAACCTCCAATACGATTCGATTCCGGGAAGGTGGTGAGCGTGTCCCCGAAGGTCCCAGAAACCAAGATGGGATTCAGTACGCGGCAGTTGTCACTCAATTTTTGGCCTCCGCCATCGTCGTACCACGCGACCAAAGTCTCTGGCCCAAGATTATCGCCTATGCTCGTCCAACTCTCGAAGCCCACGAATGCTACTGCGAAGTAATCGAAAAAGTTGGAACCGATGCACTCAAACTCAGAATCTTGGATGGCCTAAAACCGATTGTCGACGACGAAGGAAATACAAAGGACGTCGTGACGGCTCGGTTTTTGCCTCGAGCGATCGCCGATTTCCAAAGGGAGGAATTTGATCTGGAAGGGCAAGTGAAGGCGATTTTCTCTATCTATGAGGCCGATACCGGCGAATTTGTCGTATCGCGGGTCCGCAAGGGAACGAAGCCATGGATGGAATTTGCCGACATCACCGTCCGGATGGTCAGTGAGGCTTTCCAACCAGAAGAGGCTCCCGTTCACGATTTCCTGCTGTACCACGGTCCCGTAAAGGTCCGACAGCTCAACAACTTTGTGTACAACGACCAGAAGAAAGTCGATCCAGCGCTCGTTGATCGGTACAGCGAGGAACTTCACTTGGACACGTTTACCGACTATCGGTCCGAGGGCTATTTCGGAGCGTTCTTCTATAACACCGGAATCACGTCGTTGCTCATCTTCCTGACTAAGATCATGCACGGTGTGTTCTTTTGGATTTCGCGTTTTGTACCTGTCCAGGGGTTGGCCATCATAATCATGACGGTTGTCGTCCGGGGGGCATTGTTCCCTCTCAGTCGCCGTCAAGCGTTGATGAGCATCAAAATGCAGGCCCTAGCGCCGGAGTTGAAAAAACTTAAAGAAAAATATGCTGAACCGATGGAACAACAGCAAGCGATGTGGGAGCTATACCGCAAACACGGGGTCAATCCCGCAATGGGGTGCCTGCCGTTGTTGCTCCAGTTGCCCATCTTTCTTGGCCTCTATTATTCACTCCAGGAAAGTATCGGTTTCCGTCTGGGGACGTTTTTGTGGATCCAAAATCTGGCGGCCCCGGACATGCTTTGGTTTTGGGGCGACGACATCTCCGTCATCTCGTCGATGGATAACTTCCGTGGAGGTTGGTGGCTAATCATTCCGCTAGGTTTTTTGTACCTCGGGCCGTATCTGAATTTGTTGCCAATTCTGGCCGTAATCGTGATGTTCATCCAACAGCAGATTATGATGCCGCCAGCAACCGACGAACAACAAGAAGCTCAACAGAAAATGATGCGTTTCTTGCCGGTCGTGTTGTTGTTGATGTTTTACAAGATCGCCTCGGGTCTAGCGATCTACTTCATTGCCACTACGTTCTGGGGTTTAGTCGAACGTTGGCTGTTGCCTAAGAAAGAAGACATCTTGAAGAAGATGAAAACTGAAGCCCTAACGGAACCGAAGAAAGGGACCACTGCTGCCCAAAAGCTGTCTGGAAAGATGAAGAGCGGAAAAAGTAGCCGTAAAAAAGGGGCGATGGCAACGAGCCAGAAGAAAATGGAGCCACAGGGATTCTTCCAGAACCTCAGAGATCGCTGGGACGAGATCCTCAAAGAAGCCAAGAAGAAGCAGTAAATCGGTTTTGGGAAAAGATATCCGGGATCCGCCGAACCAGGAATTTCTGTCGGAGTACCACCTCCAATTCGTACTCCCAAGAAGTCACATCTAACAAAGGGATTCCCAGTGCGAAATGTCGTCTACCTCACGATTGCATGGTTGTGCTTGAGTCTCAATGCTACTCTGGGTCACGCCCAGTCTAATGCTCCGTTCACGGTGAAGTTAGTCCCCGGTTCGGTAAACGTTCGCACAATTGACAAGTCGGGCCGCCCGATTCGTATGGTCACAGTCCAAGTCGCAGTCGAGCAAAAACCAGGTGTCGCCATCTCTGGGAAAGCCAAATACCTCATTGAAGTGCTCGAACAGAAGGAGAAAGCCGTCTCGGTCGAGGTGCCTCGACGGAAGGAAACGACAGGTCTGGACGTTGTGTTGGCGATCGACACCAGTGGTAGCATGAAAAAGCTCAATAAACGCGAGAAAGCCATAACTGCAGCGAAAGCGTTCCTGAGTCGGTTGCCGAAATCCGCACGCGTCGGTTTGGTCTTGTTTAACCACAAGGCCGAGAAAAAGGCGGAGTTGACGACCGATCATGCCTCTCTTGTTCCGTTCATTGAAGCCCGAAAAGCATCAGGCGGCACGGCGTATCTTGATGCCTGTTTGACTGCACTGGACATGCTTCAAAAGCCTACGAAGTCTTCGGCTGGCCAACTCCAAATTCCGAAGAGCCAACGTGATCTTGCGATCGTGGTCATGACAGATGGTGTCGACTTGAACAGTACGACCAGGCTCGACCGAGTAATTGAAAGAGCCATTCACAACAAAGCCCCTGTCAAGATTCACACGGTCGGAATCGGGAAAGCTGGCGAACATTCGAACGTCACCAGCATGTTGGTATTGGATCACAGCGGAAGCATGAAGGCCGAGACAACTGGGCCCGATGGTCGCCCGGTTGCCAAGCTGGCCGCCGTCAAGAAAGCCGCTAAAAAATTCGTAGACTCCCTGCGTTCGACGAATTCTTCGAACAAGCGTACAAGTGTCTTGAAATTTAGTGGTGGAGTGAATGTCCCGCAGCCATTCACGAACAAACGCTGGGAACTCCTCCCTGTGATTAACCAGTTGGATGCCTTTGGGGAAACGGCCTTCTACGACGCCACGTTCACAGCCATCGAGGCCCTCGCTGCTGAAAATCCTCCTGGAAAACGTGCGGTCATCGCATTGACCGACGGAGTAGACAACTTGAGCCGACGGCGGGTGGAAGAGGTGATCGCTCGTGCAAAGGAAGCCAACGTTGCGCTCTTCCCACTTGGGTTCGGCGAGAAAGGCGAGTTCGACGAAACGGTTTTGAAGCTGATGGCCGATCAGACTAAAGGTGAGTATTTTCCCGCCAAGAGCGGAGGCGACCTGATTGACTTGTTTGAGAAACTATCGATCCTGCTCCACGACGACGGGATCGACGAAGAGATTCTTCGGAAACTCGCCTACGACACCCAAGGCCAATACTACCATGTCGAAGATGTCGATAAGATGGAACTCGCGCTCCGAGAAGTTGTCAAGGGCATCGAAAATCGTCGCATTTCGATCGAATTTGAAAGTCGGTTCCAACGCCAAGAGGGCTTGACTCGCGAAATCCAGGTGCAACTCGTCGAGGTCACTCGCGACAAAAAAGATAACGCGAAAGTCGTTCGCAAAGTCTTGGGGAAGACGGAAAAAGAAAGATATCAAAATCCCGCGTTACTGTTGGCCCAAACGAATCCGCTTGTGTACCTCGTTTTGTTAGGCATTCTCGGTGCGTTGCTCGCGATTCCGACAGGTATCGGAAGACTGACGAAATCGACGAAGTCTTGAGTGTCGAAAATGGAGTCTGGTCAGAAAAGAAAGAGCAAGATAAAGACTTGTCCTCTGATACAATGCTCGTAGACCTCCAAGACACTATTGTCGCGTTATCGTCAGCGCCAGGCCCTGGGTCACGGGCAATCGTGCGGCTCTCTGGATCAAAAGCTGTCGAGGTCGTTAGCCAATGTTTCCAAGGAAAGAAACTTCTGACCGACTCGATTCGTCAGAGTTACGAAGGAAGTCTGGCACTGACGACCAGTCCAGCTTCGCTTCCCGCCGACATTTATGTTTGGCCGAAGCCTCACACATACACGGGTCAACTGCTGCTCGAAGTCCACACGATTTCTTGCATGCCGCTCGTCGAGAAATTCATTGGCCAATGCCTCCGCGAAGGTGCGAGACCTGCGCAGCCTGGCGAATTTACGATGCGTGGATTCTTGGCCGGTAAACTCGATCTTCCTCGGGCAGAAGCAGTTTACGCTGTAATCGAAGCCGGAAGCCGGACGGAACTTCGAGAAGCACTCAGCTATTTGGCTGGTGGGTTGTCACAACCGCTGAATCTGCTTCGGGATGACTTGCTGGACCTTCTTGCTGATCTGGAAGCCGGACTGGACTTTGTGGACGAGGACATCGAGTTCGTCACCCAAGCTCATTTGCTTGAACGACTTCAACACGGTATCACACTCTTAAGCCAAATTCAGGCACAATTGAATAGACGGAGTGTGCATCGCGAACCGTTCCGTGTTGTCCTGGCTGGAAAGCCCAACGCAGGAAAAAGTAGTCTTTTCAATACACTCGGATCAGGAAAAGCGATCGTCAGCCACGAGGCCGGAACAACGCGGGATTACCTCGTCCAGACGTTGGATATTTCTGGCGTGGCAGTTGAGCTGATAGACACAGCCGGTTGGCAACACTCAACCGAGGAAATCGATGGCCAGGCACAAGAACTCGGCAGAGATCAAATAACCAAGGCCGATCTGATCCTTCTGTGTGTGCAAGGGAACCGCGATCTTGAGGATGACGAAACGAGCGTTCTGGAAACGTTTCCCGATTCTGTCGTGATCGTTCGGACGAAGTGTGACATTGCTCCAATTACCCAACACGGTTTGCGAACCAGCGCAGCATCGGGTGAAGGACATCAGGAATTACTGGGGTTGCTCGAACAACGAGCAGGCCAAGCCCGGCATTTGGCTCTTGCCCCGAGCCTCAGTCGTTGTGAGGGTCATCTGGACAGATGCCTGGAGCATTTGACACAAGCCAAGTCAATGGCCGAGTCTCTAGAACCTCAAGAACTCGTGGCGATGGAACTTCGCGGAGGTCTCGACCAACTCGGCGAGATGGTTGGTGCGGTCTACACGAACGATTTGTTGGATCGCATCTTCAGCCGGTTTTGCATTGGGAAATAAGAAAGGGCATAATCACGAGGAGCCAACACAGGGAATGACTCGTCTCGTCACCAACCGTCGCAATTTTACCGTCGGCCTCATCCAAATGAAGTGCAGCAAGGCTCCCGAAGCCAATCTGAACACGGCGCTTGTCAGGATTCGCGAGGCTGCCAGAGAAGGGGCTCAGGTCATCTGCTTGCCGGAGCTATTTTTGGCGCAATACTTTTGCCAGACCGAGGATCCCGCCGTTTTCGACCTGGCCGAACCCATTCCTGGTCCAAGCACCGAGGCGATCGGTCGGGTTGCTGCGGAAACCCAAACCGTCGTAATTGCTTCACTCTTCGAGCGACGGGCTGTAGGGCTATATCACAACACTGTGGCCGTCCTCGATACCGATGGTTCGTTGTTGGGCATTTACCGAAAAATGCACATCCCGGACGACCCGCTGTATTATGAGAAATTCTACTTCACGCCTGGTGACACGGGATTCAAAACCTTTCCGACGAAATTCGGAAATATCGGTGTCTTGATTTGTTGGGATCAATGGTTTCCGGAAGGGGCGAGATTGACGGCCCTGCGTGGCGCGGACATTCTCTTTTATCCCACAGCAATCGGATGGCATCCACGTGAGAAGGAGATTTTCGGAGAGAAGCAGCACCAAGCGTGGGAGTTGATTCAGCGCTCGCATGCCGTGGCTAATGGCGTATTCGTCGCCGCCGTCAATCGTGTCGGGTATGAAGGGACACCAGAGACTGGGCTGGAGTTTTGGGGAGCATCATTCCTTTGCGATCCATTCGGTGGGCTCATTCGCCGAGCTTCGCATTACGATGAAGATATTTTGGTGGCCGAATGTAACTTGAACCACCAAGAAGAAATTCGTAAAAATTGGCCGTTCTTTCGGGACCGACGCATCGATGCTTATGGCGAGATGACTCAACGGTTCCTTGATTCCGACTAAAGAGATTTCCTTTTGTCAGTTTATTGTAGTAGGTGAGGTCGTCTATTAGTTACGCAGTTCACTTCTCAAATTGGCTTTCTAGGAGACCGAGTATGGCGACTTGTCTTTGGGTATGCCTCTCTCGCATGCAAGAACTTTGCCGGGAGGGCGTGGATTTCAGGAGAGCCGCCCTGCGGGCAAGCCCTCTACTTTGGAGCCTGTGTGTTTTGATCTTGGCCACCGGGTTTGCGTCCGGTCAAGACGACTTGGAGGTCAAAGATTCCCCAACGACGATGAAAGCGAAAAAGTTAGCCGAACGGTTGGACCAACTCATCGAAGCTCGCTGGAAGAGGTATGAAGTCCAACCAGCACCGTTGGCCTCCAACGAGACATACTTCCGTCGCCTATCGCTCGACCTCCAGGGAAGGATTCCGACCTTGATCGAAACGGATGATTTTCTCGATGACGACCGAGAAAACAAACGTTCGATCTGGATCGAGCAGATGCTCGCATCGCGAAGAAACTCTGAGCATCTAGCCAACAGCTGGGGTTCGGTCCTCCTGCCCGATAAGGTGGAATCCACGACACTCGGAACCCGTGCCGCTTTCCAACAAACTCTCCGTATGTACTTCGAGAAGAATACCTCTTATCAAGTTCTGGCTCGAAACATCATCACCAACCAGAACAGATTCAACAGGCAGGGCCTCGGTAGCTTTTACCAACTGCATGGGAACACTCCAGAATCAATGGCGACCGCGACTTCTCGCGTGTTCCTGGGAGTGAAACTCGACTGCGCGCAGTGCCACGCTCATCCGTTTGCCGAATGGACACAGGATCAGTTTTGGGAGATGGCGGCTTTCTTTAATGCTAGCCGGTTGGTTCGCAATACCAAAAGTGGAAGAACACCGGCTATCCAAATTCCCAAGACCAAGAAAGTCGTCGTTGCGAAATTCTTAAACGGCGCGGAACCGGACTTTCGATCCGTGAGTTCGGGCCGGCAAGTGTTGGCCGATTGGGTTGTGAGTAATAAGAATCCGTACTTCGCTCGTGCCACCGTCGATCATTTGTGGATGACGTACTTCGGTGTGAGCTTGTTCGAGCCAATCCTCCAAGATGATGCCGATGCCATCACCCATCCAAAGCTGTTGGACACGCTCGCCAAAGCGTTTATCGATAGCGATTATGACATCAAGTTCATGGTCCGAGCCATCGTTCACACCAAAGCATATCAACGCAGCACCCAAAACCAAAGCGAAGGCCCCATCCAGCTAGCCTTGTTCGCAAGGATGCCCGTGCGAATGCTGACGGCCGAGCAGATGTACGACAGCATCATCACGGCAACTAGCCCCGGCTATATTCGCTCCGACGTCCAGACGATGGTTGCTCCTTTTAATCCGTACCAACCGATCCAAAGTCCACGCTTCCGGTTCTTGCTGAAATTCCCTGAACAGAAAGACTTCGCAAAGAATCAAACGTCGATCTTGCAAGCCCTCCACATGATGAACGGCCAATGGTTGGCCAATCGCGTTGATGGAAAAACGAACAAGGCCATCCTTGACCTCGTCCGTTCGAATGTTTCTCTTGAACGCAAGATCCAGAGTTTTTACATGATGATTTTGTCCCGACTTCCGAATGAGGACGAGGCACGACGCTACCTTCGGTATGTCGCAAATGCCAAAACGAAAGAGGATCAAGCCGTTCGATTCTCCAACATAGCGTGGGCTATGTTAAACTCGGCAGAGTTTCGCGTGAATCACTAGCGCTTGTGTATCTGAGATCGTAAGGTGCTGTGTGGTCCAACCTCCTCAGCACCTTTTTCCCGTCTACGGTGTTTCCCTCCAGAGGGGCGAGGACCTTCAAGAACGCTGGCGATTGTTTCACTGGTCACTTCCTCGACTGCAAGCACTTTGCGTGCGGGCTAACCGTCTGTGGTTGGAATGCGGGAAGTAAGAACTGAGAGGTTCCCCTGAGTGATTAAGGCGATTTCGAACCGTTCTCGTTGGTGACTATTGCTTCACACCTACTCCTCGGCTTAACACCAATCACCTCCGTATTCCTCTTTTCCGTCTTTTGACTTCGGTTGAGTCATATTTCTTTATCCGAGCAGTCCGGGCAACACTTCCCGCCCAGGTGGGACTTCCATCAAATCGAAAACGAGCAAATCAGCCGCGTACATGGTTGAGGTGAAACCGAACGAACGCCAAAGATTCCAAGTCTAAAAAGCAATTTTGTTTCCGGTAGCACCCGCCTTCAGAAGTGCTTTTTCCGACCAACTTCTCGACTCAGACCACTCCGACCCGGTATATTGACCATAGGCCAACACGCGGAATTTTTTCCCGCGGTCGGCGACCCACCCATAATGATGCTGTGATTTCGTTTCACTCCTCATACGGACGAAGAGGTAACACTCCATGCTTTCGAAGTTTCGCAAGGGGCACACACAATTTTGCTTTCTCAGCATGCTGTGCGGTGTTCTTTTCTCATTGGTCAGCGCCAACTCGGCGTCTGCCCAAGAGTTCAATCTCAAGAAGGGGGACCACATCTGCATCATCGGCAACACACTTGCCGATCGAATGCAACACGATGGTTGGCTCGAAACTTATTTCCAAGCCCGGTTCCCGACACACAATTTGGTCTTTCGCAACCTCGGTTTTTCCGGCGATACTTTGACGGTACGACTGCGTTCGAAAGACTTTGGGACCCCGGACGAGTGGTTGTCAGCTTCGGGAAGTATCCCCAAGGCGACTCGAAGAAATCGAGGTCTGAATCCGAATGCTCCCGTTCGGAAAAATCGCTTCGAACTCGTCAATACCAAAGCCGATGTCATTTTTGCCTTCTTCGGTTACAACGAATCGTTCGGAGGAAAAGCCGGATTGCCGAAGTTCAAGCAAGATCTCAAACGGTTCATCAACCACACTCTTTCCCAGAAATACAACGGGAAGACCGCGCCACGATTGGTGTTGTTCTCGCCGATCGCTCACGAAGATCTCAATGACCGTAATCTGCCCGATGGCGAGGAAAACAACAAGCGTCTCGCCATGTATACCAAAGCCATCGCTCAGGTCGCGAAGGCTCACAACGTACCCTTCGTCGACTTGTTTGCTCCCTCTAAGCAACTCTACGCCGAGTCCGAATCAGCATTGACGCTGAACGGTGTGCATTTGAATACGTTGGGAAACAAGCTCATCGCTCAGACGATCGATCGTGCGTTGTTTTCGGCACCCAAGGTTCCGGTCACCAGCACACGACTTGCCAAGATCAACAAGGCCGTGGTGGACAAAAATTTCTTCTGGTTCAATCGCTACCGAGCGGTCGACGGATACTCGACCTATGGCGATCGTGCGTTTTTGCGTTTCATAGGCGGTCAGACGAACTATGAGGTCGTCCAACGCGAACTGGAAATCCTCGATCTCATGACGGCCGAGCGGGACAAGGTTGTTTGGGCAGTCGCCCAAGGCAAAGAGGCCAAAGCTAGTGACAACAACTTACCCGATTTTATTCCTGTCGAGACCAACCTGCCCGGACAGTTAGAAGGTGGCAAGCATAAGTTCTTGACCGGCGAAGAGGCCATCGAAAGGATGAAACTGGGCAAGAACATGAAAGTCCAACTGTTCGCCGATGAGAAGATGTTCCCAGACCTCATCAACCCTGTGCAAATGGCCTTCGACACGAAAGGGCGTCTGTGGGTTGCTGTTTGGCGGACGTATCCCCACTGGAAACCGGGCGAGCCGATGGACGATAAACTGCTGATTTTTGAGGACACGAACGGCGACGGCCAAGCCGACAAGATGAAGGTCTTTGCGGACAAACTCCATAATCCGACCGGTTTCGAGTTTTGGAATGGAGGCGTGTTGATCGCCCACGCTCCCGACTTGATGTTTCTCAAAGACACAGACGGCGATGACAAAGCCGACGTCCGCAAACGTGTGCTTAGTGGACTCGACTCGGCCGATACCCACCACACCTCAAACAGCTTTACTTTCGATCCGGGCGGTGCCCTTTATTTCCAGGAAGGTACATTCCACCGGACCCAAGTCGAGACGCCTTGGGGACCGTCAGTCCTCTCTGCCGACGGTGGTGTGTTCCGTTACGAACCCCGTTCGCACAAGTTCGAGATTTACGTGAACTATCGGTTCGCCAACCCACACGGGCACGTGTTCGATCGGTGGGGACAAGACGTGATCATCGATGGGACGGGAGCGGTTCCGTATCACGGAACTCTCTTCTCCGGACAGACGGCGAACTACAAGCAAGGCCATTCTCGCAAGAACATGCCTCGCGTCTACAACCGCAAGACGCGACCTTGTCCCGGTCTAGAAATCCTCTCGAGTCGGAATTTTCCCGAGGAGATGCAAGGTAATCTTCTCGTTCCTAACGTCATCGGATTTCTGGGAATCATGCGCTACAAGCTCGTGGCCGACGGCGCGAGTATCAAGGGAATCGAACAAGAGCCTGTCTTGCAGTCGGACGATCCCAACTTTCGTCCTGCCGACATCGAAATGGGGCCAGACGGCGCGATCTACTTCACGGATTGGCAAAACCCCATCATTGGCCACATGCAGCACAACTTGCGTGATCCTAATCGCGATCAGACACACGGCCGCATTTATCGAATCGCCTACACCAGCAATGAGTTGGTTCAACCCAAGAAGATCGACGGTCAGCCCATCCCGAAGCTGCTCGACTTGCTTAAAGAACACGAAGACCGAACGCGCTACCGTGCTCGCATCGAACTCGGAGAACGTGAGGCATCCAAAGTCATCCCCGAATTACAGAAGTGGATTCGGCGACTCGATCGCAAGGACAAAGACTACCAACACCACATGATGGAAGCCCTTTGGCTCCACCAGAACATGAATGTTGTCAACGCACCTCTCCTCCGACGGATGCTGCGATCGCCGGACTTTCATGCTCGCGCGGCAGCAACTCGGGTCCTTTGTTATTGGCGAGATCGAGTGAGGTCGCCACTTGTGATGTTGCAAAGACAGATCAACGATTCGCACCCACGTGTTCGCCTTGAGGCCGTCCGAGCTTTGAGCTTTTTCGACAACGAAAGAGCATTGGCGATCTCGTTACAACTACTCACCCATCCGACCGATAGGTATTTGCAATACACCTTTAACGAGACCCTGCGAACGCTCAACACACGGCTGGGGTCGAACCTGAACCAACGGAACCTGGCCACTGGACTGCTGAACTTACTCAACAGCGGTCGGATTTCCAAGGACCGGCAAGGTGTGCTAATTGAGACGATCTGTGAACAGGGCGGTCAAAAAGAACTTGGCGCCATTTGGAAACGGGCGATGTCGATGCAGGACAGCTCTGGGGAACTGCGAGATAAAATCTTCCGCTGGTTGACGGAAGCCGCAAGGGTGCGGCGAGTCACTCCAGATGTAGAAACGCAAGACGTGCTGAAAATCCTGAAACTCACCCGTAATGACCCTGAAAGTCAGACGGCGTTCATCGGACTGGTGGCTGCATGGAACGTCAGAGACGCGGCCGATTCGCTTCGCGACATCGCCATGAACGAAACCTCGAAAAAAGCAGCGCGTTTCGCCGCCATCAGCGCGTTGGCCGATTTGCAAGCGAAGACGAGCCGACCGACTCTGGAGAAATTAGCGAACAATGCCAAAGACATGGCCGTCCGCTTCCGTGCTTCCGTCGCGCTGTCCCAACTCGATTTGGATGTCGGAGCGATGGTCGCGGCCAAGGCCATCGCGTCGGCCTCCAAAGAGGACAATCTGGACGACGTCGTTGGAGCGTTTCTGAATCGCACAAAGGGTTCGGAAACTCTGGCGATGGCCCTTCTCAAACAGAAGGTATCGGTCAACACAGGGAAACGCATTCTGCGGGCGATGTACTTGGCTGGCCGGAACGACCCGACACTCTCCGCCGTGGCGAGCAAAATCGCCGGGCTCGAAGCCGCTCCAAGACCGCCGACGGCCAAGGAGATCGATCAACTCGCAGCGATTGTCGCCAAGGAAGGAGACGCTGCTCGTGGTGAGCGAATTTTCCGACGTGAGGATCTCGGCTGTCTCAAGTGCCACGCCATCAACAAGGCTGGTGGAGACATCGGACCCGAGTTGAGTGCCCTTGGCAAAGACTCGCCTTTGGACTACGTCATTCGCTCCGTCTTGCATCCAAACGCATCGATCAAGGAGGAGTACATCACACGTCGGTTCCTCACGAAAAAATCTCAATTCTACCAAGGGATCGTGGTGGACAGTGATAGCAACAAGGTTATCGTCAAAGACGCGACGGGCAAACTCATCACCATCCCGAGAGCGGATATCGCTCGCGAGGCCAAAGGTGAGTCTTTGATGCCGCTCGGGATCACTCGCATCTTGACTAAGGACGAAGTCGTCGATCTGCTCAAATTCGTCTCGGTCCTCGGCAAGCCGGGTCCGTATGCCATCCGCGACGTTCCCGAAGTACGGCGCTGGAACGTCCTCACGAAAGTCCCGAGCAGCCTCGTGAAGGGCATTCCGAACCGGGAGGAAGTCCGCGGTGTGTTGTTGCAACCCGATTCGACGGCCTGGAAGGAGGCTTACTCGTATTTCGACGGAGCATTGAATCTCGAAGAGGTCCAAAACATGACCAAGTCAGGGGTTCTTTATCTCCAAGGCGAGGTGAATGTGGTTCTCGGCGGGAAGATTCAGTTCCAAGTCGAGTCAAATGCCCCTTTGACATTCTGGATCGACGAAGAACCCTTCTCGAAGCAGAATACGGCCATCGTGAACCTGAAGCCAGGACGACACCGAGTCACTCTTCGTGTGGAAGCGGCAGACATCAAGGGACAACGGCTACGAGTGGAGCTGACTAAACCCAAGGACTCCGAGGCCGCCTTTACAGTTGTGCATTCGGAGTAGGTTTTCGCTAAGAGTCGAGCGTCGAGAGACAACAGGAGGAAAGACTCTCGACGCTCGACCCTGATTTACTGTCCCCTCCTCCCTGTTCCCTATTCTTGGTAACGGAAAGTCACTGTGAGTTCTGCAGCCGCCGATCATCCATTGACCGAAGCTGCTCGGGCGATGATTCGTGCGGCTCAACAGTCTCGCTCCGTGGTCGAAGTCTTTGCAGCATCATGTCCCGATATCTACTCTCAAATCGAACGAACGCGTGTTTGTGAGGGGTTATTAAAGCTGTGGGGACGCAGCCGAAACATCGACGCGAACACCAACGAAGTGATCGTCCATCCGACGATCTTGAAGGCGATTGGAGAAATCGCTGGGGTGTCGATACGTGGGAACGTGATTCACGCTGGACTCGTACACACTTACGGCTACCTGTTTAGCTTGATCGAAACGCCCTACGGCTTCAAACGAGATCGCTGGACGAAACCCGACGTTGAGCTAGGGCTGGGAATCGAAGAACCGACTCTCAGAGACGATCCCACGGATGGAACTCTGTTGACGAATGTGACTTGGCTCGCAGGGCGAATTGCTTTTCGGGGACGGACGCAAGAACTTCGCTTGCTGCAACAACACACGGAATGTGTCTCGCCGGTCGTTCGCCATTTCCATTTTGGAGGGTTGGAGGTAATTCGATTGACAGACGATGTGACCTCCGGGACCAGACTCATTCGGTTGCACACCGATCTGGTGAAGTATCCTCAGCCACCCCAGGAAGGAGATACCCATTTGTTGGTCTATTCGATTGTTGGTGGAATGCAATCTCTCACGAAATTGATTACGGTCTTTCCAGTCTCAGCCGTGGTGGTGGACGAGTTGACGTCGACCGATCAACTAGGCGAACGGGAACTCCGGCGATTGCCTTACAACGCGTACGTCCGCGGTTTGCACGAAGGGACGTTCCGTGTCATACGGAAGCTGGAACCTGAATCGCCAATAGATAGAGCAACGCCAGGATGACGCTGAGTCCAAGGAGTCTGATGGATCGGGTTACCTTGGAATACTTCCGGTTGGAAATGTGCGAATCTATCAATATCGTTACCAGGATCTGTTTCTTCAACCCGGCCATTCCTTGTTCTTGGCAATCCTGCACGAACCTCTCGAAATCGTCTAAAGGGTATTCAGCGGCGATAGCGGCTGGGTGGAAATGTTGGGCGACGCCGAGGCTTGGATGACGTCCTTTTCTTTTGAACGGAGCGATGCAGGTAAATGCGTATAACCCTGTAATGACTAACAGACTCAGCCATCCGATGAACAAGGTCGAAACGACAAAAAACCAAGGATGAGTGTCCGACATATCGACGCCGTCGCCACCGACATACCGTCCATACGTCGGGATGAGTAACCCTGCCAGAGCAGCGCTGACGGTCAACACGGCTGCGGCCTTGGCGTCCGCAAAACGGATCCAATCGGCGATGATTCGATAATTCTCGAGGTAATTCTCGACTTCTTCTGTGTCTTGTTGTTCGTCTGGCCCATTGCCCGCTCGCAACCCCTGATCGACGGACATTAGCTTTCCTCCTGCTCTGTTTTACTTGCCGATGTATGGTCGTGGACAATCACCCATTGCCCTTGCATTTTCCGAAACACCAACGAAAAGTTCCCCTGCAACGTTTCATTTTTCCGCCTGACCTTCCAACGTCCCAAGACCAACGCAGCTTCGCTTCCCAAAGGCCAGATCTCAAGTTTGGAAAACGTCAGTCGGCCCATTTTTTCGCGAGTGGAATACTTTTGTTTATAACGAGCGAGCGTCTGCTTCCAACCCCGAATGGTTCGGCCACCGGAACTGAATGATAGCTTCTCGGACTTCCAATAGTTTTCCATGAACTTCTCGATGTTGCCGACGTTCCACGCGTTGGCTTGTGTCTCCAAAATGTCACGGAGTTGCTTGGCGAGCTTTTGTTGCTTTTGTTCCCGTTGAGCCATGGCCTGGTGTGGAGGCAACGCCAGAGTGACACACCCAATGACGACAACCATTTGAATCCAATTACGCATGTCAATCTTTCCTCGTGGGATCCTACTTTTGGTCCAGACGAAAACCGTCGGAGTGTCCTTGGCGACTGACTTCGAATTGAAGTCCATTGTCACCATCCTACATCGCGAAGAACGAAACAATAGAGCAACCTTTGTGGACTTTTTCGTTGAAGATGCCCGAGGCAAAACCAACTCGTTGACTCTCGGATTGGGAATGTTACGATGTCGAACGAGTTAGTGACGATTCACCGAAGACCGTATTCTTTGTTAACGGAGACAGTCATGAAGAAACGAGCTGGCTTTATTGCATTTTTGGGTGTTGCTATCGTCTGTTCCGCAGGTGTAGGCAGTCAGAACAACGGCGAAACCAAGACCGCGCCGAAGAAATTGAAGGCTCGCATTTTCGAAATGCGAACGTACACTACGGCACCCGGACGACTGCCGGTGCTCAACAAACGATTCCGCGAACACACCAATTATTTATTCGTCAAGCACGGCATGACCTTGATTGGCTATTGGATGCCGACCGACAAAAAAGACACTCTCGTGTACATCTTGGCGTATCCCAGTATGGAAGCCCGACAGAAATCCTGGAAGGCGTTCATGGCCGACCCGGCTTGGAAAAAGGCCTGGAATGACTCGAAGAAGGATGGCCCTGTCGTGACGAAAGTGGAGAAGCAGTTTTTCAACCCGACGGACTACTCGCCGATTCGATAGGTGGCGCTGGCCGATAGGGGAAAGTAGTCTGTAGTTACGCCTAACCTCATCACGGACTACTTTCCATGGACTCGCTCCAGGGTGTCTTTTCGGAGTAGTAACTAATCCTCCATTCCATATATTGATACTAAAAGTATGTGTCTTCACCACCGGTCGACAACCTTTCAGCTTTGACGAAGGTCTAGCCCATGAAATTCGTCCGCTCACTGGCCATTGCGTTGGTAGTCCTGGGCATTTTGTCCACGGCTATCGCGTTCCAATCCCCCTCTCAACGGGCTGTCCAGAAACCCGATGGGGTCATAGAACCCCTTCGCGGTTCGACCGTAACCTATTGGAAAGGTAATCTCCATACACATTCGTTTTGGAGCGACGGCAACGACTTTCCCGAGATGATCGCCGACTGGTACAAACGGCGCGGCTATAACTTCTTGACGATGTCCGACCACAACATTTTGTCGGAAGGCCAACGTTGGATCAATGTTTCTGGCAACGAAGTCGCCATGAAAAAATACCTTACACGGTTCGGAACGACTTGGGTCGAGCAAAGAACCTTTGGTCGGAACAAGCAGGTACGCCTGAAACCTTTGCGTGAATTCCGCCACGTCCTCGAATCTCCTGGTAAGTTCCTTATGATCCAAGGGGAAGAAATCACTCACCGGTTTGCTCGATCGCCTGTACACCTTAACGGCATCAACCTTCGCGATGTGGTGATTCCCATCAACGGCAACAGCGTCGCAGAAACGATCAAAGTCAACCAACGCGCTGTCGAGAAGCAACAGAAGAAGACGGGTAGAGACATGTTGGTGTTCCTCAATCATCCCAATTTTGGATGGGGCATCCAGGCCCGCGATCTCGTCTTGGCGGAAGACCTGAAGTTTTTTGAAGTCTACAACGGTCATCCTGGAGTCCGAAACGATGGAGACACCGATCATCCAAGCACCGAGCGGATGTGGGACATCGCCTTGGCGCTGCGTTTGGGTCAATACGACTTGCCGATTCTCTTTGGTATGGCGACCGATGATGCTCATCGTTATCACAAATACGGGATCGGAAAGGTCAACCCTGGGCGCGGTTGGATCATGGTCAAGGCTCCATTTCTGACGGCGGAGACCATCGTCCGAGCGATTCATAGAGGTGACTATTTCATGTCAACGGGTGTAACCCTCAAATCGGTATCTCGCAAAGGTGAACGGCTCTCCATCGTCATTGAAGAAAAACCTGGCGTCAAGTACACGACCGAGTTTATCGCAACCCTTCGCGGAACCAAACTTAAACCCAAACCGCCCAAAGGAAAGAGCCTTCCCCCAATCTACTCGAAAGAAATCGGCAAAGTCGTTGCCACTGTCAAAGGCTTGACACCTGCTTACGAGATGACTGGCAAGGAGTTGTACGTTCGGGCGAAAGTAGTCTCATCGAAGCCTCATCCGAATCCGTATAAAAAAGGCGATATGGAAGTAGCCTGGACACAACCGTTCACTCCGTGATGGCAAACCCATTCACGACAGGTGTATAATAGAATCTGAGCTAAGTGTGCCGTTGGATTTTGGAATACTACGTTTGCGGTAGGTACACGCAAGGGTATTCGGATAACCAATTGTCGTGTTTTGGATTTTCAGCCCCGCAGGGGCGATAGATCCTAGCCGTGGATGGAACTCCACGGAACCCATAGAAACAACACAAACACGACCCTTATTCATCCGACTGCCCCCGCGTGTAACTAAGCTAGAAACGATAAAGTACAAGCGAGCAGCATGGAACTACGATTTTCCGGCAAATCCAATTTCCAAAATCGAGAGGAATACACTCTGGCCTCGGGCGATTGCCCGAGGCTATTTTGTTTGTGAGAACTCTTGCTTTAAGGTTTAAAAATAATGCCATCACCTTGGTCTTTCAACTACCGATTATCTCTCATGGCGTTGGGACTACTGTTAGCACTGTCCTGTCCGCTCTCGGCTGCGGCCGACAAAACCAAGCACCACTCGAAGAAAACGAAAAAGCTCGATGAGAATAACGAATCGCCGAAAATCACATCGGCTCATTACCGGATTTATCTGGGAGACGGAACCCAGTCCACTCAGGACTTACTGTTGCGAACTTTGACAACAGCACAGGTTGTTTTCGTCGGCGAATCTCACGACGACCCAGTCGCTCACTACCTCGAAAGGTTCCTGTTGGAGAAACTCCATGACCAGGCTCAACAACAATCGAGTGACATCGCCTTGTCACTTGAGATGTTTGAGCGTGACGTCCAAGGGATCGTCGACGAGTATTTGACCGATCTGATCACAGAGAAGCATTTTTTGGCGAGTAGTCGACCGTGGAAGAATTACAACAAAGACTATCGGCCATTGATCGAATACGCCAAGGAACACCAACTCGAAGTGATCGCTGCCAATGCTCCTCGTCGATACGTGAACCGCGTTGGTCGGCTTGGTCGGCACTCGCTCAAGTTGATTCCCAACGGTTCGCGACGAGGATTGCCGCCACTACCCTACGGACGAGCTTCGACGAAGTACCGGGCTAAGTTCCAGGCCATTATCAGCGAAATGCACAGTCCTCCAACAAAAACCGACCACAAGAAAGACTCCAAAAAGCACCCACACCCGAAACCCACACCTTCAAAGGAGAAGTTGAAAGAGAAGTCGCTCAAGCAGCCGTCGTTCGACATGGAGAAAGCACTCGACGCTCAAAGTCTTTGGGACGCGACGATGGCCTATTCGATATGTGAACGACTAAACCGTTCCCCTCACCTACGAATTATGCACGTCAACGGTAGTTTTCACACCAGCGATCGCTTGGGAATTTGTGATCACCTCAAATGCTACCGGCCGAACACTTCGTTCGTTGTGGTCACGATTATCCCGCATGAAGGATTCCCAAAATTTGATCCCAAGAAAATGAACGGAAAAGGCGATTTTGTTATCGTCACCGATGCCTCGTTGCCACGGAGTTATGTGAGTAAGTTCAAGAAATAATGAGTGGGGTTTCGGACACAGGCGAGAAGTAGTGAACTTAGATTGAAAACTACCAGGATGAAGTAGCGGACACGATGCTTGTGCTACACCGTAGGGAGTTGATTATCTACTTCCATGGCATGTGGTGTATCATTGTGTCTGCGAATTTGATGCGGCAGCCACACATAGACATCAAGAATTTGAATGATCGTCGCGGTTATGCATTTACTGGCTCCAATTTTTGTCGAAGGAATTCCGCGAGCCCTTGCGGATCATCAGTCCCTACGCGGATGGTCCCCATTGTGGTCTTGAGTCGAACACAATCGAATCCCCACAAGTTGTACGTCCAGCCTCGTAAGGGAATATAGTGAATTCCCCAACCATCGATCAACGCACTTTTTTCTTCGTGGATTTCGTGGATGATTCCGTAAGGGATACGTTTCGAGAAGACTGGGAGAGGACCATATTGGATTTTCAAGTGGTCGCCTTCATCCTCGACTCGCAGCCAACTGAAACACGCAGCAGCGAACAGGAGAATCACTCCGACGCCACCAGATAACCAATAGGCACTGGGATCATGTATGTAGAACGCGGGGACGAAGCAAGCCAATGCAACCACCATCAACAGGATGTCTAACTTGCCGCGCTGGGTATGGCTGTATTTCATTGCGATCCCCCCTCTTTTGCTGCCTGGTCGAAGGTTCTATCCAGGTATGAAGTGTTTGTGTTGCTCCTCCTTAGGATTATTCGAATCTCCGAGCCATTTCTTGGAGAAAAACAGCGGTTTGAGGGCTTAGCGAAGTACACTTCGCACGACTTCTCCAGCCACATCGGTCAATCTTTCATCGCGGCTGTTGTGTCGGAACGTTAGACGTGTGTGCTCAAGTCCGAGCAAATGCAATATTGTGGCGTGGAAATCGTTGACCGAGATGAGATTTTCGGAAGCATGTAACCCGAATTCATCGGTGGCTCCGATGGCTTGTCCACCTTGGACGCCTCCGCCAGCCATCCACATGGTAAAACCATACGGATTGTGGTCCCGACCTCGACCTGTTTGAGACATAGGAGTGCGACCAAACTCACTCGCCCAAACGACCAGGGTCGTGTCGAGCAATCCACGTTGTTTCAGATCCTTAAGCAAAGCTGCGATGGGCTGATCGACGTGTCCACACATCTTTTCGTGGTTACGATTGACGTCACTATGGGCATCCCACTGGGTGACCAAGGGACCACCCCCCGAGTAGAGTTGCACGAAACGGACGCCCCGTTCTACCAAACGCCGAGCCAGCAAACATCGCGAACCAAAGTCCTGTGTGCGTCGATCTTCCAACCCGTAAGCCCGGCGGGTCATTGTCGTCTCTCTCGAGAGATCGACGGCTTCGGGAGCGTGTTCATGCATTCGGAAAGCCAGCTCATACGTAGCGATTCGCGATGACAACTCGGTATCATCGTCGTCCATGTTCATTCGGTTCAGACTTTGGGTGAGGTTCAAAGTTCGTCGTTGGCGTTGTCGACTTACGCCCTCGGGTGGGCATAAGTTGAGCAACGGACTGTTCCCACGGCGGAACAGAGTACCCTGATATACGGCAGGCAAGAACCCAGCGCTCCAACACGGAGCGCCTCCTTCTGGAGTTCCTTCGGGTTGGAGCATAACGCAGTACGCGGGTAAGTTTTCGCTGACACTGCCCAGGCCATACGTCACCCACGAACCGAGACTCGGATAGCCCATCATCGTTCGACCGCTATGGAGTTCATACATGGCCGGAGCGTGGATCGTGCTACGACCCCAACATGACCGCAAGAAAGCAATGTCGTCCACACATGTGGCGAGATTCGGCATAAGGTCCGAAACCGGTAGTCCTGACTCTCCGTGTCTGCGGAACTGCCGCGAACTCGCAAGAAGGGGCGTCCGTCCGTTGGTGAATTGGCTTACCACACGTCCAGCGCTTTCGGGCAAAGGTTCGCCGTTCCTGCGGAGGAGTTCGGGCTTGGGATCGAAGAGATCAATTTGGCTCGGGCCACCGACCATGAACATGAAGATGACGGACTTGGCTCGTGCGGCGAAATGCGGTGATCGCGAAGCCAAAAGATTTGTCCGTGTGGATTCACTCGCTTGGCCATCCCGTGCCAATAACCACGACAGAGCAATTCCGCCGAATCCTCCCCCGGCCCGAAACAGGAAATCCCTGCGAGATTGGACTGTGGGCAAATGAGGAATTTCGATTGGCGTTTGTGGATGAATTGGCATGGTCTTTGTCCGCGTGGTTTAGCTTGGAGTCGTCTTTGCAGTCATTCTAACGACCTATCGGGTGTACTGTCAGCTTGATCTTGGACGGACCGTTGGGTCCCAGGACGTTACAGAGCCCTCGAGGGTTATGCGAACATCGCCCCGTATGGGTTCGTTTGCCGTTTTTGAGAACATAGAAGGTGACATAATAGCGCGCCGTTGGGTCTTCTTTGGCGTTCCTGCCCAGTGCGAAGAGTTCTCGCGTCGTCATTCCCTGCACATGCGAAGACTGATCGATTTTGATTTGGTCGACGACCGTCGCTGGTTTGTCAGCGATGCGGGGGTCATATTGATAGAGGCCAATGTCGAGGGTGGATTTCGCAAAAGACGGCATTTTGGCTGGAATTGTGTAGGTCCCCTTCACCAAACCGTCTTGGACCGGTCCCAGTTCTTGACCTCTCGCGACTGTGAGGAGATCATCTTCTGGGAAAACCTCCATCTTCAGGTTTTTGAATTGGACCTCTTGTGGAACTCGGTTCGAGTGTAATTGCAGTCCAATGGGAGCGACCTTGATACGTTTGGGAAGCGGCTCACGCCAGTCCGAGATAAGTTTGCCGTTGAGGACAAATCGGATTCGATTTCCTTGGGCCAAGATCTCGATAGTGTTCCAACCGTGTTGCTTGCCGACTTTTCGAGCTTGCTTGGCGTTGCGATGAATGAGTCTGCGACCGAACAGATCGTAGAAGCCATAGCCTGAGGGAAACATAACAAGGTGTCCGGCATAGGTGTACTTGTCCCCTTTGTCAGGGGCAACACGACCCCACATCGCGATCCCCGAGTGCATCTCCGACTTGGCCAACTTGAAATCGAAGATCAAACGGAAGTCGCTGAATTTTCGTTTCGTCAACAAGTACGTGCTGACCTTCACTGGTTTGGTATTTTTGCCGATGATAACGCCGTCCTTTACGGACCAATACTTCTTGTGGCCGACCCAACCTTCAAGGTTCTTGCCGTTGAAGATTTTTACGACCTCACGCTTGCCCTTCCGGGGCGGGACCACCGGTGCTTCTTTCTTCTTTTGTTGGGCGAAAGTTTCCGAAAAGGGAGTCAATAAGAACAGGGAGGCTACAAATCCCGCAACGCAACGTACACACAACTTCGACATCTTTGGTCTCCTCAATGGTGTGATGTAGATATGTCGACTTTCGTAGCGTATCGTTGACGACAAGTAAGCTCCAGGAAAATTCTTTGGAGGCGATCATTGCATGGTGGCTACTTGTTCCCTTGGATTCGACTCAGCGCGGAAACAGCAGACGTCCGGACGCGGCTATCACGTGATTTTGTGAGTTCGCGGATCGCCGTGATCGCGGAAGTAGCTGCCTCACTCATAGATCCAAGAGCTTGGAGAGCTCTGCATTTTTCCGTGGTATTGGCGATCGTGAGAAACTTCGCAAGGGCCGGAACGCTCTCTTTAGCGCCCGGTCCAATTGACCTCAGAACTTCAAGGGTACCGAGCCGAACGGTAGTTTTTTTGATTTGAGGAGCTTGAGGAGTGCTGGTGTTGCAGCCTTGGACCGTGCCCCCAACTGCGACAAACAAATGAACACGTCTTTCTGCGTGGACAGAGGAAGGCGATCGAGCCGCGCAGCCAGCCCGGGAACGGCAAGTTCGGCTTGCTTACCAAGCGGCACCAACAACTCGATCCCTGCTTCACGAGCGGCGGGACTATTCGATCGAATCAGATTCACAACAGCGAGTGGTGTCTTCGGTGACTTCATTGCCAGCAACACTTTACGGGCGGTGTCACGTTGAGATGCCACGGCTAGACGATTGACCCACTGGTCCGGAGGGAATCCACCGTAGAAAATTGGCTCAGGGGCTAGATTTTCGTCTCGCAGGTCGACGCGGAAAATCCATTGGCCCGATACTCCAGCATGGCCATCGGTTTCAAAAAATAAACTGTTCGCGTTGGCCCACGTCGCGTGGGTGCTGTTGTTGCCGACGTTAGGAATCGGCCGCCAGTTCCGACGTTTCGTATCGTACAAGAAAAGTCCAACACGCCCTCCCACATTTCCTCGGTACGCAATATACCGTCCGTCCGGCGACCAGGCCTCGAAAAAAGCCTGCTGACATGAGGTTATTCGTTCCAACACGAACTTTGGATGTTAAAGAATTCCGCTCAAGGGCGAGTTTGGTGAAAACTGAAAGCTGCAAAGACACAAGTGGTTGTCAAATACGACAATTAGAAAGCTCTGTCACCGAATTTACTCCAGCAGCGAAGAAATCAAACCATAGTCGAAAGAGACATGTAGAGTCTAATTGCGTGCTTTGCTGCTTGCTCGCTTACCGTTGCCCTTCTTCCGCTCGGCTTGCAACATCCGGTCGAGGTCGTACGTGTCGACACGATTCGGTTGGCTTGCGAAGTACTCGGCAATGAGGGGACGGACTTGGTGCTCCCAGACAGTCGCGAGAGTGTCGGACTGGAGATTCGGAACCATGAAGTAACTATGGCCTATTCGATAGTGTGGTCCGAGATCGTTGGTGAGGGATGTGTTTAGCCGTTCGAATAGTTTGACGACGATGTTTGCAAATTGTGGACCTTCCTGGGGAGGGTGTTGCTCGAGCCATTTTGTGAGCACTTGGCCATCGGGTGGCATTTCCAGAAACGAGAAGCGACGGCGGAGAGCCTGGTCAATCAGGGCGACGGAGCGATCAGCGGCGTTCATCGTGCCGAGGATGTACAAGTTTCGCGGAAGCCGAAAGTTCCTTCGTGAATATGGCAGGATAACGCTCTGGTTGCGATACTCGAGCAGATAGAGCAACTCGCCGAATATGCGAGGCAAATTACCGCGATTGATTTCGTCGATGATCAAGACAAAGGGAAGCGATGGAGATTGGGCCGCCTTCGCTGCGAAGTCGCAGAGCAATCCCGCTTCGACGGGATAGGTGACTTCGTGGCGTCCGTTGGTTTCGATCGACTGAGCTTTGATACCCTCGACGAATTCCTCATAGCTAAACGCTGGATGGAACTGGACCAACCGGACGCTGTCCTCCCGGTCTCCGGTAAGCCACCGAGCAAGGGAATTTGCGACGAACGTTTTGCCCGTGCCCGGAACTCCTTGAAGGATCAACTGTCGCTTCAGTTCGAGTAGCGACCGAGACTTCGCCAACCACTCCGCTGGCAGATACGTTTTTCGAGTGAAGTCATCGGCGGTGAACGACTTCGTGACCGAACAGTTCTCCGTTCGACTTGTGAGCACTTCGGATGGGTCGTCCAGGAACGCACACGCGAACGCCGGAAGAACACGGTCGAATGTCAGGATAATTTCGCCCACAAGATTTTCGGACGCAAGCAACGGATCGGTTTTTGCCAGAGACTTTCCCACAACAAGTGACTTCCCGGTCGCCCATGCTCGAAGGTCCCCGGCGTCCTTGATCGGTATAGTTTCGTCTGTTCTACTCTCTCGGACGAACTGACACTGGGCGACTGCACCGGAGCGGATCAAACTTTCATAAAGGGCTTGGCCATGGTCTTGGAGATTCCGACGGAACAGTTTACTGGCCTGTCTTTGCTGCTTGCCCAACCGGAACCCGAACGAAATGGTGTCCTCAGTAACGCGGACAAAGAGCTGTGCTTGGGCCTTCTTGGTTTCGCCAGCGCGGCAAAACGTGATCCACATTTCGGGGACATAGGGCGTTGATTGCCCGTAGTCGTTCTTGCAGATACTCGTCAGTGCCTTTCCGGGCCGCGGTGTCGTTTCGATGTTCCACTTCCAAGCACGATTGAGAATGGGCTCGACATACTTTTGCACCAGAGCGCGACACAACTCGATAAGCGGTTCGCGAACGGCGTATTGATAACGCTCACGGTTCGCTCCCATCCAGTCCTTGGTGTTGCACTGATTGAGCTCGGACAAAAACGTGAACGTGTCAGAACAGAAGCCGCCAAAGCCGACATCCTCTGTGTCGGGATTGTTGGGTGAATGACGTGGTTGTTCCAGTATTCGGCCGATCAGTGCGGGCACTTCGAGTGGGTGCAAATTATAGAGCTCACATAGAGTCGAAACGCCTTCGCAATAGAGTTGGTACCCTTCGGCAAGATCGTTGTTGACGGCTTCGGGACTGATGCGGCGGTACGCCTCTCGCGACCGTTCGTCCCAGAGAAAATAGTGATGTGGATCGCGGATCGTCAGGATGCTCGTGGGCCACCACAGACCGGTTCCTGGAATGGGAGAGGTTGCCACGAACGCAGCCAAGTCTGCAAACGGAGTTTCGGTGTTCCACAGTCGTCTGGTCCAGTGGAAGAGCTGTTCACGATAGGCATTCCATTCGAGATGACTTTGTCTAACACAGTCGTAGGCCACGCGCGAGATGGCTGCTTCGAGTATTCTGACGTCGTCGGTTTCGAGGGCTTCTTCGAGATCGTTTGCGGCGTGTGCAAGTTCGCTCCCTCGTAAGCGGATACGTTCCCGGAGTGGCAATTGTGTGCGTTCGGCACGGATCAAAGCAGGAATGTCACAACCGACGAGAGTCTCTGCTAGCGAGTCGAGACCGAACCACAATTCCCTTCCCTGCATTCCCGACACCAAAAGGAAGAAGTGATCCAGGTGCAGCGCCGAGATATGGTCATGTTGACAAAGGAGTTTTGAATACGCCTGTAGCTGAGATTGATACAAATCCTTCGCTGGTCGGGCCTCCTGGGTCTTCAGCAGCCCAACTCGTTCCATCCCGCGGGCAATGGCTCGATTGTGACCGGGACAGATGGTGGGATCGATGGCCTGGAGCAACGCCGACCAGAACGATAACCCAAGTCCCGGCACGTGATAGGGACCGCTTGCATCGAGGACGCGAGCCGCTTTGACGCCGACTGAGTCGTTGCTTCGGCAGAGGTGGTCGACGGCGTGGCGGAGGACGCCAAAATGTCGCTCGCACGATGTTCGTTGGAGGGAAGGAGTGACTGTTTGGTTGTAGAAGTCGACGAGGGCCGATCGAAATTCGTCTTTGGTTGCTTTGTCGAGGAACGTCTCGCTCAGGAGCCTTTCGTCGGCAGTTAGGATCGCCTGAAAGCGGCTCCCGACGACAGGTAACTGGGAAAGTTGCCTCCCTGTCGGCACACCTTCGTTAAGGTATGCTTGCAATAACGGTCGAAAGGCAACGACGCGACGACGCATGTCTGGTCCGCGAGAGGAGGATTGGAGAATCCTTAAATTGTGATCAATCTGATTGGTAATTGTATCGGGTCAACAACGTAAATTCTGCTGTTCTGATGTTTAGTCGGCAAGAGAGCACTTTGGTTGGACCGGTGAGAGGATGGATGGGTTCTGACAAATCGGGAATGATCATGCTGATGGTCCATGTCACCCGGGCTCTTTAACGAAGCCCGAAAACTGGACCACTGGTGATGGAAGCGGGAGTTGCGAATGGGCCGCAAAATACGTTTTGACAATCCAAATCGTGCACAACTCTTGGAAAGAAACGTAGGACTGACATCTCACCGGCCAAAGAAAGCACAGCAAGATGACAGTACTGTCCTGCATTTGTAGTTCGTAACGGGCTTGCTCGTCCAAACTCATGTTTTTTTGCTGAGAATGCCCAGTCTACGACAGGAACCAAAATCCAATGTAGGCCGTTTTATCCAGTTGCAACGTGACCTTGGCCAAGCCAGCCTTGCGAAAGTCAGGATCGCTCAAGGCAGATTTGTTGGTTCTCCACCGTTTCTCGTGAACAACGCGGACACAACTTTCGAGTCGGTGTCCTTTCCGATGCCGCGAACGGAGCCATCAGCCAACAGGGCCAGAAATGCTCCTCGTTGCTTGCCTAACCCCTTCCAGGGAGTTTTGGGATTCACAGTCAAATCTTCCGGCTTGGTCCAGATGACGGCATGCGAATCATCGACCTCCAAGGCCAAGATGGTGTTGCTTGTGCCATCCGGAATCTCTGTGATCTTGAATCCCTTCTTGCCGGGAAAGAGAGTCTTTTTGCCGACCGGAACGAGATACACGGTTTTCCCCACCGGAGCTTTCGAATAGACCGCTTGATACACTTTCGGCATTTTCACGATGAGTTTCTTGTTGTGCGGGCTATCCCAAGGTTCGTCCAACTTGAACTGTTTGTAGAGGTGTTCTTGCTCGAGATAAGGCAATAAGTGCACACGCCAACTCAAAAGTGGTTTATTGTTCTTGTAAGTCGCCTGAGCGGGGAACTTTCCCACGACATCATGGAAATTATGAAAAGCCAACCCGATTTGCTTGAGATTGTTCTGGCTCTGGAGGCGAGCGGATGCTTGCCGTGTTTTGCTCGCCAGTTGCATTAGTGGGTTCATCAGTTGGTCTTGGTTGGCTCGCAGAACGAGCCGACTGCCCTCCAGTTTGGGAAGCAGGACATTGGGCAACTGGATACCGGTCTTTTGGGAGGTGAGTTCCTTACCCAGTTGTGCAAAAACCAGCTTCGTCAAGGCAAACAACGTTTTCGCAGCGTCGTTGTCCTTGTTCTGAACAATGACACTGACAGCCAACTTGGGCCGATAACGCAATCCTGCGGCGGCCCAGCGAAGACCGTTAGCATAGTCCGCCAACGAACCACCACCGAGTTTCTTCGGCAACTGCGGGACGGTTTCACCTAGAGCTTTTCGCAACAAATCAGACAAGACGATGATCGCTTGAGCGTCACCATCGGCGGTGGCTGCGAAGGCTTTTGTTAGCCCCTTTGGTGGATCGTTTCGGAAATGTTTGGTGGTGTTTTCGTTCCCGACATAAACGATCTGACCATACTGCTTTACCGTTCGCCCTCGATTCAGTTGCGCCAATAGTTTCGCGACCTCCTCACCTTTACCCCTTTGAATTGGGACAACAAAATACGTTGGATCCCGTTGGAGTTCCGCCAGGTTGATCACTCCGTACATTTCCTTGACTCCCACTTTTCGCAAGGAAGCCAGAACTTTTTGAATCTTCGCTTTGATGGCCTGTGTCTGTTGTTCCGAGAGGTTCGAATTCTTTGTAACCAGGGTGACAAATTCGGCGACTGGGATTTTGGCCAGGTCCGCGTACCCAACGGCCACTGTTTGGTTGTCCAAGTAAGGTGCAATCTTGTCCGCCCGTTGTTTGCCAGTCAGTGGGTTTCCTGCTTCGACTCCCACGCTCCCAACGAGACACAACAACAGCGTAAACGACCGTTTCATTGATCGGCTCTCCTCATATTTTGGGTATTTGTTTTTGTTCACTTCGCGATCGTTATCTCAAAATTCCAGTGATGACTCTGCGAGATCGCTGTTTCTCCTCGGGGAACCGGAGCGGTCAAGTAGGCCTTGGTGCCTTCACGCCGATACTCAAACGTTTTGCCGGTCATCGGATCCATCGGAACCGGCAAGTCGACTAGCTGGTCGAGGGACTTGGGCAGTTCGCCATTATGTTTGTTGGCATAGTGACGAAGGCTTTCTAGACAGCGTAAGCAAGCGATTCTACGATCCACAGAATAGGCCGCAAGATGGACCTTTGTGATCGCCGGGACCAATAGCCTGACCAGGACCTTACCAGGCGAACCTGCCTCACCTGCTTTTGTCCTGAGCCTGGACATCGACTTGCGAAGTCCAGACCGGGCTTGATGGTAAGGCAACCGCGACCACTTCACGACGTTGTCGTAGGCACGCTCATAATTTTGTGTTTCGTAGATCAGGACGACTTGAAGGATGGGCATTTTATTGACCAATTCACTGGGCCGACCTTCCTCGAGCAATGCCTTCTTGGCTACAGGGTAGATTTGGGTCGCCGAAACAGCCAGAGCGGCACGTTCTACCCACTGGTTCCGACTTCCTCCGTCTCCTGCCATCGCCTGGACTTCTATATACTCGCGGATGAGCTGATCTAGCTCGGGTCGTCCGAGAGGATTGGCTTGTCGGTTCTTGGCCATTTCTCGTAAGCCAGGGAGGAGGCTCTCGAGCAGGGTTCTTTCTGTTTGCAAGGTTCTCAAGAGCGAACGAGACGGTAGGGGCAACTCCGCCAAAGCCCAATATAAATTCGGAGTCCCTTTCCGCTGGGCCATCCGTTCGATTTCGTCGAGCATAACTTTTTCGATGGAAATGCCCACGAGTAGGTGGATTAACGTCGGGCCTTCGCCAATGTCGTGCCCCAGTTTCATTCCGGTTTGCAAGCTCGCAATTGCCTTGGGGTAGTCTCGATCCAGGACATGAAATCTCGCTCGGAGGGCCAATAGGTTGCCGAATTGTCGGAATCCCTGGAGTTCCGGTAGCAACAAACCGATGCCTTTGGCTTTTACCTGTTCCAGTAGATCCCAGTCGCAATAGCGTTTGCGAGCTGCCAGGTCGATTTGTTTCAGAGCATTATCGGCCATGACGAAACGTAACTTTTTGTCTGGAGCTTTGTCAGTGTTCGCTTGCCATTTTTCCCAGACGGCACGGAGGTTCTTGTCCCGCTCGAGGTAGGTTCCCCATTCCGGGGAAAAAGCTCGATAATAGTGAATGGCAGCGTTGCCGGGACTCGTCTCCAAATAATTGGGGGTCAATCGGTAACGCAAAGCTGGCGAAGGTTCGGCTACTGGCGTCAGGCGAACTTGTATCACTTTCGGTTTTTCATCATCCGGTCGGGGAGTGGTCGTTGGGATCAACCCTGAAGCATGCGTGGAGAGTGGCATACTCACACAGAGAAGCAGCGAAAACAGACAGTTGAGGTTCAAATCGAATCTCCTTTTTTCCAATTTTCGTATTCTGAAAGGGCTCATCTCCGCAGTTCCAAACCTTGGCGAAACGGGCGTTTTCGACGACCTGTCGAAGCGAAAAGAGCCAACAAAGACATAAATCCAGTGCCGACAGCATGCATTTTCGAAAGGAACGAGTTGTATTGTTTTTGCCCGAGAACGTGGTGTTTACTCAATCCAATCCGAATACAACTTGAAGACAGTTGGGGGATGTTGTTCCCCCAACTCAAAGGTCTTCGGAGGACTGGGTAGGATGCCTGGTCCCCAGCGTAAGACTTGATCGCGCAATCCCAGATAGCTCGTCGACTGTCGAGGACTTTCACGCTTCTTTGCAATCTGGATTTGCCGCTTGGGCTCTTGTTTTTGTGGTAACAGCTCTTGCGGGGGCTGTTCCTTTTTCGGAGATTGTTTCGACGCAACGGGAATCCGGATGAACTTGGTTTCCATGCGACCAGGCACTGAGAACCAATAACGCCCCGCGACGATACCCAGCACGATGCCAACGAATGCGGTCGTTAACGGAACGAAAGGTAGTTTTCTTCGTGGTACTGAGGCACGTCCGGCATCAAAGAGCAACCGATCACGGTTTAGTTGGTTTTGGGGTATGAGTTCTCGAAACATCGCTTCGAGTTGGGTCAGTTCTGGTTCTTGTCGTGATTCGGACATGGTATGCGTAACCTCTCACGAAGTATTTCGAGACTCCGGACATAACGGCGGTGAGCCGTGCTGGGTGAACAACTCACCACCTCGGCAATTTCTTCGAACGTGAGATTGCCCCACAGGTGGGCGATCACCACCTCACGATTCTCGGGTGGCAACGATTGCAACAACTCGCTGGCTTGTTGTGCATCGAGTTGGTTGGCGATATCGACACAAAACCATTTGGATTTTTGTTCGGCGGCTGCGGTCTCGGTTCGTCGTCGTTGTTGTCTTGCGCGTCTAGAGTCGATTGCAGCATTTCGGACTGTTCGGTACAACCAGCGAACCACGTGAGTCGGAGGTGGTTTTTGCTTCACCAGCTTGAAGAACGCCTCCTGAACAATGTCCTCGGGCGCAGGCGACCATTGCCTGGCGTACAAGACCAGCGCGAGCAGATACCGATCCATGAGTTGACCAAGTTCCTCCGGGTTCATATTCAGCTTGACGATTCCCGGAGTATCTCATCCCACAAAAATGACCCGATTTCTGAGATACTTTGCCTCTCGAAGCATCGGCAGTGGATTCTTGACGGTTGTCAATACGCTAGTTTGGTGAAGAGGAAGCGAATCTCTCACTCCGAGAATGACTAGGTGCGATTGGGGATTGCTGTTGCCAAGGTACGTTGGTATCATTTTGACTATTTGGTGAGAATTCAGCCCAGAACTGGAGAGTGTTCAACGCATCGACGGTGGTTGTATTTTTGCTCAACAAACGTACCGAAGCCGTGCTAGCAGCGTTTGGTCCGCTCGATCCTAACCTCCACACGACTGGTGACATCTGACGAACCCATGCTTCATTTTCATCCCACCAATCCAATCACGGCAATAGTGAGAGGGAGGTGCTTATGTCCTTCCTGAATCGCTTCTTTGCCTCACGCTGGGCGGTCGTCCTGGCAGGCACAGTGACTGGAGTCACGGCAGCACTTCTCGTACACCTTGGGAATCCGGGAAACATGGGCTTTTGCAGCGCATGTTTCTTGCGTGATGTGACGGGTGCACTGGGCCTACATCGGGCCGGTGTTGTTCAATACATCCGTCCCGAAATCATCGGCGTGGTACTTGGTGCCACGCTCGCTGCGATTTTGTTTGGCGAATTCAAACCTAGGACCGGCTCGGCTCCCATAGTTCGATTTGTGTTGGGAGTCTTCGGGATGATCGGCGCATTGGTGTTTCTAGGCTGCACGTGGCGCATCTATCTCCGTCTGGCGGGTGGTGACTGGAACGCCGTTCCGGGCATCCTTGGCTTGATCGGGGGCGTTTATCTGGGAGTCCAATTTTTCCAGTTCGGATTCGAACCAGGACGTAGTCGATCGGCTCGCGCTGCCGTCGGATGGATCGTGCCTGTTTTGGCAGTCGGGGCCTTGGCACTACTGGTTTTGGAACCCCAACTGGGACGAACCCCCAGCAAGGAACTGACCGGACCGATTTTCTTCAGTGAGAAAGGTCCAGGTTCGCAACACGCTCCAATCCCGTGGGCCTTGTTGGGAGGGTTACTCATCGGTTTTTTAGCCCAACGCAGCCGATTCTGTACGATCGCAGGGATTCGGGACTTTCTGCTCATGCGTGATACCCACTTCACGGTTGGCATCTTCGCACTGGTGCTCGCCGCATTCGCCGCCAATTTGGCTCTAGGACAGTTTAAGCCAGGGTTCACCGATCAACCTGTAGCCCACAACGACACGCTTTGGAATTTCACGAGCATGATCCTCGTCGGCTTGGCGTTCACGTTGGCGGGAGGATGTCCTGGCCGACAGCTCGTACTGGCTGGAGAGGGTGACGGTGATGCGGCGGTCATGGTACTCGGCATGATTGTAGGTGCGGCCTTCGCTCACAATTTCAGCCTGGCCAGTTCACCGGCGGGACCTGGCCCTTATGGACCGATTGCCGTTATTGTGAGCTTCGTGGTCATTGCCTTGATTGGGCTCGGTCTTCGCGAACGCCCCACAACTTGACATTCCCACGAGTGTTTTTGGCTTGCCGCGTCTTGTTGCCGGTTTGGTCGGTTCTTGTTTTTCCTTGGTCTTTGGCCAGCACTTTCCCAACAACGAAATTGACCTTCTCGAATTATCCCACTTGGAACGCCACACCGTATTGACCTCCACCTACACGAGATGATTGCATGAACGACACAGAAACAAGCACCGTCGACGCCCGCGGTCTTAACTGCCCTCAACCCGTCATTGCCACGCGTCAGGCCATTCTTGGGCGAGACCACGGTTCGGTAACTGTCCTGGTTGATACAGGAACACAACGTGACAATGTCGCCCGTTTGGCCCGACGCGAGGGCTGGACTGTGGAGGTCGAATCGACAGACGAGAGTTTCCGCATCCAACTAAGCAAGTAATATGAGTTCCGATGATCTACCTCGACAACGCAGCCACATCTTGGCCGAAACCCTCGACCGTCTCCGAGGCCATGAAGCAATTTCTCGAAACGAGCGCCGGGAATCCTGGACGGTCAGGACACCGCTTATCCTTGGCCGCGGGGCGCGTCCTTTACGACTTGCGCGAGGCTCTAGCCGAATTCTTCGGTTTGGAGGACCCACTTCGGTTGGTGTTTACCTCTGGAGTCACCGAATCAGTCAACATCGTCTTACACGGTATGCTCAAGCCAGGCGATCATGTCGTCACCAGCTCGATCGAGCACAACTCCATCATGCGACCGTTGCGATCCCTGGAAGAAAAAGGGATTCGACTAACGGTCGTTCCGTGTGGTGCCGACGGTAGCCTGGATCCGCATGACATCGAGTCGTCCCTGTGTTCCGAAACGCGCCTGGTCGTCTTGACTCACGCTTCGAACGTTTGCGGGACGATCTTGCCGGTGGCGGAGGTCGGCGCGATTACACGCCGTAATGGAATCTTGCTCCTGGTGGACGCGGCCCAGACCGCTGGCATGTTGCCAGTTGACATGACTTCCATGAACATCGACCTGTTGGCCTTCAGCGGCCACAAAGGTCTGCTTGGACCAACGGGAACCGGTGGTCTGGCGATCGGCGAGCGCGTTGATGTTTCCGAGATTCGGTCACAAAGACAGGGAGGCACCGGGAGTCGGTCCGAAGACGAGAGCCAGCCCGAATTTCTACCGGACAAGTTCGAATCCGGTACTCCCAATAGTGTCGGGTTAGCTGGACTCATGGCGAGTTTGGAATACCTGCAGCATTCCGAAAATGGATACCTACGTCAACACGACAAGAGGTTGACGAGCCAGATGTTGGAGGGCCTGCGAACAATCAAAGGCCTACGGCTGTTCGGACCTGGTGATCCGGAGCAACAAATCGGCGTTGTGTCCTTTACGTTGGATGGTTTCCATGTCTCAGACGTCGCGGCCCAATTGGACGAGGAACACGAGATCCTCTGTCGGCCCGGACTGCACTGTTCACCGGCCGCTCACCGGACTCTTGGAACTTCCCCTGCAGGAACAGTGCGTCTTTCGCCTGGCCCATTCACGACAAGCCGGGATATTGATAAGACTCTGAACGCCTTAGCCAATCTCGCGAGGACGCAAAAATGAGTAACCAAGGCGTTGTCCTGTTTTATGGGACTCAGGCAGCTCTGCGGTCGGAAAAAGTTCTGAAAAAAGCCCATTTGACCGTCAAGCTGATGCCCACGCCTCGGCAGTTTAGTTCCAACTGTGGCGTGGCACTTCGTTTCTCTTGGTCCGACCTTGAGCAAGTCCAGAAACATCTGACCGCGGCCCGTGTCGAAATCGAGGCCGTTCATCCGTTGGAGTAAATCATCCATGAGCGATGCAAAACACGTTCGATTGACGACATTGACGTCGTGCGCTGGTTGAGCTTCCAAACTGCCTTCCGAGGCGCTGACGCAGGTCCTGCGTCCGTTACAATCACTGTTCGACCCATCTGACTACCCCGACCTGATTGCTGGACTGGATAGTCCCGATGATGCGGCCATTTATCGACTGGACGATCAGCGTGTGCTGATTGCGACTAACGACTTTTTTACGCCCGTCGTCGACGACCCTTATGATTACGGCTTCATCGCGGCGGCGAATTCCCTGTCGGATGTGTATGCCATGGGAGGCAAGCCGATCCTCGCCTTAAGTATCGTCGCATTGCCTCTATCCTTACCAACAGAAATATCGACCTCAATCATGCACGGGCTGGGAATGGCCGTGAAAGGGGCCGGAGCAGTCATTGCAGGTGGGCATTCAGTCCAAGATGATGAGCCCAAAGTGGGACTATGCGTCATCGCGCTGGCTCATCCAGACCAACTACTCATGAAGGGCGGAGCGAAGATCGGCGATGTGTTGGCCCTGACCAAACCGCTGGGCAACGGGATTATCGCCACAGCCGCCAAAGCCGAACTGGCTGACGAGGCTCACGTTGCTTCCGCGGTGGACTGGATGAAACGGCTCAATCGATCGGCTTCCGAAGTCGCGGTCAACCTGGGCTTGGGAGCCGCGACTGACATCACCGGATTTGGGTTGTTGGGCCACTCCTGGGAAATGGCGTCAGGTGCCGGCGTTGGCGTTCGGTTCTTTATGAACGATCTCCCGTTTCTGCAGGGGGTTCGTGAATACGCAGATCAATGGCTGTTTGCTGCTGGCGGAGCCACGAACCTCGAGAACTATGAGTCCCATGCACGTTTTGATTCGGACGTGACCGAGGACGAGCGTATGCTCCTGGCCGATCCACAGACCAGCGGCGGTTTACTCCTCGCGATTCCTCGCGACCAACTCGACGAGTTCCAAACACAGATGTCCGGCGCGGGTCAGTCCTGTTGGGTCATCGGCGAGGTGATCGAGGAGGAAGGTATTTTCGTTCATCGGGAACGGTCGTAAAGATTGGCCCGGTGGGACGAGATGTTAGGCCGAGCCAACCTCGGGCCACTGTACTGTGGAACGTAGGTAGTACGGGAATGTGGTCTGTAGCGAACCGGATTATCCACAGTCCGTTGGAACAGATCTCGTTACTTGGAATCACACCACAAAGGTTCTAGCTGTTGCATTTTTTTCGTCTCACTCGCGTCATGATTGGGGGCACAACCACGACAGCCACAAGCGCGTATGACATTGCGTCGTTCGGCCAAGTTGACGCCACGTATCGGATGATAGGTTCACGTTCGACTGTGGACTGATTCTCATCCTTGGAAAAGTACACGTCCGCAGGAGCGACTTTGTAGGGCCAGTAATCTTCAAACTCGGTGAGCCACCATTGGTCAGGTCCAGTCGTTTCGGGTAGTTTGAGTCGCTTCAGGAGCTCCTGACGGTCTTTGGCTTTGAGCCTGTTCGACCAGGCGACTTTCCCAGTCCAGCGATCGTCTTTCGTCAGTTCCCCTTTGTAGCGAGCCTCGGCAATGAAATAGATCCGAAGCATTCGAGAGCCCTTGATCAGGTTCTTAGCCGAACTTGTGTACTCTGGCTCGCGATACGGAAACAGCGGTTGATCTGTATCGAAACTCATTCGGAGGGCTTTCGCAGCGACCCCTTTGTTCTCTTTGCCATCTTCCTCCTTGGCAATCTTCAGGGCAGTGATATGCCATTTATTCTGGATGTAAGGCTCGGCCCATTTCTGGATTTCTGGTGACCACGCATACCCATTATCTTTCAGCCATGTCACAAGAGCCTTGGCGGTTGTGGCTTCGAGGACAGCCGCATCGAACCCGGCGACTATTTTTCGCGATTTGACCTTAACCGCAGCCTGCTGTACCCCAGGGGGCCTTATATCTGGATTCTTGGTGGCGAGACCGCCACAAACACAGCCACCACCTTGGGGTCTTTTCTTTGTGACGACTTTGGGCTTCGTCAAGTCTGTCAAGTATGGGAAGGCATCGTTCGCCGATTCCGACAGCTCTGGAAGATTCGGCGAAGGAATAAGAAAACCAAAGTCATCGGACTCGCTTTGGAACGTTGCTTTACGGATGAAATGCTGCCGTTTTTTCTTGGCGTCCCAGATTAGGATGACCGTTTGGTCAGCATTGACAACGGGCTTGCCGCCCTTCGGAGCTGGGCAACATGCAGGTGTCGTGGAGGTGATGAAAATCCACATGCCGAGCGACACACCAAGTAGAAAAACGAAACCAACGCTTGAGGACATGATGTTACTCCTAAGCAAAGAAACCGGAATTCGTGCGATTTGGGTGGATGTGGTCACAACCGTTCGGGTAAGTAATTGATTCCGAGTCGAGCTTCGAGGCATCGCATGAAAAATTGTAGCACAAACGCCAACATTCCGAGCGGTTGGAAAAGCTGATTGAGAGTTGGCTCGGAGATTTGCGCGCCTTGGTATAGAGGACATTGTAAGGCGAAATCGGTTTACTCTTATTTTTTGTGCTTAATCTCGTTGTGTTCTCGCTCTTCCTTTTCCTCTACGAGATCCTCTTCGTTGCTCTCTTCGTTTTCTAAATCCTCTTCTTCGTTGTAACCGTCTTCGTCTTCATCCCCACCTCCGTATTGCGGTGGACTTTTGCCAATAGTCTCTGTGATTCGGGGGTAGGCCACCTCTGGATCGATTTTACCGATACCCTTGACAGAGATTTTGTGCCACCAATCGTCGCCAAAGTCGAACCAGTACCAGAAAAAACTTCCTGGTTTGAGGCTCAAGAGGCCAATCTTTGCCTTGTCCGTGTCTCCGGATTCGTCGTCGAAGCCTCTCAAAGGTCCCCCAAGGGGATCGACCTTGGTGACGTACTTCTTGGCGTTTGGAGCCATCGGCCTTTTGCCCATCTGGAACTCAAACAAATGCTCGTCGTATCGATCAAAAGCGTCGTAGATCACGTAATGCAGGTCGGTAAGCGTGTTATGGCCCTCGATCTCTATTGTGCGGGTGACGACAGGATTCTCTTTCATGAACTTATTTGTGACCGGTCCACCAGTGAGTAGGACTTCGAGAGTGAAGAGGGCATCAACTTTCGAATCTCGCTTTTTGGGTATGACTTTTGGTGGCTTCGGGGTGTTCGGATCGTACTGTTTGGGAGTTGGTTTCTTTTTGCGAGGTGGCCTGTTCCCCGCCTTCGAGTTGTTGTTCTTTTTGGAATTTGACATAGTTCCTGATTCCTTGGTTGATCTTGATGCCAGCAAGTTCGTTTATGAGGTTAGGTCGTAGGAGCAAGTGAATTTGGCACGATATCGTTTCCCATAGCTAACTGCCGGTGAGGTGTTGTATGTACCGCGAGGCCGATTGTTTGACGGACTCCTTGGCATCGTTGCCGACGTTCTTGTTCCAGAACGCACCATAGATTCGGTCAAACTCGTACGGCTCAACGGCAGCAACGATTCGCTCGACGGTGTCCACGGAGACTGGAAGTAAATTTGGATACGAGTGCATGAAGCTGACCCAACGGCGATCCTGGACAACCTGAATAATGTCTCCACTGAGCAGAGCGCCCTTTCCGTCAGCACCCGCTGGCCAGTGCAAAACAGTCCCGCCTTCAAAATGGCCGCCGCAACGGATGAGGGTCAACTCGTCGGCAATTCTCTTGGTCTCTCCTTCCCAGAACTCGATCATCGGGTCGGGACGAGTTACCCACTGTTGGTCCGCAACATGCAGATATATCGGTGCGTCAAAAGCACGACTCCACTCGACCATGCCAGTGTAATAATGGGGATGGGAAATAGCGATAGCGGCGACACCTCCGATCCCGCGGAGGCAATCGACCAAGGCTCGATCCAGCATCGGAATGCAATCCCAAAGAACGTTGCCGCCGGGTTGACGAACCAACAAGGCTCGCTGTCCAATGCCGAAGGAAGGCTCGAGCCCGATGGCGACCAAGTTTGGCTCTTTTTGTTGAATTGTGTTTCGGTGGGTGCGACAGAGTTGGTCGTGGGTCGTCCAACGTTGGCCTGCCCAACCGACATACTGGCGTTCTTCCTGACAGATCAGACAAGCACTTGGCGGCGAGGCGGCTTCTGGATATTGTGCTCCGCAGGTAACGCAGATGAAGTACGGCATGGAGACAACCTCCAGGAGAATACCAATGCAAGAAGAAGCCGCATACGTTTGTGATTCGTGTGGAGAGGAAATAGTGATTCCGGTCGACTGGTCGGCGGGCAGTTCCCAAGAGTACGTCGAGGATTGTCCGGTCTGTTGTCACCCCAATGTCATTTATGTTGAGATCGACGAAGACGATGTGCGAGTGTGGAGCGAACCCGAGCAAGATTATGAGTGACACAACACGTTCGGGGGGTATGCCGTCCACCGGTTGCGTTTTCTGACTACGGCGGTTGGTCGTGCCTCGGTCGGTTCGCTCCGTTTCGTTTTTGGAGTGCGGCAGCTCGCCGCCACTAATTACCATTTATGTCTGGCTCACCTTTTCCATCTCCGACCGTAATTCGGCTTCGGACAATAACCCGACGTGGCGAAAAACGACCTCTCCTTCCTGAAAGATCATGAGAGTCGGGACGGCTGACACACCGTAGTGCGCCGCGAGAGCATGATTCTTGGCGGTGTTTGCTTTGCACACCTTGAAGTCATTGGCCAAGGTCTCGATATACGGCTCCATCGCCCGGCACGGTGGACAACCTGGCCCCCAAAAGTGAACCAGCACTGGAACTTCCGATTCCAAGACTTCTTTCCGCCAGTTGTATTCCAAGAGCAACATGGTTTTTCTCAGCTCCTCATGACTTTGGTTTCGGTTCCTCTTCTGTTTTCGAGCCGATGGGCCACCAAACGGCTGTGCCATCGGTCAGGGGAATGAACGCCCATCCGTCTGACCACTCCACGGGAGTCGTCAGCGGCGCTGCCGTCGGGACGAGCGTTTCGACTTCTTTGACAATCTTGCCGTTTGTCGTGTTAAGAACCACCACACGACCAGCGATGTCAGCCACGACGAGTTTTCCGTCGATGAGTTCCGGTTCTCCAACGATCGGGTTGGTACCCACATACTCCCACAGCTTTCCGGTACGATTCGGATCGAACCACAGCAGACGAGTTTCGTCAAGTATCAAAGCAAACCGATCTTTTCGGAGAAATGGGCCGCGACTCAGCTCGCCTTGGAATGACCATTCGCGGATCGGGGCCTCCCCCAGTGACATCGCATCCCACAACGTCACCTTGTTGGATTTATCCGCCAACAAAACACGTGAGTTGCTTCCTTTCTTTTCCGAGAGCAGAACGGGAGCTTTCAAAATCCGTCCTTCTAGTGTGGCATCGGCCAATTTGTCACGTCTGATTTTGTCGGCCCACAGGTAGAGCTTGATGCCTCGACTCCCGTCTGTGACGAGGTAGTAATTGTCTTGCACCCAGGCAACGTGACATGGAGCGTTTTTGTCCGCCTCTGGTGACCTCCAGGTCGGTCCTCTCTCGACAAGTCCGTCCGATGCTTTTCGGACAAGAGTATCGTTCGCCAGTGGGACCACAAGCCAGGTCTTTCCTGATGAGTCTGAGTCACGCACCTTTCCTATGGCGGGGGTACCTTGCAGGGGAGCATCGAGTTGGAAATTGATGTCACTAGATAATTTCGGATTGGCCAGGTCGAATCTGCGAAGCTGCAAAAATTTCGGAGTTTCTTTCGTAGGGCTCCCCAACACCCAAAGGATTTCGTCAGCCAGGTCCGCTTGTGTGCCGATAGGTCCATACCCTTTCGGTAACAAGGTGGTCGCTTTCATGCCATCGGACCATCTGGGGGCTGTCTTGGGCGAACGGTTTCGGTCAAGCAACAGGATTTCGCCGTTGGGAGCTACACACGCCAGTTTCTGACCGAAGCCGATTGGAGGTTCTTCGACACGAAGGCCGATCCGTTTTTCCCAGAGTGTTGCACCGCTGTACGAATCCAAAGCCCACAACGCATGCGACCCGGCTCGTCGGGTCGTGAGATAAAAGACATGGTTGTCATTTTCTCGTCGACGAGTTTCGCTCGCGTGCAAGGGCGTGCCAAGGAATGCCGATTTGAGAGGTAAGGGACGGATACGATAACCGTCGCGATAGTAACCAGCATGAAATTTTCGAAGTCGTCCGTGGATCATGGCCCACGTCGTGTTATTGGTCATGGCAACGATCTGAGATCGGGTTCCTAAATCTCTTGAACTGCCAAACGACGAGAACGTTTTTTCGAACTCGGTAACGAAGGGTCTCTCGGGATCCAAAGGCTGCTCGACTTGAAGCAACGAAAAGTGGCCGTTGTCAGTAACCGAGGCGATTTTTCCTGCTTTGTGAGTCGGTGGAAACCAAGCCCATCCCGATAAGGCTTGAGTAGTTGCGAGGCTCTCGCTGGAGTTCGGGGGGACTTTTAAGATTCGCCAGCGTACATTATCGAGTCCATTGGCTTCATTCAATACGAGCAATCCACTGTTGATGTCCTCGAACTCGTTGGACTCGGTCGGAATGACGACTGGCGAACCAATCAACGAACCAGCCGAATGTTCGCTGTAGAAGATGTGCGTGCATTTCTGTTTTTCGACATCCAAGACGAAAACGCAATCCTGCTCTGCGGGAAAGTAAACGAGGGAAGTCTCGGGATGATGCACACCCCATCCGGTGAGTCGCTGGCCTAGATCGTACTCACCAAGTAAAGTTCCGGAAGTCGTTTCGATTTCCAAGACTCTTCCGTCGTCGAGTCCCACGAAGGCTCTGTTTCCGACCAGAACAGGCTTTCCTGGACAAACACCACCCAAGTCTCGCTGCCAGAGTTCTTGGCCATTGTCGGCACGAACCATCACCAGGCGTTCGGCATTGTTCGCCACATAGAGCAGCCGCTCAGTGGAAATCGAAGACATGGGTAGCCGTACTGGCAACGACACGGTGTCGAGTCCGATGCGTTTGGCCCACCGGACCGTTCCTTTGCGGGCATCGATCGAGTACAGCACACCCTGGACTATTGAGAAGACGTTTCCTGCCGGAACGTCAGGAATGTTTGCGGAAGCTCCTGTGTCGCGGAGAAACAACAGGCTTGGGAGGGCAGCGAGCCCATTGGCCGTGACAGGAGCTTGTGCCGATGTGGTGTAGGCGATGCTTTGGAGATGAAGGCGCGGCATCGCATCGAGTAACTTGGTGACTTCGGGATCAGTAGCGAGATCCGGGTGGAGCACGGTAAACGGCGCTAACTTTGCTTGACTGCGGGCTACAAGATTTCCGCTCGTCCGCTGTATGGCTTTGAGAGACGCTATGAGACGCTCCCGGTTTTCCCAATACAGAAATTGCTCTTCGGTCTCTTTGTGAGCCTTGGCGGCTTGTACGAACAGAATTTCCTCACCCTTGGGTGCCTTCAACTTTTCGGCCTGGATTGCATTAAGCGCCGTTTTGGCGACATCCAAAAGTTGGCTTTTTTTCTTTTCGCGAGCTTTCGCTGTCAAGTCGACGGCAGCCCTTTGGAGCGTCACCCATACCTCCTCCTCGGATTCCTTCAGCGACGAGTTGCCCCTGTGGCTACGCAAAAAACGGAGGAAGTCCTTCGTTGCAGTTTGTAGCCCTTCGGCCGTTATATGTGGTTCGTGGATCGGCGCTTGTGCTTGAGCCAATCGCGACATGAAATCGTAGTAATCCCTCCTGGAGCTATCCGGGAAGTCTTGCTTCAAGAGATCGAACAGATGAGCAGCTTCGTCGTATTCGCTTTGTTGATACGCCTCCTGAGCAAGTTCACGGCGAAGTCGTTCGTGTTCTCCGGGGACTGGCTGGAGCAACCAATAGGCGCTAGTGGCACCCGTTGCAAGAATGACCAAGAGACTACAAATGATGACCCAGGTCCAAACTTGTCCTCCTTTGCCTTGCTTGTAAGCATCGAACGGATCACCTCCGAGGATGTCGCCTTCCAAATTGAGCGTCTCGCCTGACTCGGGTGTTGCCATGGAACCCTGTGTGGGAGTCGCTGAAGTCGCAGCGTCAGATACTGGGGAGTCGTTTCCATCACGAACTGGTGGAGGTTCCCAGTTTCCGGAACCGAACACGACAGCTTCGGTTGTCGGTTCGGGTTCGGTGGACGGCTCGCCGATATCCTCGAGAAAGTCGTCCGTCAGGAAATCATTTTGGAGGTCAGCTTGGGGAGGAGGTGGCGCGAACGGTTCCGATGTGAGAATCGGTTCTTTGGATGGCGTTTGAGGTTCTTGGGTTTGTTGGAGCGATTCTTGTGCAGGCTTCGGTTCCTCTTGTTTCTTGGGAGTCGGCGGACCAGGCTTCGGAGGTGTCGGTGGTGTGTCCTTACTCGGTGTGTATGACGGTGGAGAGCCTTCACAGCGTTGTCTGACGGGTGGCGGTTGATCCCAGGATATGAACTGTGGTGTTTCTCCTGAGCTTGGATCGAGAATCTCGTTCGGATTGGCCTGGTCTGATGAATCGGAACTCACTGGTTCGGTGGAAACAAGGGGAATCATGCTGCCGACCGTCCCGGTGACCTGATTGGTGGTCTGTGGTAGTGGAGATGTTGGCACAGGTAGAGCTGGAGGTGATTCTGGTTCGCTGTCATCCTTGACAACAAACGTAGATCGACAAAGCGTGTTCGGGCATCGTATCTTTTTCCCACGCAGCTCAGGATCGAGTTGGTAGGGGACGCCGCAAGCGGGGCAACTGACTGTTAGATGCTGCATGAATCGACCTCTTGAGCCCTCCGAAGTGCTTTCCCATGACATTTTCGCGGAGGACAGCTGTTCACATTCTTGGTGCTGTCGTCTACGGAAGAGAGACTAGCTCGAGTCAAGCAATTAGCTTTTTAGACCCGTTCGAAAGGGGTTGCCTTCGAGTGAAGCATTTGCGAATTCTTGGGATGATTCCTGGAGTTCCTTTACCCGCTTGTGGGAATATAGAGTCAGCGGTTAAGGTATTGTAGATTCAATCATAACAACTACGGACGTGGATGCGAAACGCGCTCTTAGCCCTACTCCTCCAATCGCAGCATCCGCACCCAACCCCATTCGGAATGCCCATCTTCGTAGCGAACCTGAACTTTCTCGCCTTCTTTTTCGATGACTTCACCGGGTTGATATTCCAGTCCTCCACGAGCCCGGCAAAACACACGCGCGCCGACTTCGATATTCAATCCGCGTAGTTGATCGGGGGTGACGAATCCCTGGTCTCCGTTTTCGAAAGCGATTTGGACTCGTTTTCCCTCCACTCCGAGGATCACGCCTGGATACCAAAACAAGTCGTAGAACTGGGCCAGGACTCGACTGCCGATCAAAAGGGGAACTTCGGACCGCGTGTCAAACCAACTATCGCGACGTACCCGAACGAGACGAATGGAGGTCTTTTCTTCTTCGCCGTCTTCGAACACAATATGAACTTTTTCGCCTTCGATGTGGGCAATCTCTCCGGGATAGAAGTCGGGGCCGTGTTTCGATCGGCAAGTTACTTTATCACCGACTTCGAGTTTCAGAGGTCGAACCTTGTTGGGCGTGACGATCCCTTGACCGCCGTGATCGAAAAGAATCGTGATTCGATCTCGTTCGACATGAAGTACGATGCCAGGATACCATTCCAAATCGTAATAACAAGCCAACACTCGATCGCAGAGGTTCCAGTGCACCGGTGCTGAAGAAGGCACTACTTCAGTATTGTCTGGTGCTTTCCACGTATCGATGTCGACACGAATTTTTTGCCACTCGACAGGATGTTCGTCGCCTGTTTTGTATCGAACGCGAAGGCCTCCCGAAGCGACACCAACGACCCGAGCGTCTACATAGTCTTCGATGTTGTCGTTGCGTACGAAGACCTGGTCGCCCTTGGAAAAGGCGAGGCGGACAAGCTCGTCTTTGTTCGCAAACGCGTCCTCCCCGTCGTCAAAAATTACGTAGTAGCGTTGGTCGTCGATATGGCGAATGGTTCCTGGATACCAGTACACACCCGGTCCGCGTTGAGCCAAAATTCGGTCGCCAGCCTGCCACATGCTTCTATCATCTCCTCACGTTGTCGTTCAACCAGAGTTCACAATGCTGTCTGGGGAAATCCGGACGTCCTTGAGTTCGAGCCATGCAGTCGTTTTGTCCTCAAAGCGAACCTGGAGTTGTTCGGCTTGGAGTTGGAGGACCCAAGCCGGTTCGTATCGTTGGTCGCCGTCACGACTCGCCTGGATTGTCTGACCTTGTACGAAATAGAGCCAAAACACTTGTGATCCGAACACCGTGGCCTTGTCTCCGTCATCAAACTCTACTGTTATCTTATCATCTTGGATTTCTCGAATGGTTCCTACATAACAGTATGGTTCCGGGTCCCACTGAGCCAATACACGATCACCGGGATGCCAGGTGGGACTGCCAAAGTCGGTCTTGAGGTTCGCGACACTGGTCGAGACCACTGTTCCATAGTCGTAACGGATGCGGACTCTCTCGCCCTCGACCGACGAAATTTCTCCGGGAACCCATCCGCCTTGCGACTTGGGGTATGCCAGAACTCGCAGACCCACCGGGAGATCAAACGGTTTGATTCGTTCTTGTTGCAACTCGTCTTGACCCCCATCGTCGAACCGCACGGAAAAATGATCTCCGACGATGCCCTCGATGGTTCCGGGGTACCAGTAATCGTCGCCTGTCCATTGGCCCCAAACGCGATCTCCAGTCACAATGTCCTGACTGACTTCCAATGGTACCCGGAGTTGTTCGAAGCCGACCTGTTTTTCTTTGCCGTTCGCATCCCGTACGACTGCGCCGTGGGGACCTGCTCGCAGGACACGTGTGAGTTGGTGGGTGTGTCCTTCGGCGAAGCGTACTTCGACTGATTGTCCTGCGACCAGATGACGAGCGAACACGTTTTCGGAGTCCACCCATTCTTCCCTGCCATCGTCGAATTCGATGCAGCAACGCCCCAGGACCAATTCTTGAATGGTCCCACTGTACGAGGATTGCTCGTTGTTCGGCACGGCAAAAACCTTGGAACCGATTGTCAGGTGCATGGAGCTTCCTTGATTTGTTTCGGAGTGTAATCAGAGCACCGGCGATGAGTTCTTCTTGGCAAACCACTCCAAGCTGTGAAAGGTAAGAAGTGGGTGCGGGCGTGTCAAGGAAGTACGCACGAAATGAACGACCCATGGTAGACAAGCTGTTGAAGTCCCGCAGGGCAAACTTAATGTTAGCTCGGGGACTTTATTGCACAAAAACTACTAGGGGCGAGCCTGCCGGTTAAGGACTTGGAGGGAAGGGCAGAGCCGGTTCGGATGAGAAACCGAAAGATCGATCCGATCCCTATTCTTTCCAAAAGCCAGAGAAACATCTTCTCGAGCCCAATTCCGAAACATCGCGAGGCCTATGGCAATTGCTTCTCGAATGTCAAAATAGATAAGATAGGCACTGCCACAAGATTCCTGAAAACGGTCAGCAATCAAAGATAACTGATCGCTTCATTCACCCTTTTGATGAAAGAGCAAGAGTTTTCCATGCAACGGACACTTTGTATTCCATTCCTCTGCCTCATTTGCGTGGGAGGGTTGGGGCTCGAGACCCCCGCGCAGACATCAAAAAAGAAGCCTCTCGATCATAAAAGTTACGATCTTTGGAACAGCGTAAGCTCACCAACCATTTCGAATAACGGAAATTGGATTCGCTACACGATCAGCGTCAAAAAAGGCGATTCCGTTCTCAAAATCGTTCATCGATCCGGAAAACCAGAGTATTCCGAAAAGCGAGTACGATCGGTTCAATTCACGAACGACAGCCGATACGCGGTCTATCTTCTTTCTCCGGAAAAGAAAAAGACCACGAAATCAAAAACTAAGTCCGACACCAAGAAGACGGTAAAAACACCGGCTCCGAAACAGCAACTTGTCATTCTGGACTTATCCTCGGGCAAGAAATTCACCAAGCCAGGGGTCCGCTCTTTTTCGTTGCCGAGTGAGGGTACTGGTTGGCTTGCCTATCTTGTCGAGAGAAGCACGACGTCTCCCAAAAGTGGTGGAGATGCCGAAAAAGCAGAAAAAAAGGGAACATCCGATCCAAAAAAGGACGCGGAGAAGACCACCAAGGGGAAGGCATCTTCATACGACTTGATCGTTAGGAACTTGAAGACCGAAGCTCAGTGGCGACAGACTCACGTTTCGAGTTTTTCTTGGACCAAAGATGGAGTGAGACTTGCGTTTCTGCGACAGTCGGAAAATGAGAGGGAGACCGGCGTTTATTTGTTTGAAACCAAAACATCCAAGATCATGCCAGTTGCAGCTGGAAAGGGAGACTATCAATCCCTGGTATTCGATCGTCGAGGGAAGCAGCTGGCGTTTTTCACGAATCGAGACAACACGAAAACCAAGCCGACGGCGTGGTGCATTTATTGTTGGTCAGAAGGGACGAAGAAAGCCATTCCTGTCGTCACTCCGAAATCCGAGGGGATTCCCAAGGACTGGGTCATCAATGCCTCGTCGCCGTCGTTTTCTAACAACGGAAAACGGATATTCTTCACCACGAAGCCCAAACCCGAGGACCCAAAGAAGGTCAAAAAGGTAAAGGTGAAAGTCGACATTTGGCACTGGAAAGATCCCTACCTACAACCTCAACAACTCAAGTTCGTGAATTTCCTGCGAAACGCTTCTTATCGGGCCGTGGTGGAACTAACAACCAAGAAGGTCGTTCAACTTGCCGACAAGGAGCTTTCTTCCGTGTCTGTGGGCGCAAAAGGGGATGCGGATGTCGCCGTTGGTCGAACGAGTAAACCCTATCGGATGATTAGTTCGTGGGACTCTCCGACCTACTATGACATCTACTTTGTCGATGTGACCACGGGTCAACGCAAACGCATTTTGAAAAAGCTACAGAGCTCGGCCTCGCTTTCGCCGGAAGCGAAATACCTCACTTGGTGGGACAATCGGAAACGTGCTTGGATGGCCATGAGTGTGGCTTCGCAGAAGGTGGTGAACCTAACAAGTCGGCTTCCACATCCAGTGTATAACGAACTTCATGATCTGCCAGCTTTGCCGGGGAGTTACGGAACGGTTGGTTGGTTGAAAGGAGACAAGGCGTTTCTCGTTTATGACAAACACGACATCTGGGCCATTGATCCAGCGACAGATCTTCCAGCGATTTGTGTGACCGATGGAGTTGGACGTAAGGAGAATCTCCGTTTTCGCTACACACGACTCGAACGGTCGGAGACAAGCATTGATCCTCGAAAGCCGATGCTCTTGTCGGCGTTTCATTTTGGTACGAAAGCCTCTGGGTATTACCAAGACCGGGTTTTCGGAACCAAGAAACCCACCAAGCTCGTGATGCTTGATGAAAGTCTTCGTGCAGTCGGCAAGGCGAAAAATGCCAATCGCATCCTTGTGACTCGATCGACCTTTGAGAAGTATCCCGACGTTTGGCTCACGAACACCAGCTTCCAAAACATGAAACGTTTGACGGATGCAAACCCCCAACAGAAAAAGTTTTTGTGGGGGACGGCAGAACTAGTCAACTGGCGATCCTTAGACGGCACGAAACTGGATGGAATTTTGTATAAGCCCGAAGGATTCGATCCGAACAAGAAGTACCCAATGATGGTCTACTTCTACGAGCGTCGGTCGAGCACACTCCATAGTTATGTCACGCCGAGGCCATCGAGTTCCAGTATCAATATCAGTTTTTATGTGAGTCGCGGCTATTTGGTATTCGTTCCTGACATTCCTTATCGAGTCGGCCACCCAGGACAAAGCTGTGTCAATGCGGTCCTGCCGGGTGTGACCATGTTGATCCAGAAAAAATTCGTCCATCCGAAAAAGATAGGAGTTCAGGGACACAGCTGGGGTGGATACCAAATCGCTTATTTGGTCACCAAGACAAACATGTTTGCGGCCGCCGAAGCGGGTGCACCAGTGAGTAATATGACAAGTGCTTACGGTGGGATTCGATGGTCGAGTGGTAAGAGTCGTATGTTTCAGTATGAGAAGACACAAAGTCGAATCGGAGAGACCTTATGGAAAGCGCAGCATCGGTACATCGAAAACTCGCCTGTCTTTTGGGCGGATCAAGTGCGTACTCCATTGTTGATGATGCACAATGACAAAGACGGGGCAGTGCCGTGGTACCAAGGGATCGAGATGTTTGTGGCGTTGCGTCGACTCGGTCGCCCTTGTTGGATGCTCAATTACAATGGCGAGCAACACGGGTTGACTCAAGATAGAAATCGTCGTGACTGGGCGGTCCGGATGCAACAATTCTTCGACCATTATTGCAAGGGAGCCCCAGCGCCGCGTTGGCTTTCTTCTGGTGTCCCTGCCGTCGAAAAAGGACGAACGTTGGGTCTGGAAACGACCGAGAAGAAAACGCCATAGCTGGCAGACATTACTTTTCCGAGCCGTTTTTGAAGTCTCGCGGATCGAACAGGCAGTTGAAGTCCGAGACATCTGTGTCTGTGTGTTTCACCCGAGGGACGACTAAAAAGAGTTTGGCGGGCCGACTCGAGAGACGCCGAACAGACCACTCTTGAGTCCTAATAGAAAGAGGCGATTGGCTTGTTCCCAGACCCAAGCCATCGCCTACCTTTGAAACAGGGTTTGACCAAAACAGAAGAACACAAACTCTGGAAACCAACGACCAACTGTTCGTCCAGAGAACCATAAAAACTGGTTCACTCAATAGCGTGAAAAACGCTCTCTTTTGCCTATACTCGCCATACGCTCTTGCCCAACGGTGTTCTCATAGCTTTGTCAGAAAATTGGATTCGCGCAAGGATCTCGTGGCCTTGCGTCTCACTTTCGCAGGAGATGAGAGGGACGACCCAGCAACTCTCTCTCAACAACAAACTCTAGTGAGGAGTGAGATTCGATGCGGACGATTTATTCTCTCGGAACGGTTGCTTTTCTTTCGGCCCTGATGCTTGGATTGCCCAGTGAAAGTAAGGCGCAGTTCGGTCTCTCAGTTCGTTTTAATGTCGGTCGCGATTACGACAGGGGACGTGCTTTCCGTCCTGTTCCTGTCCGAGATGTGTATCGTCGGGGGCCGGTTGTAGTCCAACCTCGTCGGACCGTCGTTGTTCGTGACCGACAACCTGTTTACGTTGCTCCCCGTGGTTATCGGTACGGGCCGCCCCGACGGTCTTGCTTCAGTCCCCCTCATCGTAACTACTATTACGGCCCGCGTGGTTACTAAAGCAACACCATCTGAGAAGTAGGCTCCCAACGAAGCGTGTGTCTGAATGTCCCTCTGCCCGCTCGACCCAAGTCCATTTGGACCTCAGGTCGGGCGGGTGTTGTTGTGTTGCCGGCTAGATTTTAGACTGTCTTTTTGGCGGACTGAGGTCTTAATTCTTCTCGGCAAATTCGGCCATGAAGCCACAAAGGGCAACGACACCTTCCCGAGGCATGGCGTTGTAGATCGATGCGCGAAACCCGCCGACACTTCGATGGCCTTTCAGGTCCGTTAGATTTCGTTCCTTGGCTTGCGTGAGGAAAGCACTCTCCAGTTCCGGATTCGCGAGCGTGAACGTGACATTCATTTTCGACCGACTCTCGGGATAGGCACAGCCTTTGTAGAAGCCGTTGCTCTGATCGATGACGTCGTACAAGAGTTTGGCCTTTTCGGTGTTGATTTTGTCCATTTCTGCCAACCCGCCGATTTCTTTAATGAGCCAATTGGTGACGAGTTTGACGATATAGACTGCGAACACCGGTGGGGTGTTCTGCATCGATTGGGCCTCGGCGTGCTTGTTGTAGTTGAACATGTCCGGGAAACCGGCATTCTCCAGCCGCGCCAACATGTCGTCTCGAATGATCACTAACGTCACGCCTGCGGGACCGGCGTTCTTCTGGGCTCCGCCGTAGATGACTCCGTAACGCTTCAAATCCAACGGTCGCGAGAATATGTCTGACGAAGCATCGCAGACCAACGGGACATCACCAACATCGGGTTCTTTGGCAAACTGAACACCTTGAATTGTTTCGTTGGACGTGAAATGAGCATACACCGAGTTTGGATCGACATTGATCCCATCATCTTCGGGGACACGCATGTATTTGTCGGCCTCGCCGTTGAAGGCGACGTGGACATTTCCAAATTTTTTAGCGTCGGCGATGGCTTTTTTTCCCCAGGAACCAGTAACGATGTAACTGGCTGGCTTCTCCTGTCCTTGTAGAAAATTGTAAGGAACCAAGACGAAATGGAGCCTTGCTCCCCCTTGTAGAAACAACACGCGGAAGTTATCGGGTAGTTGTAAAAGCGTACGGATATTCTGTTCGGTCTCCTCGAAGATTTTCACCGACGTTGGGGAGCGATGACTAATTTCCATCACAGAAGCTCCCACGCCTGGCAACGCCAACAAGTCTCTTTGGGCTTCCTGGAGCACAGGTAACGGCAACGTAGCTGGTCCGGCAGAAAAGTTATACACACGATTTTCCATGTCGGAAAAGTCCTTTCTTGGAAAAAGGCGAATTCGAAATCTGGCTTTACGAACTCTGAGATTATAGGAAGAACGAACCGAAGCGGGATGCGGGGTGGAGAGCGGAGAGGGGTAATCGTGGCAGTGTCCAAAAGAGTCGCTGGGAAAAACTCAATCACGTCGGGCCATCGGCAAAGTCTTCGAAGTCGAATTCGTCGAGGTTAAATTCGTCGAATTGAAAGGGATCGAACAGCTCTTTCATATCCGGGTCGTTGTTCAGGTGATCGAATTTCGCACCCCAGTATTCCTTCTCGTCCTCGTCAGATTTATCGGGATCGAACTGAGTCGTTTCGAGTCGGCCCTGCTCCCTCGCCATTTTTTCGATCAGGTCCATATAATCGTCACACGTCAACACACGGCAGCGTCTGCGTTTGGCTGCCGTTCGCAAACGAAGGTCGTTCGAAACAACATGGAGTTGTTTGGGGCTCGAGTCGTGGCGAATACGTTCTTCGATAAGGTCGTCGGCTTCGTCATGTTTCACAGCGAAGAGAATGAGAACGTTCTTGAATCGGATCCGCGAGGGTAAATGGAGAGGGGCGTTGGCGGCATCGAAAACGACAGTTACTTCGCACTCTTCGTGTTTGTGGGCGTGTGCGATTTGAGCGAGTAGAATATTGCGAGCTTTCCTAAGACTGCCATGGGCCACCGTCGTTGGAAAATGCCCCAACGCGTGCATTAAATTGTAACCATCAATGAGGTAAAAGTTTCGCATCGTTTGACTCGCCAAAAAAAGAGGTCCCATAATTCATCTTAGGCGAGACTCTTCAGAAAACACAACCCACCGGGGCAGCTTGGAAATGTACGATCGCCGGAAGAATTCGATTTTTCGATCGGTGAGGACGATAACGGTCTCGGGGTTGGTTTCGTATGTCAACACAACACGACCAGCAAGGGGGAGCTGACAATGGAACTGCCTTTACTCCCATTCGTTGACATTAAGTTTCTTGATCATTTTGGATACCACGCTCTCCCAGTCTCCGACGCGTTCCTGCCGGAATAATCGCATAGTTGGATACCAGGGGGAGTCCTCTCGCTCAAGCTGCCACCTCCAATCGGGAACGAACGGAATGCACACCCACACCGGAACAGCCAACGCGCCTGCCAAGTGCGCGATGACGGTATCACAGCTAATAACCAAATCTAGGTTCATGAGGACCGCGGCCAACTCTTCGAAGCCTTGGTTACTGTCGATTTGTTTGGTGACGTCCAGGATGTTCGGTCCATTCCAGGCCTCGAGTTGCTCGGTCCCGTGGATCATTTGGAGACTTATGAGTTGGACGTTGGGAATCTCGGCGATTCGACGGAATTGTTGAAGTTTCAACGACCGCTGTGGGTCTCCCGGAAAGTCCGGACTGCCTTGCCAAAGTATTCCGATTTTCTTGGCGGAGATCGATTCGAGTTGGTTTCTCCAATACCCGATCCGGTCTGACTTGGCGAACAAGTAGGGGACTTCACCAGGAATCGTGTCGGCCTCGGTTTGCAAGAGTCTCGGAAGGCTCAACAGCCCCAGGTGAACGTCAAAGGCAGGAAGTGGTTGGCCCTTGGGCACACAAACATCGATTCCAGGGCATCGCGAAAGCAATGAGCCAAGAGGAGCTTGGGACGTTAAGACGATTTTCGTCTGGTGGCTATGCTTGATCAACTTAGCATAGCGTGCGAAGTGGATGGTATCCCCCATTCCTTGCTCCGAATACAGAAGCAACGTTCGGCCTGCCAAAGGTGTTCCGTCCCATTCGGGGTGAGGCAGCGGTGGCTTGGGATTTCCGGGTTTGAGCCAACGGCTTTCGTACTCATCCCATCCCTCTGCGAACCTTCCAAGGAGTAGGTAGAGCAGCGATCGGTTCATGCGAGCGATGGAGTAGTTTGGATTCAACTCCAAAGCTCGGTCGAAGCATTGGTGAGCTCTTGTGAGGTCCTTTTTTTCCTTGTATACGTTCCCGAGATTGTTCCAAACTTTCGGATCCATCGGGGCTAAGTTCGTAGCCCGTTCATAGGCCGTCTGGGCGGCATCCCATTGGCCGAGATGTTGGTGTGCCCAACCCAAGTTGTAAGCGCAGTCCCCTTTGGAGGGTTGTAACTCAACGGCCCGTCGATAACAGCCCAAGGCTTCCGAAACCCGACCAAGGGCCACCAGTACGAGCCCTTTGAAAGTTTGGTATTTCGCCTCGTTGGGATGGATGCGGACGGCCCGATTGGCGCTTTCCAGAGCTTTTTGGTAACGATGTTGGGAATGATCAATGACCGCGAGGGTGTGCCAGGTAGCGGCGTGCTGCGGATCGATTTTTAGAAGCTCGTGACAAAGGCGCTCGGTTTCGGGCAATCTCTTGGCCTTCCGTTGGGTTGTGATCTCGCGAAGAAGTTCCTGCTTGGTTGGGCCAGATTCGGAAGAGGTCGTTGGAATCCCAGATGAGGGCCTAGCTAGAGTCGACGATATGGCGTCGGTTTGTGTTTCGCCTTGGGTCAGGGTTTTCGTAATCTTTTGGAAAACAGAGTTCCAGTCCCCCAGGGTCGATTGTCGGAGCAATCGCATAGTTCGATACCAGGGGGAATCCTCTCGCTCGAGTTGCCACCTCCAATCGGGAACGAACGGAATGCATACCCACACCGGAACAGCCAACGCGCCTGCCAAGTGCGCGATGGCCGTATCACAGGTAATCAAAAGGTCCAGGTTCATCAGGACTGCGGCCAACTCTTCAAAGCCTTGGTGACGGTCGATCTGTTTGGTGACGTCCAGGATGTTCGGTCCATTCCATGCCTCGAGTTGCTCGGTCCCGTGGATCATCTGGAGACTTATGAGTTGGACGTTGGGAATCTCGGCGATTCGACGGAATTGTTGAAGTTTCAACGACCGCTGTGGGTCTCCCGGAAAGTCCGGACTGCCTTGCCAAAGTATTCCGATTTTCTTGGCGGAGATCGATTCGAGTTGGTTTCTCCAATACCCGATCCGGTCTGACTTGGCGAACAAGTAGGGGACTTCACCAGGAATCGTGTCGGCCTCGGTTTGCAAGAGTCTCGGAAGGCTCAGCAATCCCAAATGGACGTCAAAGGCAGGGAGTGGTTGGCCCTTGGGAACACAAACATCGATTCCAGGACATCGCGAGAGTAGCGAGACCAGAGGAACTTGGCACGTCAGGACGATTCTCGTTTTGTGACTTTGCTTTATCAACTTGGCGTAGCGTGCGAAGTGGATGGTATCTCCCATTCCTTGTTCCGAATACAGAAGCAACGTTCGGCCTGCCAATGGTGTTCCGTCCCATTCGAGGTGAGAAACAGATGGTTTGGAATGCCCTGGACGGAGCCATCGATATTCGTATTCTTTCCATCCTTGTTCGAACTTGCCATTGAGCAGGTTCACACACGAGCGGTGTATGCGTGCTTCGAAGTGGTTTGGGTTGATTTGTATGGCTCTGTCGAAGAAGGTTTGGGCCGAATCGAAGTCTCCCGATTTATAATACGCTGTGCCCTTGTTGAGGTACGCTGTTGCGTATTTGGGATTTACCTTCAGCGCTTGATCGTAACACCGATGGGCTCGGACGAAGTCCTGCGCATCTCTGTAGACATTCCCGAGGTTGTTCCAGATTTTCGGATTTGTGGGAGCCAGTTCTGTTGCCTGTTCATAGGCCCGCTGGGCTGCGTCTCGTTGATTCAGTGTGTAATACGTCCAACCCAAGTTGTAAAACGCCAGGCCATTCGAAGGTTCTAACTCGACGGCTCGTAGGTAACAAATCAAAGCCTCGGAGACCCGACCGAGGGCCACCAGCACGCTTCCTTGGAAGGTTTGGTATTTCGCCTCGTCGGGATGGATGGCGAGAGCTCGGCCGATCCTCTCCAGGGCCTGTTGGTAACGTTGTTGGGAATGATCGATGATCGCGAGGGTGTACCAAGTGTGTGCGTGATCAGGATCGATATGCAGGAGTTTCTCACAAAGGGATTCCGCATCAAACAACTTCTGCTGTTGGCGAAGGGTTTCGATTTCGCGAAGGAGCCTCTCTTTGGTTGGGTCAATGTCCGATGACGTTTGTTTTCCGTCGTTTTGCGGTGGTTTCATTTTGTTTCTCGTTGCCTCCAACCCAACTTTCCGAGTCAACTGCGTTTTGTTTACCCCGAGCATTTTACTCGTTCGATGAGTCACCGAATCCTGTGCTTTCCCACTACTGTTCTTAATCTATTCAACCCGAGGCGTTTAGATCGGTGCAACATAAACAGGCCAAACAATCAACACGCTGGAGGAGAGCAAAGGTTTGGTATGCGAATCGGAGGCTCCTTTGGTTTTTGGAACCATGGAGTTGTCCGGGTGAATCGACACTTGCCTTGAGATTGCGATCGATTGGCAGCAGTGCTATCTCGAGTGCCTGGCCTATTCCCGAACACAGAGTTGCATTCCTTTTCTAACACCAGCACAACGGTAGGCAATCTCTCGCATCGTCCGTCCTATCTCGGTATAATGTTTATCATCAGTCTCGCCGAGTTCAAACAGAATGAACTTGAGAATGGGTTGACCATGTGTCATCCTTTTCAAGTCCATACTATTCTGTTGGTCGTTTTGGGTGTCTGTAAGCCACAAAACCCCGGAGAAACGAATGCGATCGCAAGTAACCCACCGCCTGCTCTGGGCGTCTGCTTTCATAGTCACCTTCTGCTGTGTGCCTGCAAAGGCAAACGACCCGACTCCTGCCCAACTGGAATTTTTCGAGCAAAAGATACGTCCTCTCTTCGCCGCGAATTGCAAGAAATGTCACTCGAGCGAAGGCAGACGCCAACGAGGAGGTCTCACGCTCGATTCGCGAGCCATGATCCTCGAAGGCGGTGACAACGGACCTGCCATCGTCCCAGCGCACCCTGACAAAAGTCTTCTGGTCAAGGCCGTACGCTATGGTGATCCTGATTTACGGATGCCTCCCAAGAAGAAGTTGAGCAAGCAACAGATTGCCGACCTGGAAACGTGGGTGAAGATGGGTGCTCCTTGGCCCAAGACCGACAAAATCGCCAAGAAGATCAATCGCAAGGGAATCGACCTTCAGGAACGGGCAAAGCATTGGTCGTTCCAACCAATCCAACGCCCGACGGTGCCGAAAGTCCATGACGCCAAGTGGCCCGTAACCCCAGTCGATCATTTCGTCCTTGAAAAACTCCAAGAAAAAGGCTTGAAGCCCAATCCCTCTGCTGACCGCCACACGCTCTTGCGACGAGTCACATTCGATTTGATCGGGCTTCCACCGACACAAAAAGAAATAGCTGATTTCGTAAACGACAAGTCTTCGAACGCGTACGAGAAGGTCGTCGATCGTCTCTTGAAGTCTCCTCACTACGGGGAACGTTGGGCTCGACATTGGCTCGATTTGGTCCGCTACGCTGACACTCGAGGGCACGAATTTGATTTCGAAATACCCGAGGCTTATCACTATCGCGATTACGTCATTCGCGCGTTCAACAACGACGTTCCTTACGACCAGTTCCTACGAGAGCACCTTGCTGGAGATCTGCTTGAAAAACCGCGGATCGACCCTAAGACGAAAACCAACGAATCAATGATCGGTACTGGATTTTGGTGGCTGGGCGAGGGAAAGCATTCTCCCGTCGACGTGAAAGGCGACCAAGCTGACCGCATCGACAACCAGATCGACGTTTTCTCCAAGACGTTTATTGGCCTCACGGTCGCGTGTGCTCGCTGTCACGATCACAAGTTCGATGCAATCACGACACGTGACTACTATTCACTTGTTGGTTATATCCACAGTTCGCGGTACATCAGGGCGTTCGTGGACGATCCCAGCCCCTACCGCAAAGCCGCGGATAGCATTCACGCCTTCCAAGAGCAGATGAAAAAGCTTGCGAAACAACGCACCGTAACTGCTCTGAACGCCCAGATCGATCAACTCGCGAAGTACCTTCTCGGTACCAGCCAGAACCGAGAAGGTTGGCAACGCTCCATCCAACAGCGTTCCCGAGATCGTAAGCATCCACTACACGTTTGGTCCGTGTTGACCCGGAACGGAAAAGCGCTCCCGCAAAAAGAAATGGAGGTTCGAAGAGCCCAGTTGTTGCAGGGTGTGGAAGCCTCACAGAAGCTAACGCAGCATCACGAGGTGCTGGCAGATTTTACCGAAGGGACCTTCGAAGGTTGGTTTACGACGGGATATGCATTTGGCGACAAGCCAAGTGACGGGAAGACCCTGGTGTTCCAAGCTGACAACATACGTCCAATTCATAAAGTAGTCGCTCCTCAGGTAGCTCACAGTGGTCAAGTGTCGAAGAGATTCCAGGGCGTGTTGATGTCTCCCACGTTCGATATCTCGAAGAAGAAGTTACACTTGCTAATGAGTGGTCGAGGAGCAAGAGTTCGGGTGATCCTTGATGGTTTCCAAATCATTCGGAATCCCATTTACGGCGGATTACAGATCAACGTCAACCATGGTGAGTCTCCAAGATGGTACACGATTGATCTGAGTATGTGGCAGGGTCATAGGGCCTACGTCGAGTTCCAGGACGAGGGGGATGGATTCGTCGCCGTCGAGAAGATCGTTTGTTCCGACACTGGTCCGCCTTCGACAGCGATCATCAATCCACTCGTCGTTGAGATCGCGAAAGGCGACCGATCAATGTCGCCTCACGACTTGGCGAAACGTTATCAGCGACTCTTCGCGGAGGTCGTTCGCGATTGGGAACAAGGCAAATTGGCCAAGCAGCCCGATGCTCTTGCTCGATTCGAGCTACTCAATTGGATGCTCACGAGTCCGGAATTCAAAGCAATCACTCCGAACCTACTCGAGGATCTAACCAACATCGAACCACTTATGACGAACCTGTTGAAGAAAAAGCAGCAAGCCGAGGCGAAGATTCCAAATCCGTTGCGTGTACTGGCCATGCGAGACGGAACGCCCATCAACGAGAACGTTTACATTCGCGGCAACCACAAAAACCTGGGGGAAGAAGTTCCGCGAAGGTACCTGGAAGTCTTCGTTGGAAACGAAGCGATGGGCAACGAGGGTAGTGGCCGATTGGCTCTAGCGGATAAACTACTCTCCCCAACAAACACACTAACGGCTCGAGTCATGGTGAACCGCCTTTGGAAACACCACTTTGGCACCGGGATCGTCAAGAGTGTGGACAACTTTGGGATTCTAGGCGAAAAACCTTCGCATCCGAGACTGCTCGACTGGCTCGCATCCGAGTTCGTGAACCACAAGTGGTCGATTAAAAAAATGCACCGGTTGATTGTCCTCTCTCAAACATACCGTATGTCGAGTCGCCCCCAACCGGCAGCGGAAACGATCGACCCATCAAACCGACTTCTTCATCGCATGCCCGTTCGACGCCTGGAAGCAGAAGCCATCCGAGATTCGTTATTGGCGGTCTCTGGTCGTCTCGACAAAACGATGTACGGGCGGGGTGTCATGCCGCATTTGACGCCGTTCATGTCTGGACGCGGTCGTCCCGGTCGATCGGGGCCTCTCGATGGAAATGGACGTAGGAGCATCTACATCAACGTGCGACGGAACTTCTTGACGCCTTTGTTTATGGTTTTCGATTACCCGACTCCGTTCAGCACGATCGGTCGACGAGGAATTTCGAACGTTCCGGCCCAAGCGTTGACGATGATGAACAATCCCTTTGTCATCCAACAGGCGGAGCTACTCGCGAAACGGTTGCTCGATGAAAAATCAGCGACAACGACTCAACGCATCGAAAAAATGTATTTGCTCGCCTTTGGCCGACCACCAAGCCAGCTGGAGCGAGAACGAGTCGAGCGTTTTCTGACGAATCAGGGGAAACAGTACGGCAACGTGAATGACTTGCGAGCCTGGCAGAATTTGTGTCACGTCGTTGTCAATCTGAAAGAATTTATTTACGTGCAGTAACAGACCAAGTAATTCTGAAAACACACACGGTATCAACCCCACGACAGACAAACGTAAGTGTCTTTAAACCTGTCGTGCTTTGAAGAAATACAAGTTGACTGTTTTCGACAAAAGATCGCACAACCCCACCTGAGGTTTTTGAATATGCATTGTCGTCGATTTCTCCCGACACCACCGACAAGACGCGAAATGTTGATGCGGGCAGCCAATGGCTTCGGAGCCGTGGCGCTTTCTGCGTTGATGGCGGAAGAGGTCTTCGCCAACGCGGCTTCTGACCAACGCGTCAGAGCAACCGACAATTCACTGGCGAGTAAGTCCCCGCACTATCAAGCCCGCGCGAAGAACGTGATCTTCCTTTACATGGACGGAGGGCCTTCACAGGTAGACACGTTTGATCCAAAACCGCAACTCGATCGCGAGCACGGACAGCCGCCTCGGATGCGTGTTGAACCAACCCAATTCAACAACATCGGTCGGATCATGAAATCCCCGTGGCGTTTTCGTCGGTACGGCGAAAGTGGCTTGCCGATCAGTGACCTGTTCCAGAACGTGGCGACGTGTGCTGATGATTTGTGCGTCATTCGTTCGATGACTTCCAAATTCTCCGAACACACCAACGCAAACTATTTCCTTCACTCCGGCCACGGTCAACAAGGTCGACCGAGCATGGGTGCTTGGGTCACGTATGGGCTCGGGACTGAAAATCAAAACCTTCCCGGTTTCGTGGTCGTGGACAGTGGCATGACGCCACCCGGAGGATTGGATTGTTTTGGCAGCGGGTTCCTACCTGCTACGTTCCAGGGATCGTGTTTCCGTCGAGGAAATCCACCGGTTCCTGACATCCGTCCGCCCGGACGAGCCGGAGAAACACAACAAACTCGCATGGCCTTGATGCGCGATCTGGATCGTCTCGGACAAGAACGAACCGGAAGACATGGAGCTGTCGAGTCAGCCATTGCCAACTACGAGCTTGCCTTCCGCATGCAAACAGCCGTTCCAGAGTTGATGGACATCAGCCGAGAAACTCGCGCGACCCGTGCAATGTATGGCTTGGATGACCGACATACAACCCGCTATGGGCATCAATGTCTGATCGCTCGGCGTTTGGTCGAGAGAGGTGTTCGTTTCGTCGAAGTGTTGTGCCACGGAGTGGGACACGACCGATGGGACCAACACGGAAACTTGCTCCGAGGACATAATGACAACGCCCGAGCCGTCGACAAGCCTATTGCCGGACTTTTGAAAGATCTCAAATCGCGTGGCCTGCTCGACGAAACTCTTGTGGTTTGGACTGGTGAATTTGGACGAACACCAATGGCCCAAGGAAGTAACGGTCGCGATCACAATCCGTTTGGCTTCAGTCTTTGGATGGCAGGCGGAGGAGTCAAAGGCGGAATGACCTACGGGGCTACCGACGAATATGGCTACCATGCAATCGACCGCCGATGTGATATTCACGATCTCCACGCGACGATGTTACACCTGCTCGGTCTTGATCATACTAGGCTAACATTTCGATTCGGTGGTCGTGACATGCGGTTAACCGACGTTCACGGGCATGTCCTTAACGACATTATTCGGTAAAGGCCGTTCTACCGACGCTGACTTCCTTGGGTGGGTGTGGTATGTTCCTTCATCCTATCACGCTCAAAAACCCAATGAGGATCCCCCATGACAACCCAAGACAATCCTAACCCGACTTCTTCAACCTCGGTCCCGGAAAGGTCGCAAAGTACCTCGGTGCCAAAAAAGTTCGGCTGGGTTTGGAAGTCTCTTGTCGGTGTACTTCTTGTAATCGTCGCTTTCTATTGCCTTGGATTTTTCTTACCGGAAACCTACGAAGCTGAGTTGACGGTTGCTTATGACGTTCCACCGGACAAAGTGTGGGCCGCTCTGCAAGATCCGGAAAAGATTCCAATTGCTGGAAGTCGCATCCAAAATGTTGAGATGGTTTCCCAGCAAGACGATCCCAAGAAAGTCTGGATCGAGGACATGGGGGAGAGTCAGGTGGATGTCAAGACCATCGAGCAAACCGAGCTAAAACACCTGAAACGAACTTTGGACGACAGAGTCATCACGAGCATGCATGGGGTCATGGAGTTTCGATTGGAGAGGACCGAACCGGGAACTCAAGTCAAAGCCACGAACACAATCACGATCAAACTCGGGACCTGGCACGTCCCGGTCTTCCGATGCGTTATGTATTTCTCCAATGGGGCGAGAGTTGGCCTTCGAGATTATCTCCAAAGAGTCGGAGAACATGCCGAATCAACGCCGAAGTTTATAGACTGAGAGGAAAGCCTCGACGATCGTGGTCGAGTGACCTACTTGACTCCGAAACCGATTGCTTCGACAATGAATCAAGATTTCTACTGGCAGAGTTGATGCACCTGTGGTTGAAGCCACAATGAACCCTCGTATTCATTCTTTGGAGGAATTCCAACGATGACTCGATCTTTGGCAGCTATCTTTTGTGCCGTTGCCTTCCTTGCTCCTGTTTCCGCGAGCCAAATTGTTGGTCAATACATCGAAGCACGAACGTGCGATGTCTGGACCGGTCCGTGTTTTGCAAACGCCGATGTGAATTTGGTCGGGAAACACGCCGTCATCGGTTGGAAGATCGAGAAAGGTGCCCTTGGTTCCGTCTTGCTTGACGGGTTGAGCGTCGTTGCCGTCGTCGAAGCCAAGAACACCCTCGGTTTCAAGCAAAATTCTCCTGCGAAAGTAGCCGTGATCGTGGACAACAATGCTGACAGTGCTCAACGCCAAGCCCTCCTGCAGTTGGTGAAAAAGCAAGGCGGGAAATTGTTCTCGAAAGTCGTTTCGATTACCTCAGCCGACATCGACATCAACATCTGCCAATGTAAAAATAACACGTGTGCCGAGTTGACTGCTGGAGCGGCCAAGGTCAAGACGCGTTGCCTCCACAAACAACACGATAAGGTCTGCGGGAACGAAACGGCCTACTATCCGCCTTTGTCCATTGGCGTAAAGGCCACCGCCGCCGCCATCTTGGAACACAGCTACACTGGCAATGGACTTGGTGGCACTTGGCGGGATTTCGATGGCCGAGGTGCCTATGTCGGGACGTTCACGGCCAAATAAGCTGGTGTTGACTTAAAATCAAGGGATCAGCGATCTTAGATGCTAAGTGCATCTGTGGTCATTGGTCCCTTTTTTTTCGCAATTTGATCTCAAAGGAGACTTTCGTGCGTCAGACTTTTGCGTTTTTTGTTTCGTTGGCATTGGCGGTCGGGGCTGCCCAAGCCGATCCGAAAAAATACAAGATCAAGAAAGTAGAAGAAGCGGTTCCCAACAAGCTCAAGGCTGGAATCCAGAAGTTGTTCGGGAATGATGCAGTCCAGTTCAAGACTGCCGACGGCGAGTTAATTGCGACGTTTTGGTTCCGCAAGTCGATTCCTGTTCGCGCAGGCAAGGACGAAATCAAAAAGGGTGTCACCTACAAAGCCCTGAATGATACCGAGATTCTTGGGGCTGTGAACTTCGCCCAATCTTGGCGAGATTATCGCGGCCAAAAAATCAGTAAAGGGATTTACACCTTGCGTTTCGGCATGCAACCGCAAGATGGCGATCACATGGGAACGTCGATGCATCCAGAGTTCTGTGTGTTATTGTCGGCCAAGTTCGATCCCAAGGCAGGCCACCTACCGCCGCAAGAAATGGCCGAGCGGAGCGCTGCCAGTATTCGGCGAAGCCATCCCGCAGTGTTTCTCCTGTTCCCAAGTAAGAAGGCCAAAGGTAAGGAGTTGCAGTTGATTGCACCAGCCGATGAGCATGTCGCATTAACGATCGAACGAAATGTCACTGCTGGCGGCGAAGCCACCGACGGTAAAATTGGATTGGTCCTCGCCGTCGTCGGTCGAGCGAACGAATGATGGAATGATAGGCGATTGTTCAATCGTCAGCCGATGACACCAACCCGAAATGTAGGCGAGGGCTTCCTCCTTTTTCCTCCTTTTTCCTCCTTGCTCGGCCTTTCGGTTGGTGTCCTCTTCGGCTCTTCCTCCTCAATCATTCCCTGGATTCCGGTGGTCGGCGTCTCGCCACTTCGGTTTCGACTGCTGCATCCGCAACTGCTTTCGCCACTACCCGCACCACTTTCTTATCGAAGACACTGGGGACGATATAGTCTTCAGTGAGATGGTCTTCGGGAATCGTCTCGGCAATCGCAGTCGCCGCTGCCAATTTCATTTCTTCGTTGATCACTCTGGCTCGAACGTCCAAAGCGCCTCGGAAGATTCCTGGAAAAGCTAGCAAGTTGTTCACTTGGTTAGGATAATCCGACCGGCCGGTGGCGAGTACTCGACAGTGTGGTAAAGCCAACGCTGGCGAAATTTCCGGCTGTGGGTTGGCCATGGCGAACACGATTCGGTCCGGTGCCATCTGCTCCAGGTCCGCTGGTTCAAGGATGTTGCCAACCGAAACACCGATGAACACATCCGCACCCTTGAGAACTTCCTTCAAGGTAGAAAATGGCTCGTCGAACTGGATCACGCTCCGAATGTTCTTTCTCGCGAGTTCAAGATTGGGACCGGATGCGTCCAATACCGCCCCATTCCGATCACACCCAGTCAATTGCGAAACACCCGCCGCCAGTAAAATCTTACAACAGGCCGTGCCGGCAGCGCCGAGGCCGTTTACGACGACCTTGATCTTTCTGATGTCTTTTTTGGTAACTTTCAAGCCATTCATCAACGCAGCCAGTAATGCCACCGCCGTCCCGTGTTGATCGTCGTGCATCACCGGGATGTCCAGGGACTCCTTGAGTCGATCCTCGATCTCGAAACACCGCGGTGCGCTAATGTCCTCGAGATTGATCCCACCGAACGTTGGAGCGACCGCCTCGACAACCTTAACGATGTCATCGACATTTTGGGTCGAAAGGCAGAGCGGCCAACCGTCGATGTCGGCAAATTCCTTGAAGAGCATGACTTTGCCCTCCATTACGGGCATGGCAGCATCGGGACCGAGATTACCCAACCCAAGAATGGCGGACCCGTCGGTAACCACTGCAACACTGTTGGCCTTGCTCGTGAAAGCGTAAGTTTTCTCGGGCTCTTCGGCAATGGCTTTACAGACACGAGCGACACCCGGTGTGTACGCCATGGACAGGGTGTTTCGCGTCCGAACGTTTATTTTGCTTCGGGTATAGATTTTGCCACCCAGATGTAACAAAAACACGCGGTCGGAGGCCGAGCGGATTTCGACGTTGGGGATGGCGCGGAGTGCCTGGATGACAGTCTCCGCATGATCTTCGCTCTGGGCATCGAACGTGATATCCCGAATCATTTTGGTACGGCTCACCTTCACCAAGTCGATCGCTCCAAGGCTCGCCCCTTGGTTGGCAATCACGGTCGCCAACTCGGCAAACTTGCCTGGTTCGTTGGGAATCGAGATACGCACCGTCATCCGGTAATCACAATAGGGTCCTTTGTCATGCATCACAGGCTCCTTGACCTCGGCTGCAACTTTTCTGACCTGAAAGGAAGTGGTGAAGAGCACCTTAGTATTCTGTCATTGTATACTTGAGAATTCTTTTGGGCTTGGTCCATTTCGCCACGGTGGGTATAACTTGCTTCCCAAAACGAAAGTTTGGAGGCAAGACATCATCCAAGGAGCAGGAAGCTCATGGCAGGGAAGAGAAAGACCGCGGAGATAGTTTCCGGTGCGAGCACTATCGTCGGTGCCATCTTCGTCGTCTCGACGGCCTTTTGGGAACACAGAAAGGCCAAGATTGAAGCCAGGGCAGCCAATGAGCAACTTTCCCCTTCGCATGCCTCTCCCACCGCGAAGACTCACTCCAACCAATCGCACAAACACTCACCACAGCGACCCATCACGGATTCACGCCCTTCAACTGCTATACGCTTCCCTCACGGATCCATCAAAGCCAGGACCAACAACGACACGACTGCCGCCTATATGATTTTGGATAAAGTGGCAGTGGCTGTCGAGGGACGGAAGGTGACGCTGTTGCAATTTGCCAACAACTGGGCCGAAATGTCAATCGTGGGTTCGTTCGAGGTGGGTGTCCAGAATCGACGGAACGACGTTCGGCAGGTTCGAGTGAAGGTTGTTTCGCCCTTGCGATTACGCTCTTCGAAGCGAGTGCCAATCGTCGTACAGCCTGGACAGCAACGACTAGTTGGTTTTGGTCCCTCGTTCGGTAAGACACAAAAAGTCCGCATCGAAATCGAGTAGTCGGAGCTCAATTGTTGATCAACTCGATGGACTGACAGATACCCTCAAACGTCTCCTCCAACTGTTCCATGTCCGTATCGGTCGCTTGCCAGAGGATCATGTAGGTTGCGTTATCAGTGGTGAAAGTTCGGACGCAACAAGTGTTCGGTAAATCGAGCACGATAAAGTGAACGTCGTGTCCAAAGGCTGGGAGTTCGGCAAAGCTGTCCACTCGCTCTTCTACTTCCATGTACTCGTACTCGGCTTCTAACGCTTCCAAACTACTTGCCAACATTTCATCTGGATCGGGCGATGAGGTATCCTGGCTGATCATCATGAACGCAGTTCCGGGACCTTGCAGAGTGAGACTCAGACTGTCTTCATCGCTTTCGCGTTCAATTGTCCAATCGTCGGGAAAAGTGAAACGGAGTCCCGCTTCCTCGAACTGCTGCGGCATTGCTTACCTCTGTTCTAAGGGTTACGGCTCGGAGTTGGAATCCTGAAGCTCTTGTGCAGAGTTATTATAGCTCTAAGCAAGTGTACTTCATTGTAATCATCTCAAGGACGTTGTCGATTCGTTTCGAACGCCCGAGTTTTCTTCTTGCAGTCTCCTCGTACGGTACTATTCGGGCGGGCAAAACCATTCGTGCATTTCGCGTTCGAACGCGGTAATGATTCCCGGTGACTCTGGCACAAGTCGAGGCCGCCACGAAACCAAGAATCCCAACAAAAAGCTAACGGGGATTGATTTCATCATGTTGTGCATGCTTGTCGCACTCGAACAAAAGTCAATGACGTTGTCGAATTGTACCATGAAGGGTTCATGGACGATTCGGAAAACCGACCATCCCGAAGTTCAAGAAGCGCTGAACCCCCTTCAAATCTCTCAGCTTTTTGCTTTGTTGCTTTTCTCCCCCATGTTGATGTCGGTAAACTGGAACGATTGTTTTCTGCCCAAAGTTTCCACGGGCACTGAATTCCAGATGAAGTACCGTCTTCACGTTCCTGACAAAAACTAACCACGATCGACAATTGACTCATGAGTTCCGACAACCCAACCCCCGAGAATCAACCAACTCCTGAAGGCTCTCAATCAGAGGAATCACGGATTCAAGAGCCCGGTGCTTCCGGCGCGAATCCGCTCAATCTCCCGGAACAGCCTCACGAGACTCATTTCACCGAGCAGCGACAAGCTCTTGGTGGAGTGGCTCTTGGACCACCTAACAAAACAATCATTGGCCGCTTTTTGGACTTCATCGAATGGGCCGGAAACAAACTCCCCGACCCGGCGATGTTGTTTTTTGGAGCCCTGATTGTGACTTGGGTGGCTTCGTTCTTCTTGTCCTTCGTGACGTTCACTGACATCGATCCCCGAACGTTGGTGGCCAAGAAAAATGTCCCAGCCGCCAAAAACGTAGCGGAAGCGAACGTCAAAGCGAAGAGAGCCGAGGCGAAAAAAGACGAAGAAGGCAAAGCAGAGCAGGGCCAAGCAGAGAAAGGCCAAGAGAAACCGCAGGGGAAGCCGATCGAGATCAAGAATCAACTGGCTCCCGCTGCGCTTGCGGCTTTCCTATCGGACATGGTGACCACCTTCACAGGGTTCCATCCGCTCGGGGTGGTGTTAGTGGCGTTGTTAGGAGTGGGAGTTGCAGAGCATACTGGATTCATCAACGCCGTGATCAAGTGGTTACTAAATCTAACCCCCAAGGCGTTCATCACCCCCATGTTGTTAGTTGTGGCCATAGTGAGTCACACCGCTGGGGATACTGGATATGTGCTTGTGATACCGCTGGGAGGTGTTATCTTTGCGACCGCAGGGAGGCATCCCGTGGCCGGGATCGTGTGTGCATTTGCCGGAGTATCGGGCGGCTTCAGCGCAAACTTCATTGTGTCAGGTCTCGATCCACTTCTGCAGGGGCTGACGCAAGCGGCTGCAGAATTATTGGACCCGAATTACAAAGTTGGTGTGCTTTGCAACTATCTCTTTATGACGGCTTCCTCTGGGCTGATTGTGGCTGTGGGGTGGTATGTGACGGACAGAATAGTCGAGCCTCGGTTGAAGTCGGTTCCTGTTGATGGAGATGGTAGCGACATGCCCAAACTCGAAGCACTCAAGCCCAGCGAGGAACAGGGTATGATTATCGCTCTCGCTACAATGGGTGTGCTTGCGTTGGGTCTGATAGCCGCTTGTATTCCAGCGAACTCCCTCTTCCGTGATCCGAATACCGGAGCGCTCTCCACCTTCTCTGCGCCTTTAATGAAATCAATTGTGCCGCTGATCTTTTTCTTCTTCATTATCCCAGGGATCGTTTACGGATACGCTGCTGGAACAGTGAAAAGTCATCGCGACATCGTTGCGGGAATGAGTAAGTCGATGAGCTCAATGGGGTATTATTTAGTCCTGGCGTTTTTCGCGGCTCAGTTCATCTATGTGTTTGGCAAGTCCAACATCGGTGCTTTGATCGCGATCAAGGGAGCCAGCTTCTTGCAATTCCTCGGACTACCTCCGCAAGTCACTATTGTGGGAATCATCTTTCTGGCTGCGTTGGTAAATTTGCTCGTTGGTTCTGCGTCTGCCAAGTGGGCTTTGTTGGCTCCGATCTTTGTTCCCATGCTGATGCAACTCAACCTCCCGCCAGAATTAACCCAAGCGGCTTACCGTGTGGGTGATTCGAGTACCAACATCATCACACCGTTGATGCCGTACTTTCCACTCATCGTAACTTACGCTCAGCGGTATGTGAAAAACACAGGGATCGGAACCATGATTTCGTTAATGATCCCGTACTCTGTGGCATTCCTGATAGTTTGGACCGCTTTACTACTGGTGTTCTGGCAGGTCGGTTTGCCCCTGGGAATCCCTATGAGTGTTGGTTACGAATACACTGCATCGCAAGCAAACTAAGAGAAGGGGGGGCTTGAGGGGTTGGAGCCTCGAGCGAAGAGTTCGCACTGCTTGAGTCGTTCTGCCTTACCCGGCGATGAGGAAACGATCATTACAACTACCGGAGGCGGGACTCGAACCCGCACGTCCCGAAGGACAGGGGATTTTAAGTCCCCAGCGTCTGCCATTCCGCCACTCCGGCTTGATTGCTAACCAGTAACACTTCTTGATGAGGGGTTTGTAATCAGATCGCTCTCACAATCTCCGAATGTGACCGATTTGTGATCAGACCCCTTGTGCTCAGATATTCATCAGTGTAATCCACGACCCTCTCAGGAGCAAGGGCGTGGACCCAAGACGACAGGTTGCTTTACAGTTCACGCATAGAATCGTTTCGTTCGTCTGTGTGACATTCTACCAAGCTACCCGTCCTACCAAAGTCCAAAACCACACCTAATGAAGACTATGGTCAATAAACTTGGAATGCTTCTTTAGGTCAGTTTGATGGTTTGGAAAATTCCCGGACAATGAGCTGATATCTTCCTCGTCCTTGAAGTTCGTACGACGTTGCCACGATTTTCAAGTTGCCTGTCTTTTCAGCTGTGTAGGTGACTCGCGAGTTGAGGTTGTTGGTTTGAGCATTGATGTCGTCATTTTCTGCGAGGAGTTTACCTCGAGCGTCTTCTAGACGTAGCAACGTATCGAACTCTTTACTATGCATCTCCACCCCGTAGGTTCGGCCAGCGGTCACCTGAAGAATGTGGATCTTCGCCGCCTGCTTCGTCGTGAGCTTGTCATTAATGACCTTCACGGGGCCGTGATCGAACACGTGCAGGGCGTACGACCCTAACTGTCGGGATTGAGCTGTCGTTACCCGGACAACATATACACCCGTCTTGGGAACTCGGAAATGAACGCGAGCATCATGGTTCGTCCCAGGAATGATATCGTCGTTTTCCGCGATCCTTCGACTCCCACTTGGATCGAGCACGATAAGAAAACCATCAAAAGCCAAGCTCTGTAATTCGATCGTATATTCGCGACCGGCTCGCAGTTGGAGCTTGTGGTCGTGATAGGCGCAATCAAATTTTTGTGGAGATCGATACGAGAGTTTGCCTTGGGAAACGGTTTTTGTGTAACTAGCTCGGATCTTTTTCTGGATGGCCTTCACGTTCGACCATAATGCTCGCCAGTCCTGTTTTTCGTCCTGAGGAAATTGACCGATGGCTTTTTTGTTGCGGACATGTGACAGATCGCTATCCCGAACCCATTGTTCCAACACGGTCTCTGTTGCAAACAGGCTTGTAGGCCCCTCCCTCCATTGCTGGGAATACATTGCGAGGTCTGAGCGGAGCCATCCGAGGGCTTGTTGACGCAGTTTCGTTCTTTCTTTCGCATCAATCTGTTTGGCTTCGACGCCTTGTAGGGCGGCCGCCATGGACGCAGCACAAGCGGCATTGTACCGATCTCGCTTTTTCAAGTTGTTCGCGATGTTAGGATTACGTTCAAAGATGTCAAAATACAGTTTAACGGCATCCCGATACCGTTTTTTGTACCCTTGGCACAAGAACGCCAGTTGAAGTTGGACAGCGAAAGAGACTTTTTGGTTCTTCGCCAAGACATCGGAAAGTTGCTTTTCGAGGTGCAAGTAGTGCTTTGCTTTGCTAATGAGTCTTTCGGATCGAGCATGATAAGGATGAGATTTAGGGAGGAGGTCCTTGGCTGTTTGATACCAATGGATGGCTTCACGGAACTTACCTAGCGTCGCGAGACCATCGCCCATTGCTAGATGTGGGTGGGTGTAATTCGGGTCTAAATCGATAGCCTTTTGTAAAACACTGAGTGATTCTCGGTCCTTCTTGAGATGTTGCAAAGTGATCCCCCAGTTCGTGTAGACTGTAGCATCTTTGGGATTCAACGAGGCTGCCTTTTCGAACTTCGTCACCGCTTCCGCATATTTTTTCAACTTGACCAGGCAACTCCCCCATTGGCGATAGTGGGTGTGATCCGCACGAGAGCGCCGTTCTGCCTCTTTTTCGAACAAGTTGATGACGGCTTCATAATCTCCCAAGAGTTGCAAAGGACGGGCCATGTCGACCGTAATAACAGGATTCGTAGGTTCAAGTTGTTTCGCTTTTTCGAACTTAGAAAGCGCTGCCCTAGGTTTGTTGAGGTCGGTAAGAGCCGTGCCCCATAACGCTTGGGCGACAGCATTTTTCGGATCAAGTTCCGTTGCTCTCTTCAACTTGACGATGGCTTCCTCAGCTTTGTCCAAACCAAGTAGAGCACCTCCCCAAAGGGCATAAGCGTTGGCATCATCAGGGTCGAGCGTTACGGCCTTCTTGAACTTGGCAATAGCTTCTTCAGGCTTACCAAGATTGTCTAGAGTTAAGCCCCAGTTAACGTAGGTTCTGGCATCGGTCTTGACGTCCAGAGCTTGTTTGTATTTGGAGATTGCCTCGTCGTATCTGCCCAGGCGGTCCAACGCGATTCCCCAATTGAGATAACTTTTATGCTCTTTGGTATCGAGATTTACAGCTTTTTCGAATTTGAGAATAGCCTCTTGATATTTCCCAAGCTTGCCCAATGTGATGCCCCAATTGACGTACGTGTTGGTTGCGTCGGGATCGATTGAGGCGGCCTTCTCGAACTTGATAATGGCCTCGTGAGGTTTCTTGAGACCGTCGAGAGCAGCACCCCAAGCTGCATACCCACCCGCCTCTGCGGGGTCGAGGGTCAGAGCTTTCCGCGCTTTGGCAATTGCTTCCTCGTATCTGTTGAGCATATACAAAGCTTCTCCCCAGTTCACGTGAACAACGGGATTCTTGGGGTCGAGTTCGAGTACCTTCTGGAGCTTAAGAATCGCCTCTGAACACATTCCAAGGTGGTTGAGGGCTACCGCCCAGTTCAAGTAAGCGATTGTACCCTCCGGATTAATGTTCACTGCGGCCCGGTAGTAGCCGATGGCTTCCTGGTATTGATACCTCAGCGTCAACTGAGTGGCGATTTCAAAGTTAAGAATGAAATCGGTCTCGTACCTCGCCCGCACGATATTCAACCACGATCGTTGAGCTGGAGTGTCCCCAGCCGCGAACTGGCCTATAAAAACCACCAAAGCAGGCGACGTAACGCGTGGCATCTTGTCGATGAATTGCCTGAGGTACTCCTGGTCCTCCCGTAGCTTGTCCCTCTCAACCATGTCGTGGAGTCGTTTGGCCCACCTATTGTCATCAACCAAGGCGAGAAGAGCGAACAACTCCCTTCGGAGTTTGCGGATTTCACTGCGTTCTTTGGGCTCTTTCGCTTTGGGTTCGAAAAGGTAAGTTACGTTCACCCAATCGTAGAGCGAATCAATGATCTGGTCGTCGATTCGCATTGAACGGATTTGAATAGCCAGTTCGTCGCGGTCATTCTCGAGCAAACTCAGTCCAGCTTTTTGAAAGATTTGAGGATAAGCTTCCAAGGCGAATTGGGAATCCAAGTGGTTATTGACAAGGATCATCCGTCTCTCTCGGATTTCGCCGAGTTTGGCAGCCAACTCCCAATCTCTAATGTCTTCTTCTAACTCTATTTGTAGCTTGTTTAGTCGATTTTTCAGTTCATCGGCCTCGGTACCCGCGATCCGTGCAAGTAACTCGTGTCCCCTTTTGGAAAGTGTGTCCCTGGCCTCTTGCAGTTTCGCGGTCCAGTCCCTCCGTCGGTTGTGGAGGTGGAAGACGCCGTTCTTCTGCTTGAGTTTGCCATCGAATTCGATGTGGACCTTGTCAATCGCGTCGAGGACAGTGCGTAACTGCTGGCCGTCTTCCTTGCTCTTGTAGTAATCCTTCTGTCTGGCGATTTCCGTTCGTTTGAGGTAATCTTGATACCACAAAGTCGCACCACCTACGCCCAGCAATAGCATCATGCCAACGGCAGCAAGCATCACAGTCAACCGACGTTTGGCTTTTTCGACCTGGAGTCTTTGGGCTTCTTCTGCGGCCTTCACCTGGGCGGCTGTCCTTTCCAGTTCGGCCTGTCGTAATCGCTCCTGAACTCGTTGCTCGTAAATTTCGACGATTGTTGCTACCTCGGCTCCATCTCTGGGCCGATCTTCGCGCTCTGGAGCCAGGCATCGTTTCGTTAGCGTCACCAACTCTTGATCTACGCCACAACTATCCAACCGCTCGCAAGCGTCTTGAAGATCACCTTGGGCTGCTTTGGTCATCAATTCCCTGGCGTTTCCTCCATGGAACGCTGGAGTTCCCGTCAATATCTCACACAAGATCGCTCCCAGACCAAACACATCGGCTCTCGGGTCCAGGGTCCTAATTTCTCCTCGTGCTTGCTCGGGCGCTATGTATGCGGGAGTCCCCATAACGTCCCCCGTTTGAGACATCCCTGGTTGATCGAGAGCGGCATCGAACTTGTCTTGTTCGATCGTTACCGTTTCGTCCTCTCCGGGCATCTGGGTGAGCTTTTTGGCAAGCCCCCAATCCATGACCTGGACCTCGCCAAACGCACCAACCATCACGTTAGACGGTTTTAGGTCACGATGTAGGATTCCTTGGGAGTGGGCATACGCAACGGTCTGGCAAATCTGGCCGAAGATGCCGAGAAAACGAGGTAAGTCTTGGCCCGGCGTTGTTCGGTCTCGGAGGTATCTGGAAAACGTTTCTCCCTCGATCAACTTCATAGCGAAGAATGGAAATCCACCTTCGAGTTGTCCGATTTCGTGGACTGGCGGGATGCCGGGATGCTGGAGTTGACCGGTTATCTTGGCTTCGTCCAGGAAACGTTTTTGGGCTCGGGCGTTATGGGCAGACTTGGGCAACATGACCTTTATGGCCAATATCCGCTCGATGTCTGGATCCCTAGCACGCAAAACGGCCCCCATCCCACCTCGGGCAATTTCTTCCTGGATCACGTAGCGGCCTGCCATGCTCGAGGGGACCTGTTCGCTCGACAATCTATCATTTGCTAGCCAATCTATTGTCTCAGCATCGTTCGAGTCGTTTTGGTAGTCGTTCGTCGAGACCTCCGAACCTTGGGGCGGTTTTTGCTGGTCGATGGTTACCGCTGCGGGAGGCTCGGACAGTCGACGTTCCAACACCGTCGCTACTTCCGGCGCCTCCGACCTCAGTTGGTCTAGAAAGGCAATTCGCTGATCGTCAGGGAGTCCCAAATAGTGCTTGTAGGCCTGAGCAACTTTGTTCAAGATTTCGGGAGTCATTCTTGGTCTTCCCAATTTGTCTGACCATGCAGGTTGGTGAATGAAAGTTGGAGAACAGAGAAGTCTTGAAGGCTACTGAGCCTTGAAAAGCAGGCGTCCGTACAGTTACGACCACTTGAGAGCCCATTTTGCTTGCATTTGTCGCCTATTCCTCTCCGGACTTTAGCGTGTAGCAACAAATACGGTCCTTGGTGCCCTCCATATCTTCTCGGTTTTGGAAAACGTCCCAGGTAAGTCCCGTCGTGTGGTCAGGATGCTTGGGATTGCGCTGACGTCGAAAAATCGAACTAACACTGGGTGAAGGTATTATGGACCGTACCTGCTATTGTTCCCGAACTCAACACAATCCAATATCCAGATTTGAACGACTAGAACCCTACCAAAAACCTCGTCTTGCTCCAATTCTTGGTGGTAGTTATTCTCTTACGGCCATGAGTACCGAACCAATGAAAACACCATCATACCTGGCAAAATTTCTCCCAGTTCTGGGAATCCTGGTGTTGTTTATGTGGCATGGCTGGTTGACAATCTCCCTTTTTGGCGTCGAGCGTCCGTTCACGAAGCTGTTCGATGACACCCCAATCGTGCATGGATCGCACCCGTTACACCAATATCACGGACACCTCGGCGTCCGATCGATTCTCTATCGCGGGACAGTCTCGTGTTATGACCCTGCTTTCCAAGCTGGATACCCGAAAACTCCCGTGTTCGACGACGGTAGTCGACCCGCCGAGTTGTTCTTTCTTTTGAGTACACAACGATATAGCCCGCGAGCGTACAAATTTGGATTCTTGATTGTCATTTTGTTGGTGCCTTGTTTATTGCTGTCTGCAGCGAAAGGAATTGGACTCTCCTGGTGGCCGACGTTTTGGGCATTAGTGTTCGGGCTCCTGGTTTGGTGGGGAACGCCATCCCAGGCATGCTTGCGTGATGGCAACCTCGATCTCCTACTGTCGGGCCTCATCATCACGGCCCACGTTGGAGCATTAATCCGGTATGACCGGGCTCCGTCCTTTGGTGGTTGGGTTGGGGTGGGGGTAACGTCCGCGTTGGGCTGGTTTGCTCATCCGTTGCTGTTTCCGTTCGTGATTCCGTTGTTCATGATTTACTACCTGAGTGCGGGAGTTCGACACCGATCTCTCGGTTGGCATGTCTCTTTGCTCTGCGCTCAGGTTGGAGGGTTGGTGATTAACTCGCTGTGGTTGTACGAATGGCTTTTAAATTGGTGGATTCGATCACCAATGCCAACGGGACGCGAGCCCATCGTTTTTGACAATTTCGAGCAATTCTGGGAAACGAATCTTTGGGGCGGATGTGGCGATCGAACCCTTGCTTTGATGATCTATGCCGCAGGGTTATTGGGGGTGGTGTTATTTAATCAACGAACTCAGAGGGCAACGGCTCGACTCTTAGGGTTCGGAAGTGGCTTGTTTTTGCTCTTGGCCCTTCGCGGCATGAACTGGGAACCGCTTGCGGGAGTCGAGACGTCGCGACTGATCGTTTCCTCGTTGTGGCTCGCCTCGTTGGCTGCTGCCCATGGCTTCCATCAAAGTTATTGGCTATTTCGGATTTTGGCTCGTAACGTGTATTTCCGTGCTGCCGTTTTGTTGGTCGTTGGAATCCTCGTTGTGACCTTTGCAAATACAGAGGTCTCGGCGTTAGCTTGGCAAAGCCTCCGGGCCCGTCCCATCGAAACAGGACTCAACGTCGATCGGCAACATATCATCGATGTTCTCAAAAAATACACGGATCAGTCCGCCAGGATCTTGTGGGAGGACCAAAGAGTTCGGAACGCAAGTTCCGGCTGGACCGCGCTGCTCCCGTTGTTGACTGAGCGGTCTTACATTGGCGGGTTGGACCCTCACGGGATTATCGAGCACTCCCATTCGGGCTTTGTGCGTGGTGCACTAGCAGGGACACCACTTCCCCAGTGGACCGATGAAGCGTTGGCCAAATACTGTAGTCGTTACAACGTCGGATGGGTGGTTGTTTGGTCTCCGGCTGGGCTCGAGAGGTTCTCGCAGTGGAAGGGAGCTGACTTGCTTGTGACCATCAAGGACGGAAAGACCGGTTACCTCTTTCGCATACGCGCGCCCGAGAGGACATTCACGATACACGGAAAAGCCATCTTCGTTCGTGGAGACGAACACCACCTGACGTTTCGCGAGGTCATTCCCGAAAACGGAAAAGTTGTCTTGAGCTTTCACTACCAATCAGGGATGCGTGCCTCGCCGAGTAGTGTGATCGTCGAACGCGAGCCCGATCCCACCGACACAATTCCTCTTTTACGCCTTCGGACGGAACAACCCGTCTCCCATGTCACGATCTATTGGGATACTCGGTGAATGGCTTTGGCTTGTCTTGTGGTGAGTTTCTTCCACGATTGGGCTAACTGTCTTGACGGTGCTCCCCGATCGTTTCATACTGATTCGAATGCCCGTTGCCACTTAGAAATTCAACCACGGAACGACCAATGCAATCGCCATTTCCTGCTTTCCACCAAAACCTAACGGAATACATCAAGACGTTCTGGGCGTTTCCTGTTGGAATCCTAGTGTTGCTGCTTTGTGCAAACGACGCCAATGCCCAGCAAAACTCTACACCCCCTAACATAGTCTTCATCCTGGCCGACGATCTGGGTATTGGTGACCTGGGGTGCTACAACTCTGATTCGAAAATTCCAACGCCAAACTTGGATCGCCTCGCCAAAATGGGAATTCGGTTTACCGATGCTCACTCACCGTCTGCGGTCTGCACTCCGACACGCTACGGGGTTCTGACGGGAAGATACTGTTGGCGCTCACGTCTAAAGCGTGGAGTCTTGGGGGGATACAGTCCAATATTGATCGAGCCTGGTCGGATGACGTTGGCGTCGCTCCTCAAGACGAAAGGCTACCACACGGCTTGTGTCGGGAAGTGGCACCTCGGTCTGGGTAAGTCCAAGAAGACCGATTACACCAAACCACTCACGCCTGGGCCGAACTCGGTCGGTTTCGACTATTTCTTTGGCATCCCGGCCTCGCTCGATATGACTCCTTACGTCTTCGTTGAGAACACAAAGCCTCTCCAGCGTCCGACCGAGACGATAAAAGGGAGCAAGCACCGTCGCCAGAAAGGTGGGGGTTTTTGGCGTGGAGGACCCATCGCCCCTGAGTTTCGACATATCGACGTGTTGCCCAAGTTGACTGAAAAGGCCGTCAATTACATGGAAAGTCGAGCCAAGGAAGATCAACCCTTTTTCCTCTATTTTCCGCTCACCGCACCGCATACCCCCTGGTTGCCGACAAAGGAATTCCGTGGGAAAACCATGGTCGGTTACTACGGCGATTTCGTGGCTCAGGTCGACGCGACGGTGGGTCAAGTGATGAATACGTTGGAGCGTCTCAAACTCTCTGACAACACAATTGTCATCGTAACCAGCGACAACGGGTCTCATTGGCCCATCGCCGACATCATGCGATGGGGGCATTCTGCCAATTGGATTCTCCGGGGGCAAAAGGCGGACATCTGGGAAGGCGGTCATCGCGTTCCTTTCATCGTATACTGGCCCGGCCACACTCCGGCCAATCGCGAGAGCCACGAGACGATTTGCCTTACGGACACGCTGGCCACGTTTGCGGAAATTGTTGGGGCCGGTTTGCCTAAAAATACCGGAGAAGACAGCCACAACATTCTTCCCGCGATACTGGGCAAAAAACTCCGGCGGCCAATACGCGAGGCCACAATCCACCATTCGTCGCGCGGAGTGTTTGCCATTCGTCAGGGCGATTGGGTGTTGATCGAAGGACTCGGATCAGGCGGATTCACTCGACCGGCAGTCATCAAGCCAAAGAAATCTGGTCCGAAAGGGCAGCTTTACGACCTGAAAACCGACATCGCCCAAAAGAGGAATGTCTATTTGGAAAACCCTCAACGCGTTCAACAAATGCGAGCCTTGTTGACTCGCTATAAGATGCAAGGTTTTAGCCGACCGATGAGAGACTGAGAGATAATTTCTCACGCGTCGTCGCGACGTGACGTTGTGGATTCAATATATACCGATTACAAAGAATATGGATTCAGCCGTCGCGGCCATGAGACACCTCTTCGGGGCGGGTTAAGCCATGTCACTATTCGTTCGAATTTACTACAACGCGGTGTTTGGGGGCCTAGGTGGGTTAATAGGATGGATGCTCTACGGAATCCTCGGTGACAAAAATCCGACGAACGACTATCGATGGGTGCAAGACCCACTCGCCGGTGCCATACTTGGTGGACTCATCGCCTATTTTGTGGTGAGCGTGGATGCCATTCGCGATCGGTCTCTAGCCCGTTTCGCCCGGCTTTCGACCTATGGCTTTTTGCTTGGGATGTTAGGCGGGGCCTTCGGGGGAGTCGTTGGGCAAAATCTCAAGGCAATCTTCGATTCACTGTTTGGGTCCGGCGAAACCACAGCGTTTTCGGTGATGACCGACTCTCTAGCTCGTGGGATCGGTTGGACGTTGCTCGGTGTGGCCGTCGGCATGAGCGAAGGAATTGCTGCCCGTTCGCTTGGGAAGTTCAGTTACGGAACGATCGGTGGTGCGATTGGGGGTTTCATCGGTGGATGTCTTTACGGTTTGTTCCTGGCTTTGAATGCCGGGCAAGGGGAAGCCTACCTGTCCGGGGCACTCGGTTTGGTCATCATGGGTGCTTGTATCGGAGCCCTCTCGGCATTCGTCCAGGGAGTTTTCGAGGCGGCGTCGGTCAAGGTTCTTCGCGGGTGGCAAGAGGGTCGCGAGTATCCCCTGGACAAAATCGCTACCCTCCTCGGAAGAGAAGAACAAGCCGACATAGCGTTATTCCGAGACATGAAAGTCGAGAAGCGACATGCGTATATTCGCCGAGTTGGGAAGCATTATACTTTGGTGAACAACGACGCACCTCCAGAGAATACGAGAGTCAACGATGCTCCGGTTCATTCGTCCGTCAAGTTGAACGACGGTGATAAAATCCAACTTGGAAACGTTATCCTTCGGTTCCAACTTCGTGAAGCCCAGTTGCGTCAACTGCCCCGTCGCCGTGCCGTTGTTAGCTCTGGCTCCTTCGTTGCGGCTCAGCTCGGTCAGCAATCTTCCACGTCACTACCTTCAACACATCAACAGGGTGCGCATCATCGGAGGTGAGTGCATTGTCTGCATGCCGGGCTCGATTCGGTCGTGGGCAGTAGCAAATCTCGGGGACAACAAATACGTCCCCAATCGCACATCCACATGTCTAAACTCGAAGTTAAGAAAAAAATGGAAAAAATTCATCTTTCGTGCGCACTGCACCCCACAGCTTCCGCTAGTCCTAGTAGCTCATAGTTAAAATAGCAAAGCTGTAAGGATGTCTTCTTTTATGGTGGTTTCGCTTCGACAGGTCGTCGTCCGAACCTCCAGTTCACTCCGTAATGTTCCCCTGGATATCGCGATCTTGTTGAAACAACCCCAACGAGAGAGAGTGTACCTTTCCGTTTTCGCTGAGACTTGAGTCTCGAGGGTAGGGACGAGAACCAGTACCCACTCGGATTATTCTCTCTACCCCAAGAAATTTACTTGTCTTTTGTTTACTTGATTTTTGGAGCTGCATGCATGTTTTGGTTCTCATCACGCCCAGTATCCCCTAGTTTATCCCGGCACGCTCGGCGTCGAATTCGCCGTTTCCGCCTAGTTCTAGAGCATCTCGAGGACCGAAGTGTTCCTGCCATGATCACGGTCACGAACCTTTCGTCCGACCCCCTTGTCACTGGTTCGCTTCCTAACGCCATTAATACGGCGAATGGAAACATGGAGGACGACATCATCGACTTCATTCCAGGCCTTTCCGGGGAGATTGTTCTCAATAGCCAACTCGAGATCACGGACAATCTGACGATCAACGGACCTGGAGCATCCCATCTGGCGATCAGCGGCGGAAACGGTCCGGAGAATGCGCGAGTGCGAGTTTTCCTCGTGCGACCCGAGATGGCCGGCCCCGCTGTGACCGAGATGGAACTTTCCAACGCCCCGATAGTGACGTTATCGGGACTGACGATCAAAAACGGCGTCGGAATGGATGCTCCAGGGCTCGCTCCTGCTGCTGCGGCCGGAAATGGTTGGGGTGGTGGGATTTACAACGTCGGGGGGGATATCACACTCGACGGCATCCACATGATCGATAACTTGGCAAAGGCCGATCTGGCCGCCGGTGGTGCGGTTGCTAACGAATTCGGGGGAACCGTCACGGTCACCCGTAGTCACTTTGGGGGGAACGTCGCAAGCGGAAGAATCATCGGAGTCGGCGGAGCCTTCACCAGCGACACTGGCGTGACGGCCGAAGGGACTACCACGTCACGACCGACTTTGACCATCGCCCAGAGTTCGTTCGTCGGCAATGAGGCCCAGGCCGAAACTAGTTTTCAGGCCGCCGATGGGCCCTTTCCGCAACCAGGAACTGCGTTGGGCGGCGCCGTCATCAACCTTTCTGGATCATTGACCGTCACGGCGAGCACATTCTTAAACAACGTTGTCCTCGGCGGGACAGGTACAAGCGTGGTTGGAACCGCACCGGACGGAGGCGTAGCGCTGGGAGGAGCCATCACGAGCATGGACTTCACTCCATTCGATCCGACTTCGAGTAATTCCACAGCTAGTCTCTTGGGGAATTTCTTTCTTGGAAACACGGCTAATGGAGGTTCTGGGACTGTTGTCGACAGTCAAAACGGAAATGGAGGGGATGCTCATGGCGGTGCCGTGGCCATCATCCTCGGCGGGGAGGCAACACTCGAGGACAATATTCTCAGACAGAACGGCGTCACGGGTGGAAACGGAGCTGGAACCGGAGTCGGCGGGACGGGCAACGGAGGAGCCGTCGCGTTGGTGGATGCTTCGGCGACCCTGAGGCGCAATCGCTATTTCGATAATGAAGCCAAAGGGGGCGACGGCACGTTTTTCTTTGTCGATGATGGCGGGACTTCCAGTGATCCACTCGATGACGCATTCATCGGTATCAGCGGCAACGGTCAGGGAGGTGCACTTGGAGTCGTCACCATGGCCCTTCCCCCGACCGGAGGCCCTGGACCCGCTCCATCTAACTTTGCAATGCTGGCACCTACGACGACAAGTTTCGGCGAGGTCTTCATCAATAACACGGCGGAAAGTCTCGGGGGTGCCATCTTTAATGAGGAATACCTCGGTGTCCATAACACGCTGTTTCGAGGAAATCGAGCAGAGGCGAATCCTGACAAAGTTTTGAATTCAAGCCAAGCTGTTCAAGGAGCGGGCACGGCTACCGGTGGTGCGATCCGGAATTCTGGGAAGCTTATTGTCCGTTCGAGTCGGTTCGAACGGAACATGGCGATCGGGGCGGACAGCGTAACCGTCACCTCGAGCGTACCTTGGCCAGCCTCTGTGGCCTTTCCCGGCAATGCATTCGGCGGCGCTATCGATAACCACGGCCAAGCCAAAATCGAATCGAGTCAGTTTCTTGGAAACGTTGCTGAAGCAGGGGACTTTGGGGTCGGTGAATTCGCGGGCATCGCTCTTGGCGGAGCGATCCAGAACGACGCATTCATGGAAGTCCGGGAAAGCCAGTTCCTACGCAACCAAGCTTTGGGCGGCAACGACAGCTTGAGTCCATTCCATAACGGCCATTCGCTCGGCGGCGCGATAAGCAGCGGGACGCTCCTTGCAGCCTTGAATCCCCTACCACCAGGAATTGATCCGAACCGAGCCGTCCTGGATGTTTACGGCAGCGCCTTTACCTCGAATGAGTCGATTGGTGGCACCAGAAACAATGTTTTCTTACCGCCGAGCAACGTCCCAAAAGCCGACGGCCCAAATAACGCGTACGGAGGGGCCATTGTCGTGTTCCAAGGGGAGGCAACACTGGATCGAGTCCGAGTTCAGAACAACACAGCAAGGGCTGGCAATGGAGGTGGTTCTCAAAATGGTGGTCTTGGTGTCGGAGGAGGTATCTTCTTCTTCGGCTTTCTCTTCGGGGTTGAAGGAGTCTTACGAAACAGCACGGTCACTCGTAATTCGGCAATTGGTTCGCCAGGAGGTAACGGCGAGAATGGTGGGGAGGGGATTGGTGGAGGCGTGGCTTCCGGGACATTGGGGGCACCCTTTGGCGCCCCAGGGACTCTGTTGATCGAGAACACCAACGTGAGCTATAACGTGGCTCGCGGAGGGACCGGTGGATCGAACAACGGAACAGGTGGCGATGCTTTCGGCGGAGGGATCGCGACGTCCGCCGGAATGAATACGTTTAATAACTTGGTTGTGATTGGCAACCGAGCGATAGGCGGAAATGGAGGACTCCTCAACGGGAACGGTGGGAACGCTCAAGGTGGTGGCTTCTACAACGACACCATGCCGTTCCTTAATCCCCCGCCACCTGCACCATTCCCACCGCTACCTCCTTCGATGGTGCGAATGACGGGCACGATTACCATAGGCAATCAGGCCCTCGCTGGAATGGGACAAGGTTCTGGAAATGATGGATTGGGCCAAGGAGGCGGAATCTACAACAGTGATCTTTTCGAAGTGGATTTCGTTTCGATGTTTTTGACGATCGGGAACCTTTCCTCTGATGGCGATCCCAATATTTTTGGAACGGTGACTATGATTTAGCGAAGCAGCATGCTTGAGGACTACGCGAAACCTGTGAAAGAAGCTACCTTCACAGGTTTCGTAGGTTGTTGTCCTAGAATAAGCTGGTATTCAACGGGAAGTTGGTGTCGAGGAACTTCCATACCCAATATTTGCCGGGTTCCTGAGCGCCTTGTATGATCTACTTCAAGTGGCTCGAAACATCGGCTGGTGCCTGAAACCGACTTCGACACCAAGCCATCTTTCCGATTGGGCTGCGTAGGTCACCTGAATGTATCTTTGGTTACTTTCAGGGACTCGAAAAGGCCCAAGTGTCCGAGTTGACACTCTAAAAATCGGAAAAACCGGTTCCGGTTCATTTCGCGCCGTAGCCAATTTGAAACGCTGGATATCTACTTATGCCACCCCAAGTCTGCCCACGATGTAAGCGGACGAATCCCGACGCCGCGGCCTACTGCTACTATGACGGCTCGGTCCTTGGAGAATTAGGGGCTCCCAATACCACACAGACATCCAACTCGCTCCTTCAGGAGTTCCACTTCCCGTCAGGAGTTCAGTGTCGGACGATCGACGAACTGGCCCAGGCGTGCCAAATGGAGTGGGAGGCTGCCAAAGATCTCCTGATGGGCGGTTACTTCCAACATTTCTTCGCGAACGCTGGAAGGGACGATTTGGCGAGAGTTAGCTACGAAGCCATGTCTGTGGACGACCGAGACATTGCTCTCGCCAGCTTTCTGAAACGCCTACCCACGAGCAAACCGCTTGGAGGGCCGAAACTCGACCTTCGTCCACGCCGACTTCTCATCGAGAAGGTTCGCTCGGGAGAGACACGAAAGGTCGGAATGACGATCGTGAACCGTGGAAAAGGGAAACTCCAGGGGACGTTGTCGATCGTCGAAGGCCAAGAATGGTTGAAGCTGAATCAAGGCATTTCCGAACACCAAATTCAAATCCAAACTGACAAAGAACAAGTGATCGAATTCGTGGCCGACTCGCATGGTCTCCCCGCGGGGCAATCGTTCGGAGCGAAGTTGCGAGTCATTACCAACGGCGGAGTCGTCGAGGCCCCAGTCCAAATCACTATAGTAGCCTTCCCTTTCCCGAGACAGCCTTTCCAAGGAGCCCTGTCGGCCAGGGATTTAGCCCGACGGATGAGCAAGCAACCCAAAGCCGCCGCGCCGCTACTCGAGAGCGGGGAGATAGCGAAGTGGTTTGCCAGCAATGGCTGGGCTTATCCGGTAATTGGAACCCCCGCGAAGGGCGTTGCCGGCGTCCAACAGTTTTTCGAGGTGATGGGGTTGATGAAGCCCCCGGCGTTGTCCGTGAGCCACCCAACTCTTGAACTTACTTGCCTGATTCCCAAGCACCCACGGGTAGATATCGTCCTCCAAACCCCTGAGAAAAAGAAGTACGTTTATGCCAACGTGTACAGTGACGTTCCGTGGCTTCAAGTACTGACGCCGCAAGTGGGGGGGCGAGAGCAGGCTGTAATCCGTGTCGAGGTGGAACCAACAGCCCTGCCAGAAGAAAGAATAACCGCCACGGCTTTGCAACTGGTGACCAACGGCGGTCGAAAAATGAACATTCCTGTGCGAGTGTCGATAGTTCGTCCACGACCTACGTTTCTAAGCCGATTTTTGGTTCCTGTCATGGTCTTTGGGCTGTTGTTATTGCTCACCCGAGGGTTTCTGTCGCCGATAATTGATTTCTACGCCCGCCCAACTGCCGTGCATGTTGCCATAACCAAGACAGCAAAATCCGAAAAGGACATTCCCAACCATGGACTTGGCTCTTGGTTGAGTGTCCCTTGGGGCAGTGTGTTGACTTCGGCGAACTTTGAGTTATCTGAGACAGTCGTTCCAGAAGATGCTTTGGGCACGATTCGCGAAAAGCAGGACTTCCGGGATTATCTGGTGAGCGCCTTCGTTCGAACCGTGACGGTGTCGACTTGGTGGGTGGGAGCGTTGCTTTGGGTTCTCGTTCTTTTTCGACGTGAAGGCGTGCTGAACGCACTATGGGGTGTCGTTTCCGGGAGCATTCTCGGAGTGATCCTAAGCGCTTCGATGGCTTGTCTAGTTTTGGTCGTCGAAACCGTGCCGCATTCGCTTTGGGCGGTGGTGGTCAGCCAAGAGGTCGGTTCTGCCGGTTTGCTCCTTGGTTGGAGTTTATTCGCAACTGTCTTTTGGGGCACACTTGGAAGCGCGATTGCCATTGGTTTGGTCCTTCTCGGTCCCATTGGTAGACCTTGGCTTACTTTCGTTCAAAACGGAATCGCAAGCCTTTTGCGTGAATTCGGGCTTGAGAATGCCGCACAAGTTATCGCTGCTCAATGACAGACGCGTTCCGATTAATAACATAAGGACCCTATTGAAATTCGTTGTTGCTGAATTTTTAGAAGATCCGGCGGCATCAATACGAAAGCCAAAAGCCAAGAGTCTAAACTTCACAGGTTTCCTCAGACCCCAAGGAGGCAGCAAAACAAGCTCTCACTGGATGGCTCCAACGTATAATTGACTGACGTCCGGGTTCGCAGGGACAAAGGATCGTTCACTAACCAAACTGGGTTTCGTTTCGATTGTTTGGGAACAATTAGCCCGCATCGAAGTCAAAGACTAGGGACCAAGGGCGGAAGGCACTGCGAATTTGGGACAACTAACAACACCCGACTAATTCCTTTACAATTCTTCGCTCTCACCTTCAGACCAAAAACACCGAAGCGTCGGAAAGCTCATGCGGCGCGGACAAATCAATTTGGATCGATTGGAAATGGTCATTGGGAGTTCATTCGTGAATAGTTCCCGTGGTTGCTTGAAAAGCCAAGCGATGCCTGCGACAATCAAATTTGGCTGGCCGAATGAAATGTTTTGGCCAATGCTATGGAATCACTCACTTGACCAAAAAAACTCCGCACCAGAGTATTGCTGCTCCGGCTGGAGTATGCTACAAAATCGATTTAAGGGACTTTTTCTGCTCAAATTCCCAGAAAAATACTCTAATTCCTACTCAGTTTTTAAACATGCGAACGAGATTGCGACGGATACTTTAGGTTGTCTCTGGGTGGTCTAACGAGTCTTTCCCATCAAACCTACACCGATCCACAAGTACCTAAAATCAATTCTCTAGACTATAAGCATCATCGACGAAATTCTAACAGAGCAAAGGTTCATGAGATGACAGCGAAAATAATGATCGAACGCATGATGCATCGCAGTAGCATCGCGGTCATGGGGGAGACAGCCGCTACCTACGCGCTGGTGAAACTAATCCCAACGGGTGCTGGAAGTGCTCGGGCAATGGGTCTCAATATTGCTCTTGTTTTGGACGTCAGCGGTTCTATGTACGACGAGGACGGGACTGGGATCAGTCGTCTCAAGCGGGTCCAAGATGCCGCGACCAAGGCCATCGCTCAGCTCAATCCGACCGACACTATCTCACTCATCGGATTTGCCCATAACGCCGCGGTATTGCTCGAACCGACTCCGGTTTCCGAGCGTGAAAAAATCGAAGATATCATAAACAAAATCGACATGTTCGACGTCGACCCTGGCGGCACGTCGATGGACGAGGGCATGGCTCAAGGAATGGACGTGCTGGAAAAAATCGCTGAACCTGGACGTTTGTCCCAAATCGTTGTTTTGACCGACGGCGAGACCTCCGGAGAGCAAAACTGTCGTCTTTTAGCGAGCAAATGTCACGAGAAGAAGATGAACCTGTCGCTCATGGGCGTGGGAACCGACTGGAAAGAAGGTTTGATTAAAGAACTGGCCAAAACCGCAACGGGCAAATGGTACTACATTGATACCGAAAGCGCAGCTGCCACTGATGAGATTTTCACTAAAGAGTTCACGACACTCGCCTCGGCAGGGTTCCTGGACGTCGAGATGCACATCCGACCGATGAAGGACATCAAACTAAAGCGTGTCCGACAAGTCGTTCCGCAAGTCGAAGAACTTAACCTCCAAGAAGTCGAAGAACGACACCAAGTTTCCAAACTTGGAACGCTCCAACACGACCAACCAAGCAAATACATCGTCGATTTGAGTTTACCCAAGAGACCCGACGGGCAGTTCGTCGTTGCGACCGTGGAAGTCACGTACGACGCCGGAACTGGTGAAAGAGAAACGACCGGACCGGTGCCGTTGGAAATGACTTTCGATTCGGTGAACCCTGGCTATGTCAACGCCGAGGTCATGAAGCACATCGATGACATCCAGATGCGAGAAATGAGTTCCAATCTGGAGAAAGCTCTCGAAGAAAACAATGCCGAGCAAGCGAAGAAGGTCGCGGAACAAATCGAGAAGAAAGGTGACTTGATGGGTAAAAGAGCCCAGAAGAAAACGATGCTCGCCAAGCAGGTTCTCGATGAAATGAATGCCGGTGGTGGTCGGGTATCGAAAAAGACTATGCTCGCCATGGAAGACGAGATGCGCAACGCTTCGGAAGAGGCGTAAGACCTTGATAAGGTCCAAGAGCAGAACGGTCCTGTTGTGGATTGTTCTCGTACACTCGATTAACGGGCAAGCTGTTTGAGTTGGAGGGTGGTTCTCCTTCCATCAGTTTGTTGTCTGGTGCAGCAGGCGTTTGGAACTCATCAACCTCTTTGGAACGCTTGGACCAGACCATCGTCTTTGACATGGCACTCAAGGCACCCCAACTGTGGAGGTTCAACGAAGCAATGATTGTATGTCCTTTCTGTGGTTTTGAGAACGAAGACGGCGCTCTCTTCTGTGAGCAGTGCAAATCCGATCTTGCAGGTGTCCCGTCCACGACTCCTGGAGCAGGTCCCATAGATGCTCCTCCGATGGCCACTCCCATTGATGCGGCCCCATTCGAAGCGGCCCCGATTGACGCGACTCCCATAGATGCAGCACCATTTGAGGCTGCCCCCATCGACGCGACTCCCATAGATGCAGCACCGTTTGAGGCTACTCCCATCGACGCGGCTCCGATTGACGCGGCCCCTCCAATGGCCACTCCCATTGATGCAACTCCTTATGATGCGGCCCCATTCGAAGCGGCTCCGATTGACGCAGCTCCCATAGATGCAGCACCGTTTGAGGCTGCTCCGATTGACGCGGCTCCGAATGCAGCAGACGCAATGGAAGCTCCACCGATTGCCGATATTCCTGCTGTGGCCGACATACCACCAGCTCCTCCAGCTCAACCGGCAGAACCCGTTGCTGCTCCTGTGGAACCCGATCCTGCTCCGCCGGTTCCCCCGATAGCTCCGGAACCAGCCGCACCGGCCACTGGGCCCGGTGGTGCCTTCGGAGTTGGCACGACGCCCAAACTCATGGTGATTCGCGGGTTAAAGATCAACGTAGAGTTCCCACTTTACGATGGTCACAACTTCATCGGGCGAGCCGACGAACAACCGGTGGACATCGACCTGGAAGATCAAGAGCCGCCTGATCGCGTTTGGTGTTCACGTCAACATGCTCTCATTGACCGAAAAGAAGACAGTGGGACTATGACTCTGGAAGATCTCAATAGCTCCAATGGAACGTTCTTGAATCGGGAGCGTATCCACCCTGGCCAACCGCGTGAACTCAACCCCGATGACGTTATTCAAATTGGAACGGTTCAACTGAAGGTCAAACTCTAAGTCTCTCGCTCGTGTCCTCGTTAGAGTGAAGAACCACAGGGCAACTAATCTGAAAAGCCAGCGAGATCGTAAGATGATCTTCGCAGTCGTACCGATTCGTGTGCTAGCGTAATCACCCTGGTTTTTACTGACAATTGGCTCGATTAAGAGAGTTGGTGAGACACATGAGCATCGTTTGGATACTCATGTGTCGATCAAAGTTTCTTGACATCTCTGGAAGGCATGTGCGAACCCGCTTGCCACCTTCGGCATAGGGCTCTGATGATTTCCAATCGAAGGAACGGCAAGGACTGAGCTATGGCTCATGTTTGTAGCAAGTGTTCGGCTGTCAATCCGAATGACGCTTTGTATTGCTACAAGGACGGGACTCTCCTTGGTGCTCACAGTTCCACCGGCTCGTCCCGTAACCCCGGCATCCAACCGTTTCCTCAGCCGTTCGTTTTTCCAAGTGGTGAAAAATGTCAAAACTTCGACCAACTGGCTCTGGCCTGCTGTCGGCATTGGACCACGGCAAGAGATCTACTCCGGCAGGGCTACCTCGGAACTTTTTTGACCGGTCTCGGTAGGACAGATTTGGCTGCAGCCGCTCGCATGGGAGCTCAACACACAGATCCAGACCAAGGTCTCGATGATCTTTTGGGAGAATTCCCAACCCAAGCCCTAGGACCTCCTAAACTTCAACTCACTACTCGCAATTTCGATCTTGGAACTGTGGCAATCGGTGAGAACAAGTCATTCTCGGTCGATTTAACAAATCAGGGAATGCGTTTACTTTCCGGTAGCATTTGTGTCTCGCCCGGATGTCAATGGCTCACGGTCGGGACGCCAGGGGGCGTGGAAAAATTTTTCCAGTTTCCTTCTTCCATGTCCATTCCAGTGAATGTGGTTGGGAGCAGGCTTCGGGCGAGCCGGAAAACTCTCACGGGCGAATTGGTGATCCACTGCAACAACAATCAAGTGCCAATTCGAGTGAAGTTGGAGGTGCCGGTCAAACCGTTTCCAATTGGCGTTCTGGAGGGAGCTACGACGCCACGAGAAATTGCTCAAAAAGCGAAGTCCTGCCCAGAAGCAGCAGTACGGTTGTTCGAAAATGGTGACGTAGCTTCCTGGTTCCTGAGTAATGGTTGGGTGTATCCAGTCCAAGGTCAAGCGGCTTCGGGTGTTGGAGCGATCCAACAGTTCTTCGAGGCTCTTGGGTTGGCCAAAGCACCGAAAGTCCAAGTTGACAAAACTTTTCTTGCTCTTGAAGGTGACATCGGGGCCAATCTACAAGAAACTTTGGAGGTTCGGACAGTCGAGAAGCGACCGGTTTACGCCCATGTGACAAGCGACCAACCCTGGTTGGTCGTGAATGAAACGAGGCTCGACGGACGCGTGGGGACGATCTTACTCTCGGTTCCCCAAGTCCCCAACGCACCGGGCCAAACGCTCAGAGCGACCGTTCGAGTTGCCGCCAATGGAAATCAACGATTTGACATTCCAGTCACTCTCCGGGTGTCGTCGAAACTGGTACCATCTGTGGGAACGCCGCATTCGATGCATCATGGCGTTGGACAGGTGCCTCCTTCCTCTTCGACAACCGCGGTTCCACCCGTAAGTAGTTCCTCTTCGGGCGGCCCACTTTCCAAAGTGGGGGTGACGACCCCTGCTTTTTCGTCATCGCAACCGACGACTCCCGTTATTGCCTATCCTGCTACAAAATCAGCTTCGGCAAGAGAGGAAAAAACTCGGTTCTGGGTCCATTTGGTTCCCCTAGTCACTTTGTTCTTTTCACTGTTGGTCTTGATCCTGCTTGATTTCGTTGGAGTTGGGCCAGTTGATTCTGGCCCGACCGAGAAAGTTGATCCGACTCCCCGGATTCTCATTTACTACGACCACGCTCCATTCTATCCACGCGAAGTGAGCAACAGGCAACAACTTCAAGAGACCATGATGTTCGGAATCTTGACTGGACCGAAGGCGGGAGTTCCACCAATCAAGGAGGAAGGAGATGAGAAGAACAAAACCTTGACGTACTTTCGTCATGGAGGAACGAATACCGTTGTTGTAAAGCTCAACGGCCGCGATTTTGTTTTCGGAAATCCGAAACACGGGCAGTTTGCAGAACCACCCCAAACAACAAAGAATAAGTACAATTCCCGGTTGCAAGACAGCCGAGCCGTCTGGATACCAACGAGTTCACAAATCAGCGTCGAACAATTGATTTCCTACGTCCCGGGCGCCGCTGTAGCAGGGAAGGGTGGTTTGCAGCGAAGGCTCGACACGGCTTTTGTCCGATATCGCATCACCAACGAAGATTCCGAGGATGTCAATGTTGGTCTACGTTTCATGCTCGACACCCTTATTGGCAACAACGATGGGGTGCCATTCACGATTCCTGGGACCGACAAACTTGTTGATGAGAAAAAAGAGTTTGCGGACGCAAAGACAATCCCTGATGTCATACTGGCGCTCGAGCGTCCAGACTTGAAGGAACCGGGAACGGTCGCCGAGTTAAACTTGAAAGTCGGCGACAACTTTGAGCCACCGGACAAGGTGCTGTTAACTCGTTGGCCATTTCGAGAGTCGTTCCGGTGGGATATTCCGCTGCGGAATTTCCAAATCCCGAGCCCCGAGAATCCACGAAAAACCAAGGACTCGGCCATCGTGGTGTACTGGGCAGAAGAGCCCCTCGCTACCAAAACGACCCGGAGTTTGGGTTTTACTTATGGTCTCGGTTTGGTGACATCGGGAACGGGAACGATTGGTATCCATGTGAGCCCGAATTTGCTCGCCGGACAGCCTTTTCGAGTCACTGGATTTTTCTCTGGAGTCCAGGAAGGCGAAGAAGCCAAACTACGATTGCCCAACAGGCTCAGTTTGACTAACGGACAACTCACGCGAACGATTCCAACTCCGCAAAAAGTTGGACAGCCGAGCCGCGTTACTTGGGATCTCGTTGCCAGTGCACCTGGTGAATACAAGGTTCGCGTTGAGCTTGGCAATGGTGAGACCCAAGAACGGCGGATTCTTGTCCGCAGTCAAAATTTGTTCAACTGATGGCGAAGACATCTAAGTCTTCTTGGATTGAGGAAAATAGCGAGAGGCAAGTTGGTCAATTAAAACGCGGGTTCGAAACAAAGAATGAATCAACCCGACGGCCAACCGTCGCCAATTTCACTCTGTTCAACCAATGAGGAGCCTCAAGCTAAGCATTTGGGAGGCCGGTGGCTTAGTCAGGTCGGTACCTTGACCTCAAAACTCCCCAAACAAATCGATGTCGGGGTACTTTTCCAACGACTCCACTTCGTGCCGTACTTCCTCAATGGCGTACTCGATGATCTTGGCGTCGACTTGATCTGGTTGCATACTCACGTTGAAGAACAACGCCCAGTTGATACCCTTTTCGGAACGTTTGGCGAACGTTCGGACGCCATGAAACAGACCGTCATGGATGTAAGTTGAACCTTCTTTTCGTATAGCCACTAGCGGCCAACCGAGCCCATTGTAGGCTCCGTTCTTCTTGGGTTTGATAGGAGGAGGTGGAGGAGCGAGCATCTGTTGGTATGTCTTATTTTTCAGCAGGGGCGCTCCTCGACTTCCATCGTAAGCCGTGAGAATTCGAACCATGTCGACGCTAGAGAGTCTCCAACCACCGGCTGCAGCCACGAACGGCAGCCCCATGGGCGGCAACTCCGTCGATGCCCCGCTCAAATACCGATGAGCTTCGTTGGTTTGGTACGATCGATCTAGGCTGTTTGTTGCCGTGCGAACCACTCCAGCTCGTTTGAGGATGTTTTTCCGAACGAATGTTTCGTAAGGCTCTCCCCCGACCTTCTCGATTATCTCGCCGAGGAGGATGTAGCCAATGTTCGAATAGGACATTTGGCTCCCAGGCTCGAAGTCGACCTTCTGGGTCAACATGAACGAGATGAACTGCGTGTCTGAGATCGGTACGGGGACTTTCAGCGCCCGAGCAATTCCTGCTTCCCAGTTGATCGGATCGCCGCTCTTTTGGCGATCCCAACCTCCCGAATGATTGAGAAGTTGACGAACGGTGACTTTCTTCCAACGAGGGTCGGACTGACCAAAGCCACCTGGCGGTCGGATATGCTTGAGGATCTCGAAGACATAGTCGTCGAGACGGAGTTTTTCCTGCTCGACCAAGAGCATGATGGCCATGGCCGTGATCGGCTTCGAAAGACTTCCCAATGCGAACATGGTTTCGGGATCCACTGCGAAGCCAGCTCGTAAATCGGCCCATCCAAAGCCCTTTGCGTAGACAAGTTTCCCGTCTTTGGCAATGGCGAGTGAAGCCCCTGGGATGCCGTGTCGTTTCATGAGCGACAAAACAGCCTTGTCGAAAGCCTCTAGTCCAGGCCCAGCTTTGCCAGTGATGGGCGATTTGGCCTCGGGCCAACGAGTCGTCACGGTCCCAGGTCGATTCGTCGATAGGCCTGATTGATACTGTCCGGTGATTGGGTTCCGCGATGTCTTCCGCGGGATAGCTTTGCCAGTGAATGGATTGATCGTAGGCTGTCCTGGCGTTTTTCGGCCTGTAAACGGATTGACCGTGGTGTTTCTAGAGCCGGCACCTGTGTAGGGATTGTAACCTCTTTTGCGAACATAACCGCCTGTGTATGGATTGTACGAGCCGCCCTGTTGGTATTTCTGACTTTCGGATGAAGCTGCATCCAACGCGCGGACTGTTGATGAACTTTGCAGACCATCACGTGCTGGAGCTGTAAGCACTAAAAGGCATCCGAGGAACACAGCAGTGAGCAAATATCTCGGTGTCGGTTTCATCATTAACCTCCTTGGTTCAGCTTGTACAGCTTGGGTTTGATGACTTTTTTCCCGACATCGCGGAGGTCAATCGTTCCTCGGAGTTTTAAGTCCGCGCCAGGTTCAGCCAACTCGTCGATCGCGTAGTAGTAGACCGTTTGAGTTTTGTAGTCGGTCACGATCAGGTTCGTGCCTTCGGTGCTAACCACACGATAGCGAGAATGGAATGGTTGTTTTTTTCGATCCTGCGCACTGCTCACGTTGGGCTGGCTCAATATGCTCGTGCCCAGAAAGAGGCCTATCCCGAGCCCGACAAAGGCTCCAAGAATTCCGATTTGTTGCTTGGCAGATTTCATAATCTTGTCTCCGAACGAGGGTGACGAATTGACAACTCGGTTCGGAAGTATCCTAGCGGGGTGCTGTGGGGAGAGAAAGAACTAACCTGGAAAAACTTAAGTGGTCTATGCCAAGCATTTGTTGAGGGAGATGAAGTAAATCCCGATGAGTGGGCAACCAACTAGTTGGCAGTGGCGTCTTTTGACTCTCGGGAGTTTTGATGATCGGCATCGGTATTGGTCAACTTTAGCCAATAATTCAATTCGGTTGGGTGGAGGGGCTCCGGAAACGTCAAGCCATACAGCCAACTGCCATCTGGCAGCCGTAATGCTCGAACGACACAGCCGAATAACTCGCTCGAATCGGAATCTCGAAACGGTTGGATAGCGACGACCATTCCTGGCTGAAGTTGGCACCTCAAGATAATGCTAAATCCGGTGAGGGAAATGTCCCATAGGATAACGCCCCAGGTCATCCCTGTAGCCGTTCCGTTGGGTCGGGCGTAGCAGACCCGGTTGCAAAGGTGGCGGGGATGTCGGCGGCGCTCGGTGAGCGCAGGGAGGGCGGAAACCGATTCATCGGTGTGAATGACTGTCGTCATGGCTCTCTGCAAACCTCGAGGGTGGGTGGTTCTTGAAAGAGGGAGGGCATGGTTAGAATTCAACCAGGCGAGTCTATGCCGTCCCCCTTGTTCCTTTCACGGAACCTTTACTCAGAACATAAGTTACAGTTCTGCAGTGGTCAAATTAGAGAGTTTTTGTCTCCACTGGGCGCAAATGTCCAGAGTTCGTTGTTTCGATGCCCCAACGTAGGTCGCTGGATCTTCGACTACGGCTCTCTGTCGATCGGTGATTTTGTCCAGGTACACCTGCAGGTCGGGCTCAGCCTGAGCAATTTGCAGGAATGGTTTCCCAGATGCTCGTGCTTTCCTGGCCATGACCCGAGCGGCTTCGTGTGCCTCGGGATGGCCGGCCAAAGCTAGAGCGATATAGAGCGGTTCTGCGGCGATGGGATCTTTTCCCTGCTCGAGAAGTTCTTTCATTCGTGAGACGTTAGGTTCCACGTTTGCAAGGGCCTGATGTAGTCGCCGAATGCCGTACGCAAAGGCCGTGACGAACTCGGTGACGAAACGCCCCGATGCAGAATTGGTAAGGTCTCTTTGGTGTTCGGTAATTTGATCCATCAGGACGGTGAATAATCGTGGCATGTAGGCCTTCCAAAACGACTTGACATTTTCGAAGTCTTTTGGGTTGACCTTGTGCGGCATGGTAGACGAACCCACGGTCGCGGCTGAGGGGTCACTGGCTTTGCGGTCTAGAATTTCGCCTATTTCGGACCTTTGCAGATTCCGGAAGTCGTCGGCGATGTTGGCGAATATGCCCCAGCAAGATGCCAATGCGTAAATGTAGTCCGTTATGTATTCGGGCTGGGCTACTTGGTTGGAAATTTCTGGAGGTCTAAGCCCGAGGTGGCGCATCAGATATGCTTCGATGATTTCGGGGTGTTCGGGTTTGTAGAGCGTCAACGCATTGTAAGCTCCGACGGCGCCGGCAAATTTTCCACGCAAATTTTCCGAGGCCTTGTGGATTACATCGATGCGTTGGCCCACCCGAGAGATATACAACGACAGCGCGAATCCAAAAGTAATCGGCACGGCGTGTTGACCGTGGGTTCGCCCCATCTGAGGGATATGGGCTGTTCGTTCGGCTAGATCGATCAACAGGTGCATCAGGGCTACGAGGTCAGGAATCACGACTTTCTCCGTGACCTCTTTCAACGCCAGAGCCCGCGCTGTATCCATGACATCGGCAGACGTCGCGAAAAGATGTACGTAGGGACGTGCCGACGGACTGATCTTGCGGCAAATACAGTTCACCAAAGCGCGAACGTTGTGTTGGATACGCTGCTCTTCCTGATAAACCTCCTCAGGGTCGATTGACTCTGCAGCCCGAGATATCTCAGCAGTCGCTTCGGCAGGACATACTTGAAATTCCTGTAGGGTTATGGCGATGGCTGCCTCAACCTGAGCCATGTATTTCAAGTGGGCCAGCTCCGAGACGTAGGGATTGAGTCGTTGGAAAAACTCCTCGTCTGCAAAATAATACCGTGAGTCAAACGGTGAAGCCGCATCGAATGGGTTCATGGGTTGCATCCTGTGTCGAGAGGCTAATGGATTTGGTTGACGTCTATAAATGGTATAGGGAAGGTGAGAGGAGTCGAGAGTTGAGAGTCAAGACCCCCTACCAATCTGGAACACACTTTCTCGGTGAATGAGGTCTGTTCCGTTTTTCATTTTTGGAGTCTAGAGTACTGAATTGACGTTTCCTTTCTTTTTTTGGTAGGTTGTGTGCAATATCTGCCTCTGCCTGCAGGGTTTCGAGAGACGGACGTTTGTGGTCGGTGTCTCGAAACGCTAAGGTTTTGCGGGACATAGAAACATCGCAGTCGACTTTTTCAGACGACAACAAGAGGGTGGACTGCTCGACAACAGGAATTTCATCGTGGCACGCACCATCTTTGCTTTCAATGGTGATTTGGAATCGAGACTGGCTCTTCATTGGTTGGCTAACGAACTTGGTCACCAAGTAATTGCCTTGTCCATCAATTTGGGTCAAGAAGAGCACCTTCAATCGTTGGGGGAACTCGCTTTGGAGCTTGGTGCGATCGCTGCGCAAGTGGTCGACGGCCGCGAGATGTTTGTGAATCAATTTGCCTTGCCCCTGCTCCAAGCGGGTGGGGTGTATCAGCAGAGTTGTTATCTCGGATCGGCTCTAGCGAGGTACGTCATTGCCCAGGAAATGGTCCAATTAGCGAAAGAAGAGGGTTGCACTACTGTCGCACACAGTGCTGCCGGAAAAGGAAATGACCAAGTGCGAATGGAAACGGCCATTGCAGCCTTGGACCCTGACTTAACGGTTTTAGCACCGGTGCGGAAGTGGAATTTGCAGTCGCTAGAACACAAAATCGAATACGCCCAACGTCATCGGATTCCCATTAAGGAGGTGGCGAGCAGCATCGTCACGAAAGATCGAAACTTGTGGGGAGTCAGCCATTATCTGCATGGGTTGACGGATGCTTGGACTGTGCCACCTGATGACTTTTTTGTTTTGACGCAAGCTCCCGAGCAAGCTCCCGACGAACCCACGATGCTGACGTTTCGTTTTGAATCAGGTGTGCCAACTCATTTGAATGAGCAGGAGTACGATCTGATCTCTTTGATTCGTGAGTTGACGAGGGTGGGCGGGCTTCACGGTGTGGGCCGATGTGATGTTGTGGAAGATCGGCTTTTCGGAATCAAGAGTCGTGAGTTTTACGAGGCTCCGGCCCCGTTCATCTTGCACATGGCGTACCGAGAATTGGAAAGCCTCGTTCAGAGTCGAGAACTACGACAGTTCAAAGAAGTTTTGAGTCGTCGGTACGCGGAGATGGCTTACATTGGTTTGTGGTTCAACGACCTACGTCGGGCCCTGGATGGATTTTTTCAAACGACACAAAGTCACGTCACAGGAGAAGTTCGCATCAAGCTATCTAAAGGGTTGGCTACTGCAGTGGGTCGGAGGAGTCCGTTTAGTCTGTACGATAGCCGTTTGGCCAATCAGTCCAATCTCGACATGTTTGACAACCAATGGGCTCAAGGTTTTACGTCGCTCTGGACGCTTTCTTCTCGCATGGCCGCACGTAATCAACGAGCAGCGGAGGGTGAGAGTGAAGAACTGTAAGCCGAACCAAATCCTTGGCGGTATGTCTCGTCCTTGAGACCCCGTTAAGGCGGGCCGCCACGGCTCGTGTAGATGGTTTTCGAGTTAGAACATCGGGTATGCTTCAAACCCCAAGTTCTGCCGTCAACTCTTTGAGAATGACTTCGGGCTCGATAGGTTTCTGGAACCAGCGTTTGACTCCGGCTTGAACCGCGTCGATTCCGAAATCGCTTGGTGCAAGCCCACTGATGGCGAAGACTTTCATCTTGTCAACATTGGGGTGCCCCTTCAGGGCTTTTAATGTCGAGGGACCGTCGAGTTGTGGCATCCGCATGTCGAGCAACAACGCGTCGGGCACTTGGTGTTCTTTCAAGTAAGCCAAGACGTCGTTTCCGTTGCTGGCCGTATCGACCGACAACCCCGCAAGACGTAGGAGCCCCGCGAACAGTTCACGTTCGTTGTGATTGTCTTCAGCCAGTAGAAGGTGCTTGGCCTCTGGTCTGGGGCAACCACTGTGTTGGTTGTCCTGAGCTATCTCCGCGGAGAGATTCTCGATTTCGGACTTGCTGGCCGAAAGAGCATTTTTGATCGAATGGACTGTTTGTTGGGCCGGAACCAAAAGCCCGGCTTGGAGCTGACGTCGTATGAGGTCTAAACCAATTTGAGCACCACTCAGTTGGTTTCGCAGCAGGTGGTTCAGTTCGCGAAGACGCGATAACTGTTGATCTGGTGCCAAGAGTTTTCCCGTGGGGTCATTGGCGTGATCGCGTAACCAAACCTCTTCTCGGAAGATGCCGATTTGGTTAGGAGCCTTGATGCCTATGCGGGCTAGACCTGCTTTGGTCTCTAAGACTTGGATTTCCGCCTGGATGTCGGGCAGGACGATCTTCTCATCCACGCGACGTGAAAGCACTAGCATTTCGAAGCCTCCGTTCAGCGAGTGAAGGTGAGACAGTTGAAGACCGTGGCGACCGAATGCACCTCGCAGGTAGACGTTGGTCCTGTTACTGTCTTCTGGTCAGAGTCCAGTCCGTGGAACTCGCGTTGTCATGATCAACTGGTGAAGGATAAACTGCGAACTCTAAAAATTTGGAACAGAAAGGTGATGTGGTTGTTGCGCGCATCCAATGCGACTGGGTCAAACCTTCCTGGTCCAAACAACATAATCCCATCGTAGAAGATTTGCCTTGAGAATGCAAAGGGACAATCCACGGTTTTCCCAGAAATTGTTCTCGTGAAAGGAATTGAGTAAGTGGTGGAGGAATCTGTTCGGCTAGTTATCGAATAGGGAGAAAACGGCGGGATGGTGGACAGGAGCTTCGTGCGAACGGTCGACGGAACAGGTTGGGTCTTTGTTGTGAATGGTTATGAGAACGCGTCCGTGCCTATCTGAACCCATTTTTGAGAAAAACACGAATTACTCAAAAGATGAAATGAATAAAGGCACACCAAGAAAATCCTGGTGTGCCTTCGTCGCTTTGGGCCACATTATTTTCCACAGAATCTCATGGACTCTATTGCTCCCAAACCAAGCCAAACGAGATGAGTGCTATTTTGGATGAGTTCCACGACACAATGACCGGCTACTCGTCTTTAGGCGTCATGTGGATGATCTTCGGCCAGCGTTTTTCGAACTTCCAGTTGACGTCATTTTCTTGGTCGTGACAGTTTTGGCAAAAGACGTCGATTTTCAGTTTTCGTTTTCGTTCGGCTTCCGGAGACATTCCAGGTTGTGCCTTCCACGGGTTGATGAGTGGATGAAATGCTTTGTTCTGCGGATCCTCCACGTGCATACTGCACGGCCCGTGGCAACTTTCGCATCCAACCCCTTTGAGGGCTTCGAGCCGGAATTTCATTTTTTCTCCAGCGGTGAGCATGTCTCGATACCCCGTGGTGTGCTCGAATCCAACTACATGGCACTTCACGCATTCGGCGTCGTGCTCGCGGTGTGGAGGGTATTCGTGGGGTTTGTCGTTAAGATCGACAAGTGTATCGAACGCGTGATAATGAGCAGAGTCTTTCCAAATCTTGTAGGCCGGGCGATGGCATCCTCGGCAGCGTTTCGACCCGACGAAGGATGGTTTGAGCTTTGGTTCCAAGGCTACCTGTGTCGAATGTCGCGAACTAGGCCATTTAACGATTAGATTGCGTTCCTTCACGATCTTCGCGTATTCGGAAAATACATCAACTACTTTGTTCCGGACCACATCTTCCTTAGTCGGTTGGTATTTTGGGCTCAATAGAGCCAGTTGGTAGCGAAACGTGTAATGACGAGCCTTTCGTGGATGAGCAAAGACACCGAGAACGCCAACGTATTTACCTTTGTGGCCTGCGCGTATGATCTGCGTTGGGGTTCCTTCCACGCGGAGAGGAGTTTCAGGAGGTTCAGCGGTGTGTTTATCGGAATTACAAAGTATGACATCAAGGCGGGGGAATTTCGGATTTCGTAGACGTTCCTGAGCACAAAACTGAGCGCAGGCCTTGGCTCCGGTGAAATCTCCCTGATATAGCAAGATTGTAACGGGAGCCTTTCCTGCTGTCTTTCGGCCCATGGACATAAGAGTTTGGCGAATGATAGTCGCGTTTGGTCTTTCTCCTTTGTCGAAGAATTGGAACAAAGGGTTGTTAATCCTTTGTTGAGTGTCTGCGCCAATCATGCCCATCACCGCAATCGGTGGATGCTTTTCTCCTTCGACGAGCTTCCACGGCTTTGTAAGGTTAAGCTGGTCGATGTCCGAATCAGGAGCGAAGTTCGCTACAACGACGGGTGGTTCCTGGTGATTTAAAGTATATTCGAGGAGCGAATCGATATCGCTCTCGAGTTTGCCGATCGTGACGGCTCGATAGCCGATGACAGACAGAGCCTTCATGGCATATTCATACTTGAGTTTACGCTGGGGAGAGCTGCGTTTGCCAGGAACATCACCCAAGTCGAATGCTACGACAGGCCAGCCCTTTTTCTTCAGCGACTCAACGAAGTTGTAACGTCGAGCCAGGCCGCCGTATTGTGGTTGAGAACATCCGCACGGCATGATGTAACCGTAGTTTTGACCAGATAGCACGATGGCCATTTTCGGCGTGTCCCAACCGGCGAAAGGCTCAGGGCTCAGCACATCGGGTGTCGGAGCTGGTTGACCAGGTACATTGACTGGTGCAAGGCGAAGCACCCAGAGGAATCCGACCGAGAGAAAACAGACGACCACGCCAACGAGGACGCGTGTCCAATTTTCCCGCACATTGTTACGGTGTCCAAAGGGGTGCGGTACTAGGGTACGTTCTCCGAGATCAGATCTTGGCGAACAACTTGGACCAATCTGGTCATTCATGGTCGTTTGGGGCCGGTCATGGGAGACGTGAACATCATGTTCCATTGCGTACTCCGAGTTCGTTAGTGGCTTGGGTCCCCCAAGACTGCGACAGTCTATTTGCCTGCAATTCATGGGTTCGCGAGGTTCCAGGGTTTCATTTGGAAAAAGGCTGTTCTGGATGTTGGAGCTTGTCGAAAGGACAAGGGTGAGACTTGTTCCGAGAAAGAACGGAGATATTCTTCACCTGCCCTCCGAATCTTTAACTTTGGAAACTACCAAAAGATCCAGCAACGCACTTACTCGACGGCTTGTGAACAATTGGCTCACTCTTGTGAGCTTAGCGCGACCGTCGGGACAAAATTCCTTTTCGTCCACTGGCGCTACCTTACCTATTCCAGTACAGTTCCTGAAATAGGAATTCGAATGTCCCTGGCTGGCCGGGACGGATGTTCCCGTCGTAGCACAATAGCAGCGGTGTTGCGCAAGGCTCCAGTGGGGCTGTTTTTCTGTGTTTGGATCGTCAGCCACCAAAATTTCGATTGCTCTTTTACAATGGGATCTCCGAGTTCGGAAGTCACGAAACTGGCTTCCGTTCGGAGAAGTTTCAGCGTCACTTCTGGATCTGCAAAGAGTTTGTATTTCTTAGTAATCGGCATAACTGAGGAGTAGCTGCCAAGATTTATGGATTGTTGAGTCACTTTTGAGCCGCTCTGAGATTCTGGCGTTTGAATCTGGATTTCCGAATCGACCCATCCATTTAAGAATGGGATCGTGCTATTTTCTACAACACCTCCAGCGCGGACCATCAAGGGCAATTTCTTATGTACGCGACCCATAGTGAGTTGATCAGTGGTCATTTTGCCACTGGGTAATTTCCGTGTTTTGGTTTCAGCCACCATCAATTCGATTTGGTAGGCCGCACGAATTTTTGTTTTCCATTCTACCCCGGTTATCGTTTTAGAGAGTTTGGGGAACTGCTCAGGGTCAATGGGGGTGATCTTGCATTCAATGCACGGGTCCAAGCCGGCCTTCTCTTTATCGATTTTGACATCCAAAGAGTCACGCGTGGAAGTCAAGCAGTACACTTTTTTGGTGAGTGTCTCGTTAGACGTGATGAACCCAAGTTTGATCTGAGAGGGATAAAAGCGGACAGGGTCAACGATTTCTGCCTTGGCGATTAGACCCATTCTAAAACGGGATAAGTCGCTGTCGTTGTGGAAACGAGCCCAAACATCGGCACGGAGCTTGGGATTCGAGCCAATGTCCCCTCGGGCGTCCCAGTGAAGACGAACTAGCCCCGACATTCCCGCTGGAACCACGACTCCCTTTTTCCAATCCTTCTTGAGTTCGGTCCATTCGAACGAATCCTGTGGTAAGCTCACCCACGCGGCGTTATTTTGACGTTCCCGGAAATAGGCAACCGCTTGATCCTTGGGAACGACACTGAGTTTGAGCCCCGAACAACCACATAGCATGTTGTCGACTCCGAACTCGACGTCTTTATCGCTTGTGTTGTGGAACATGAATTCGTAAGCGTAAGTCTCTCCCTTTTCGCATTCCAGGATGTATTTTCTATCGTCTTCCGTTGGTCCCCAGATAGCGAAAATGTACGCTCCGTTTTGTTCTTCAAAGACGATTGGTGCCTTGGTGTTTGGCTTGTTTTTTTTCGGAGATGCCGTTCGCCAATTCGGCATGTACTGGATGATGAATGAGATAAATCCGATAGCGATGATGATTGCCGCAGTGGGAAGGACTACTCGTTGGAAGGTGGCCGATTGCGGACGCGGACGTTCCGAAAAGGAATAGGTAGAGGTGGGGGTTGGCGAATCTGTTTGGATGGCTGAAGATGAGTTGGAATTCGGGCTGTTTGAGATTCCAGCCTTAGGAGAGTCAGTGATTGGTTGATTACTCTCCGAAGAAGTTGGAGTCTGTGGCTTTTCGATAGTTGGATCAGCGGAATTCGATGGCGGTGGTTGTGACATGATTGTATCTCGATGTCGGACAGATGTGTTGGGATTATGTCGGCCTTAGTTTTCTCGGCACAACTATGAAAGCAAACGGAGGTATCGAGCGAGGTTCGTTTGAACCGTTATGCACTTCTAGAGGTTCGTCTGTTAATTCGTTGAAAAGGACCAGATTTTCCAAATCAACCTGATCCGCCAGCCACCGACGCAAGAAAAACAGTTCTTTGGTGTCACTTCGGTTCGAGGTGAACTTGTTGTCTCACTGCTTGAAACACGAAGTACCAGCGATGAACTACTCCGATCACCTCGATCCTATCGGGTCAGGCTCCTGCTCATGTGTTGCGTTATTGTAATACGCCCCAAGATGGGGTCAAGATCGTAAGAAATCTAAGAATTGTTCAATTTCTGCTTTCATAGGGCCGACCAGAAACTAGAAATGTTCCCAGTCTCGCGGATGTGAAGTAGGTGGGCGAGAGAGTGTCAAACCATCAGCGGCTAAATCAACGCCAGTTGTCGACCAAATTGTCCTGATGTTTTGTCAATTCTCTACGGCTTACGCCGCAGGGCATCTCGCAACTCGGCGGCTTTCTCATATTGTTCATTGGCGACAGCTTTAGCGAGTTGTTCTTGGAGAGTTTCTCCAATCTTGTGCTTTTCACGAATTGCCAATTCCATTCCCTGCAGATGGACAGTCATGGGTGCCGAGATGCCATCTTCTTCGTACTCAAGTGGTCCGTGTAACTCCTCCAAGACCTCGATCCCATTTCGAATCTCGTCGATGGCTCCTTCTGGATCCTCTCTTTCGAGATGGAGTGCTGCGGATGCCTGTGTCCGTTGGAAGAGCACGAACCCTCGGTACTGTTCTCGGCTTTGAATGTAGTCGTCATCCTCGGAATGGTCTCGGATGAAATCCATCAAAGCGAGAGTGTGGTCGGCGTCAGCCACGGCTCGAGCGAAATTCTCCAGCGCCAACCAGCATATGCGGCGATGGTAGAACTGAATCAGTTCACGATCACACTCCTCGGCATTCTCTTCCGATAGCTCAAATTCCCGACCAGTGTGTTCGCACTGCCGAGCACGGTTTTTGAGGCATTCGAGGTAGGTTCCAAATCCTTGTGGGCGTGTTCCGTCTGGGCGTCCGAGTTTCTCCATCTGAAGCAACCCGAGATCGAGACGGAGTTGGATGACTTGTCGACCATCGCTTCCTTCCACCATCCGAGTTTGGACATTGCCTGGACGGTAGTCCCAATTTCGCAAAACCTTGTCTATGTCCTGTTTCACCTGTGATTCCTCAAACAACCTGCACTGCCGATGTTGTTAACCTGGAATAACCAGACTCAAGTTGACAACCCCTATTTATTGTAAGGCACGCAGCTGATCAGCTGCAACTTCGGGAACAAAAGTTTCTCCCCTGGAAACCAACACAATCGGAATTTTCTGTATCTTTGCGGATGATTGAACAGAATTTTCTTCTTAAATTACTGATTTATCAAAATCGATTCAGAAAGAATTATCATGTTTCATTATCTTCTGTCGGTTCTACAATTTCCCAAAAACTGAAGCTTACTCCTTGTCGTAAGTGGGATTTCCATTCATAATCAGTGTTTATGAACATGGATGTCTCTAGAAATATGACGCAGACGCAGGCTAGTCGTCGAACTGGCGCCCGATTGAGGTAAGGTGTATGCTCGCAACAATGCTTGTGGTCCAAGGAAGGCCTCGTGGGAAACGCATCGAGTTTCCACCTGGAGAATATTTGGTTGGCCGCGGAGATGAGTGTCATCTTCGCCTGGATTCACCATGGGTGAGCCGCCAACATTGCACGCTTCTGGTAACTACTGAGATCATTTTGGTCCGTGATTTGGGGAGCACCAACGGCACGCTGATCAATGGAGAGCGGGTGACTCTCAAACAAGTTCTGAAGTTAAACGACCGACTCCAAATTGGTCCTCTCGTTCTCCAACTTCTCGAACTCCAAAATTCAGAACCGTCTCCAATGGCAGATTCCATAATGTCTTCAGACAGCGACCCTGGCTCGACCTCAGATAACGACTCTGGGTCGTCATTGAGGTTTCAAGGAATCAGCAATCGTTGATTGTTTTCCGATCTAGAAATGGCTCACCGATTTTCGATTGTGAAGTGAACCGGAAAAAGGTCGGTTCGGCGTGAGAGATCCACTTGGACCTCTCAAAATAATCGAAACACACTTTGGTGTCATGGTCGAACTGAATTTACCCAATCGTCCGAAACTCAACATATTCCCTTTTCCACACGACTTTGCTACTCTACTTCAAGTGGAGTATGAAATGCCACCTTAAATCGGAACAACTTGCCCACATCAGGTTGACTGCTGATTTCATGATGCTTTTAGGTGACATACGAAAAAAAAGTCATTCCTTTCCAGGCTAGCGGATTCTTGAGATATTAACTCTTGTTTCGTAATGCCCTCGATACAACTTCGCTTTGATTTCTTTGAGCTTCCCGAGTAAACTCCCGAAACTTTGGAGTGGAGCGTATTTTCTCAGAATCGTGGGAGAATTTGGCTCTACTCCCCACCTGCGATACCAACGAGCCCTCTGTGACCCTCTCAAAGTGTGGGGACGGAAGAATGTGAGGTTTGATGATGGCACGTGCTCTAATTTGCGTGATCTTTTTTGCCTTTTTTGCCCTGCTATATCCACGTCTCGTCGTTTCTGACCTCAAGTCTGTCGAAGAACAAGCTGTAGACATTCCTCTGCCGTCTGTAAACACCAAGGAGATGTCAAAGGACGCTCAGAAAATGCTAACCGAGGACGATAAGGTGATGCGTTTTCTTGAAGAATGCTACAAGAGTTATCCGCAAGTGGTGACGACCGGCTATAAGACGATCCTCACTAAGAGGGAGTGGGTAGACGGACAAGGAACGAAACCTAACCCCCAGGAGGTGATCGAAGTCGATTTCCGGGAGAAGCCGTTCAGTGTGTTCTTGGAATGGAAGAAAGGATTCTATCGAGCGCGGCGTTCGTTGTACGTTGAGGGCCAAAATCTCGATCCCAGAACGAAGAAGAGCATGATGTGGACGCGGACGTACAATAAATGGTCGTGGCTCGAACTCAAGTTACAGCTTGCAGTAGACAGCGAGTTGGTCAAGGCGTCGGGGCGTTACACGATTGATAAATTTGGCGTCCAGTGGGGACTGAAGCGAGTGCTGAGAACTTGGCGTCAGCGACACAAAGAAGGAAACTTAAATGCCAAGTTCGACAAAACGGTCAAACTTGCAGAAGTAGGGAATCGCCCATGTTATCGCATTTATCGCAAGATTCCGTCCGACCGTCCTGAAGAGGACGGGATTCTGGAAGTCATACTGTACGTCGATGTCGAGCGAAAACTCCAGGTTGGGACTATTCTCAAAGGTATCCGCGGCAACAAGACCGACGCGCTCATCGGGCAATATTTCTTCAATATCGTGGAGTTAAATCCTACCTACGAGGAAGACGATCCACGGTTCTCGGTCGCTAGAATCACCACCAACTGAAAAGAAGACTTGATCCTGGAGCACCCATCAGGGCAGGGACGATATCTGTTCTGAGCACTTCATTTCGAATCTTGACCGTAATCCCTCTTCGATTTCGCAGAGACTCCTTCTCGCACCCTCCTACACTAAACTAAGTAGACTACGTTTTTCTATCCGCCTCTGGAGTGTGTCATGATGTCCCAAGCGACCTACGGGTCTATGATCTGCGCTTTGTCAGTTCCTCTGATTTCAGTCTGTTTTTTGACCGCCGTCGTCCCAACGGATTGTTCTTTTGCCGGTTCTCCACCTGCGTTGATCAATGCAGATGGCGTAAAAGACGGCAAGAAACCAAAGTACACAAACCTGCTCATCAAAGAGACGAGTCCGTATCTGCTCATGCACGCCCACAACCCGGTCGATTGGTATCCTTGGGGTCAGAAAGCGTTCGCCAAGGCAAAGAAAGAGGGAAAGCTCGTTTTCCTCTCGATCGGCTATAGCTCGTGTTATTGGTGCCACGTGATGGAACGAAAATGTTTCGAGAACGAGAAAATTGCGAAGCTCCTGAACAAATACTTTGTTTCCATCAAGGTGGACCGGGAAGAGCGCCCGGATATAGACAAGGTCTACATGACTGCCTACCAAGTCTCAAGCGAGCGAGGTGGTGGTTGGCCTTTGTCGATGTTTTTACTTCCGGACGGGAGGCCATTGGGTGGAGGAACGTACATTCCTCCCGAGCCCTTTACAGAGTTGTTGAAGCGAGTCGCAAAGCTCAACAAAGAGGAAAAGGCTAAACTCGAGAAAACTGGTGACTTGCTGGCCAAATTCACAAAATCGAATTTGGAACAATCCGAGAGGGCGGTCCGACTTGGCGCCTTGGACCGAACCCGTGTGAAAGCATGTATGGACTCGTTGGTGAGCCGGTTCGATTCCAAGTATGGCGGTTTTGGTAGTCCTCCGGACTTTGCTGCTCCCAAGTTTCCAACGCCTTGTCAGCTCGAGTTTGTTTTCTACGAAGTCAACCGGGCAGCCAAAAAACGCATCGACAAAGAAGCAAAAGGGCAACTGAAAATGCTTACCCTTACGCTCGATAAAATGGCTCTGGGTGGGATTTACGACCAACTCGGAGGAGGGTTTCACCGGTACAGCACGGAACGAACTTGGACCGTACCGCATTTCGAGAAGATGCTTTACGACAACGGTCAACTCGTCGAGATTTATTCCAAGGCTTACAGCCTTACGCAGAAACCTCTCTACAAACGCGTCGTCAAAGAAACGATCGAATACTTGAAACGAGAGATGCTTTCGTCCGAAGGGGCTTTGTATTCGTCACAGGATGCAGAAACCGAGGAGGAAGAAGGACGCTTCTACGTTTGGACCGAGAACGAATTGAGATCGGCGGTGCCAAACGAAGCTGATAGAAAATTCTTTCGGAAAGTGTATGGGATCGAGGGCGAACCGAATTTCGAAGGGAAGTACTACATTTTCAATTTGCCGCAACCGCTGGCTGAGACGGCCAAGGCGATGAAGCTGAACGAAGGCAACTTTCGGAAACGACTGGACCACCTCAAGGCCAAACTGTTTGAAATTCGGAGTCGACGAGAGAAGCCATTCAAGAACAAAATAGCCCTTACCGAGTGGTCAGGTCTGATGATCGCGGGGTTGGCCCAGGCAGGCCATACTTTTGACAACGAGGAATACACCAAGTTGGCCAAGCGTTGTGCACAGTTCGTCTTGGATAAACAAATCACCAAAAACGGTCGTTTGTTGCGTCGCTACGGAGCAGCGCCGGGGCAGAAGCCGAAACCGGGGGTAGATGGATATCTGTCAGATTACGCTGGTTTGATCCACGGTTTGCTGACCCTTCACGACACGACGGGTGAGATGCGGTGGTTGGCCCAAGCCAGGGAACTAACGAAAGTGGTCCTCAAGCATCACGCCGCAAAACGCGGAGGGTTTTACCTTGTGGCGAATGACAAGGCTAAACTGTTTGCCCGAAGCCAGGATCAATTCGATGGAGCCATTCCGAGTGGCAACAGTCTGATGTTGCGGAACCTGGTTCGACTTTGGGACAAGACCAAGAATGAACAGTACAAGCAACAAATCGACAAAGGCTTTGATGCGTTTTGGCAAACGTTGCGTTATCGGCCCTCTGGGATGACGACCCTGACCCAGGCTCTTAGCCTGTATCTTGATGCCAAAGACGAACGACCCATTGCCGATCTTTTGAAAGGATAAAAGAAAAGGGGAAAGGCGGAAGATAGAGAGGCAGGGGAAGGTTCTATTAGAGGCAAAGATCGGTATGGGTTCCCAAGGAATCGCGGAACTTTGTCAAACTCCCACACTACTTTGTTTCCTTTCAACTCTCTTCTTCCCTTTCCTTCTCCTCCGCCTTGGAGTCTTCCCATTCTTGTCGAAGAATCCCCATGTGAATCTCATCACAATATTTTCCATTTACGTAATGTCCATCGCGGCGAATTCCTTCTCGGCGAAATCCGGCCTTTTCGTAAATTGAGAGGGCTCGCTCGTTGAAGTCAAACACGACGAGGGAAACGCGATGAAGATTCAGGGTGTGAAAGGCATATCCCACGATCAAGTTGGTGGCTTCCGTTCCAAAACCCATCCCCCAGGCCGCTTTATCTCCGATGATGATCCCGAACAAACAATCTCCATTGCGATAATCGATTTGATGTAGTCCGGTCACTCCTATTGGTTGATTGAGGTCTTGTCGTACGATCATGCAGATCACGTCCGACTGGCTTTGGTTTGTCTTCTCGATGAAGTGCTCCTCGTCGCGTAATGATAAAGGGGAATACATCTGGCCGAATTGTCGGATGTCAGGGTCGTTCAACCAGGGTTGGACGGTCCGTGCATCCTCTTGTTCCAATGGACGCAGATACACTTTCGAACCAATCAGGAACGGGTTGGCCATGATCGAGAATCCTCCAAGGTCAAGAGAGCTTTCTCCGCGTGAAATCTCGGTCCGACGCGAAGTTAGGGAAAGTGTGCGATTTGTGTTGTGGGCCAATGCAAAAAAAAGTCATAAATTGCTGTCGTTCAACGCTCATCGGTCCGAGGCACCGTAGAATTGATTGTATTTCATTTGAATTTCGCAGAAACCTACGTGTCGTGCCCTGTAAAATGAGATTGTTGTCGAGTTGGAAAGTTCGGTAATATTCCGACATTCGCTACAGTTTTTCTGTATCCCACAATGCAGAATATCCCCAAATGGTCGAGGAGCAATGATGTTCGCAACAAACCAATTTGTTCGTTTTGGATTTCTCGCGGCAATCCTTATGGGATTGGGAGCTGGTTGGGCGGCTGCGGATGACAATCATCCGTTGATCGGGTTTCGAGCACCCAACTTGAAAGGGGAGTTCGCAGTGAATGGTGAGCCGACGACGATTCGGGAGTTGAAAGGGAAGGTCGTCCTCGTTTACTTTTGGGCTCCGTGGTCACCTCAATGCCAGGGGACATCTCCACACATTCAATCTTGGCAAAAGAAGTATGGCAACAAATTGGCTGTCGTTGGTGTCACGACCTACTACAAAGGGTTGGATTTTGATGACGAGTCTGGCAAGATGGTTCCTGTCGCTGGGTTTAACGCCGAGAAAAACACTGGCGGCTTATCAGTTCAACAAGAAAATAAAATGATAGCGCGATTCGCCAAGAAGTTCCGCCTCAAACAACTCCTCATGACTGTTTCCAAGGCAGACTGGGACAAGGCCGAAAAAGCCTACAATTTCAGTAACCTTCCTGCAGTCTACATTTTGGACAGGGCGGGAGTTGTACGGTTGGTCAGAGTAGGTGCAACCGCGGAAGACATCATCGATGTGGGCGGAGAGCTGCGTAACCTGCTCAGCAATTAAACCACAATGTCGCGAGTGGTTTCCGCAGGAGTAATCCTCGTCGGGATCTGGAAACAAGTGTTGCGTTTTTCAAGGTCGCCAACCCCGACGAGACCCGCAGCTTTGTTTTGTTTTCCGCCTGACACTTAATTTGGAATCCCTGGTCGATCCTTTCCCTGCGGAATGACTTTCTTCGCTGTAGGTGGAATCGGAGCTGCTTTGGGTTGGATCAATGGGATGGTATCGGGTAATTTTTTCAAGTAGAAATCCTTATACTGGATTTTCATCTTCGGTCCCACATGAACCTGGACGGCGAGAACTCCATTGAGCTTCCGACCCTTTTTGTCGAGATCAATCACGTCGATGGTCGGGTGACCGTCGATCCAGTGTTTGTGACGATTACCCCGGACGATCACCTTGAAATCGTGCCATTTCCCGGGTTGGAATTTTTTGATCGGAAATGCACCAACTACCCACGGTTGTCCCTTTGTATCAATGATGACTTTCTCTCCGGTGTGGGCGAGGATTCGACGACCGCGTTCTTCGTATAGCATTCCGTTGTAGTCAGCGCGACGAGCCACGACGTCGCACTGATATCCTGTTACAATCCACTTCCCAAGGTCTTTTCGCTCTGTCCCCCGATACTGAAGTCCGCTGTTTCCCCCGGGCGTGACTTTCACATTTACTCGCAGCTCAAAGTTTTTGACCATACCTCCGCGCCAGATGATGAAGCTGTTGCGTTTGAGTTTCCCGTTGGTGGTTCCGGTGAGACAACCGCCTTCGACTCTCCAATGGTTCGAATCGCCGTCCCAACCTTTGAGATTCCGTCCGTTGAAGATCTTTTGGTAACCCTTGGGGACGGTTCGTTTTTCCAGAGGTTGAATCCCGTGTGTGGTGTCGGCCACACAATGGGAAAGACCACTCGTCCAAACGACACATGAGACTACAACTCGCGTAAGCATATTGAATCTTTCTCGCTCTGAGGTGCTTTCGGGCCAAGTATGATTTTCAAAGTACCTCAGTGAAGTGAGTAAATCCAGGGAGCGGCAGGAGTTCCTGAGAGAAAGATGAGGAGGCTGAACAGTAACAAAATGATCAAGATCGGTAACAACCACCACTTCTTGTTGTGGCGAAGGAAATCCCACAGTTCTCGAAAAAAAGTTGGGTCGCGACCTTGCTTGGCCTCTTGTTCGAAGTCGTTGGTTGGCTCTTCCACGATTGGGGTTCCAGGCTGAGTGTATCGAAAGGCTCGTGTGGAGCGTACTGTTTACTTTTGAGTCTTTTGGGGAGGCTACTCCCGCTCCAACCTCACGTTCCCAAAACTCCAGGTTTTCACTCCTTTGAGCCTGTTCGCGGCCCGAGTGAAGTACAAAGGTTTATCTTTCTTAAGGTGAGTGAAAAAGGCTGTGTAAACCTCCGGTAGCTCCTTTCTCCATCCTTGTTTTGGTCGAAGAATCTGTAGTGTTGTGAATTCGTTCACTAGCTTCTCGGCGACGAGTTGATGACCTTTTATTGTTGGATGAACGTGATCGATCAACCAGCGATTTCCCGTGATCCCTCCTGGACTTACCGTTGCGAATTCGTCTTGTAAGTTGATCAGTGGGGTTTTGGTTTCTTTGGCCACTGCGAGCATGGTCTTTCGCATTGGTGAAAGCATTCGCAAAGGGCAAATGTCCTCGTCCATCGCGCGCTCGAAGGATCGTTTAGCTTCTCCGAGTCGGCCGATATTCCGGTAGGCTCGACCAAGAAGGTAGTGAACCAAGGCCACTCGGTCATCCATATCGCGAGCGGCTTCGAGATGGTCAATGGCCTGATCAGGAGTTGGAGCCACTCGAGCTTGATTCAATAATTTGGCGAAGCGAGAATGGTCGGCTTCCGGGAAGTCGGTGCGGTGCTCGCTTTTGAAGGGCTCACAATCAAGTTTAGCCACCGGCAAAACGAACACCAAGGGTACGTTCGCGGTTCGGGCGATCGCCTCCATCTGCCTGAGGTTGAATGTGAAGTGATCCATGACATTCTTACGCCAGTTCTCGTCTCGGTGGTATTTTTCGATTCCACCTTTATAGTCTAATCGGGCGTTGACTTCTGCGGGTAATTCAGGGATGTTCTCACGGCGTTGTTGTTTTTCGCTTTTTGTTAGATTCAAGGCTCCGCTTCGTAGGATGTTGTATGTTCGCAATCGCATGACTTGCTGGGTTGGCCAGGCAACGAGGGCCGGCATGGCCTTTATGTGGGAATACGACCGATCTTCGAGGAATTCGTTGTGTCCTGTACACACTATGATCATGTCTGGATCATGTTCCAGGACTTCTTTCAGAATGGGAATCAAGCGATAGCTGGCATAGGAGACTCCGCCACAATTGATGACCCGCCAGTGTCGTTCCGGGGCTGCGACATTCAAACTGATTTCTAACCAACTTGTAAACGATGTTTCTTTCTCGTAGGGTCTTCCTTGAACGGTGGATCCGCCAAGGACGAAAATGCGGAACCGATCACTTGGCTTCTCCGCACTGAAAGACTCTGGGCAGAAGAACTTTAATCTGGACTGAGGGATTTCGTACCGCCTGGTATCTTCGTTCAAAACGAATAGTGGATGGACGTCGCTGAATCCGACGAACGGATCGTCAAATTCGGTTGGTAGTCCCCAGCCAAAGAGTCGGCACAGGAGTTCGAGCACCACAAAGGGCATCACACCGATACCTATCCCGGTGAGGCGGAACAACCACCTTTTGCGCTTGGAAGGGGCTCTTTTCATCGAATCTTTGCCAGATAGCTTTGGATTGGCTGTATCCTGTTGGCATTTAGGTTTCGATTGGGGTGGGCTGGACGAGATTGCTGAAGGATCGGTCATGGTGGCTAACCAATAGATTGCGATCTGGTAGGAACGTGGAAGAAACTTGTCGGGTCGCTGGAGTGTTTCACCAATTTTTGCTGCATGGGTGCGGAGTGAGATTCGCTGACGAATCTGTCTACAATGGGCGGCCGTGTTGCTCGGAAATAGGCTTCCAGTGGCACTTCCTTAATGATAGGGGAATTTCCATAGCGAAACATCCTCCTTTCGCTTTCATCGATCACATCTGAAAAGGCTCTGTCAGTTTTTGTACCGGTTGGCTTAAGTTGTATTTTTATCGCTGGGCACACTTGCCATGATCATGGTCGCAGCCGGTATGCTGATTTGCAGTCCCAGAGACCATGGCAACGCAAGAAATCATAACGAACTTGGCCCGTCTTCTCAGCCGTTTTCGCAACTGGCTTTGTAGGCCGGTGCGGTTCAGCACCTCGCAAATATTATGGGAGATGGAAGATGAAACGATGGTTTGAAACTAATTGGCGAAAATTCTTGATATTCCCACCGATACTCGTCGGGGGTCTGGTCGTACTCTGGCTAGTGAGGAATCAGCGTGAATTGGATCGTCGTCCGGTAGATGAAGTTGCCAGTTCCCTTCGAGTCATCAAAGTTGCGAAGGTAGACGTCGTTCCCAGCGTCGTGGGCTACGGGACTGCTCAACCAAGACAAGTTTGGCGGGCAATAGCAGAAGTCCGAGGGAAGATCATCCACCTGAATAAGAACGTCGAGAGCGGAGGGATGCTCAAGGCTGGGGACGTTCTTGTGAAAATCGATCCCAAAGAGACCGACCTACAGATTTCCCAGTTACAAGCGCAAGTGGACCAGGCAAAGGCTCAACTAGAGGAACTGAAGCGAAAGGAAAAGAACTACCTGATTTCCAAAGCCATCGAAAAACGAGCCGTAGATGCCTCAAGAAGGCTGTATGACAGTGAAGTGAGTGCATTTACGAAAGGAGCGGGGTCTGAGAACGACGTCGCGAAAGCTCGTCAGGATTTGGCCATCCGAGAGCAGAACTACCAGAGCATTCTGAATTCCTTGGAGCTATTGCCCAGTCAGGAGAGCTCTCTCAAGGCCACTTTGCGGGTCAACGAAGCCAAGCTCGAGCAAGCCAATTTGGATCGAGAAAAAACGGTCATCAAATCGCCGTTTGCGTGTCGACTCGGCGATGTCAAGCTGCGTGAAGGGCAGTACGTCTCTCCTGGTGAACAATTATTCGAAGCCTACAACACAGATGTCGCAGAAATCGAAGTGCAAGTTGCGTTAGACCAAGGACGGCGACTCATTCCGAAAGACAAAGCGAATACGCCTCTGACGGAGCTGAGTCCGGAGATCGTTAGGAAACTTCTGCAACTGACCGCGACTGTGGAAGTCCGTAATGGAGTCTATGTCAGTAACTGGCCCGCCACGTTCGATCGGGTTCGTGAAAGGGTCAATCCTGAAACTCGTACGGCCGGGGTCGTTGTTCTCGTTCACGAGCCTTACAAAAAAGCCCAACCGGGAAAACGGCCGCCATTGTTGAAGGGGAATTTTTGCACTGTTCGAATTCAAGGTAAGGTCCTCCCTGGAAAGATCATCATTCCCCGTCCTGCTCTGCATAATCAGACAACCGTCTACGTTCTGGACAAAGACAATCGGCTGCGTAAGCGAACAATCGAGGTCGCTTTCGCTCAGGAAGACTTTATCTGTATCCAAAAAGGTCTTTCCGAAGGCGATGTCGTCATCGTTTCTGATCCAACCCCTGCGATCAGTGGGATGCTCGTTGCTCCAAAGCTCGACAATGAACTGGCCGAGCGGCTTCGCAAACAAGCCGGAAGCTTTGACGACCTGTCGGAGCAACGTCTATCCAATAGCAACGAACAGGGAGGCACCGAATGATCCGTTTTTTTGCGAAACACCCAACGGCGGCCAATTTACTGATGGTCGTCTTCATCGTTGGGGGCGTCCTTACGCTTGGAAACCTCAGAAGGGAAACCTTTCCGGACTTCAGTAGCGACAAGGTCCAAATTACCATTCCTTACCGGGGCGCGACGGCCGAGGAGGTCGAAGAGGGTGTCTGTATCCGAGTCGAGGATGCTCTCGACGAGGTTACATTCATCAACGAGATCATCAGCGACGCCCGCGAAGGTTTGGCAATCATCACGGTGGAAATGCAGGACGGCGGAGACTTCCTCAAGTTCAAAGACGAGATCGACACAGCAGTGCGGGCCATCGATGACTTTCCCAAAGATGTCGAAGAGCCGGTCTTGACCGAACTCAATAAAACGGATCAGGTGCTTTCGATCTTGGTGGCGGGCGAGATGTCTCCACCGGACTTAAAGGCGTATTGTGAAGACTTTCGCCGACGAATGAAGCAGGAAGCGGGGGTGTCTCTGGCTGTCATCAACGGATTTTCGGATCACCAGTTCCGTGTGGAGCTTTCGAACGAGGCCCTGCAGCGATTTGGCCTGAGCGTCGATGACGTTCGCGATAAGATCGGTAAGCAGAACGTGACCCAACCAGTGGGTGGTCTCGAAACGCCGGGGAAGGATATCCTCGTGCGGTTTGTCGACGAACGGCGGTCAACGCGACAACTCGAAGATTTGGTGGTGAAGGAATCGAAAGGGGGAGCGGCCATCCGGGTTCGCGATGTCGGTCAGGTCGTCGACCTGTTTGAGCTTGATGAAGACAAGGTCATGCTTAACGGTCAAAGGGCGGCTCTGGTTAAAATTCTCAAGACGAAAAATCAAGACACCATTCGGGTGGCTGAGCAGGCGAAAGAATTTCTCGAGGAAGAGAAACAACGTTATCCATGCATCCAATACGCAGTGACGAACGACTTTTCCATTCTGGTTCAAGATCGTCTGAGCCTTTTAACCAAAAATGGCTGGCAAGGGATGATCTTGGTCTTCTTGACGATGTGGTTGTTCTTCAACTTCCGGTTGGCGTTTTGGGTTGTGGCCAGTTTGCCCGTGGCTTTCCTCGGCGCGTTCGTTTTGCTGCCGTACTTCGGCCTGACGATCAACATGCTAACGATGGTGGGGTTACTCCTGGCGCTGGGGTTACTGATGGACGATGGGATCGTCATTGCCGAGAACATCGCGACTCATCTTGAGCAGGGAAAAGCACCCATGCAGGCGGCCATTGATGGCGTCAAGCAAGTTGCCGCTGGAGTGTTTTCTTCCTTCGTGACGACGGCTTGTGTACTTGGCCCGTTGGCCTTTATTACCGGCGACCTGGGCAAAGTGTTGAAGGTCGTACCAGTCATCTTGCTTTTAGTCTTGGCCGTCAGTTTGATCGAAGCGTTTTGGATATTACCATCCCACCTCGGTCACTCCTTGCCTCGACACGAACCAAAAAAGAAGCCACGTTTCCGTCAGTTCTTCGATTCGTGCATTAGTTGGGTCCGCGACAACGTGGTCGGTCGTTCGATCGATTTGTTGCTGCGTTGGCGGTATCTCTGGATCGGAGTTGTGTTGTTGATTTTCCTGCTTTCCCTCGGGATGCTCGTTGGGGGGGTGTTACGATTCCAGGCTTTTCCCGATCTCGATGGGGACCTTGTGGTGGCTCGATTGCAACTCCCGCAAGGAACACCGTTGAAGCGAACCGAGGAAGTCGTAGGAGAACTCACGAAGGCTGCGAAGAAGGTCAACGAGAAGTTCAAGCCCTCCCAGCCAGACCGGCAGGACCTCGTACAGATGGTTTACGTCAAGTACAACGAGAACAAGGATACGCAGGAAGCTGGTCCGCACGTCGCCACCGTCTACATCAACTTACTCAGCGCGGAAAAACGGAGTCCAGCTGCTCGGATCGACGACATTCTCACTGCGTGGCGCCAATACTCGGGTGATCCTGCTGATGTTGAGAGTGTAGTTTATACCGAACCCACCCTTGGCCCTGCTGGTCGACCGCTTGAAATTCGGGTCCAGGGGCCGAATTTGGAACGGAACAACATAGTTGCTAACAGGATAAAAGAATGGCTCTCCGAATTTACTGGAGTGTATAACCTCTCCACAGACCTCCGACGGGGTAAGCTCGAACTTCGGTTACGGCTACGTGAGGGAGCCGTCGGAGAGGGCTTCGATGCCAAGATGGTAGCGGGGCAGCTTCGGTCTGCTTTCCAAGGAACTGTGGCCGACGAGATCCAAGTTGGGACGGAGCCTTATGAAATCGACGTGCGGTTGCGACAAGCCGATCAGAGCAGTTGGTCGAACTTGGATAATTTTCGCTTCACGACGCTGACCGGAAAATCGATCCCGATTTCGGCCATCGCAACGATCGAAGAGGGGCGGGGGTGGTCTCGTGTCTCAAGGGTCAACGGACAGCGTGCGGTAACAATTCTGGGTGACGTCGACCCAGAAAAAACGAATACCGAGAGGCTTGTGAAGCTCCTGAAAAAAGAGGTTTTACAGGAGCTCGAAGATGAGTTTCCCGAGGTGGACATTGCATTCGAGGGTGAAATTGCCAACTCAGCAGAGACGCAAGCCTCGATGAGTCGGGCGTTTATTGTTGGACTGTTGGGAGTCTTCATATTATTGAGTTTTCAGTTCCGCAGTTACCTCGAGCCCTTCGTAGTAATGCTTGCTATTCCGTTGGCCTTCATCGGGGTCGTTTGGGGGCATTTTGTGATGGGGCTGGACTTGAGTATTCCGAGTGTCTTCGGTTTTGCTTCGCTCGCGGGGATTGTGGTCAACGACTCAATTCTTCTCGTGTTGTTCTTGAAGAAGTCGCGAGAGGAGGGCGCTGATATTCTCTCCTCGGCGGCCCAAGCAAGTCGGGACCGATTCCGGGCGATCACTCTGACGTCTCTCACGACGATTGCGGGCTTGTTGCCGCTTGTTTTCGAGAGGAGTCTACAAGCCCAAGTCCTGATCCCGCTGGCAGTGAGCGTTGCCTCTGGTTTGTTGGCATCGACTGTGTTGGTGCTCTTGGTGATCCCGTGCCTCTATGCCATTTTGGGAGACTTCGGTCTTGTGTCGAAGCTGGTCCGCGAGGATGACCACGAAACGGTCACCGACGATCCAGCAGCAGATCATCACGTCACGGAAGGAATGCCAACACCTCCGGGAGGAACCTATTGAGAGCTGCGCGGCTAGAGTGCCATTTACGGCTCCCCACATGTTGCTTGTGGTGCCCTTGCGAAAGACGTGCAAGCACACGAAGGACTTGGAATTCGTTGGTGTCGGGTTGTGTTACTGATCGGTGCGCGGATAAAGTAGCAAACATACTCGGTCCGCCAAGTGCTTCTCGGTGCTATTCCAGCCGCGACATACTGAGTGTTTCTGCTGATTTGGTTCATTAGTCGAGCGTTACTGCTTAGTACTACAGCGCGAGGTCTTGCTTTCTGGTGCTCCTTAACTCCTACA
>CAYRFQ010000009.1:0-171701 GCA_964423615.1 uncultured Alcaligenaceae bacterium | reverse complement strand
GTTTGGAATGGCGCTGAGCAGAGATTCGAAATCGGACATGGTGGGTTCCTTTACGACCTTCTCTCCGCAAACGAGGAGAGTGACTTTGATAACGAAAGCGCAGTACTCACTGCAAACCTGAACCGCTTTCGTTTGCCCAATGCTAATGAAAACGCTCCGGGTTCCGAATGCCTCTTGAAAACAATAGATTGAAGCCCAGGTCACTGGCTCATACTCTAACCAAAGAATGATCTTTGCGGTGTCAGATTATGGATTTAACGCGGAGAGCGGTGTGGAAAAACGACGTCTCGGAAACACAGGTATGGACCTGACGATATTGAGCTTCGGAGCTTCGTCGTTGGGGCAAGAATTCCGTTCGGTTGACCTTGGTGAGGCTCTCCAGAGCGTTCGCGTTGCGCTCGATCGCGGTATGAATTTCATCGATACATCGCCCTACTATGGTCGCGGAATGAGCGAGGTCCTTCTAGGAAAGATCTTGCCCGACATCCCACGCGATCAATTTTACCTAGGGACTAAATTGGGGCGTTACGCACCGCAACATTTTGACTTTAACCCACGCAGGGTTCTTGAAAGCGTTGATATTTCGCTCGAACGGATGAAGGTAGATTACATCGACATCATGCTTTGTCACGATATCGAATACGTCGACATGGAGTACGTGGTGCAGGAGACCCTGCCCGCCTTACGCAAGGAAAAAGAAAAGGGCAAAGTGCGGTGCATCGGAGTGAGCGGGTATCCGATGAAGCTGTTCCAGTATGTGATGGCGAACGCGGAGATCGATGTTATCCTGACGTATAACCACTACACGCTCCAAAACGACATGGCGTTGGAACTTGTCCCGCTTTGTCAGGAGAAGGGTGTGGGGATCATGAACGCGGCACCGTTCTCGGCGCGTCTCTTGACGACCGCGCCGCTTCCTCCCTGGCACAAGGCTCCCGAAAAAGTACGAGATATAGCCCGCCGAGCCGCTGACCATTGTACGAGCAAGGGAAGCGACATCGCCAAGCTCGCTCTGCAGTTCTCTATCGCCCACCCTGACTTTGCGACCTGCATAACTGGCTCGGCGAATCCTCAACGTGTATCGCAGTGGGTCGATTGGTCCGAAGAGCCACTCGATCAAGAATTGCTCGCCGAAGTGCAAGAAATCTTGAAGCCGATTCATAACTGGTTCTATATCGAAGGACGACCAGACAATAACGACGAACAAACAGTGATACTGGATTAGAGATGAGGGTCGAGAGATCACGGCGAAAAAGTGTAAGTGGTGCGTTGCACCTCGGTACGATGTCTTTGGCCTTGGAATGGAAAAGAAATATTTGTCCGGTTCGTAGGTAAATGCGAGCCGCGTGTACCCACGACAAACAGAAAAAGCGGACGACTAGAAATTTCGCGTTCCTCGACCAAAGATGACAGAGTCGTTTCTAATATCTCCACTCTCGATTCTCGACTCCCGAAATGAAAGTGAATCATGAGAGCCATCCGTCTGGAAAAACCGAAAGAATTTCAACAAATCGAGATCGACGAACCGACCAAACCGGGTCCAGGGCAAGTGCTTGTCCGCAGCCACCGGATGGGCGTGTGCGGCACCGACATCAGCGGATACCTCGGAAAAATGCCGTTCTTCCGCTACCCACGAATTCCCGGGCACGAACTTGGTGTGGAAGTGTTGGAGGTCGGCGAAGGGGTTAGCAATGTCAAGCCCGGTGATCGGTGCAGCGTCGAGCCTTATATGAATTGCCAGGTATGCTACGCTTGCCGCAAAGGTAGTGGCAACTGTTGCGAGAACCTTGAAGTGATCGGCGTCATGATTGATGGGGGATTGTGTGAGCGATTCCTCGTTCGGGCGGATAAACTGCACCCGTCGGAGAAATTGTCCTTTGAGCAACTCGCTCTAGTGGAAACGCTGGCGATCGGTTGCCATGCGACGGATCGAGGAAATCCTTCGAAGGATGACCACACACTCATCATTGGGGCGGGACCGATTGGGCTGGCAACGCTCGAGTTCACACGACTCACCGGCACGACCGTGACGATGATGGACATGGTCGAATCGCGTCTCGATTTTTGCAAGAAAACGTACAATGTCGCTCACACAGTCCAGTTCAAAGGAGATGGCTCCGAGCTCAAGACGATGAAGGACATCACCAACGGTGATCGCTATTCCTTGGTCATTGATGCGACGGGGAATAATAGGTCGATGTCGAACGCTCTTAATTATGTTGCTCACACCGGAACGCTCGTGTATGTCGGTATCACGACCCAAGAGATTGCGTTCGAGCACCCGCGCTTGCACAAGCCTGAAATGACCATTAAAGCCAGCCGCAACGCCATGCCTTCTGACTTTTCGAGGATCATCCGGTTGATCGAGGAAGGTACGATCAATACCGATCCGTGGATCACGCATCGGACGCCGTTCGCGGACATGATCGCCAATTTTGAATCGTATACACGCCCGGAGACCGGTGTTATCAAGGCCATTGTGGAAGTGAGTTCTTAACGAAAGATTGTGAAGGTATCACGTGAACGAAACTATCTTACAATTCGGCGCAGGTCGATTCCTCCGTGGCTTCGTTGATCGGTTCGTTCACGAAGCGAACGAAGAAGGTCAAAATATCGGACGTATTGTTGTTGTGCAATCGACACCCGGCAAGCGTGCTGAGTTACTTAATGCACACCCGGAGGGTTATCCGGTCGTCAATCGTGGGTACGAAGCCGGAAACGTAATTGACCAAGAAAGCCGAGTGAGTAGCATCACGCGGGCTTTGGTCGCTGCGAACGAATGGGACAAGGTTCTTGAGGTCGCGCGTTCTCCTGAGTTGCGGTTCCTCGTAAGCAACGCAACGGAAGCGGGCTATGTTCTCAACGACGACGAAGTCAAGCCGGGTGAGGGTACGCCGACAGAACTCCCGGCCAAGTTTGCGGACTTGCTTTGGAACCGATTTCAGGCGGGAGCGGCGCCGTTGGTTTGTTTGCCGTGCGAGTTGATTCCTGACAACGCAACCCGTTTGCGAGAGCTGGTACTGACTCAAGCCCAAAGGTGGAATCTTAGTGACGACTTCCAGAAGTGGGTGACTGAAGAGTGTCAATGGCTCAACAACCTGGTCGATTGCATCATTTCCGACTTGCCCGCCGATGATCCTCGAGTCGTGGCGAATCCTTTGGCGATTCAAATCGAACCCTACGCGCTTTTTGCGATTCAGAAACCCGAGGGCCGTGAAGTTGACTTTTTGAACCATAAAGCGGTGAAGATCGTTGATGACCTTGACCCGTACTTCCTTCGCAAAGTGCGAATCTTGAATGGCCTACATACGGCGATGGTCGCGAAGTTTCTTGGGAGTCATCTTGAAACTGTTCAAGAGGTGATGAAAGACTCTGAAGCTTGGGGGTGGGTACGCGATCTGCTCTATGAGGAGATCGTGCCGAGCTTGGCCTCGCACACAAAAGGCGTGGCTGAGTTTGCCGAAGAGACACTCGACCGCTTTCGAAATCCGTTTCTTTCGCACAGGTTGTCGGTCATTCGGTTGAACCACGAACATAAAGTTCCGGTGCGGTTGCAACCGACCCATGATGAATACGTTCGGCTGTACGGTCGGATTCCGATTCGACTCGCCGAAGCGATCCAGCGTGAGTTGCCGAAGGAGTGAGGTTGGGTCGGTCTATTTCCAAGAAAAAAGGCCTCGGCGATTCCGACCAAATGTGGTGTTGCTGAACAACCTGGGCAACAACACTTTTCGTTGAGGAACCTCAACGGTTGTTGGTGTTGGGAGAGAAACGTGGGTGCGGGTCACTGAGTGCTTGGGGTGAAACACGCGGCCCCATTCGGCTGTTAAGTCTCCACGGACTCGCCCCAAACTGTCGGTCAAATTGATTTTTTTCCGCGAACGTTTGACCCGATTCAAGTAGTTTTGCATGTGGACGTTTCCGTTAGGTGTCCTTGTGAGCAATAGATACGTCCATCCCCACGACTCTGCGTAACTGAGATAGTCCAAATCTTGCATGGTGCGTCGTTTTTCCAGCGTTTTGAGATCAGGAATCCATCCCCTGGTGAGTTGTGTGGTGAGTTCCTCTGCCATCTCCGAGTTCCAACCGACCGCAGCTCCGTTTTCGTAATAGAGAGCAAGGCCCTCATCGACCCAGATCGGAATTTCACCGAAATGGACGTTGAGCATGACGTGCGTGAATTCGTGTCTCAGAGTCCGGGGAAAGGTTTTGTCATGGACCAAAAACACGTAGGGAGTGTTGTTGCGCCAGAGGAAGATGCCAGAGCGCTGGACGTCAGCTTCCCTGAGATACGGAATGGTCTTGAGGACGGCACGTTGATAGTCTTTGAGGGACTTGTAGACGTAGACACGGACCGAGTGTTTCAAGGGTGGGACACCGAGATCTTTTTGGAGTCGGGAACTTAAGTGGACGAGGTCTTTGTGCAATTTCGATGCTTGCGGAAGAGGATGGTCCGCGATGAAACGGATTGGCGGTGCGTCGATCACCCAAGAACGGGGCTGCGTCCTTGGGGTTGACGGAAAAGCGCCACCGGTCGTGGTGCCAAGCGAAACGTGGATCAGGATCAAAGCGGTGACGGAATACGTCAGATATTGGTACACTCGCATACTTCGACTCCAGCTAGGGACTCCGAGTTGCCGCAGCAGGCTGGTGAAAGTATCGGCTCGGTCGGAAATGACACTGAGTGCAGAGTTTGGCATGTGTCGTGATTGCTGCGAGAGATGTGCGACGTGTGCGGTTGGCGTAAAATGTATCGGTTAGGTCGCGGGACAAAAGGCATTGGACAAGAGTCAAGAGACAGAAGGAATCTCACCCGAGGAGAGGATAGGCTTTGGGCGGAAAGGAGTGATGCATTCCGTGGTATTTGTGTGATCTGTGATCGGAATCTTGTCTCTTGAATCTTGTCTCTTGAATCTTGTCTCTTGAATTTTGTCTCTTGCCTGGGCAATCACTCGTTGCCGCGGAGTTGTTGGGTGCGGATCACGAGGTTTCGAAATTCACCGCGTTCGGTTCCCTGTTCCGCTCCCCCCGACCTGCTGACGATGTCAATGACCTTTTGGTAGGAGGTCGATCCACGGTATTTCGAGTTGCGGAGGAGCATCCCAAAACTGGCTACGGCGGCACTGAAACGAAAATCCCGGGATGCGTTATTGAACGACTGATCGTTTTTCCCCACGGCTTGCGAGATCAACCGACTCTCGACGTTGTCGGGTTTGAGGTAGCGGACTCGGACAGTCATGAGAGTACCTTCTGGGCCATTCGGGGCCGATTTGGTTTCGGGGCTGGCGTTCGGTTCGACCGGATGATTGAGTTCGGTGCCGTGTGGGGCGACGACGTAGTAGGCCGTCACAGTTTGTCCAGCACCCATGTCTCCGGCGTCTTTGGTGTCGTCGTCGAAATCCTTGTTCGCCATCTTGCGATTTTCGTAACCCAGGAGTCGATACGCATAGACCTCTGTTGGATTGAATTCGATTTGTATCTTGACGTTCTTGGCGATCAAGTGGAATGTCCCGAGTTTTTCCAGAAAGAATCGAGTCGCGTCACTCATTTTGCCGATATGGCTGTATTGGCCATTGCCTTTTTGGGCAATCGCTTGGAGTTGGCCATCCTGTAAATTGTTGACGCCGAAGCCGAGCACAGACAATGTGATCCCGCTCTTGCGTTTGTCTTCGATGAGTCGGACGAGAGGATCTCGTCCCGTCGTTCCCACGTTGAAGTCACCATCGGTCCCGAGGATGACGCGGTTGACGCCTCCCTGGATGAAGTTTTTTGACGCGATGGCGTAGGCTTCTTCCAAACCGGCTCCACCATTCGTGGAGCCTCCGGGGTGAATTTTGGACAACGCGGTCAAGATTGTGTCCATATCTCGGACGGGTGTGGAAGGCAAAGCCACTTGGGCATTGTCATTGTACGTCACGATGGCGACTTGATCCTCTTTCCGTAATCGTTGGAGTAACAATCGGAGAGCCTGCTTGAAGAGCGGCAAGCGGGTCGGTGTGTTCATCGAGCCCGATTTGTCGAGCAAGAAGACCAGGTTCATATTTGGGATTTCGGCATCCGGAACTTCTTTGGCTTTCAATCCTATGCGGACTAAATGGAGCCGAGGATCCCAGAAGGCTTTTGCAACTTCTGTATTCACGGAGATGGGGTGTTCGCCACTGGGGTTGGGATAGTTGTAGTGGAAATAGTTAATCATTTCCTCAAGACGAACCGAGTTTTTCGTCGGCAGGGTATTTCGATCCATGATCTCGCCTCGGACGAGCGTGTATGACGCCGTATCGACATCCACGGAGAAGGTGGACTTGGGTCGGAGAGCGGCGAGTTGATATGCATTCTCGACAATGTTGTCGAAGTTAGCCGGATTTTGGATCTCGGGCGATTTAGGAGCGGATTGGTTTGTTGGCCGAGACACTTTTTTGTAGGACAGACCGTCCTTATTTGCCCTTCCTGACTCACTGAACTGCCGATCTTTGGAACCGCCTTTCTTATCCCCTCCACCACAGCCAACGAATGCACAGATTGTGACAGCAAGGAAGATGTAAACAAGAAGCTTCGGCCGTTTGGTTACCGAGCGCAGAGGAATGGCGCGGAGACGTGCGATCATGATGAATGTCCCTTCGGAGAAGTTGAGATTTTGGACCTGCAATTGTATTGATTCAGATTGATGCCGGTTATTCCCTCACGTCTCCGAAAATATTTTGGATGGCTCCTTTCTTATTGAGGAATACCTGGCCCTACTGACCACGCCACGATGATTTTGGCCTTCGGCCAAAGAGAAAACGACTCGGATTAATTCGCCTCGATTGGAAGAAGGTCTTGGCGAGATTCCTTCGTCTGCTTCAGTGCTTTTCGACCACCTGAGGTGATGCGGTAACAGGCGGCGAAACGATCTCTTTCGAGTATTGGGGTGGCGCCTGTATTTTGCTCCAACCAACCGTGTGCAATGAGTTCGCCATAAAGGTCGGAAAGTTTACGCCCTTCGAGACCTTCCCATTTCTTGAACCGATCTTGCCACTGGTCTGGGTCTTCCTTTCCGAGTTCGGCGTAGTGCTCCAAAAGTGTATGGAGTGCTTGCGAATCACGGAGTCGTTCTAATTCATCGAACATGTCTGCGTTCTCTTATTCCGGTTGCGACTTCAAGGCGGATTCTTTTATCGGCTTCGCTCCTTTGAGTTCGTCAGAGGTTGCAGCATGGAACGACTAGCCTTTGGCAGGTTGGGTTGGGATCTTGTCGAAAATAGCACTGTTGTGGAAGGGTTCGAGAACGCGGAAAAGACGGAAAGAAAGAACTGTGGGTGGATTTTCGAGTCACCGGATTGCGACAGGTTGGGTAAATGGACTGACAGGACGGGAGCTTTCCAGGATCGCTTTTTCCACGCAATCTGAAGGACTCAAGTTGTGGCGAGTGTATGGCGCGGAACGATGCCTTCGTTGTGTTGGAAAAGGAGGTTGCAATGTCGACAGGTCAACCCCTTACACATTGGACCGACCGACTGCGTTCTCACTTCTGAGCTGTGCTGGCTAAGCCTCGAATCCAAGTCCTGGCGCTTTATTCCTTCGGACTGTACTGGGGCTGACTTTGCGGTCGTTCTACGGTCATCGTGTTTTTTGGCCATTCACTTGCGAGTGAAGGTCAACACCATGAGACAAAGACACAAGGTGTTTCACAAACCGGTTGAGACTACAGCCAGTGGCCAACGCCAGCAACTCGATGTCAAGTTTTGCTTTGGAACGTCTTCTGCGATGGATCACCTCTAACTTCCAAAACCATCGTTTATTGGGGACTGTGTGGGTAATGAACCCGAGTAGTAGAGACACTCGGTATGCCAGCCACTTCTTCGCAGGGCCTGGCCACGGCACACGGAGTGTGGTTGCTACTCTGCTCGTGCAGTTCTCAAGAACCCCTGGTCGTCAACAGAGCCAGTTGTTGAAGAGTCAATGGTCGAAGCTCTGGGTGCTGGTCGCACGGTCCTCGACGACCACTGTCCCGTCTGGCTTCATCGACAGCGTGTAAGTGATCAGGTCGATACGTTCTTCTTGGAGGATTGACACGGTATACACCCAGGTGGCGTCTTGCTTGATTGACCCGATGCCGCCTCCGCCAACATGCGTGTAGGACTCGCGAAGGTCGTCGAGGATGGCTGTGATGAGACTACTGGAACGCTCTAATGGGGTCATGTTATCGTTGGGTTGGGCCGTCATAGATGGAACTCCTCTCGACTACGGGCGAAGTGTTGGAAAGCTGGTACAGTGTGGGTTGAACGCCAACACATGATCAATGAGGACGTCGTTACCCTCGATTGGGCCGACTGGTAACGGCAGCGTTGGTGCGGACTTCCTCCTGGGTGCGAGGATAATGCCGCTGCATGACTGCTGTCCAATCATTGGACACAAATACGGGTGGGGTGATGCCCAAGGTGGTGCCAATGCTGGCAGACAAACTGCGAAGAGCCCGGTTCTCGGGTGCCGTTCGTACAACTCCGCGGTTCGTCATGTCTGCGATCGTGCTGCGCCAAGGCCAGGCATGCTCAGGTCGTAGATCCATCCCAGAACCCATGACCGAAGTCATGTCATGATCCGTTGTCCCATAACAAGCTGCAGCGTTGGTGTTACCGGTAACCGGACAGGCTGGCGTGCCCTCGGCCGAATGGCCCAAACCGAGCAAATGGCCGACCTCGTGGACGTGGGCTCGTTGCATCACAGGTCGGCCAGCGCTATCTGTATTTTTTTGTACCAACTCGGTATCGCGACTGTCGTAGAGTCTGGAGTGGGATCCGAACCAGTTCTCGCCTGGGGCGAGTCTGACGACATCAATAACATGGTGATGATGGGTACCTGGATTGGCGTCGGCCCCAATTAGGCGGAACCGGCAGTAGACGTTGTGGCGGTATTGTACATTCTGGTCAACGAATTCAAGGACCGGAAAATTGTTGATGAGCCAGAACTTTCCATTCCAGAAACGCTGTGCGGTTCGGAGAAAATTGTCCTTCCAAAGTGCCCACGAACCTGGGGTCCAACGAATGATGTTGCGAGTTGGTGCTGAGGCACGACCATAATCGTGATAGGTCCCGGCCGCGGCACCCCCTGCTGGGTTGATTTGGCGAAAGCCGAGTTTGAGCTTGAGTGTTAGGTTGGCGTTGTTGTACCGGTCGCAGACCGTTTCGTCGAGTTCCGCGTCGAAGTTGGGATAGGACCTGGTGCGCTTTCGACGTCCGACGATTACCATCGGAGGCATGTTGATTGTAGACATGACAAGTTCTCCTTCTAGCCCAAGAGTTGAGAGTAGGTGGCCAACACACGAGTTTGAATTAAAACGCACTCAGCAAAGTGTGGTCTTGGCACGGTTGGCCTGTTTACGCTTCAGTGGTATCGAAATGAGCATGGTTCTACTTCATTGAATTCTACCTACCGACGTACGGCGGCGTAAGACACATTAGAGAGGTTAACGTTTGTGTCGGGTACAGTTCGCAGTCGCCGAACTCCTGACCCCAAGAACTTCTCAACCGCAGCGTTGCCCGCTTCGCTATGATTCCCGCTTCGCTATGATTCCCGCTACGCTCGGGTTTGGCCTTCTCCCCTCGGGCGGTCGGATCAATAGGAGTCGTGATTGTGTTGGTTCTTTGAGTTCCGTGGGTTCCCACCCTCGGCTAGGATCTTTCGTTCCTACGGGGCTGAAAATCAAAAACACAACACTCGTTTAGCCGACTATCCCGGGGAGAAGGACTTTGAGTACGAACAATAAGTGCCCGATACGACCGGGAACCGCACTATCTACCTCGTCCGGACCACAGTGGTATCTAATTCAACGGTCCATTCTTTTTATGCAGATTTCTTTCCAAAACCGGACAGCAAGAAGGGGAAGTTTTCTGAGGTGGAGCCGTCTATCTGTGTTAACAATCTTCAGGTCTTGAACTGCCTCGGTTCTTTGACACGCGCGAACTGGAAACGCGCAAACTGCAAACGCCAAGGTGCTGTTGGCACTCACGACACACTGTTGGGCAAGCCCATCCGGATAGAGGTTGCCGTTGGGACCGTTGCTACGGCACGATGTTATGGCGTCAGCACGGAAACTCCTTGCCCCGTTCGATACGAATCGAAGTCGTCTGGATTCAAAAAGAGAGAGGACCGAATACCCCGGAAGACGCGAGGGACCAAGGGTGTTTCTGCTGTAAGGGTGACTGAAGCATCGGAGGAGGCGAATGAGCGAGCGATTTGTCGAAGGCAAACTTGAATGGAGTTACGATTCCGTTGACACTGATTGATTCGTAAGCTGTTGTCCGACCCACAGGATCCATTCCTTCGGTGGAAGGCCGTAGGGTCGGAACTTTTCGGTCGTTCCCTGAGCCTCGACGTGGAACAACGCTCGGTAAAGACCGAGTTTGGTCGCTGCGGGAGTATCGATCAACGTGGTGGAATCGTTGGTGTTCATCTGGAAGACCACCCGCATTTCCAAATCGCGAATCACTTGACGGTCCAAAAATCGGTTCAGGTTGTTCAAGCTGTCGCACCACAAGATTGCGAAGACGCCGACGGCGGGACCTTCTCGAAGGAGCTTGGAAAACTTCTGCGCTGTTGTCGAAGTGGCGGCATCATCGCGACTGAACCCAAAATCATCTTCGTCGCGTCGCAAGTCGCGAAACCGTTGGAGTCCATGCACGAAAACGAACCACGGAGCGGGTTCGTGGGCTCGCGTGTTGATTCGACGATCCACCTCTTCCGAGATGGTAGTCATGATGTCTGGGAGTTCTTGCCAATTGACCATCTGGGCGGTTTGGGGAGTCAATTTTGTAACGTCGCGGAGTGTCGGGGTCGCTCCATCTTCGTTACTCGGGTCGCATACGACGAAGAACCGAGGATCGGACTCCGACGTGACCACGACCAAGCTTAACAACGCCGCGTGCATGACACCCAGCGCGAGTTCGGACTGTTGACCAACGACAACGAGATTGGATCCAGTTTGTCGACGGAAGACGGCGGTGGTCGGGTCTTTGATGGCAACGGCATCTCCGAGCCAAGCTGGGAATTCGGAAAGAGGGGCCACGGGGCGGGATTCTCCGGTTCCATCCTTGGATAAATCTCGATCGCCATTGGCGTGAGCCAACCAAGCACCTGGACCTTTCTCGAGAAGTTGGTGGAGCCGAGGGTTTTTGTGCAGGCGTGCTGGGGCGTTGCCCTCGAAAATGACCTGGGTTGTGACGGTCCCGCGTTGATCCAGAAACCGTTTAGACAGTTGTTCCAAGTAACTTTCTCGGAGGTCGTCGGGCAACCAAACGACCTGGAAGGGGCTGTTCCCTTCGACTTGTCCGCTGGCGTTGTTGTAGATCGCTTCGCCCGGACGCGAGAGCAGGCGGGCTGCGGAGTTCTCTCGATTCAAAATTAGATGGCCGTCGGTTTCGCTGCACTGCAACGCGATGCGAATTGCCATCTGGTCCATGGTGCTTCGGGCCAACCCGTACGCTCCTCCGAGCGTTTGCGAACCAAGGAGAATATGAATCCCGAAAGCTCGACCTTGGCGAACGAGCCGATCCAGGAGCAAAGATGTCTCTTGGGCAATTCGATCGTCCTCGACAAAGAATTCCTGGAACTCGTCGACGATGAGCATGACGCGAGGAAGAGCCTTGGATGTCGTTTCGCGGTATCCTGCCAGGTCGTTAACTCCGGCATTTCGAAAAGCATCTCCACGTTTCTTCAATTCTGCGTCGAGCCTTTGCAAGACACTCAAACCGAACTCGCGTTCGCTCTCGATGGCGATGACTTGGGCATGCGGCAACTCGAAGTTGGCGTAGGTTTTGAACTCGACCCCTTTCTTGAAGTCGACGAGGTAGAGCTCGACTTCCTCGGGGCTATAGTGAAGGGCGAGTTGGAGGATCAACGCGTGCAAGAGCGTCGATTTTCCTGAACCAGTTTTTCCGGCGACGAGGACGTGTTGCGAAGTTCCTTTTCCGAGATCGAGCAATTGTTTCCGCGTAGCTCCCGCGCGCCCAAGGGCTACATTGAGGCCATCTCTACTGTCGGCAGTCCACCACCCGTCTGAGGGAGGAGCGACGGTCTCGAACGGAACCTCGACACGCTGGGCATCGCGTGCTCGCTGGCCGACGACTTTGATCAAATCGGTACATTGTTGGGGAGATGGCACCACTCCGAGGCTGAGTGGGTAGGATCCGAAATCCGGATCCCTCCAGCGGAAGTGGTCCGAGTGCCATTCGAGGATGGTCGTTTCTTGTTCCAATTCGGCCAAGTCAAAGTTCCTTGGCAAGGGTTGCTTTGTGTCGACCATGACCAATGTATGGATGCCGCATCTGGCTCCACTGTGGGCGATGCTGATCAAACGCCGAGCGGCCTCCTCGCTAAAGTTCACCGGAAAGTGAGCGATGACCAAAATGCGATAGGGCTCGGCAATTTCACCCGCCTGACGGTTGTATTCTTCGAGGCTGTTGAACTGGTTGCGTAAGTATTTCTGGATGACGTTCTCGATGTGTTCGGTCAGGTCGGCGAGTCTTTTTTCGATATGCCCCGTTTCCGTCCAGATGCGTCCAGCGATCAACTTTTCGTCGAAATCGGCCAGGTGGGCGAAGGCTGCGAAATTTTCGCCGAGACCGACCGGGTCCAGGATCGTAAACCGAACCTTTCCGGCAGGGAGAGAAGTGACCGAACGAAGCATGACCGCCTGTAAAACTTGGACGCCTCTGGCTCGGCCCTCGCCATTTGCCTTGATGAGCAACGACCCATGTTCGGGGAAACCAAGAAGGGCTGGGAACTGGAGGTTTGGGGGTGCCAAGTGACGAAGCTGTTTGCTCACTGGGATTCCGAACGGTATCTCTTTGGGACCGAGTTGGAGGGTGCCGAAGGGCATGCCTTTTGGCACTTCGGTCGGGGCTGGCCAGTCGGTTGTTTTGTATTCCTGCCAATCGGGGAAGGCTTTGTGGAATTCCTCAAGGATCTCACCGGCGTCCTTGGAGTACTGGGATAGCGTTTGTTGCCAACTGACCAGCAGACGCTCCCACTCGGTCTGGTACTGGAGTCGGCTTTGTTCCAGCAGTTGATCTTTGCGTGCCGTGGCGGCTTGCAAATCCAATTCGTAACGTTGGGAGCTTTCGGCCATTTTCTCCTGGTATTCGGCCTCGGCTTGTTTGAGTTCGTGGTCCCGTTGTTTCTGCGAGGCTGCCAGGATGGGTTCGTAGCGTTCTTTGAGCTGCTGGAGTCGGTCGCCAGTTGCTTGCTTGAATTCCCGACGTTTGCGTTGGTATCTTTCCTCGGATTTGGTGTGGGCATCGTCCCTTTTCATCTCGGCCATTTTGACCTGCTGGTCGTACTTGGCTTCGGCCTGTTGGAGTTGCCGTTTCCGGTGGACTTGGGCGTCCGCCCGGACCTGTTGGATGACGCCGTAGAGGTGTGTGAATCGGGTGCGTAGGGCGTAGCGCAACAAATACCAGACGAATAATCCCAGGAAAAAATGGACTCCTAACAACCCAACGCCCCACATGTACACGTCATTCCTGGCCCCAACGAGGAGGTAAGTGGGAACCAGGGAAGTCAACCACATGAAACCGAATAGGATCCCTAACCGGAACCCTTTCAAGAGTTTCGGGGGGAACATGTTGTGCATTCGGCTGGCGCATTCTTCGGCCGCTGCCACGCATTGTCGGAGGCCAGACGCGGAGTCTGGGTAGTTTTCCGGTTGGGGTACTTTTTCTTCGTCGTCAAGGTAGGAGGCAAGATTCCATTTGGCCGCAAGTTGACGGGCTTGGCCGTCGATCAAGTCCAGTTGCTCGACCAATTCGTTGGTTTCTCGATCGGCCTTGGTTTTCATTTCGAGGGCAACGTTATGGTCGGCTTCAAACACGGCATCGGTGGCCCACCGGTTTTCTTTTCGCTGGCTCTGGAGGTGGTCTTTGCCTTCGTGATATTTCGAGTTAGCTTGTTCTTTCTTTCGCTCCCATTCGTTCGACGTCTCGTCTCGTTCGGCGTCGAATTGTTCCTGTAGGGTCCGCGACTTGGCCTGGAAATCCTGGATGGCTTTCGCTTGTGTGTCGTTGAGTCGCTCGTAAATTTTATCTTCGGATTGTTCGTAGGCGGACTCGGCCAGGGCCACCCGCTTTTGGTGTTGCTCTTCGATGCGCGTCTCGGCCTCGGCGCGATCTTCGGAGAGTTGGACGAAGAGGCGGAGTGTGCTCCGAAGCCGCTCACGTAGAAGAGTCTTTAGCATGGTGGTGTACCTGGTTTCTGAATTCTTCTTGGTTCCTGCGAAGGAACTGAAGATCGACAAAGCAACCTCGGGGGCAATCTTTGAGGAGCGGTCGTGGCCGTACCAACTCGAAGCGTCAGGTAGAGGATTTATTTGTTCCAATGCTGCGCTTCAGGTTGATGTTAGATGTCCTCGCTTGCGCGCTTGGGGCTTTTGACGAAGCTAACATGATTGACGGACGAACCGAAACCGATCGCGCTTGTAAATGAACATCCGGAGACGAATGGCAAGGAAGAATCAGAAGCAGTTGGACCTTGAGTTTCCTGTTCGGAGTGGGCTTGTGGATTGATCCAGGAGACAAGTTCGTAACCCCGGCGAGTGTTGCGGGATGGTCACGGAACTCACCGGCGATCTCAATCCAGAAGCGCCCCTCGGGGCCTGGCCTCTACCTATCTTCTTGACAATCCTTGTGGACCCGATGTAGGAGTTGGCCCAACCGGTCCATGGCCTGGATAGTAGAGAGAGTCTGGTCCTCAATGGGTTTCCAGAACTGTTCCTGGAAGTCCTTGGCGGTCGTATCTGCCCAATGGAGCAAGACGACATCCCACTGCTGTCGGAGCAGTTGCAGACCTTGGCGCAATTGTGATTGTCCGGCTGTCACGCTCATTGGGTTTCTTCTCCGGTCGTTGTCGTTGGTGCGTGCGTCGGTGATTTTTCGGGCGGCTTGAGAGCGAGATACTCTCGCAAGGCCCGAATCTTGGCTTTCAGGATCGCTCGCGCTTTGGGCACATGCGTTTCTAACAGATTTTGCAAGTTCCTTGCGGGAGCTTCATACTCCAAGAGTTCCGACGGGAGATCGCGAATCCACCGGCGGGTGAGAGCCTCCTTTTCTCGGACGTATTCCAGACGGCGTTTGGCCCGGATGAGGTCTTTTTCCTGTTCGGCGATGTCGATCGGCCTTCCCCCGACCCTGAGCATCCGTTTTCGGGCCAGTTCTTCGTTGGCGAGGTAGACTTTCTCCTTGGCCCGCTGGAGTTCGTGTTGCCAGGTGCTGAGTTGCTCTTCCAACCATTGAAAAACTCGCAGAATTTCTCCACTCACGGCCTCCAAGGCGTGTGTTCCATCTTCCGCGAAGGCACCAAGGGCGATCTGGAGTCTTTCCAGGGAGTCGGTCGAGCGAACTCTCGCGGAATGATGTTGCATGGGTCGATTATCCCTGTTGGAGGTAGGCTTCGATCCGCTCGGCTTTGCGAAGCAAGAAGGGGATGTGCTGGTCCGATTGTCCCAAGAAATGTTCCAACACGTGCATCGTCTGTTCGAATTCCGAGACGAACTTTTCGTGTTCCTGGTCCCGCCATGAATCGGACAACCCAACCATGTGGCTGTGCAAAGAAGTGATCCGATCACGCAACTCGGCATTGAATTTTTTCAAATGCGAGGCGAAGCGTTTCAGTTCGGTTGGATCAACGATGGCCTGAGACATAAATCACCCTTCCTTCGCAACTAACGACATTTGCCTCATTTATTGTGAACCCTGAATCACACAGATGCAAGGCGTGTCGTTAAACACGGCATGCGGTTCCGGGCCAAAACAGGGGTACAAGCCTTTTTCTCCTCCAGCTTTTGCGAACCATGCCTGGGTTTCTACAATTGACCAGATACAGAGTTACTCCGAAATTGTCGATCATTCCAACAACGTAATAGAGGAAATATCTGATGCGCGAGATTCAAATTGGGAACGTCTCGGAAAAGGTGGTGGAGCGGGCCGATTACCCACCTGAGAAAATTCAGGGGATTTTGGCCGACGAGACCGTGGCCGTTTTGGGCTATGGAGTCCAGGGACGCGGACAATCGCTGAACATGAAAGACAACGGTGTCAACGTGATCATCGGTCTTCGGGAAGGCGGCCGAGGGTGGCAATTGGCCCAGCAAGATGGCTGGGAGCCTGGCAACACTCTACTTCCCCTGGAAGAAGCCGCGGACAAGGGAACGATTCTCCAGTATCTGCTGTCGGACGCTGGCCAGAAAGAGCAGTGGCCGACTATTAAAAAGTACCTCACCAAAGGCAAGGCGTTGTATTTTTCGCACGGTTTCAGCATTGCCTACAGCGATCAAACCGGCGTAATCCCCCCCGAGGACGTTGATGTTATCTTGGTCGCCCCGAAAGGTTCTGGAACGACGGTCCGTCGTCTGTTCCTGGAGGGTAAGGGAATCAACTCGAGTTACGCCATTCACCAAGATGCTACAGGTAAAGCTCTTGATCGTTGTTTAGCTTTGGGCATTGCAATTGGGTCGGGTTATCTTTTCGAAACCACCTTCACGAAAGAGGTATTCAGTGACTTGACCGGCGAAAGGGGCGTGCTTATGGGGGCGATCTACGGCTTGTGGCTTGCTCAATACGAAATCCTACGAGAAAAGGGCCATTCGCCGTCGGAGGCCTTCAACGAGACTGTCGAAGAGGCTACGCAAAGCCTCTACCCTTTGATCGCCGAGAACGGGATGGATTGGATGTACGCGAACTGTTCCACGACGGCTCAACGCGGTGCCCTCGATTGGTTCAAGCGTTTTCGCGATGCCGCCAAGCCGGTCTTCGAAGAGCTTTACAACAGTGTCGCGACTGGGGAAGAAACTAAACGTGTTCTAGATGCGAACAGCCGGCCAGACTACCGGGAGCAGCTCGAAAAAGAACTTAAAGAAGTCGCCGATAGCGAAATGTGGCAAGCCGGAACGGTTGTCCGGTCTCTCCGACCCGAGCGAGCTGCGAAGTCCAAAGGTTAAAGGGAAGTCCTCTCTGCGAATTGCATTTGGGATTGGATCACGCAGGAGAGAGCTTTGAGTGGTCCCTCCTTGGGTTCGCTTGGTCTTTGCTTGTTAGCTCGATGCGCAAGCGAGGGTGTTATTCGAATACTCTCGTTTGGGCTTTGGGTTATCGGAAACCACCACACAGCTCATTTGGAATTGCTCTCGGCTCCATACCGGTCTCCCATCCAACAAGTGATTGATTTCGCAGGTACACGTGGGCGACGTATACCTACGAAACGGACAATGATCAGCTCGCAGCTAGAAAGCTGGCTTCCAGGCAACGCACCCTACTCTGCTGGGATGTAGTTGAGCGTGTAGTAGGCTTGTGGGTGCAACAAGGCCATTCCTTGAGCCGACCGTACCCCATTCGAGTGCAGTTCATGCACATGGCCGACCTGCAATCCGTTGACGTGCAAGCGGACGCTCTTGTTGTCTTTGCCGACGGTGACCTTGGTGATGGTCGGGGTCGTGTGATCCACCTCGGGACTTCCGTACTGAGAGCGGTAGATGTAAGTGTAGGTGGTCAACTTGTAGGAGTCGATCTTGGCGGCTGTCTTGGGGTCCACAGGTTTGGTGAAGGTCAATTCAAACCCGTCTGGTTTGGCTCGCATTTCGTGAACTTCGAAGGGTACTTTGCCAGTCCATACCAAACGCTCGAACGCGAATGGTTTGTTCCCTCGCGACCCCCAGCCACGGTTAGTCCCGCCGACGAACAGTGACCCATCGGGAGCGAACCTGGCAGGGACGTTGCCCGAGCCGAAGCCTTTTCGGAAGGGGAAACAAACTCCCTGGTAGCGGCCGTTGATCTTTTCGAGGAACACACGCATGACGGTGCTGTGGGTTTGGTCGCAGACGAAGAGTTGTTTCTTGAACGGACCGAACTTGCCGTTCGAAACGTCGCAAGCGATTCCGCTGGCAGACTGGCCCATCTTCTGATACGGGAACAGTACGGCAGTCGGGATGAGCTGAGGAATCTTCTTGGCTTCTACCATCATCCGGCCCCCACTCTTCGGAATCTGGGGTACAGGACCCATGTTGGGAGCGTCCTTATACCACTTGAAGCTGGAAGGATGTCCCACGAAGCCTTTCGGGACAAGGTGCTTGAGTCCTGAGGTGCCGTTCCAGGGACCTTGGTTGTCGGTGTAGAACATTTCGCCTTCGGCGTTCTCTCCAATGCCTCCGGGAGACCGGACGCCACTGCACGTCGGGACTAGCTTCCCGTTCTTGTCGATCCGAACACACCAACCTCGGAACTTGTTGTTGCTGTTGAACGAGCCCGTGAGACAGAGGACGATCCAGATGTTTCCTTTCTTGTCGAAGCGAGAACCGAATGCGTACTCATGGTAGTCGCCGTTGATCTGCCACTCGTCGTTGACGGTTTCGAAGCTGTCGGCTTTTCCGTCCTTGTTCTTGTCCTTGATGCGGGTCAGTTCTCCCCGTTGGGTGCAGTAGAGCCACCCGTCCTTGTACGCGAGGCCGAGGACCTCATGCAGGCCGTGGGCGAATCGTGTCCATTTGGCATCCCTGGCTGGGTTCTTGGTGAACGCGTTTTCCACGACCCAGATCTCACCTCGACGGGAGGACACTGCTACCTTGTTGTCGGGCAGCATCTCGATGGCACCGGCTTCCAAAACAACGCCAGCGGGAACTTGGAAGGTGAGGATTTTGTAGTAGTCGTCTTCGGTCATTTGCTGGTTTTGTCCGAAAGACGCACCGGGCAGAGCGAGAACCAAAGCGACGATCAGAATCGAACTGTATCTACTCTTCATGTGGATTGTCTCCTTTATTTTTACCAGAGGTAGTCTTGAACGATCTTGGCCGTGTTGTTCTGGAAGGTCACGGGAACAAGCAGCTCCTTACTTCCACCGGCTTGTCGAATGATGGGGTCGGATGTTGACTCGATCCGAGTCTTCCAAGTTCCGTCGATGAGGTACACGCCCTTTTCCTGTGGTTCGATCTTGGCAGCGACGGCAGCACGGAAGAAGACTTTTTTGGGCGCGTCCTTCGCAGTGAGAGTCACGGTTCGCTTGAGGGATGAACGGAGGTTTTTCTCGACGGCGTTCGGGAAGTCCTCGACAACAATCGAGCCCAGCGAGTATCGGAACGTCGGTCGTTGGTCGGCGGTCAGGTTGTACCCGAGGAACTTGTAACCTGCTTTACGGGTGGCGTTCCCTGGCCAGGGTGTGTTTTTCTCGGCGAGGACGGCGACGGATGGTCCGTCGTACAACTTGAGGACCTTGTCACCCAAGGGTGGTTGGAAGCCTTGACCACGGCCCTTCCAGTGACGCGAGGCATCCATGAAGGCTCCCTGCCAGAGCATAGCGATCCGGAGGTCGTTAGCGTCGAACGCCAGGTGAGCCAGCTCAGGGTAGCCAACGCCGATGGCTCGAGGTCCTGCGCCTTGGATGAAGTTCCGGTAGATGATCGCCTCTTTGATCGGAATCAACTCCAGGAAGTCGGAGCCGATTCCGATCGGGTACCCACCGCGGGGTGCCCGCTTGAGGTACACCCAAATGGCTTCGACCTGCTTGTCGGTGTCCCCTTTGAGGATCGTCTTGAGTTGCGACTTCCCGTTTGGCCAGAATGTTGGCATCCGTGTCCCTTTTCGAAACTCGTTGGGGTTGATCAGGTATTGGGCAAACCAATCGCGTCGTACCCGTTTGGGCATCAGGGTCATGTCGATCCCTTGGATACCCTTGGCCTTCTTGCCGGCGAACGTGTGGCACTGAATACACTGCAATCCACGGAGCCCGACGAGCTTGCGACCAGCAGCCTGGACGTCTCGGAGAGGTACATGGAAATCCACGGGTTTGACGGACTTGAGGGTGTCCACGGCAGGGAAGTGTTTGACGAGGTGGCCTGTGGTCTCGAGTCCGTAACGAGGCATCTGTGTGAGCATATAAGGACGGTCGTTCGCACCCTTGTCCATGATTTGCTTGAAGTACTCGGTCTTCAACTTTGCTCCCACGAGGTCCAACTTGGGTGGGATTCGTCCTTCGTCACCTATCTCGGGGGTTGGTGTCTTGAAGTAGGACTCGATGGCAGTGAGAGGACCACCTTTGTTGTCACGCTCGTGGCAAGCGTAGCAGTTCAGTGAGGACATGGTGTGGGCAATGATGTGCTTGGTTGAAGGTACTTTCGTTGTCCGAGCAATTTCTTTGATGGATTTTGCCAAGACCGTTTGTTGTCTTGAGTTCAACCCGAAGTGAGGTACTCCTTTTTTAGGAGTGTTCGTCAAGCATCCGCCCTTCCCTTCGAGATTGGCCAGTTCGGGTGCCCGGAAGGTGCTTTGAAGTACTTGACCTCGGTACTCGAGTTGGTGGCAGCTGGCGCACCCGGAAGAGGTGAAGACCATCTTGCCCTTGGCAGCGAATTGGGCGTTGACCCTGAAATCATCTTCTCCGGTTTCTTTACGTGGTTTCTTTTTCTCTTTGAGGGTCAACAATGCTCCGATGCCGCGACGAGAAACGCCAGGGCCCTCGACGTCGACATTCAATCCGAACGGGCCACCCTGGTTGAAGAATTGGATTTCGACAGGGTGGAGCCCTTTTTCCAACTTGGTGGTTCCCAATCGGGTCTGCATGGCGTGGGTGCCATCGTTGACGACGACATCTCGACCATTGATCCGCAACCGACTGCCGTCGTCGCTGGTGAGACGGAATCGGTAATTTCCGGTCTTTTGGATTTTCAGATAGCTGTTGAAGACGATGCCGAATTGAGAATTCCGCTGGATGACCTCCTTCACGTCGATGCCAACAGCCGTTCCTACGGTCAGGGGTTTCAAAGACTTGAAGTTAGGAAGGTTATTCCAACTTCCGTGATAGTAAGCAAACTTCACTGTGGGAGGAGGTGCTGGTAGGTTTTTCAGGAGGTAGTGGGCGACGAGTTCGGCTTGTTTGCCCTGGACGAGCCCAGGCATCCTTGCTGAAGGACGGACGGCGTGGGGGTTGTTCAGGAAAGCGGTCAAACTTGGAATCGTGTACTTGGACTCGAGGTCGAGAAGGGGCATCAAGCTCGGATCGTTGACACCTTTTTTGTCGATTGGTCCGTGACAGGCCACACATCCGATTTGATGGAAGATGGCCTTGCCCTGGGCGATGTAACCTCGACGAATTGGCGTGTCGCCAATGGTGCCAGTCGATGCCAACAGATGGACAAGAGCTTCGACTTTTTCTTTTCGTTCTGCAGGAGGGAGTCCAGCGAACACATCAGGCATTGCTGTTCCTGGTTTTGTCTTGTGGGGAGCCGTTAGGTATTTTCGCAGATAGCTGGGCCGCACGCGACTTCCCACGTCGGTCAGGATGGGGGCCTTTTTGGCGGATATCCATTTGGCAGCGGTGGCGCTGGTTGCGTGGCAGCTGGTGCAATTCAATTCTCCCAAGAGTAAACGCCCACCATCGAACGAGTCACTGTTTGGGTCGTTATAGTACCTTTCGAAACAGGAAACGATCGGGTGCGCGCTATCACTGGTCTTTTTTTCGCCAGCGAAGGTTGCCCCACTGAGGAAAGACAACATCGCGATGGCGGCAGCGCCCGCACGGATGTGCCACATGGACATCCGAAACACATCAGTCATGAAACGATTCTCCAACAGGTAGGTAGGATAAAGCGACACCCATCCGTGCGGCGTGAGGCCAGTGAAAAGGTGTATACAAGTCAGGCTGGGAAATTTGTCACAGCCCCTCTAGTTTGCCACGACGGCAGACAAATCGCAAGAACCGATCGGTGATGACGCGTTGAAAAGTTGCTGTCTTGTTGCGTAGTTGCTGGTACGATCGAAATTCTCTCCAACACACAGAAACGACATTCGAGATAGAGGCCTGCCGATGCGTTCCATGTTGTGCTCCGGACTCGGGGTGTTGACTACTTTGTTACTGGCAACGTTTTATCTTTGTGGATCCTCGCCGACACAGAAGAAGGATTCTCAGAAGATGGACTACTCCAAAGAACTTCCGCGTGTTCCACCTACTTCCAAGGAGAAGGCCCTCGGCACTTTTCAAATGATTCCTGGTTTCGAACTTCAAATTGTGGCTTCGGAGCCGCTGATCCGAGATCCTGTGGCGATGGCCTTTGATGAAAACGGTTTTCTTTATGTGGCTGAATATCCGGAGTACAACCAAATCGATAATCCAAAATTCAAAGAACGTGGGAGCATTAAACGGCTGGAGGATACCGACGGGGACGGAACGTTTGACAAGGCAACGACGTTCATCACTCTTGATTCGCCGGTGGCGTTGGGTTGCTATGATGGCGGGCTCTTTGTGGGAGCCGTTCCCAACCTTCTGTTCTGCAAGGACACAGACGGAGATGGAAAGGCGGACATTAAGGAGGTCATTTACACAGGGTTCGGGAGGGACAGGGCGGGCGAAGGGATGTTGAACTCGTTTCGTTGGGGACTCGACAATCGATTTCACGTATCGACGAGCCTCGCAGGCGGTACGGTCAAACGAGTAAGCGGCAAGAAAAGTGTCTCGATCCGCCGGCAAGGTTTCATCTTCGATCCGAGAACGCTGGGGTTCGAACTCGACACCGGGGGTGGACAACACGGTATGTCGCTGGATGATTGGGGACGGCGTTTTGTGTGTACGAATAGCACCCCTATGCAGATGTTGATGTACGAAGGAAAATACGTTCGGCGAAACCAGTTCCTTCGGACTCCGAATCCTGCGGTGAACATCAATCGAGAGGGCCGTTACAACAAACTCTTTCGGTTGAGTCCGAATGAACCCTGGCGAGTGGTGCGAACTCGGCTCCGGAAAAAAGGTGTGGTGAGAGGCCCGATTGAAGCTGGCAAACCGTCCGGGTATTTTACAGGGGCGACTGGAATCACTGTCTACCGTGGAGCTGCCTGGCCGAAGGAGTTTCGAGGGAATGTTTTTGTCGGAGATGTCTCGAACAATCTTGTGTACCGAGGGAAGGTCGTTCCCCGAGGAGTCAGCCTGGTGGTGAAACGGGCTGACAAGGAGCAGGAGTTCCTGGCGTCGAAAGACATCTGGTTTCGACCGGCTCAACTGGCTCATGGTCCTGATGGGAATCTTTATGTCATAGACATGTACCGTGAGCTGATCGAGACTGTCGTGTCGATTCCGCCGTTCATTACCAAGCATCTCGATCCTACCTCAGGAGTTGATCGAGGTCGTATTTACCGCATCGTTCGCAAGGGATATGAGCACCGGTCCAGTCCAAAGCTGGGAAGTATGTCAGCCAAGAAACTGGTGGCTTATCTGGAAGATCCCAATGGTTGGCACAGAGACACGGCGTCGCGGTTGATTTATGAGCGACAAGATCGTCGAACGATTCCTGTTCTGAAGGAACTTGCGATCTCTTCCAAATCTCCCCAAGGAAGAGTGCACGGTCTATGGTCATTGGACGGACTCCAGGCTTTGACAACAAAGTTGGTCGTTCGAGGAATGATGGACGAGCATCCGCGAGTTCGGGAACAAGCGATCCGTCTCGCGGAGAAGTTCAGCGAGGATGCTGAAGTGCAAGCCGAGTTGGTCAAGTTGGTGGGTGATCCGGACGCTCGAGTGAGGTATCAACTCGCGTTTTCTCTGGGGGAATTTCGAACACAACGGACGCTTGGAGCGCTCCACGAACTGACCAGAAAGGACGGCGATGATCCCTGGATGCGTTTGGCCATCAACTCGTCGGTAGGGTGGAAGCAGGGGGAGTTCTTACATCGGCTTGCGAAGGACAGAACTTTGAGGAAGTCGCAAGGCGTCAAGTTGTTGCTGATGTCCTTGGCTCGGCAGGTGGGGGCTGCGAATCGGTCTCACGAGTTGGCTGCCCTCGTGAAGACCCTGGAGGACATAACCGATCGGTCGCTTGCGAAGGCGTTATTGACCGAGTGTCTGCGGAACTTGCCAGCGAAGTCACGCCAGAAGTTCACGAAGCAAGGACAAACTGACCGTGTCCTGAGGGAGATGCTTCGGGTTGCCAGGATCGTGGCAACCGACACCGGAGAGAAACTAGAAAAGCGAGTTGACGGGATTCGCACTCTTGGTTTTGGGAAGTATGAGGCGTTCACCAAGCTGGCTCCTGACTTGTTGGCAGTGAGTGAGCCAGTGGAAATTCAGCGGGCGACCCTACAAACGCTGGCAAGATACTCGCAACCCGAGGTTGCAGAAGTCATTGTCAAAACCTGGAGATCGATGAGCCCCAGCGTCCGTGCCTCTGCTGCGGAGACCATGTTTACCAGAGGGACCTGGACAAGCAAGTTATTGGACGCGATCGAGAACGGGACGGTGAAACCCACGGAGATTGACCCAGCACGTATCAACCTTCTGAAAGCTGCTGCTGATCGAGGCCTCAGGATGCGGGCGAACAAACTTTTTGGGACAACGACACTGTCCAAACGAAAGGATGTCCTTCAACGGTACAGGACAGCGTTGTCTCTTCCAGGAAGTGCTGCGAGGGGGAAGCTGGTGTTCCAGAAAACGTGCTCGGCGTGTCACATGCTAGAGAACGTTGGGAAAGCCGTTGGAGCTGACCTGTCTGCCATCAAAGACCGGGGTAACGAGACCATTTTGCTCAACATCCTTGACCCGAATCGCGAGGTCAAACCGCAGTACGTCGCGTATGTGTTAGTCACCAAGGCGGGCCGGACTCTGAGTGGAATGATCGCCAACGAGACTACGAATAGCATTACCATTCGGAAGCCAGATGGCTCGACAGAGACGATATTGCGAACTCGCATCAAGGGACTTCGAAGTTCCGGGCTTTCTTATATGCCTGAGGGACTCGAGAAACAAGTCTCCGTGGAGGAGATGGCAGACCTGCTCGCATATTTGAATGGGGTTCCGTAAAGGACCTTTTGGAAAGTTCGGTCCGTGGGTTTACACACGGCTGGGATCTATCGCTCGTCCGGAGCTTAGAAATTACCACACGACACTTGTAGAGCGACTACCCGAATGTGCCTGGTAGTTTTGCCTCGCAGTCCTCAATGACGAAGGAGCCTCGTTGTGAAACAAATCATCTGGGTCTTTCTGGGGGTACTTATAGGGGCGTCCTCAGTTCTCGGGGACGAAAAGTTGAAGAGCTGGCAAGCTGGTGTTGCCAAGGTGGTGATTACTCCCAAGCAACCCATGTGGATGTCAGGGTACGCAAATCGAAATAAACCCGCTGAGGGAAAGGTACATGATCTCTGGGCCAAGGCGTTGGTGATCCAAGACGCCAACGGCAAGAAGTGTGTCATCGTTACTGCCGATTTGGTGGGCATCAACCGTAAGCTCTCCAAAAGTGTGTGTGATCGACTGCAAGCCAAGTACGGGTTTGATCGTGATGGGATCATGATCGCCGTCTCACACACGCATTGTGGTCCGGTGGTGGGGGGTAATCTTAGTACGATGTACTTCCTCGATGAGGGGCAACAGAAACGCGTCGATGACTATGCGAAAGAGCTTCAGAGCAACTTGGTCAAGGTCGTGGGTGTGGCCTTGAAGGACCTATCACCTGCCGAATTGTCGTGGGGTAATGGGCTGGTGACGTTTGCCACGAACCGACGGACGAATCGTGAAGCTCAAGTTCCCGAACTTAGAAAAGTCGGAAAGCTGAAAGGCCCTCGCGACCATCAAGTACCTGTTCTCGCTGTCCGTGACCTCAAAGGACATCTTCGCTCGGTTGTGTTCGGATATGCGTGTCATGCCACGACCCTGAGCTTCTATCAGTGGTGTGGAGACTACCCGGGTTTCGCTCAGGTGGCACTTGAGAAAGAGTATCCGAAGGCGGTCGCGATGTTCTGGGCAGGATGTGGTGGTGACCAGAATCCGCTCCCGCGAAGGAGTCTGGCCCTGGCCAAGAAGTACGGCGATGAGCTGGCAGAGGGTGTTTCGGCTGTCCTGCGTGCTCCGATGCGACAAGTGCCACCTTGTTTGAGGATGAGTTATCAGGAAATTGACCTTCGGCTGGCTGAGTTACCCAGTCGCGAGGTGTTGGCCAGGGACCTTCTCTCCAAGAATAGGTTCGTTCGATCACGAGGTAAGTTCCTCCTTGAGAAACTTACGATCCAGGGGAACCTGCCGAAGTCCTATCCGTATCCGATTCAGACTTGGCAGCTCGGGTCTGATCTGACCTGGGTGGCGTTGGGTGGTGAAGTCGTCGTGGACTATTCGCTTCGATTGCGTAGGGAACTCGGACCGTGTTGGGTGGCTGGGTATGCCAACGACGTGATGGCCTATATACCTTCCCTTCGGGTGTTGAAAGAAGGTGGATATGAGGGAGGTGGTGCGATGGTTTACTACGGCATGCCTGGAGTGTGGAGTCCCGAAGTCGAGAGCCAGATCGTCGATGCCGTGACGATGCAAGTCAAAGGGTTGCGAAGAACGATGTCGCCGAAGAAGAAAAGGGGATTATGATGCGTGCCATTTGTCTCATTATCGCTACCGGGTCGATCCTCGGATTGACATTGATGATTCAGGGTGGATCGGAGGTAAAGGAACTCCGAATCGCTACTTTCGACGTCGATGTGACCCCGCCAATTGGCAGTCCCGTTGCTTACGCTTCGGCGAGGAAGATTGATGATCCGCTGACTGCCCGAGGCGTCGTCCTGTTAGGAGCTGGTCAGCCAATCGTTTTGTGTGCCGTAGATTTTATCGGGATCGGGAACGAGGGTTTTGATGCCTGGAGGAACGAACTGGCCGAGGCGGCTGGAACTACGCCCGATCGTGTTGCGGTCCATTCGTTACATCAACACGACACCCCTCGGTGTGATTTTGGTGCGGAGGCAATCCTGGCCAAGGTTGAACTGGGTGGGAAGCACTTCGACAATAAGTATCTCAAGAGGACGATTCAAAAGGTCGCGAAGGCTATAAAAGTGGCTATCCCCCAGAGTCGGAAAGTGACACACGTCGGAGTCGGTAAGGCGAAAGTCGAGAAGGTGGCGTCCAATCGTAGACTGCTTGGGCCAGACGGTAAGGTGGAGCTGGTGAGGTGGAGTCGATCGACGAACCCGATGGCCATTGCGGCCCCAGAGGGTGTGATCGATCCGTATGTCGGTTTGGTCAGTTTCTGGAGCGGGAGTATGCCAATTGCGAGTCTGACGTACTACGCGACCCATCCCCAAAGTTATTATGGTCAGGGTGACGTGACGTCTGATTTTCCTGGAATTGCACGGACAATGCGAGACAAGCAACTGCCCAAGGTGCTGCATGTGCATTTTACCGGTGCTGGTGGGAATGTCGCTGCCGGGAAGTACAACGACGGATCCAAGAAGATGAGGCCGATCCTGGCGAAGCGTGTTGCGCAAGGGATGAAACGCGCCTGGGAGGGGATGAAGAAAAGCCCAATCACTCCTACTGATGTCCTCTGGACGGTCGTGCCGGTTGAACTGCCTGTCGCGTCGCATCTGGAAAAGGACAAGCTCGTCACCATCATCCGAGACAAGAAGGCCCGAGCCAGTGTCCGGCTGAACTCGGCATCACATCTGGCCTGGCTCGAACGTTGCAAAGCTGGCAAGAGCATTGATCTTAGTTGTTTGCGTTTAGGGAAGACGGCTTCGATCGTTCACATGCCGGGAGAATTATTCGTCGAGTATCAGCTCATGGCCCAAAAGATGCTGTCTGAACAGACCGTCTGTATGGCGGCCTATGGGGACTACGGACCGGGGTACATCGGAACTGAGATCGCCTATACTCAAGGAGGTTACGAAACGAGTCAACGGGCTTCTCGGGTGGGACCGAAGGTCGAGGGAGTGCTTCGCAAGGCCTTGAAGAAGTTGCTGCGGTGAGGTACTTGAGTCGAGAGGTTTCAGAATCGCTCACTCTCGATCCCTGTACAAGCCAGCGAGAAGAGGGACTTTGCACGCGAAAATGCTGTACCCAATACAAACGGCAGACGCTTTTCCCATCAGGAGCCACTACGATGTCTTCCACTCGACCAACCCGACTCACCGTTGAAGAGTATCGGCAATTCGTGCAGGAACATTTTCCCAGAAAAAACAGCGCGCTCTACGAACTCGATTCGGGCATTTTCACGCCGACGTTCCTCCAGGCCATCGATGCAGGGACTCCTGAAGGTCTGCGAGGTATCTTCCGAGAAGAACTACCTGAGGTGTACTCGTTCGAGATGCTGCGGTCGGATTTTTGTGAACAACTCATTGAGGAAGCCGACTGGTTTAACGAGTGGTGTGTTGAAAACGAACTTCACAAGAACGTTCCGAACACGATGAATAATTACGGAGCAGTGTTGGATGACTTTGGGTTCCAACCGATGCTCCAGGAGTTCATGGTTCGGTACATCTCGCCGCTCGCGAGGTCCCTTTATCCAGACGTCGGGGGCGCAACGCTCAATGACCACCATGGATTCCTGGTCGACTACGAGATGGGCAAAGATGAATCGTTGGACTTTCATGTTGATGCTAGCGAGGTCACTCTCAACGTGTGTCTGGGGAAAGAGTTCGTTGGTGGAGCCTTGTATTTTGGCGGTGTGCGGTGCATGGTTTGTCAGCAGACGGCTCCGTTGGCGAGTGAAGAAGTGGAAGTCAATCACAGTCCTGGGATGGCTCTGCTCCACCGTGGTAAACACCGCCATGCTGCAAGACCAATCACCCGCGGTCGGCGATGTAATCTCATCATGTGGTGCATGAGTCAGGAATATCAACGAGGCTATGATTCGAACAAATGCCAACCTTGGTGTGGTTATCGTGTGGTACGGGAATCGAATCGGTGAGCCAAGCGAGCTTTGGGAAGGGCATGGGGGCAGTTGGTGATTCCTTACTCCAGGCAAAAACATCTTCCAGTGGTCCGTTTTACCTGAATCAGTGAACAGTGTCCCGAGGTGGTCGAGTGGCCGAATGACTGACAACGAGTTTGTGGTGCCCAGCTTTTGGCGAGGTCTGGATCGCGGAGAAAAGTGAAGTTCCAGAAATTTTTGGAATCGAGGCCATTTTTGTGAAAATGTCACGACGCTCAATCCTATTGTATTATGAGGAGATGCGCACAAGGGCGGCCGTAGAACTCGAAAAAGAGCCAAAATGGCGTTTTTTTCGAGGGTCATTTTCCATAAGTCATTGATTTATAGAGACATGCAGAAATAAAGGGGTGTCAAAAAGGTGCAATTTAGGCGCAGGTTTACTACAAGTTTACTACAAGTTTACTACAAGTTTGGTGCAGTTTTAGCGCAGGTTTCTGTCATTTTTGGACCGGTTTTGGGCTGGAAAACGGCAGGTTTCGAAGGTCGGTGGTTTCAGGAATCCATGAGTGTTTCGTGAAATCTTTTTTTTTTCGGGATCGGCCCACGGGTTGGAAATCAACAACGACTACGATCAAACTCGCGGCTGGGTTGACGGGCACACCCTACCAATCTCAGGGCCAGTATAACGATTGGTTAACCGCTCCAATTCGGGAGACGACATGCCACGAAGCTCGATATAATGGTTTGTTTTGCGAACGATGATTTTCGTTATTGAGGTGGAGCATGAGTTTCCTTGTTAGTGTCCAGAACTTGACGAAAAGTTTCGGCCCTCGCCCCTTGTTTTCCAACCTCACGGTCACATTCCAAGCGGGAGAAAAAGTTGGTCTCATCGGCCCGAACGGAGCTGGAAAATCGACGTTCCTACGGATCCTTGCTGACCTCGAAGACATCGACGAGGGGGACCGTTCGGCCCGTCGAGGTGCTCGCATCGGGTACCTTGCCCAAGATGACGTGTTTCCGGCTGGACAGTCCGTCCGAGAGGTGCTCCTGGCTGTTCTCGCCAAGGAACCTACAGAAGATTACGAGAAAGAAACGCAAGTCGCGATCGTGCTGACGCAGGTCGGATTCGAGGACCCGGACCAGCCTGCGGATGTGCTTTCTGGTGGGTGGCGAAAACGCCTTGCTCTCGCCCGCGAGTTAGTCCTGGAGCCTGAGTTTTTGCTGATGGACGAGCCGACCAACCACCTCGATTTACCAGGCGTCGTGTGGCTCGAAAATCTGTTGCGAGATGCTCCCTTTGGGTACCTAGTGAGCACTCATGACAGGGCGTTCCTCCGGGGCGTGGCCAACGAAGTCATGGAAATCAGCCGGGTCTATCCCGACGGGTATTACCGAACGTCGTGTAAGTACGACGAGTTCGCCGAACGCAAAGCTGCTTTTCTGGAAGCTCAGGCCAAACAACAAGAGGCAGTCGCCAATCAAGTTCGCCGGGAAACCGATTGGCTCGGTCGCCAAGCGGCTGCGAGGACGAGCAAGGCTCGCTATCGGATCGATCAGGCCTACGAAAAAATGGACGAACTGGCCGAGTTGAAGTACCGCAACGCGACCGCGAATTCGGCGGGGATTGACTTCGTTGGTACGGGACGAAAATCGACAAAACTCCTTACGGCTACCGGTATTTCCAAGAAACTCGGAGACAAAGAACTGTTCGCAGGAATCGACTTGTTGTTGTCGCCGGGAGCCAAGTTGGGGCTGCTCGGCCCGAACGGGAGTGGCAAGAGCACTTTGATGAAGGTCTTGAGTGGGCAGCTCGAATCCGACAGCGGGAGAATTACTCAAGCGGACGGATTGCGGACGGTCATGTTCGAGCAAGGAAGGTCGGCCCTTGATCCGAGCGCGACGCTCCAACAGGCGCTGTGCCCGAACGGGGACACCGTGAAATATCGTGACCGTTCGATCCATGTGGCTGCCTGGGCCAAACAATTCCTATTTAAAGAGGAGCAACTCGGGGTGCCAGTGGGGGACCTGTCGGGGGGAGAACAAGCTAGAGTCCGGATCGCACAGTTGATGCTAACGCCCGCCGATCTGTTGCTCCTCGACGAGCCGACCAACGACCTTGACATCCCTGCGTTGGAAGTCCTTGAAGAGACGCTAGAGGGATTCCCCGGTGCGCTGGTGATGGTGACCCACGACAGAGACTTGATGGATCGATTGTGTACCGAGGTGATTGGACTCGATGGGCGAGGCAACGCTGGCATGTACGCGAGCGTCGGGCAGTGGTTATCTGCGTATGAGGACGCCAACCGTGAATTGGAACCTCCGAAGCCCGATAAGAAGGAAAAGGTTCAGTCACCACCGAAACCGAAGGCCAAAAAACTGACCTACAAAGAAAAGAAAGAACTTGAGGGGATGGAAGAAGCCATCCTTGAGGCGGAAGAAGAAGTAACGATCCATCAAGCCGAAGTGGAACAATCGGCCACTGATCATGTCGCCTTGATGGCCGCTTGTGAAGCCCTCGAAGCTGCCCAAAAACGAGTCGAAGAACTTTATCAACGATGGACTGAGTTGGAAGAGCGGAGTTAGTAAAGTGGGAACGCGGACAAAGACAACAAAGACCAAAGCGGCAGCAGTTCATAATGTCGTGACCTGAATAAATCACCTTCAACAGAGTAGCTTCATGCGGGACACACAAGGCGACAAAATCGACGCCCTTTGTGCAGAATTTTGCGAGAACTGGCGTGCTAGTGATCCGAACTTGATCGAGGATTATCTCGACCGGGTTGGGGACTTTTCCCGCGACGAGTTGTTTCGGAAATTGTTGACTGCAGAACTCCAACTCCGCCAACAAATCGGTCACGTGGTCGACCCGAATGAGTATGAACGTCGATTCCTTCCTTATCTTCCGATCGTCAACGAACTCTTTCCGATGTCGAAGACGGCCGTTGCGGCTAGAGACTCCGTTGAGGAAAAGGGGCAAGACATCCTGGTGCCGACCGTTCCTGGTTTTCGAGTGTTGAAGGTTTTAGGCACTGGTGGGATGGGATTGGTTTATCACGCTATCGAAACCCAGCTTGAACGCGACGTGGCTCTGAAGATGATGCGACCTGAGGTGGCGATGCGGCCTGAAGCTCGGGAACGATTCCTTCGCGAAGCGAGGATCGCAGCTAAACTCGAACATCAACACATCGTCACCGTTCACCATGTCGATGAACACGACGGCGTGCCTTATTTGATCATGCCGCTTCTGACCGGAGAAACTGTAGAAGACCGGCTCAAGCGAGAGAACCGACTTTCTGTCGAAGAAACGATTGGGCTGTGTCGTCAGATCACCAAAGGATTGAGTGCCGCACACAAAACTGGTTTGATCCATCGAGACATCAAGCCGTCCAACATATGGCTGCATGCGACCGACGATGGGGTAGAAGTCAAACTCCTCGACTTCGGCTTGGCGCGTCCTCTCGAATCGGATGAACACATCACACACACAGGCGTGATTCTGGGCACACCAGGTTATATGGCTCCCGAGCAGGCGGAGACCTCTCACCTTGATCACCGGTGCGATTTGTTCAGTTTGGGATGCGTGCTGTACCGTATGGTCACCGGCGTCCCGCCATTTCCCGGAAAGCATCTACTTTCGGTCTTGCGGGAAACAGCCGAACGCGATCCTCCCAGGCCAGAAACGTATTGTTCTCACATACCTTCGGCGTTGTCGAGTTTAATTATGCACCTACTTCAAAAGGAGCCCAACAGACGTCCGGATTCGGCACAAGTGGTTCTTGAGTTGCTAGACGTCATCGAACGCGGGGTTGGGGAAACGCATCCTTCCACGACCGATACTTCGGAGTCTCTTCCGGCCGTCCCAACTCCTTCCCAACCAGAGCTGTTCCGGATCGAACGCCCAAGTCTTCCCGACGAGCCAGATTTTCCGTTGTACCTGGACCTTGGGTTCTTTCGAGCCAAGTTGAAGGCCGTGAGTGATCCTACTAAACCGATTTTTTGTGGGTGTGCTTGCGTTCGACTGTTGGTCCGTTTGAAGGACGGGGAATCGTTGAAAGACCCAACGTTTCCAGCGTTGCCGGACGACATAGAAGCCAAAGTGGAATACGGAATTGGAACGAAACCGAGTCTCCGATTTGAAGCTGTCGGGAAGCCCCAAATGCTCGAAGGCCGCGTTCGGGTTGCCTTTTCGCTAACTCGCTCAAGTGACGAACTCAAACTAGCGGTCCAGCTCGAACCGCAGTGGTTCACAGTCGAAGGGCCAGCTGGTCAGGGTGTGGACTCCGCAAATCAAGTGATTGTCGATGCGATTCTGAGGAAGCTCACGGCAGCGGTGACACGCAAGTTTAAATTGGGGGAGAGACAATGAACGTACCAGATGAATCATTTCGTTCAGGTCCCCAATCTCAGGACGCAAACGGAAGGTCCGACTCTGACAAACACGGTCACTCAAACCCGCCCGAGGCAACTCAAACTACAGAAGAATTGACGATCGAATTGACACCCGAAGAGATAGCTGCACTAGAGAGCCTGATCGATGGAACGGCCACAGACCCCGGGAAGGTTGCCCGGCAGTTTGCCGTGAACAACAAGGACATGGCTCAATCAGTAGTCCGTTACCTATTGTCACCAGCGTACATGGGGGACTTCTTGCAGGTCCTCAATTCACTCGACATGAAAGCGTCGGATGTCTTGAGCGCAGCCGAAACACTCGAACGTGAAGGCGAGGGCATAGCATACGTCCGACCGATTCGGGAAGCCAGCGGTGGGATGCTTGAGTTGTTTCTTGAACAGGAAGCTCCCAATCCAGAACCGCAACAGCGCATAAACGAGACTTCGCTCAAGCCCGTGTTGTGGGTCACTTCGGCAGCAGTCGGGCTTTTGTTCCTCGTTTGCGTGGCGGCCTTCTTCCTGCAACCATCCGTTGATCGCTCCGAGGAGGAGCCCGAAACGTGCAGCCTGACAAAGCCCAAAACACCGACGGATGGTTATTCCATCATCCGGGTCGAGTCCACTCCCTCTGGCGCCGAGGTTTTCCTCAATGACAAACGACTGTCTCTCAAGACCGACTTGTGGTTGAACTTGAAGCCAGGGAATTACCGCTTGTTGGTGAAGAAGGGAGGCTACCACGCCAAAAAAAAGACCCTGATGGTAAAAAAAGGTATCAAGAACATGAATTGTTCCCTGGTGCTAGCGCCTTTCAAGACTACACCCCTTCGCAAGGTTCAGACAGTGGTATTGCGTACGGTCCCTTCCAACGCCCAGTTTGAAATACCTTTATTGGAGGTGCGAGGGAAAACGGAAGCCAAACTCAGACTCATGCCGGGCGGCCACTTGGTCAAACTCGTCAAACCTGGGTATCGAGTTCGGATTGCAAATCTAGAGGTTTTGCCGACCAACGAGACACAGATCTTCCAATACATCCTGACCCCCGAGGACACTTCGACAAGTACGATTCGGGTCTTGAAACTTCCACCTCCACAAAAGGCAAGCTTAGCAGTAAGGCTCGGCCGAGGAGTTGACTTCGGTTCCGTCTGCATCGTTTTGGACCGTTCCGCACGAATGAAACGAAAAATCGGCGAGACCACAAAGTGGCAACTGTTGTTAGAGGCTTTGGAGAGGACTCTCTCGAAGTTGCCAACTGGGACGCGGTTGAGTGTCCTGGCCGTAAACACCAAAATTGTCAACAAAGAATCGTGTCCTGATATTATCTGGCTTCGCCGAGATCAAAAATGGGGGCGAGAACAAGTAGGGATGCTCTTGGCAAAAGTGAGTCTGCTCGAACTCAAAGGTAATGCGCCGCTGAGCGCGGCGATGAGCGAAGCAGTAGGTCCCAAAGGTTTCTTCTCAGAGAAAGCGAAAGGACCCCAGACGCTCATCGTTCTTGCCGGTGGTGCAGAGACAAGCCTCTCTGATCCAATGAAATTTCCCAGGAACAAGTTGCTCCACTCGAGACTCAAAGCGATCTGGAAGAATCCGAAGCTCGCTGTTGAAGTCATTTGCCTTTCGGACGAGCTAGGTGAAATGAAACGAGCCGAAATGCAGTTCAGTAAAGGTAGCCAGCTAGGCGACTACAACTACTTCCATGCTGCACAAAAGATCAAGACACTGGAACGTGTACTCGGCCACGCTTTGATGCCAACTGTCCAGCTTCTTGACTCGAGCAAGAAACAGATAGCGGCTTTGACTCTAAACCAGACGAACTCAATGCAACCAATCACCGTGTCGATCAAGAGCTTCCAAGGCAAGGATCTGTTCATCGCAGGGCGCGGACTTTCTACATCACGTCTCAAACTGCAAGCGGGAGACGCGATGGTGCTCGAAATCCATGACGACAACCAGGGTTATTATTTCCGAAGGGGAGTGGCCGGACATCTTCCAAAAAAAAGTGTCTTCGGGTTATCCCCGACTGTCGTTGGACCTCCAAAACCAAGAAACGTGACCGCGGCTCTTGCAGGAATGTCGTTCGATATCGAGAAAGGCCTGCTTGAGCAAATGGTTTGTGTGAACACCATCCCGTCTCCCAAACTCAACCCAGGAGAAACTCTCCACGCTTCAACTCCGTTACTTATTTGGTGTGAGCTAACGCAACAAGATGGAAAGCCAGTTGCAGAACTGCGATGGCAGAGGGCCTTCGATTATCCGGGAACAACATACCGACTCCAAGGCCAAGAGCTATCGAGCGGAGAACAACCCGTTCTCCGGATGTGGATCGCTAATACCAAAACTTCTCTCCCCAAGGGTGTTTCCAAGACTCTGGACATGACCGTACGAGCAGCCAGTGTAGGAGCGTTCCGACGAGAGCATCGAGTTCCAGATAATAGCGATTCCATCTCTCTGCAAATTACTAACTCCCGATTCGAAACACGAAGGGTACCGAACGCGGACGGGAAGTTGGTGCCTAAGAAATGTCTGGTAATAACCACCGCCAACCCCACCAGAAGCCCAATGATGATCCGGCTCTCGGGAGCAGGACACCTCGGGGAGGAACACACGATCAAGTTCAATGACACTCGATACGAAGCGGTCTTTTGGGGATCAAAGTGGGAACCAGAGCAAGAACTGAAACTCGAATTAATATCAATAAAGCACTTCAAGACCAAGTCCACAGAGTTTCAATGGAAACGACTCCCTAATACCAAAGACGGTGTGATCATTCCGGCTTTACCAAAGTTAATCAAGTGACAACACGTGATCATTCTTTTGGACGCCGATTTCCACAGGGGTAAAACCACCTGACTTTTTGTTGTTTTCGGTAGCTGTTGACAGGTCAGCGGTAACCCAACTCGAACCTCGTATTGTGCAGCCACTTGATAGCTGGACAATCTTGATCCAACCCCGCTTACCGTTGGATTGGATTGTGAGAGCGACCGTCCAACGTCACTCGTAACCGATTATCCACACTCCACTCGACCTGTCCTGAGGTCTGCACAAAGTGGTCCAACTGCTGCTCGGCGTGGGCTTTCTCATAGCCCTTGAGTCGACTGGCTAACCATCGGTAACATCCCTGCGCCGATACCATGCAGGCGACATCGAGTTGCACATTCACACGCACTTAGATGCAGAGGCACTCCAAATGGAAAAAATTCACACAACTGCCCAAACCGTCCTCAATCCCGTTGCGTCTGGCATGCTTTATGATGACTTCTCGGGCAGGACGCTCCAAGTGATTGGTTAAGAAGTGCGTCGTCGATTCGCGACCCAGTCCCCTTATTGCAATCTGACGGACCTGTCCCTGTCAACTTCGCAGACTTACCAACTGCTCCTGGTAACGAATATTCTTATCGCGACGTTTGGGGATGTCGATCACGGCCTTGGTCCAAGCTCAGCTGGGTAGGTTGTTCTGCTGAGCGAGTCCTCGGCGGCGGATCGTCTCGAAATGAACCCCATGTTCGTTGATGTGAGAAAGTTCCGGGTAGGTGGTCACTTTTTTGCTGTCGAAGTAAAACCCGCTCGGGTTCGCACCAGGGAGCTGGCTGCAGAACTAGATAAAACACATTACCTCACCGGCCTGTTCGGCACGAGTCAGGTTGGCGTTGGCATAGCAAAACACGCGGCCATCGCACTCCAAGACGAAGAATGTCTGGACGCTTGAGGCTGCCTGAGCGGCGCCAGGCAGGTAGTGATGTTCCAGAACCGAGTCCTCTCCCCGATGCGCGATCGGATGAAAGTCGAGGGAAAAACTCCCGCAGTTCTCACCGAATACAGTTGCGAAAGGACGGACCCACTGGCCGAGCAAATGCCTGATGCACTCGCCACTGTGGCGGTAACTGAACTCGGTCACGAAACTCTTTTAGGGCAACCCATTGAACCCCGCGAACAATCCCAAAGCGGGATCGAAGTTGAAGTCGTTGGCCATCGACGAAGACGGCGTGAAGGGCATCGTACTGTCGCTGGTAAGGGTGGCTGGGTTGGTAGAAGTACTGTTGGTAGACTGAATCATCCCTTACACAGCCTCGGCAAAATGTGAGGTACTTTTGTGCGAGAATCTTGGAGATAGGCCAGAGGCCAATTTCCAAGTCGACTAGAGAGTATGTGAGCGAAAATCGCCTCAGCCAGCTTTCCCAACGAGGATTATCGATGGATGATTAGCACGTAAAGGTTTGCATTAAAAACGCTTGCATTCTTGCAGGAGGGAACGAGGAGCGATCAGATGCGCCAGACAATTGGTCTGCGGGAAGCACGGTGCCAAGTTGGGGAAAAATTGAAAGAATCCGGCATTAGGCCGAAGGGAGCGGGAAAGCAACTCACACCCGACAACCAGACGCCCCTAAAAACATGGAGATTCTGCCAAAAAAGTGTGAGGTACTTTTCTTCCATGGAAATCGGGGTTCAAGAGGCGGTCACGAACCGATGGGTGGCAGGAGGTTCGCGATTTGAAGAGTAGAAGAGCCGTAAGATGGTGGACCGAAGCCCACCCAGTTAGCAAACGCACTTTTTCGAGTTCCAAGGGGGTGCTAAAACGCCTCATAGTAAAATGGGAAGACACCCTTGATTTCTGCTTCGCCAGAACTCTTGCGGCTCTTGGGAGTCATGGGAATGATCTGGCCTTGTTGATTCACTTCGACTTCCATCCACGAGGTTGGCCGTCCGATTGAGTCTCGTGTAAGTACTACCCGACGGATTTCACCAAAAGCTATTTGTTCGTCAACGAGGTATCGATTGCGGCGTGAGTTTTCGCCGACGTCGGTGGACGTAGCTGTGTACGAGACTTTGATCCGAGGAGTTCCCTCTTTAGAATTGGTAACGGAAATCATCCAATCGATGGTGCGTGTATGTGGTGTCCGTTTCTTACGGTGAGTGAGTCCCTCGAATGTGCTTTCTTCGAAGGCTTCTTGCCACGGAGAAGTCGGGGCGCTCAGACGAGTGACCTCAACTTCCCCTCTACTATTACACCCGGACGAAACATGATAGTCTTGCCCGAGAGTCGCGTTGATTTTGGGAATCGTGATGTATTGCCGGTTGCCTTGCGCATCGATCTTAACCACCCGCGCAGTGACGGTGTAATTTGGGCCTTCGTCCCAGATTGCTGGGTTCATCCCGCCGCCAAAAAACAGTCCAGCGTACACCAATAAAGCAGCCTTCATCTCTTCTCTCCTTCCGTGGATCCTCGGCCGAAATCGTGGGGACGTTCCGGTTGAGCCGATTACGACCGAGGTAGTTCATACACAACGACTTTGGCCCTGGAAACTGGACCGTTTCTGGGCCATTGGAAGACCACACGTCCACCCAAACGTTGAGCCTTCTTCTCGGTGAACGTTCGAGGAGTAGATGGCGGTCGACGCTTGCTTTTCCGACTGATCACCAGGTATTTTCGTAGAGCGTGTCCTTTAGGTGGACGCGGTCGTTTACCCTCGAGCAAGACGCGTCCGGCATAGTAGTGAGCCCAACAATGGTCATCGTGAATTTTGTCCGAAGGATCTGTGTGGTCTCGCAACCATTCGCCAGCGGCGTAGTGCCCCTCGCGATGTTCGTGAAGCGGACGTAAGGTTCTCACCAGCGCCAGGATCATTAAAACGGTCAATATTCCTCCACCAACTTTCGGAGTCATCGACACCGACCACTTTGTGGCTGCAAGCCTCCAACGAGACGGAAGCACAGTCGTACGCGCTACCAGGTTTTGGAGTCCTTGACCCAGCATCAAGATGACCACTACAGCCTGTTGGAGACTGCACAATACGAGCAACAGGATGTGTCGATCCGACACGTAACCTGCAACCGTTGCTAAACGCCAAACGAGAAATCCTTGGCCCACAAAGAGGATTACGCATACCCAGGCACCAGGAATCTTGCAATAGCGATCCCGACAGAACCACAATCCAAGGAGCGTCGGAAGCCACAGAATGTAGAGTGTAGCGTGGATGTATTCCGTGATGATTGCCTTGAGGCCGCTCACCATTCGACGGATGGAAGATTGGTTTTCCCAGTCGCGGACATGCACGGCGAAAAGCGGCCCACGTGAGTGGTGAGGTCGTGAAGCACTATGGCCAGCTTTTGTTTCGTGAGTGATGAATGCGTCGTTTTGCGATCTTTTGTGAAGCGAACGTCGACTCTCGACACACTTGAGATTTGTTGCCTCGGTGATGCCTGCCAATTTCGTGAGTTTTTGCGCGCTCGGTTTGTTGGTGAACGTACCTGTGACCAGATAGTACGGACTCCCGACAATCAGTGTCGCGGCTGCGAGAGTCCCTCCACACACAAGGACTTTTCGCCAGGGGCGTCGCCATTGAGTTACAAGTTGGCTACCCAATAGAACAGCGCCCGTCGCCACCGCGATAGCAACACCCTCAGGGCGAACCAAGTAGGCTAGCCCAGCAAACCCACCCGCAAGGGCAAATGGCCTCCACGAGTTATGCCTAACCGCCCGAATTCCCCAAAACAACGACATTGCTGCGAACAACATATGTAAGGGGTCCGAAATCGCGTCCGAAAGGACGTGGCCGCTGGCGGGGAGACACTGAAATAATAGGGCCGACCAAAAACCGATCCGGGCTGAAAAAAGTTCTTTGCCAATGTAGAACATAGGAATGACGAGCAACCACCCAGCTACCGAACTCACCAGTTGGGCGCTGAGCTGCATGGCCCACCAATCCGTTGTCCCGTGCACATATCGAATTGGCCAAGACGTGATAAGAATCCCGAGTGGGTATCCCGGATGTTGGTGGGCTGCTTGAACTACGTCGGTAAAATGTTGTTTTTCGAAAGCCAAAGCTTGCCTGATGAAACCAATACTGTCTCGTGCAGGGACTACGGCCGTAACAAGGACCCATCCGCGAATGAAGAAGGCCAAAAGAAGTAGAATCACGAGTGGGGTCAAGTCGGACATGACGTGACGGGGCGTCTGCAGAGTAGTGATTTGATAGACTTTATTCGACGATTCTTCGATCACCGGCGTAACTCTCCGGTCTGATGAATTACACGCAACACAGGGAATGGTTGGCGTCTGAGAAGACGCCACATCGACTGGCGAGATGGTAGAATGGAGTGTCGTTTTGGTCAAGGTGGGTCTTCGAGCAGACCGGATGCACAGAAAGGAAGCGACGAAAGTGACGGGAAGTCGTCGCACTCCAGAACGGAAATTCGACTGAGACCGATCTCCTCAGTTCTTTTCTTTATCTACTCTTTTTGGTGGCGATTCGGATTTTGGAGGTAATACAGGAAACCGTCCTCTCCACCTAACAGTAAATCAGGGATGCCGTCCCTGTTCCAATCGACCACTGTAGGGTGTGTGGCGTGCCCGGCAAGCCTTTGACTAGACACGGGACCTTGATCTTCGAATATCCACTTCTTGCCATCGGTTCCCAAGTTTCGCATCAAGTTGGCATTCGTGCTATTGAGCAACAGATCTTGTTTGCCGTCACCATCCCAGTCGACGATGCACAATTGTCGGCGTCCACTCCGACCAGCAACTCCAGCGTTGAGCCGCAGTGGGTCAGTCTTCTTGGAAAGTCGTTTGCCGTCGCGGGAATGTGTCCCACCCTGAAAGACTCGTTCACCGGGTAACAACACAAGTCGTCGGCCCTCTCGTTTTCGACGAAAGAACGCTAGATAACCCTCGTGGTCGAGCATGACCAAATCATTGAGTCCGTCCTTGTTCCAATCAACAACAACAGGTGTTGTTCGCCATTGGGTGATGAGTTCGTTGTCCTTTGGGTCCCACCAATTCCATGCTGGCTTCGGTGAGGTGCCGTGCCACTGAACACGGATGGGAGCAGACCTCGCTAGTTTTGGATGGCGACGAGTTCCGGTGTTTCGATACCAAACGACCTTACCCCAGATCGAATTGACGACGATGTCGGGCAAGTCGTCGTGGTCCCAATCGGCGACTGTCAACGTCGTATAACCCCACTTGCGCTCGCATGGTCCCTGGATCGATCCGTTCGGTCCTGCCTGGATGCGAATGGTTTTACCGTTCGCTTTTAGTCGAACTGGCGCGGACCACTTGGGCGGGTTGCCACCGTCGAGATTCTCGATGAATCCAATCTCTCCTGCGGTGTTACCGGCGATAATGTCTTCGTCACCGTCGGCATCCCAGTCAAAGCTCATGGGAGTGATGAGAGCTCCGAACATGACGTACTTGGCTTGCTGTTGGAAAAACTTGGGAGACTTGAACACAGGCATTCCGTCTTTGATTTTTCCTGTGTGCTCGACGAATGCGACTCGGCCATCTTCCTGGCCAACGACAAGATCAATGTCGCCATCGCGGTCCCAATCAATGGCCACGGGGATGATCATGCACAGATCCATCACGATAGGTCCACCTCTACCCATCAACTTCTTGCCTGTCGCATATTCTGGAGCCTTGCGTATGCCGATGTTTTGGAAGTATGTGAATCCATCGACGAATTCGCCACAGAGCAAGTCCAAATCACCGTCGCCATCGAAATCGGCGAAGTTCGGCGAAGGCATGCCGAAAACGTCGACATTCTTGCCGTCTGCTTTCACTCTTTGCGGTTTTGCGTACTTCGGTGATACTGTCGTTCCGGTATTTCGAATCCAGTAAACGTAGCCGTGCAACGGACCGCGACGCCATTTCCCTTTCTTGTCGAAGGCGTTGTCCCAACCGTATTCGGTCCAGTCCCCCACCCCAACCACAAGGTCCAAAGCTCCGTCGCCGTTGTAATCGATGTACTTCCATTGACGGGCACGAGTACGCCCCTTCGTGGAGTGGATTCGATCTCTTGGATAGATTCGTCGCAGCTCGCCGAAGCTCTCTCGAGTTGTCATTAACTCGTGACCCGGTACCAACACACGGGTGGATTTTCCTACGTACGAGGGAGTCACGTTGAACCGGCCCTTATCGATTCGGACCGCGGGCTTGAAGATCGGCATCTTGCCTTGTCCCCCGGGATTCTCGAAGAAATAGGTTCCGTTGTATGGTTTGTCGGGACACGAAACGAGCAAATCAAGATCGCCGTCTCCGTCGTAATCCAGCGGCAACGGCCACGCCCAAAGACCAACACCCAAGTCGACGACGAGTCCAGGATTTCGATACTCCAGACGTTGGAAGGTTTGGCTCTTCTCATGTGGATCGCCTTGACCAAGCGGGCTTCCGAGTAAAGGAGACCTTCCACATGCGACGTTTCCGTAGGACCAGATTGAGAGAAACATGGCAAGGATTAAACATGTTTTTAGCAACGATCGACCTCCTGACTTGTGTGCGGTGAACGAGTTCAAAACAGTTCGATCATACCCTCTCTTAAGGCTGGGTGCTTCCAATTGCCCAGGAATATAACTCAAAAAAACACTGAGTTTCGTTGATGATCTACAAGAACGACAAGGCCGGAAACCGAGCAGTAGACTTTGATAGCAAAACTCTATGGTTGGTGAAGTTTGGACTCAGCACACAAGGCAATTCCAACGAAAAATCACCCAAAAAGCATTGCTAAGAAAACCTCCACTGTTAGCTGTTGAGTTAACCCAACCAAACCAAACAGATAGAGGCTGTCAGATTGTTTGTACATGCAGAAGATTGCCAAACGTAATCGGGTAATGTCACATTGACAAAGTTGCTGGCCCGTAAGATAGCCATGTTTAGACCTGAGTTTCGTTTCAGTTTGTGTGAACACTTGACCATTGCAATCGTCGGCCAGGCCGATGACCACCGGTTCTCATTGCGAGAACACCCTCTCGCAAGATTTCCTGTTCGGATTCGCTCAGAGGGGAGAGGGACTCATGGAACTGTGTTGAGACTTGATTGGACCGATAAAGCCACGCCCCGATACGTTGCCCCTCCGAGATCGAAAACAAGTCAATTAGAGATAAACGCTTCCATCGTGTCGCTGTCGGGCATCCCGCCTACCAATTCTTCTCGTCAGCGTGTCTTGCGGAGTCTAGCTTTCTTGAAGAATCGCCACATTACAACAGCGTGATGGAAATCCTTGCATGACGGGCCGATCATGGCTTTGGGAAGATACTGACGACCACCAGGAACGACGTGTCCGCCTCCTTTGACGGTCACGAGTGCGACTCGCGCTCCGGTTTTTTTGTCGGCCCAAATCTGGACCTCGTTCGTGCAACCATCCTTCAGGTCGGGATTTCCGAGCGATGTAATTGTTGGCTCTGCCTTAATTTTGTTCGCTTTGACCAGAACGTTTGCGGCTTCAGGTACGGCCAGCAACTTGTACTCGTCTGGGCCTGTTTTCTTCGGTCGCCACATGCCACCCCAACCACCTTTGTAAGGCATCAACGGGTCTTTGGTCCCGTTGATGAAAGCAAAATCCACACGCCGTGGTAACGAGAAGTCGTCGGCGATGAACTTCATCATTCCGGAAATCACCGAACCCGCTGCGAGAACGTCATGCTTCGTCCGAGGCAGGTAGTAGAGCGTCATAACCCCACCGCGAGATGCTCCCGTCACGAACAGTCGTTTGCGGTCGATGTTTTCCTTTTGGAAAGTTGTGTCTATCACGGCATCTAGGAACTCGACCTCTTCTTTGGTTGGCAGCCACTTACCACCGACCGCGTTGGGGTAAACAGCGATGAACTCGCCTTTTTCGATGAACGGTTTGAAACCATAAGTTCCTCGCAGGCCACGACCATTTCCGCCGCCGCCGTGCAACACGACAACGAGTGGTCGGGGGCGGCGCGGTTTTTGTCGAGCTTTATGCACATAAAAAGTTCGTTTTTTGCCGCCTGAACGGATGGTATGCTCGATGAATTGGTCTCCGTCAACATACGGCAGATTACACCCGCAGACAAATGTGACAGCGACCAATGACAACCTGGCCATCGTTGAGTGTGGGATGAACGTGCAGTCAACAAGTTTGCTCACGAGTGATCTCCTAGTTGGAAGTGCGGGCTCAAAGTGGTTTCGACAGTCAAGATCGGATGCTCGCAAGGGATACCTTCAACCAGCGGAGACGGTTTCAAAAGCGGTGAGGTTTGTTCGTGAGAGCAGAAGTCAACTCCTGAATTGACATTTTGTTGGTGGCGTGCTTAGCCGCTGCATTCATCTACTTGTGCTCCGCGCCAATCGATGCTTTCTTGATTTCATATTTGATACTCGAGCGCCTGGCAGACTTGTGCAGCCACAATCGAGTTTGTAAAGGGTGTACTCCGGACGATCTCTCAAAAACACCAGAACACCGCTTCTCTTTTGAATGGGTCATTGTTGTCTCGGAGGCTGTCCACATCTTACTTCAACACTTCCACAAACCGCTGCAGCCGCACGTACTCCCGTCGATCCACTCCCCGAAGTATCAAACTATGATCCATCAGACGAGACCTAGCTATACAATTCGGCAACCCACTCTTCGTATCCGTTGTACAAACGGGTGGGATATCTCTCGTCTGTCCCGAGCATACGCTCTTCGGCTTGACTCCACCGAGGATGAGGAATGTTTGGGTTCACGTTCGATTGGAACCCATATTCGTTTGGTTGGAGCGAGTTCCAGAATGTGCTTGGCCGTTCGCGAGTCAATTCGATCCGCACGATCGACTTACAACTTTTGTATCCGTACTTCCACGGGATCACGAGGCGAATGGGGGCTCCGTGCTGTTTCAACAATGGATGACCGTACATTCCGGTGGCAACAAAGGCCAAGGGATTCGTCGCTTCCGCCAACGTCAACCCTTCGGTGTACGGCCAAGGGAAGTGTGACAACCGTTGTCGTGTCGCCACTTGAGGATCGAAGAAAGAAACGAATTTGACGTATCTCGCATCCGAAAGCGGATCGGCGGCGCGAATCAGTTCTGCTAGAGGAAACCCTGTCCAGGGGACGACCATGGCCCACGCCTCGACGCAACGATGTCGATAGACTCGCTCTTCGAGAGTGAACGTGTTATGGATTGCATCCATGTCATACGTCTTCGGATTTCTCACAGCCCCCGTGACTTCAATCGTCCAGGGATCGGTTTTAAAATTTTCGATGTATCGGTAGACATCTTTTCCACCGGTGATTTCGTAAAAGTTACAGTACCGGGCGGCTGCAGCTTCTTCTGTCAGTGGACGGCCACCGCTCGCGAATGCCGGATTGGTCCGCGCCGGATAACCCGGATGGGATGAGAGCCCCGTTTGTCCTGCTGCCAAGACTTCCTCGTCGGTTCCACGTCGAAAGGCGTATAACCAAGCCCCACCTGCGACAGCAACACCCGCGAGCGCTCCCGTGATCCCGAGCCAATTTCGTCGAGAGACCTTCCTCGGTTCGGTTGTGTCGTCTTGACCCGAGGGGTCAGCAGTTCCAGGTGGTGGAGGACGCTGTCCCGACTTCATGATTTCCTCGGGAGTGATATCGTTTTCCGGTGAATTCCAATTTGAGGACATATTCCGAAATTCTCCAATAACGTAGGATGTTGAAAGCTGGCGTTGACCTAAAATTCGAGATAGTCCAATGAGGAGTCTCTCGATTGAGCTGTCGAGTTGAGTTGTTTGTTCCCCAGCGAAAACTGTGAGTCGTGAAGTTGTTTTCCGCGCTGGTCGAAAACTAGAAAAAACGATCGGGATCGATGACGACCTCAAAACACTGTTGTGTTGGATCAATCGATTCTTGGACTTCCACACCACCGAGGATTATACCGGAATTAGAGACTTCCGCCGCCAACCAGATTTCCGCCGTGGGCTGACGGACAAACAGTCCACAGACGAACCTCGCAGAGTATTTCGCAATACAGATTCCACAGACTTGGATTTCTACAAACCAAAGCGTCTTCTGGTTGGTTCCGTCTCGAGACGAGCAAAGGTTTTTCCAGGAGCGAACACGACTAATGCCTCCCAATGGCCCGTTACTTTCCACTTCCGCAAACCCTCTCCGGTGGTTCGCCGAATTCGCCCGACTGGGTCGTCGTCGTTTCCGCATCCACAGCGGGATATTGGGCGCGGCAGTTCTTGTTGGGGTGGTTGTCGGGTTGGCCGCTGTCTTGTTCTCCATCGCTTGTAATCTCGTCGTACATTTCTGCATGGATGGAATCGTTGGCTTTCACGATCCCCATCCACCGGCCATGGAAAAACATGTGAGCGACACCCTTGGTTTCCGCCAACAAAGTCACCATCAATCAACACAGAACCGAACTGACTCTACTCCGCTCCACCAACCGAAACTTCCCAAATCCGATCCGTCGACTCCCGAACAAGAGACAATTCGTTGGAGTGGGTTCTTTTCTTGGTTCCCTTATCAACCGAAGTTCCTTCCTTGGATGTTGCTCTTGGTCCCAACGGTCGGTGGCTTGGTTAGCGGCTTTCTGGTTTACACTTTAGCGCCCGAGGCCGAAGGACCAGGGACCGATGGGGCCATAGCCAGCTTCCACCACAAACAAGGTTACCTGAGCCCGAGGGTATCACTCGTGAAAATCGTTGCGAGTGCCATAACGATCGGGTCCGGAGGTTCAGGGGGAAGAGAAGGGCCCATCGCCCAAATCGGAGCCGGGTTTGGGTCGATGATGGCTCGATGGTTGAAAATGCCACCTTCCTCATGCCGTGTCCTTCTTGCAGCGGGTGTCGGTGCCGGTGTCGCAGCCATCTTTCGCGCTCCACTCGCCGGAGCATTGTTCGCCGCCGAGGTGTTGTACCGCTCTCCCGACTTGGAGTCCGATGTCGTTATTCCCGTGGGAATGGCCAGTGTCGTTTCTTACTGTACCTTCGGATTGTTCTTTGGATGGGAAGCCTTGTTCCACACTCCACCACTGCAATTCAACAACCCGTTTCACCTCGTCGTCTTCACAGTCTTGGCTGTGGTGATGGCCGTCCTGGCAATGATTTACACGAGGACGTTGCAAGCGGCTGTCAGTTTGTTCCGCAAGATGCCTGGAAAACTGCATTTCAAACCAGCCATCGGTGGCTTTCTGACGGGACTCGTGGGATTTGGGCTCTACCTCGGCTGGGAGTTGGTGACGGGGAAGGCCGAACACCAACTCCTCTCGGTGATGTCTTTCGGATATGGCATCTTGCAGGAATCACTCGGTTTTGCCCGCGACACTCAAGGAAACATCATCGACAACCTGGCAACGAAAGGCCCCTATTTTGCTGGCATTTTGATAGCGGTTGCCATCGGGAAGCTGATCACCACAAGTCTCACCATTGGTAGTGGGGGATCAGGCGGCGTGTTCGGCCCGTCGATCGTGATTGGCGGATGTGCCGCAGGTGCCTTGGGGTTGCTTGCCCAAACGCTCTTCACGGAAATGCCCACCGGCAGTCTTCCTTCACCCACCGCATGTATGATTGTCGGAATGGCCGGTTTTTTTGCGGCAGCCGGAAAAGTCCCACTCTCGACCCTCATCATCGTTTGCGAAATGACCGGAGGATATTTCTTGTTGTTGCCTGCCTTGTGGGTCTGCACCATTTCCTACATGATCTCCGACGAGCGATCTCTCTATCCATCCCAAGTGGAGAACCGTTCTCACTCACCAGCCCACAAAGGAGAATACGTCAAGGAGGTTCTCGCCGGCCTGCAAGTGAGCCAATTTTTGAAACCCAATTCGGCGGACATCGTCGTCCACCCCGAGGACCCTTTGTCCGCCGTCGGCGTGAAGCTCAGCTCCTCTCCATACTTGGTTCTACCGGTTGTGGATGACGAAAACGCACTTCTCGGAGTTGTCGTGCTCACCGAAGTCCACCTCGCGACTCAGTCGCCTTACCTTGGACCACTGATTCTCGCAGCCGATCTCATGCGTCCGGTTCGCCCGGTTTTGAAACCGACCGACACCCTCGATTACGCCCAGGAAGTTTTCGTCCAAAACGATTTGCCAGCTTTGCCGGTTGTGGATCAAGAAAATCACGTCATCGGGATCGTGAAACGTTCCGATTTGTCCCGAATTTATCTCAGTCACGTCCATGGAGTGAATTAACCAACCTCACCGGTCTGCCAAACCAGACATTATCGAAAAATTTCCAAAGTTTTTCTGAAAACCGGTCCCTTCTGAATTGGGGTATGAACACACCAAGCGTGCCGGACACAAAAAACCGACAAAAAACTGCAGCAAAAGTGCAAAAAAATGACATAAACCTGCATACTTTCTGCAGTAAAACTGCACCATTCTTGCACTTTTCTGCGCCGCCTTTATTTCCGCATCTTCAATCATTTCAATAGCTTATGCAAATCAGGTATGACAAATTTTGCCAAAAACAGCGTTTTCGCGTGATTCTGAGGCCATTTCCCATCTCGGAACGCATCTCCCCATAATACAATAGGATTTGGCACGATGTCATTTTCAGAAAAATGGCCACTTTCGAAAAAATTCTTGAGAATTCACGTTGCATTGTTCCCTTCGATACCTTTCCGCACCAAGCACCGAAAGGTTTCGAAGGGAACTTTGGCCCAGCTCAACAAAGTAGCCAACTCTCAGCAACACGACGATTCGTCCGGGCCACAACAATCGCTAGCCGGTTTCGAACTTTCTTTGTACGTTTCGCCTTTGGTTTCTTGGGGGCTACGAATGGCAATCCGACATGAATCGTAGTCCTCGGCTTCCTCCAACGGGATGTCCACTCGTGGAGAAATAGCCTCAAACATCCCCGCGTAAGGCTCTTGCTGGAGCAACCGAAAAGTCTTATCACACACGGCCATTCGTTCCCCTCGCCGATAGACATGTCCGTCATCGTCCGTGACCTGATTGAACGGACCTCGGTATACAACAGCTTGATTTCGCTCCAGACAAGGACCTTGCTTGCCTTTGTAAGCGACAACAGTGACGGCGCGAAATTCAATCCCTTCGACGACCTGCCAGGGGTCCGGGTCTCGCTTCGCAATATGGATGCCGTGGAACCCCGCCTCCTCAAAAGCTTTCAGAAACAAATCTTCGCGGAAGGCTCCCGAGATACAACCTGACCACAACTTGGGATCGTTTTGCATCTCCTCAGGAACCAGCTCGTCGCAAACAACATCGCTTATGCACGCACGTCCCCCTCGCTTCAGAACCCGAAACACCTCAGAAAAGAGCATCTTTCGGTCTTCAGGACGCACAAGGTTCAGCACACAATTGGAAATGACACAATCGACGCTGTCGTTCGCAATCATCGGTTGCTCTTGTCGCAGTTGTTGCTCGACGAGCCGCATCTGCAGCCAATCCTTCGCGTTGCCAATCGGATGCGCCTTCAGCTTCTCCGCGAGCAAGTCCAGGTCAAGCTGAAGGTCTTGGATCATACCCGCCCGAAACTCGACGTTGCCGTAGCCAATTTTCTCGGCCATCTCAGATTGGTATTTTCGGGCCAACGCCAGCATTTCGGGGTTACAATCGACCCCGATGACTTTTCCTTTTGGCCCAACGATTTGAGACGTGATGTAGCAAACTTTACCCCCGCCCGAACCAAGATCAACGACTACATCCTCAGGTCGGACATACGCGGAAGGGTCCCCGCACCCGTAATCCTTCATAAGAATTTCTTCCGGCAAAATCTCCAAATACTTCGTCTCGTAGTCGACAGGACAACACAAAGCGGCTTGGACTTCCTGGGCCCCTGTCGTATAGCGTTCCACTACCGCCAGTTCTTGATTCAACGATGTTGATTTCGAATTCGTATTTTCCGAGATCATGGTCTAGTGTTCCTTACCAGAAGAAGTTCTGTTTGGGCTTGAGAGGATGGATTCGAGAGTCATCCAGACTCTTTCACGCCATCCTGACGACGCGAGCTATTGTGTAATCTGGCCGTCCCATTGAAAGATGTCGAGAAGTCAAGAACATCGCAAGTCCAGTCATCGAACGTCAACGAGAATCGATCCCATCAGCGCAGCTAACTGAGACGAACACCCGAATGAACTGCGCTGATGATCGGGACTCCGTTTGGCTTGCTCAAACATCATCCCTTGTTATTCGAAAGGATCAGCCATTTGGTTCTGAATTTTGGACGGCGGTTCCAAGAGTCAGGTGGAACCACATTCCACAAATCCCCACGAACTCCCATCATGCTAACTTGCTAAAGTTACGGCAACTCCATCACTTCGACCTTCTTGATGTAAATCACCGAAGCCTTGGTACCTCGGGCAGGCGGATGACCTTGAATGGCAAAATGACCGACTTCGTGCGTGTTCTTGGGATCGACAAAATAATACAATTCCTTGTCGTTGACCTTTACAATGATGTGATTTCCTTTGGCGATCACTTCTTGTGTGAACCACGTGTTCGGCTTGACAAGTCGTCGGCGGATTTTCACGAAGTTGTAAAGACTACCGGTTCGTTGAGGGTCAGGCGGGAAATTGCTGTTGATTTGAGCTTCATATCCAGGTGGATACCCAGGACTAAATTTGGCCCGGAAGTATTGACCGCTGTTTCCCTTGTCGCTGATCTTCGCTTCGATTCGGTATCGAAAATTCTTATAGTCACCGCGTTCGCTATAAAGGTGGCTGGGCTTTCGGATCTCGCACCTTCCGACGATGACGCCGTCTTCGACTTTCCAATCGCCGGGAGATTTCGGATGGGTTTTCCAACCATCCAAATTCTTGCCGTTGAAAAGCTGGACCCATTTTTCTTTCGTTTTGTCCTGGGCATGGGCTGTCGTTTCGAATGTGTTGAGCACCAGGGCCGACAACAACGCACTTCCTACCATTAGGTGTTTCACAGTGGAATTCCTCGGTTTGGTATGGAGAACAAGATGGTTCACAACGGTGGAGTATGTTAGCTCCAACGAGAGCGGTCGGCAAGGACACCAGTTACCCCACAGGATTTTGGAGAAAGTACCAGCCTCACTCCGTCGTCCCGTCCTCCTGTTTTCGCTTGCAAAGAACCGTCACGCCCGGCCGTGGCCACCACTTCATCCGACCAAAAACAACTCCCAAATCCAGAGCCCTACCCGGTCGAGTTCCTTTCGTACCTTGACCCGTTCGGACCTTTTGCTATTCTCCGCGTCGTGTGATGCCGATATCTGGTGAATCCGTCACCAAGAGAGGGATGAGCTTTTGAACCGATCGCCACAACTCTCTCTACGTTGTCTGGTGCTCTTCGCATTCGCCCTCGCAGGGTGCGGGACGAGTCTCGGGGTCCGCAAGACCAATCAATATCCGTTATTGTCCGCCTGGCGAGCTACCGTTGGCCAGGGCGATGACATTTCTCCAAGGACCAAGCAAACGCTTCGGAGGTTGGACCTCGAAACAGTCTACGACCGAAACCCGACAGAAGCCTACGCCAAGCTACACCAACTCGCTGTCGAACAACCCGACCCCGACTGGATATTCGCCCTGGCCGACATGTGCTACCTATTCGGCCAACAGCTCGAACGACGCAACAGCTCCGAGGCCCTCGCCTACTATTACCTTTGCGCTGGGTATTCGTACCATTTTCTCTTTGGAAACAACTGCCCCCAGCCTGATCCACTATGTGGATATGCCAAACATGGCCGGCCCATCCAAACCGTCAGTGTACCTCCCGTCCAACACACACCCGAAGAAGCCTTCGATCCGAGATTTCGACTGGCGTGTGATCTCTACAACAACGGTCTGGAAAAGTGCATACGCGCAGCTCAAAAAGTTGGACGACTCGACTCGAGACAACTACTCCACTTGGCCAACGCCGACGGTTCAAAATTTTGTCTATCCGTCACCCATCACGGATTTCCCTGGCGTCCACAAGAATTCGGCGTGCTGTTGTTCGCTTCGGACTTCCAGGTCGTTGGCCTCACCAACCATTACAAGACCTACGGTCTCGGCGTTCCTTTGATCGGCACCCGCGCCAACGTTCCCAACACAGCACCCGGACACACGTTCTACCCAAAGGAAGTCAGCTTCCCTGTGACCGCGTTTTTCCGATTCGAGGGAACCCTCGCCGACCTCGGCGCGCGGAAGTCGGGAAGTCTCGAACTTTACAACCCCCTACGAGTCCAAAAGATCAAAGTCAACAACCGCATAGTTCCACTCGAACGCGACCTCACGACCCCCCTCGCCTATTTCTTGAGTCGCACCGATCTGCATGGCGTCGAGTACTCGGGGCTCCTGACCGACGACGATTTGGAGGGACGACGCGGAATTTACATGTTCGAGCCCTACCAAAAGGGCAAGATCCCCGTCCTCATGGTCCATGGGTTATTCTCTTCACCGTTGACCTGGGCGCCGTTGTTCAATGAACTCCGGGCCGATCCCGTCTTGAACGAGAAATATCAATTTCTGTTCTATCTTTACCCCTCGAGTCATCCGTATTTGTCCTCGGCAGCAGAATTGCGTCAGGCCCTCTCGCGACTCCGTGCCGAAGTCGATCCACACCGCAACGACCCCGCGTTCGACCAGATGATCTACGTCGGCCACAGCATGGGGGGACTGATCGGAAAGCTCACGACACAGGATAGCGAATACGATTTTTGGCATCTTGCGTCGGAACAACCGTTCGAACGAGTCAAAGCCACTCCGGACGTCAAAAAGAGACTCCATCGATTGTTCTTTTTTGAGCAACAACGGTGTATCAAGCGCGTCGTCTTTTTGGGCACACCTCACCGAGGTTCGAACTTGAGTCCTTCGCTTCTTGGCCGGACCGTCAACAGCCTCATCCGCCTGCCAAAGAAACTCATGAAAGTCACCGACGACCTTACGTCTCGCAACCCCGGTTTTTGGAAGGTCAACGGAGGCCTCTGGTACAACGGTCGCATCCCGACGAGTATCGACTTGTTAAGTCCCAAATCGCCCGCCTTACACGTTCTCGCCGAGCGACCGCCACCCCAAGGCGTCAAGTATCATTCCGTTATCGGCGTCTACAACGGAACCGGAAAGACCAGTGACGACGGAGTCGTCCACTATTCGAGCGCCCATGTCGATGGCAGCGAATCAGAATTGTTGGTCCCTGGCCACCACATCGTTTTACACCAACATCCTCGAACGATGCTGGAGGTCCGACGAATTCTCTACCTCCATCTCCATGAACTCGACAGCCGAGTTCGGCGTCTACCAGTACCTCTCGGCCAAGCCCAAACCCAGCTCCTGGAGCCGCCGGAATTCGCTCAATCGAGATAACCAACACGACCGTAAACCGCACCAAGAAAACGTTCGTTGGTCCGTCGTGGCATAAGCCGCTCAAACCAACTATACGCTTGTTTGTGTCGTTTCTTTTTTTTCCAAAGGCCAACGTCACCGTAGCCCGTTCAGAATAGCCAGGTACTCCCCGAACCCGAACTTCCCCATCACAAAAAGTGTCATCGAAAGGGATTCCCTTTTCGACAACCGACCCGAGTTGAGGACGATAAGATGCTCCAACTTCCAATTTGGACCGAACTCGAATCGTCTAAACGAGTTCTCGTTGCGGGCGCTGGCGGTGGCTACGATGTCTTTTGCGGGTTGCCGCTGTATTTCGCCTTACGGCAAGCCGGGAAAGAAGTATGGCTCGCCAATCTCTCATTCTCGGACATCGGTAGTGCATCTGGAAAGCGACCTACCCAGGCCTTGCGAGTCGTAACGTCAGACTCGTTGGGAGCCCATTCGTACTTCCCCGAATGTTACCTCAGCCAGTGGTTTTGCGAACGAGGCGAAGAAGTGCCCGTCTATTGTTTTGCCCGTGAGGGTGTGAAACCACTACTCCAAAGTTACCAACACATCGCCCAAACACATCAACTCGATACAGTCGTGCTTGTGGATGGAGGAACCGACAGTCTGATGCGTGGCGACGAGGCCGGCCTCGGCACCCCGCACGAAGACATCGTCAGCATTGCAGCCGTGGATGAACTCGAAGTCGCCAACAAGTACCTCGTCTGTCTTGGCTTCGGCATCGACGCCTTTCACGGCGTCAGTCACTACGATTATCTCGAAGGAGTTGCAGACCTCATCCAAACCGGCGGCTATCTGGGAACGTTTTCGTTGCTGCAAGAAATGCCCGAAGCCCAACGCTATCGTGAGGCTTGCGAGTATGTGTTCGAATGCATGTCGCACCGCGTCAGCATCGTCTCAAGTTCGATTTTGAGTGCTCTGGAAGGTCGTTTCGGCAATTACCACGCGACGCGTCGAACTCGTGGAACCGAGTTGTTCATCAACCCGCTCATGAGTCTGTACTGGACGTTCCGTCTCGATCATGTCGCCAACCGAATCAAGTACCTCGATCCAGTCAAGCAAACTTGGACATTCACTGAGGTAGATGACGTCATTGCCCATTATCGAATGCACTGCCAACCACGATCAAGGAAGCAGATACCGTTGTGATGGTCCGTCGTTGGAAAAACCGAAACGCCTTGGCCGAAATATCTGATGCCTTATCTCTGAAAGATCGGCAGATAGTGCGCGGGCACCGAAAGGATGATCACGGCGATGCTCGTCTGATAAACCGGACCAACCCGTGTTCCTTCCAACCGGCTCCAACTGCCGTTGTTGCTCTGTTTGGGCAGGAGTTCTTGCGTCATCTTGCGGTACCAAGCATCCCACTCCTTGCCACCGACTTGGTGCATCGCATGAGCCGCGTAATAGAGACCATACCAGTAATGGCTACGGCGTCGACCATAATTCTTTTGCATGTAGCCAACCGCCCGTTTGATCTCCTTGGCGTCATACTTTCCGGTCAGGTACAGGACGCAAGTCCCGGCAGCGGTCCTGGCGAAACCAGGGGCGCGATTGCGAGGCTGGTACGTAAATCCACCGGACCGTTTGTCGTAGCAACTTTTGATGTAGTTAATAGCCTTCGTTAAAGTCTTGTCCGGAACATGAAGCCCACCGTTCCTGGCAGCACGGAGAGCCATGACTTGCATGATCGTGACAGAAATGTCCGACCCACTCGGGCGCGGTTCGTACCGCCAACCACCATCTCGATACTGAGATCGAACGATCAGATCCACCGCCTTTTGCACGACGGGCTTGACTTGTTTATCCCCAGTGCTTCCCCACAGTTCGGCCAGTGCCAACGTCGCCATGCCGTGGCAATACATGTTCCCGCCCCGAGCCCCAACTAGATATCCATCCGATTTTCGCTGGGCTGCCATCAGAAACCGCGCTCCCTTGGCGACCTCCGGACCATAAAAGCCCTGACCCGGCAAGTGTCCCTGAGACATGAACGCCATAAGGGCGAAAGACGTGATAGCCGTGTTGTGAGGATAGCGAGGATCACTCCACGAACCGTCCTGATCATTCTGGCGTTCGGACAACCACTTCAAAGCTTTGTCGACCGCCTTTTGAGTCTTCTTGTCGATTTTCGCCTCAGCCCACACATTGGTTGGTTGCACCAATACAAGCAAGCTCGTGATCAGAATGGTCGCGGCTGGTCGCATAAGCAAGATCCTGATTTCGGCCTTCTGAGGCCTCGGAGGGATTCCGTTTTCTCCGTCGTTTTGGCGAGGAATTCACGGAAGAAAATTCGTTTGCGCAGTAGCATACTACATCGGGTCAATTCTACCGACGACCCTCTACGTCCGCAAAGACTAACTGATTGGCGACCAAAATTCCGACATCCAAGTCACCAAAGCCCGCGTTCGTTGACCACGGCACGCACTGTTCTTACGCCACAGCTTTGGTAATCATGTGTTGAAATTTCGGATGGTCGTCGGGTTGGGCGACGGGCATACGATGCGATAGGTTTGGCCGGAAAACCATCAACAACAGCAGAGGCAAATACCACAGCACATACACCCCGCCCATGTCTCCGTACCAGAGTTGTAATCCAATAAGAACGCCCGCCGATAGTGAGATGACGTGGGCCAAATTCTTGGGATGCGGCCAGAACGCCGTGATGATTACGAAGGCCATGTACAAAATGAAAACCGGCATTCGGTAGGCCCAGTGGAAACCGCTCCAAAAACTTTCATACCTCGGCATCGACCAAGCCCAAGGCTGCCAGTCCGGCAATTCTAGCGTCTCCGCAACCGTTTTGGCGAAATCATTGTTCAACCACAACAACAACGAGATTGTCGTAAGACACACCGCCATCGCCGAGAAACAAGACAGCACAAACGTCCACGCACCCCCTCGTCGATAGAAGCTGAGCCAAATCGGAATGAGCAATGCCGGAAAAAACATCGTTCCCGCCGCGAGTCCGAGTAGTATTCCCGCCGTAATCGAGTTCCGATAAAACACGATAGCCCATATCAACAACGCCATCGGAAACACATGGTGCAGTTGCCCCACGAAATATCCCGTATAGGGCAACAGCAGGTACATCGTGGCCGCTGCCATTCCCGAAGAGCTATCCTGGAAATGTCGCCAACCCACGAAGATCAACCCCAGAACAACCGACAAGTGACAAAGCACCGCAGCGACTCGCACTAGTACCCAAGAAGCCCGCACTTGATTTTGCACCACGACCAACGGCACGCTCGAATGGCCAGCCTCCGCAGCCACAGGGCTTTCTTTCTGCTCCGCCTTGGTCAGCACGGTGTTTCGTTTGCCGGTAATGTTGTTATCGTGAACAAAGGCTACCGCACCCAAACAAAGAAACAAAGTCGCGCTAAGCCAAACCAAACCACCAAAATCCAAGTTCGCCGAAATCGCTGGCCGGCGGACCAATATCAAATCCAACAGACACCGAAAAATAAAGTAAGACGCACAACACAGGAGCCACAGATAACCCGCCCATATTTTCACGCCCGCGTAGTTCGAGGGAGGATTACGAACCGTGCTTACTCTCGTGACGTTCGTAACCGGCGTCCCCATCGGGTCCGGTGCCGCAGAGACCACGAGTGATGCTTGTTTCGCGATTTCTTCCGACGGCAGTGGCTGAACGCTTTCGTTCTTGCCCTCCATGATCAACAACAACCCCGGCACGAAAAGAAAAATAGTCAGAATGTCGAGGTTACGAATTGTGAAGGGTCTGGAAAACTTGAAGAATAGCGCCATCGCCACCAAAAACGAGAAATAAAACCACGTGGTTGCGTTGGGGAGATTGAAATCCAGGAAGATGGACGCGGGCAATATCATGCGAGTCACTCTTTACGGTTATCGCCTCAACATTCGGCTACGCTCGTGAGAATTGTCTGGATTTGGGGGACAAACAATTGTCAACTCGTGCGAAAGATCACTCGTCGACAATCCAAATCCCAAGAGAATTTTTTAGCCGAAATTTTGGAAATGACAATACTGAGATGGGACGGACCGCTCTTCGGGACTTCGTGATTTGAATTTTCTAAACAATCGTATTTCCACGCGGCTCGAGTGTACTTGTTTTGAGCTGCAGAAGAGTACCTACGACGAACACGGCCAACCTCATCGCAGCCTGGTCACAAAGGCCTCGGGCGACCGTTTCATTATCCGCGCAGGTCTCCACACAGTGAAAAAAATCGATCCCGCAGCTTCCTAAACTTCTACCCAAAAGCACCCCAACAAAGCTCTACCCTTTGATCACTCCAATGGGCCGCATCCTGGCTACTTTTTTCGAGATGTCGGCTTTATGGACCACATCGACTACTTCGTCAACGTTCTTATAGGCCTTGGGTTGTTCCTCCGCGAGTCCCTTACGGCTCTGGGCTCGAGCAATAACCCCTTGGGCTTCGAGTTCCTTGTCGATCCGTCGTCCAGCAGCATCTTTCACCGCCGCCGTGCGACTCATCTGTCGTCCAGCCCCATGACAGGTCGTTCCGAACGTCTTCTCCATGCTCCCTGGTTGACCAACCAACACCCAGCTCGCCGTCCCCATGTCCCCCGGAATAATGACCGGTTGTCCCACTTTCTTGTAAGCCAGCGGAATCTCTGGATGGTCCGGAGGAAACGCCCGCGTGGCCCCCTTCCGGTGAACCCACACTTTACGCTTCTTACCGTTGATCGTGTGCTCTTCGAGTTTCGCAATGTTGTGCGAAACATCGTAGATCAAATTCATCTGCAATTGCTCCCACGTTTGCCCAAACACGTCCGCAAACACGTTCCGCGCCTGATACATCAGCAGCTGACGATTACACCACGCGAAGTTCGCCGCGGCCCGCATGGCCGCTATATATTCTCTTCCTTCCGGACTATTGATGGGAGCACACGCCAGTTGACGATCCGGCAAGTGGATGCCGTATTTCTCGGGCGCCTTCCGAAGCACTTTCAAAGCATCATCACAAACTTGATATCCCAGCCCACGTGATCCGCTATGGATCATCACGCACACCATGTCTTTCTCGAGGCCCATGACTTGGGCGGCTTGTTCATCGAAAATGGCATCGACGATTTGGACTTCCAAAAAGTGATTCCCCGAACCCAGCGTTCCACACTGCTCGGCACCACGCTTCTTGGCGAAATCACTCACGGCATCCGGATCAGCACCCGCCAGATAGCCACCCGCTTCAGTGAACTGAATGTCACGACCCGCTCCGTAGTCGTGCTCCAACAGATAACTCGCCCCTTCGCCAAGAAGACGCTTCATGTCCTTGCCGCGAAACGTGAATTGCCCCGATTTACCTGCACCCGTAGGGACCGTCCGGAAAAGTGACTCGACAAGTTTCTTGAGCTGATTTTTTACGTCCCGGTAGTAAAGGTTCGAACGCACTAAACGAACACCACAGTTGCTCACCACACAACCATTCGCTACGAAGTTGTGATCGTCGTGCAACACCGTGAAATCATAAACGAGTCCGTCGAAATCCTCCAAAATTTCGAGACTCGAGATCGAGTCCCATACCATGTTGCTCGTATCGGCAATCCGAACAGACTCGGCAAACGCGGCAAATGTCGGAAACTCTTGGCTGACACGGGGCGTTGGGATTTCCTCCGAGTAAAGCACCCGTTCGACAAATCGTTGATTGACAGAGTCAGCGACCGCAGCCACGATCTCGCCACGTCTCGTTCCTGCAGCGGCCATTCCTCGGATGTGTTCGACGGCCCTGGTTCGTTCATCGAGGTGGCATTGTTTGAGTTTCAAGTATTGCGTCGCCAAGGCCGCCTGCGAGCTTCGTTTGCGGTTGTAATGAAAACCAACCCGACTCCACAAGTTGATGAGACTTCCCACTTTCGGTGACAATAGAAGCCGCCAACGACAAGTCGACTGATGCTTCATTGGTGGTTCGTAAGCTATCGCTTGTGTTTCGACTCCGAAGTCCAAAAGCCACTCCGACAACACACTCAAGAACTCGGCACCGGAGTCTGCATACTCCGGGAGTTTATTCAGACCAACCGTGGGCGCAGCGAAAACCGTCCCATGCTGCGGAATTGTCGTTGGTGTCGTTAGCTCAGCACCAAAAAACGCTGCTAGAAACATACGCCTTTGCCAAATAGGTGCGGTCTCAAGCCACTTCGGGGCGGTGAAATCTTGCGCGGTTTTTTTCCCAATAGGTGCTCCAAGACAGCTCAACATAACACCAAAACTGGAACCCGTCACCTCGAAAGATTCCTCCGTCCGGTCGAAGGAATATTCTCGGTTGGTCGTTTGGATCGTGTGATGCCGTTCGCGTGAGTAGACCTTCGAAGGTGTGAATCCGATTCGTTCGATGTCACTACGGATGAGTTCCAAATCCTCAGCCGAACCGTAAAACCAGACCACTCCTTTTCGGTTCCCCCCTGAGAAATGGAGGTTTCCATCCCCAAACACGAAACCAAGAATTTTGCACAAATAAGGAAGTGCGGGTGAATCATATCGCAGCGGAAGTAGATCTCGGTCTCGAAGAAACGCGAGTGCCTGATTCAGTGCGTTGCCGTCTTCCGCCTTTCCGAGTTCAGCCCACTTGGCTCGAAAAGTCTCCTCCGAAACAAGAACATCGTTCGTTGGCCGCTCATAAGGAACACCCTCGAACGGGACGACAGCCACTCGATCACCGGGTTCCAACTCTCCCAGGGGAACCATACCTTGTGGCGTCCAGAAAGGATGGTCAGCCGTCGCTTTGATTTGTCGTCCCGAGCTGAGAGTAACACGGAGGACTGGTGCTCTGGGTTTCTGACTAAACCATCGAAGAATGGGGGTGTCTTCCTGGTCCGAATTGACGAGGTTCATGCATGCGAGTCGATCACTTTTCCATTCGAGATACTCGTCAATGCGGCGTGTATAACCGTGAGCGTGTAAAACTTCGGTGTCACCGGAGAGGCAGTTAATATCGTACCCAACTCCCCCAGGTGAAATAACGCCGTCCTCCTCTGGATCGGTCGCGCAAACACCTCCGATACAGAAACCATAGCCCCAATGAATGTCGGGCATGGCCAAGCTGTATCCTTGAATCCCTGGCAAAAAAGCGACGTTGGCGACTTGTTCGGGGGCTTGGTCAGCCCGAATTTGATCGATGAGATTCTCGTCGGCAAAGATCATTCCATCGACCAGCATCCCCTCCTTGTAGCTCTTCGGGATGCGGTAGCAACAATCGTCTACTTTTTCTAAAGGACCGTGAAAGGCGCCTTTTCCCATGATCTATTTCCTTTTGGTGACTGTCTCTTGTTTTCAGATGTCCACAATAATCTCGGCCAACCATCCGGCTTCGGTTTGTTCCACAGCAAGACCGTGATAAGTTATGGCCTTGACCTCGTGCTCGATCTCGTGCCGCGATCGGTCGATCTTCTCTCCCCAAACCCTGCCCCTCATTCCGGTCGGCGTGACCTCGACCTCGAATTTCCCGAACAACATGTGATCCGCATCGAAGCGAATCAACAAATCCGTGAGCCAATCGAAAAGAAGATAATCGACTTCGTCGCCTTCGATCCGGATTTCGACTTCGACCTTGTCCTCGATAGTCGAGAGATCTTCCACGACTGCCGTGAACATCGCACGCGCGGCTTCTTCAAAAAGACTATTCAAATCGGGAGACTGAATCCGAAGTCCAAGATCCGCCGTATGGTCAAAAAATTCAAACATAGATCTTCCGCGCAAAATACTCCCGAGATCGGATATGAAAGACACACGTCAAGGGGTCGCAGGTTCACCGTTGATGGATTTCCGTCAGTGTACCGCCAATCACAACGCAGGTACAACTGACTGCTCACGATGTTTCGAGGAGGCAACGATCTTGAACGAAAAAGCGAACCGAATCATGAAATTGTTCGCTGTATCTCGGGCATCACGAGGCGTTCAAGATCGTCAAGCGAATGATCGGCATGAACAGAAATGCGTAACCGCGCTGTCCCCTGAGGTACGGTTGGCGGGCGAATGGCTCGCAAATCGACACCTAACTGTTGGAATCGGCTGGAAAGCCCAACGGCTCGACGGTCTTCACCGACCACGATCGGCACAACGTAATGATCCCCAATCGTCTCAAGCCCGAACGCGTCGACCAGCTTACGCACCGTTCTCGCATTGGAGTGAAGGCGTTCCCGTCCCTCTTCATCCGATTCCACGATGGGCAGTGTCTCCAGCCATCGGACTCCAACTTGCGGCGGCAACGCTGTCGTGAAGATAAAATGCCGGCATTTATTCACGAGCAGAGCTTTCAGCTGAGACGAACCACAAACATACGCTCCGGAAACGGCCAGCGCTTTCCCTCCAGTGTGCACCGTCGCAAGGACCTTCGACCTCAAGCCGAGCGCATCCACCAATCCGGAGCCATTTTGCCCGAAACACCCAGTTGCATGGGCCTCATCGACCACCAAGTTGGCATCGTAACGCTCAGCAAGCTCGGAGATTTCTCGGAGTGGAGCCGAATCTCCCTCCATGCTGAAGAGGGATTCGGTCACGATAAATCGCTCCCGTGTCGAACTACCCGAGCGAATGGCTTCCCGGAGTCCATCTTCGAGATGATCCAGGTCATTATGTCGAAAGATGTATTTCTGAGCCTTCGCAAGTCGCAGTCCATCGATGATCGACGCGTGGTTGTATTCGTCCGAGGCCACCCAATCTTGTGGTTCAACGATCGTCGACAACAAACCCTCGTTGGCAGCGTAACCGGAAGTCATGACAAGGGCCGTCTCCGCTCCGTGCCATCGGGCGAGTTCGGCTTCGACTTTCTCCCAGATCGGATGGTGACCTCGCAACAAACGCGAAGCCGTGCCGCTGAAAGACACGTCTGACGCCGGGGTCACCTTCTCAAAAAGAAAAGCCCGACCACCTGCGTAGCCAAGGTAATCGTTCGACGTGAAATCGATTCCCGAGGACACCACGAGCGTTCGATAACGTCCTCGTTCCCTGAGGCCTTCCAGATTATTCGCCCAGCGGTCGGACAGGCTCATGACGAACTCAAAACCGGAAGACCCATGGCCCGGAACAGTTTGGCATCGTCGCTCGCATCAGGATTATCGGCCGTAAGGAGTTTATCGCCGAAAAAGATCGAGTTCGCTCCTGCGAGAAAGCACAGGATTTGGAGTTCTCGGCTCATCCGGTCACGCCCTGCGCTCAAACGCACCCGAGCCTTCGGAAATACGATACGAGTCGTGGCGATCAACCGGACGAGTTCGACAGAATCAACTTGGCGGGCGTTCTCAAGGGGAGTGCCTGCGATAGGGACAAGCGAATTGATGGGCACACTTTCGGGAGGCGTTTCCAAGGCTGTCAACTCGGCGAGCATCATCAAACGGTCGTCTTCGTTCTCGCCCATGCCGACGATCCCTCCGCAACAAACAGAGATGTTGGCCTTTTGAACCGCCTCCAAAGTCCGAATACGCTCGTCATAAGTTCGCGTCGTTATGATATTCGGGTAGTGCCGACGCGACGTATCGAGGTTGTGGTTGTAGGCCGTAAGTCCAGCTTCGTGTAGACGCCCCGCTTGCTCCTCATTGAGCATGCCGAGAGTCACACACGCCTCCATGTCTAGATCACGAACGATCCGGACCATTTCGAGCACTCGCTCGAACTGTGGACCGTCCTTCACTTCCCTCCAGGCCGCGCCCATACAAAAGCGAGTTGCTCCGAGTTCTTTGGCCTGCTCGGCTCGACGACGAACTTCCTCGACATTCATCAACGCGTCGTTTTCGACAGGGGTTTCGTAATGAGCACTTTGCGAGCAATAGCCGCAATCTTCGGGGCAACCACCCGTCTTTATACTCAACAAGGCACACCGTTGGACGTCCGCAGGGTCATGGTGCGTCCGATGAACTTCTTGAGCTTGCCAAAGCAACTCAGGCAACGGCTGGTCGTAAATCGTGCGGAGTTCTTGAAGTGTCTTCATGCCAGTGAGGTCGATCCGTTGAAGTTGTTGTCATTCGCTCAGGCCCCTCAACCCTCGAGTTACAAACTTTGCTCAGGTTTGGGCCTCTTCCTGGTAGCCGAGAGATGACTTCCAGAACGCTCGGTAATCTCGAGATCCTTCTTCGCTCGAGGAAGAAGAATTTCAACCCCGGTAGATTCCCAAGGGATTTTTCCTCGAGAAGGGGCGTTTCTCTATAAATTAATTGAACGGCTGTGGCAACGTGGTCCGACGATGGTTTACCAACGCATCAAAGCCGTCCCCCAAGTCAGTCCGGCTCCAAACCCACTCATCACCATGAGCTTTCCAGGTTCGACCCAGCCTTCCTGGATGGCTTCATCAAGCGCTAATGGTATCGAGCCAGCCGACGTATTCCCATACTTATCGAGATTATTGAAGACCTTCGACCGAGGAATGTCAAGAACGTCGATACCCGCGTTGATGATGCGGATGTTCGCTTGGTGAGGTATGTACAAATCTACGTCGTTCGGTTGCATTTCGGCGTGATCCAGGACGTCTTGGATAGTGTCGCACAAAATTGCGACGGCCCACCGAAACACGGCCCGACCGTCCATGTACATGTAATGCATGCCTTGCTCGAGCAAGTCCGCACTGGGAGGCATCCGGCTGCCACAAGCCGGTCGGCTCAACAAATCACCGCCGCTCCCATCGGCACCCATGCTATAACTCAAGATTCCTTGGTCGGGGCTTCCCTTCGTGAGCAGAACAGCCCCAGCACCATCTCCGAAAAGTGGGTACGTCTTGATGTCGTCGGGATTGAGAATCCGTGAGTTACAATCTCCCCCAACGATCAACGCAAGATCGCTGGCCCCAGAAGCAACATACGCCGCACCCGTAATCAACGCATACATGAAACCGGCACACGCCGCTTGCAGGTCTACCGCCGGACAGTTGAGTTTCAATCGGTCTTGAAGCAAACAAGCCGTCGACGGAAATGACATGTCCGGAGTAAAGGTCGCTACAAGGCAGAGGTCAATGTCCTTGGGATCGACTCCCGCCTGTTCGATACATTTCACCGAAGCTTCGTGACAAAGGTCGCTCGTTGCTTGATGGGGCAGCGCATGTCGTCGTTCCAGGATGCCTGTGCGTTTCACTATCCAATCCGAATCAAACCCTAGCCGTTGGTGCAGATGATCGTTGCTGACCACAGCATCGGGCACATAACTTCCGGTGGAAAGAATGCGAACTCCTGGCAGACTGCGGCATTGAGGACGTGGAGGGGAATGACGTTGTTCGCTCATGGGTATCCAATGAAGTCAGATGGGCTAGCGGTGGACGATTTTCCGAATAAACGGAATCTCAGATACGACGAGAGTTAGATGAAAATAACCCCACTGCCCAAAAAATAAGTCAGTAGGTAATATAGACCTGCCTGGCGGGTTTGGCTATCGCTGAAGACTTTTCGCCCTCCGGTCGGCAGTCCGTGTTAATTACACCGAGGACGCTACCGACCGAATTCAGTGCGGCACCTTGGCAACGTCCCGGAGGTACACAACAAGACCACTAACGGCTTCTTGAGTGTAGTCGAGTCTCAGGATACCATCTTGGTGCGAAGCATGGTAGCCACCGAGTATCAATTCCCGGAAACGTGGTTGAAAGTGCGTCGTGTTTGCAGATTTATATTGTAGCAGACTCAAAAATTGCCCACACCGAAACATCGCCGTTCGATATTGGTTGTGGCGTTGAATGTCGCCCGTCATCCGCGCCACCCGAGCCCCTTGGGCCAGTCCTTCCATGTAAACCGCCGAGTGGATTGTTGGGTCGACAAAAACAGGGTGCTTCCCCGACCAACCCTGGAAACCTCCGAACCACTGCAGATTTTCGGCCGTGGCCTGCTTGTATTGCAACTTGCAAATCCAATCATTCATTTCATAAACCCAGTCGGCGTACACTTGCTCCTTCGTACGCAAACACGCCTCTCCATACGCGGCACTGTGCCAGGGTACCATTTCCATCGTCTTTTTTGCTTGCCAGGATTTCCGGTAATACGCGAAAGCTTTCTTGATCGTGTCCAGTTTCCACGAGGCAGCCTCACCGCTCCGGTGACGCAGACTCCGCCCAAGAGCGTAAAGGGCCTGGCCCGCGTAAACTCGGTTTCCCGGGATGTTTGCATTACCCGCGGCGTTACGGGGACTCCCGGTACAACACATCGAACCATCTGTCAGTTGTTGCGACCGAATGAAGTTACATAGTTCTTCCGACTGCACCAGCAAATCCGCCCCAGGCTCTGGAAGCTCATTGATTGCCAACACCAACCAGGCGGCGGCGGCCAAACGGTTCACCGATTGGTTGGCAAAAATCGTATAGCGCAAGGCGGACGTTTTGTGGGGTTTTTTCGTCTCGAGCAGCAACGTCAGGATTGCCTGTCTCGCCACGGCCATCTGTTTTTTCTCACCGTAGAACCCGGCTGCACGGGCCAGGGCAAAGGCGGCTTGGACTTGATGAATGTAGTTGTCTCCTTCGAGCGGTCGGCGAAGCGAAGGAACGTATCCATACAAAAATTGCCCACTCGGACGATTGAACCTCAACAACCACTGCGAACCCGCCAGCGCGCTTCGGTACATCTCCCTTTCAACGGGATGGAGCTTCGTCAAGTCGTGAGTTTTTCTATCTGTGGATTGCTTCTTGGGTGTAACAACTGGCCGAATTGGAGTTTGTTTGTTCGAGACGGGTCGGCGAGATGGTTGTTGCGCCGTGACCCAGTTAGCCATCAGAACGAACGTTGCCGCTCCCCAAAGGAATTGGACGGGCCACCTGTTCATCGCTTCAGCCTCCTGCTCGAGAGATTTGGCGTTCCGGGGTTCGTTCCATCGGAAAAGCCTTAACAACCGGTTATAACTCGTTTGCAGAAAATCGATCAAGATGGGTTCGCTTACAGCACTCCAGACAGCCTGCGACTTTCGGGCCACCTGGTCATCTTTGTCACCGTTTCCTAACATATTTGGGGTAGGGTCGTCGCTCGAGAATGTTTTTGCGGACTTTTCTTGCCCACCTTGCGAGATCGCGGAACATTGACGACGTGCCAAGTTGCCGATCAACATCATCCCCACGATGTAATCTCCTTACCCAATCCTTCGGGAATTTCTGATCCGTCGAGGGTCGGCCTCGATGACCGTATTTAAACTGTTTTGGCTTGCTGGTCTGTTTGTGGACGTGCGAAGCAGGCCGTATTTTCAGGAGACAATCCCTATGACCGTTTTGTCCAAAAACCCGCAAGTCGCTGAGCAACATGGATCGAACGAAGGAGACTTCGTCGTCGCCGACATGAGTCTGGCCGAATGGGGCCGTCGCGAAATTGCCATCGCCGAACACGAAATGCCTGGGCTAATGGCCATTCGGAAAAAGTACGCTCCCGAGCAGCCGCTCAAAGGAGCCCGAATCGCCGGTAGCCTGCACATGACCATCCAAACGGCCGTCCTCATCGAAACCCTCCAGGCCCTCGGTGCCGAAGTTCGGTGGGCCAGCTGTAACATCTTCTCGACCCAGGACCATGCCGCTGCAGCCATCGCAGCAGAAGGAACACCTGTCTTCGCCGTCAAGGGCGAAACGCTCGAAGAATACTGGCAATACACCCATCGCATTCTTGAGTGGCACGATGGCGGCGAGCCAAACATGATTCTCGACGACGGCGGCGACGCAACACTCCTTGTTCACCTTGGGTGTGATGCCGAGAAAGACCCGAAGATCTTGGACCGTGAGCCGGGTTCCAAAGAAGAAGCCGTCTTGCTCGCTTCGATCAAGAACAAGCTAGCCAGCGATCCGACCTTCTACAGCCGTGTGGCCGAGAAAATCATCGGCGTTTCGGAAGAAACAACCACTGGCGTTCACCGATTGCGCGACATGGCAAAGGAAGGCAAACTCCGGTTTCCCGCCATCAACGTTAACGACTGTGTCACGAAAAGTAAGTTCGACAACCTCTACGGTTGCCGCGAGAGCCTCATCGACGGCATCAAGCGAGCGACCGATGTCATGATCAGCGGGAAAAAAGCCATCGTTTGCGGATATGGCGACGTCGGTAAGGGCTGTGCTCAAGCTTTTCGGGGTTCTGGAGCGACCGTTTTTGTCACAGAAATCGACCCAATTTGCGCCCTCCAGGCGTGCATGGAAGGTTTCCAAGTCGTGACCATGGAAGAAGCCTGCGAGTGGGGCGACATCTTCGTCACCACGACCGGCAACGTCGACGTAATCACCCGCGAGCACATGGAAAAAATGAAGCACAACTCCATCGTGTGCAACATTGGTCACTTCGATAGCGAAATCCAAATCGAATCCATGGAAGACCTCGAGTGGGAAGAGATCAAGCCCCAGGTCGATCACGTCATCTGGCCCGACGGCAAGCGAGTCATCATCTTGGCCAAAGGGCGACTCGTCAACCTCGGATGTGCAACTGGTCACCCGAGCTTCGTCATGAGTAACTCGTTCGCGAACCAAACTCTCGCCCAGATCAAGCTCTTCAAAGACGGTCAGTCGATGGACAAGCAAGTATTCCTACTGCCCAAGGAACTCGACGAAGAAGTAGCTCGGCTACATCTTGAACAGCTCGGTGCAAAGCTCACTGTGCTGAACGATAAACAAGCCAGCTACATCGGAGTCAAGCAAGAAGGCCCATACAAGCCCGAGGAATACCGCTACTAAGCTGTCATTGAGACGAGAACTGCACGGGAAAAAATCACTGTAGCAGGCAGACTCAGTGTGCCGTCTGCTCCTTCTTGGGTCTGGCCACCGCACACTCCACTTGCCTGCTACTCAACCCACACATTGCTCAATGAAAGCGAATGGAACCGCCTGGACTCTATCACGGACAGGCGAAGCTTGCCGGGTCGTATTGGGTTCTTCCTGGGTATAATGAGCGGATCGCACACCATTTATCCTTTTCTTTCTCTCCGCAGCCTTTGACTCCGCGAATAAAAAAAGAAACGCCCGACGACCGCCGCCGAGCGTTCCTTTATGGGGAAGAGTTGGTGCCGAAAACAATGAAAGGCAAGCGTCATCTTCCTGCCAACGACAAGACCGAGCGCAAAAAGGTGGCGTCCGAGGCAGGGAACATTACACACCACCCGATGGTGTATACATAACCCTCCCACGCTCTGCCCGATCGCTGACAGGCGGATGACAGTCTTACCAGTGAAGTAAAGACTCGTGTTCCCAATCAACCGTTGAACGGGACAAACGAAGTAACTTGCGCAAAAATGTGCGAATTTCTTTTTTTCTTTTTTCCGCGAACTATGTTCCAAAGAAGCTGCAACAGGAAATTGCCGCGACGTCGCTCCGACGTTGGCTCGGAAGCTCAAAGTGTCGGAGCTTTCCAGATGTGGCGTACGTTCTCCGGGGCAATGATAGACCCCGGAATGGAGGGATTCTCGCTTTCGATCATGATTCCGTCAAAACTCAACTCCAGTAATCGCCCGTTGAAGGTTTGGTCGTTCCCTTCGACCTGAACTGATCGACCGACAAGCCCAAGACGATCGCTCCATTGCCGTTCGAGCAACTCAAGATGCCCAGCCGCCAACTGTCCATAATTACGGTCGAGAACGGAAATGAGTTCACGAGCCATCGATTCCAGTCCATAGCTGCGCCCGGTCAACGTGTAGAGAGAACCCGCGAACGGAAGATTCGACTCGTCGAACATCCCTTGCGTCTGGTTCAAGTTCCAACCAATACCGACCACAACTGGGTGGGTTTGTTCCTTGCGATATGCCTTCGCGCGTTGCTCGATCAAAATCCCACACACTTTCCGGTCATCGATCAAGACATCGTTGGGCCATTTAATCGAAGCATCCAACTCCGTGACGTTCGCAATCACCTCACAAACCGAAACCGCCGCCCAGGCCGTGAGGATCACGGGACGGGTCAATTCCGGACGAGCACCCACAAGCGTCGACATCCACAAGCCCATGCCTGGTTCGCTGAGCCAATGACGCCCATGTTGCCCTCGTCCCGCCGATTGGGATCGAGCAATCACAACAAGCCCGCGGTTCGATGGATCGTCTGTCAGTTCCAGACAGTGCGAGTTCGTACTCGGCATGTCGTCATAGATGCAAACTCTTTTCCCGACATGGGCCTGAGACGATTCCCACTCTTTCAACAGTTTCATGACGTTCGATAATCCAAACCAATATCCAAAGCGACAGCCGAATGGGTCAGCGCTCCAATGCTGATTCGATCGACCCCAGTTGCTGCAATTTCCGGAATCCGTTCCAGGGTAATCCCACCGGACGCTTCCAACAATACGTTCGGAGCCCTCTCGTTGCGGAGTTCAACTGCCTCTCGCATGTCCTCTGTGGACATATTATCGAGCAAAACGATATCAGCCTGGCATCCCAACGCCGACTCGAATTGCCGGAGATTGTCGACTTCGATTTCAATGGGCAATCTACTGCTCGTCACCGAACGAGCCGTTTCGACAGCTTGTCGGATCGGATCCTGATCGTCAGCCAGCGCGGCGAGATGGTTATCCTTGATCAAAACGCCGTCGTACAAACCCATCCGGTGATTCTTACCACCACCACATCGAACGGCGTATTTCTCCAGGACTCGCCAACCAGGAGTCGTCTTTCGTGTGTCCAGGACGACGGCTTTGGTTCCTCCAACAGCTTCGACGTAGGCTCTTGTTTTGGTCGCAATCCCACTGAGACGTTGCAAAAAGTTCAAGGCCGTTCGTTCACCGGTCAAAATTGTACGCATCGGACCAACGATAGTTGCCAGTTCTTGACCAGGGAAAATGACCGTTCCATCCTCCACCAGAGGCGTGATCTGCACGCGATCCGAAATCGTCGCGAAGACCTGAGTAACCAGCGGAAGTCCTGCCACAACGCCAGCACTTCTGCCGACAAAGATCCCCTCCCCTCGCAGTTCCTCGGTCAGGACGGCATTGCTCGTGACGTCCCCGACATCTCCCAAATCTTCATGAAAAGCGAGGTCGATGAGTTTCTGGGCAGCGGATGATTCGGTTTCGGTCCACATAGTTGGAAAGTCGCATGATAGTTGTTAAAAGTTACCCGGACTGACGAACCAGATAAACAGTAAATGACCGCCTGTCGTAGGTACACGCAGCGGATATTCGGATAAACAAGGGTCCTGCTTTCGATTCTCAGCCCGGAGGTTTGTCGCCTCAACAAGTGTCTTGCTTTCGATTCTCAGCCCCGGAGGGCCGAGACATCCTAGCCATGGTTGTGAACCCACCGAACCCAAAGAACCAACACAAACACGACTCTTATTCGTCCGCCCGCCCCTCGTGTACACCCACGAAACGGACACTCATTTATTTTGCGTTCCAAGGCGGAACTCACAGTCCCATCGCCATGATGGCCAGGTACTTGCCCAAACCCCATTCCGTGGCCACCCATCCGTACATTGTATAGTAGTAGTGTAGATGTTGCGAGGCACTCCCAGATCAAGACGTATGTGCAGGAACCCCCTCTGGTCGTTCAAAAACCGATTGCGACGACCTGTCGGACCAAGCACGAACGAAACCGCGAGTGACTGCGACGACCTGTCGGAGTAAGCACGACCAAAACAATACTTGTGAAAGTGAAGTTTCACCAATGTCGCGCACAATTCACCTACTTCACGTCGAAGATGACGTGATGCAACATAAGGTTATCCAGTTTCACTTGACGAAGTTGGATGGTTATCTCTTCGAGGTGACTCACGCCAAAAACGAACAGGAAGCCTTGGACGCGTTCGACCAACAGAAATTCGATCTTGTGATCCTTGACTATTATCTCGACGAAACCGATGGCCGGAAATGCATTCAGCAATTCAGAACACAAAACAAGACCGTACCGATACTCGTTCTCTCGGGAGTCATGCAGACACAGTTGCAAGAGGAATTGATCGGGCTTGGAGCAAATCGTTTCCTTACGAAAGAGAACTTGACCAAGCAAAATTTCATCAACACAGTCATTTCGTTGTTGGAGACGGAGTGACCTTCAAACAGTTCAAGTGTACCTTCTCCCGAGTCTTCTTTCACCAGCCAGACGGCAATTCCCAGACTCCAGGGGTAATCAATTCGACCGAATTGTTGGAAGGGTCTCGGAAGTAAAGGGACTTCCCTCCCGGCGGCCAGTCGACCTCTTGCTCGATCTCGATGCTGTGTTGATCCAGATGGGTTCGCCACCCATCCAGCGATTCTTTCGGAATCCCCAACGCGAAATGTCCTGCCCCGCGAGCCCCGTGTGACGGCAGTGTGTCTCCTGGCAGCGTCGCATCCGGCAAAAACGCGAGAAGGACGCAACCGTCGCCAACTTGAAAAAAGACGTGTCGTTCCGGGGCCCTGGCGACAACTGGTAAACCCAGGATTGTGTGATAGAATTCCTCTGTTTTCTCCAAGTCGTCAACATAAATCCCAATTTCGACGACTCTCAGGATGGGGGGCATGATAAACTCCTGTGGGCTTGGTGGGTTTCGTCCGATCAGTTTTCGTGCACGATCGGGCCAGAAATTATCGAGCCTTTCCGAAAACGAAAAACGTGGCGAAACGCACTCCTATTCCCCAAGTTCGGAACCTAAGACATTACAAGGCTGAGAGAATTCATGACTGGCCCAAAGGAGAATTCGACGCCCAGTTGGCTCGCTGGGTGTCCGTTGCCCAAAATGCACCACGACCAAATCACCCTGGGACACGGAAGCGGTGGCTGGTTGACCACCGAGTTGATTAATAAACTCTTTCTGCCCGCTTTCGACAACGAAGTCTTGGCCGCCCTCGAAGATCAGGCAACGCTCACACTTCCTCCTAACACCAATGCAGATTCCCAACAACCCCCCGACCTGGCGTTCACAACCGATTCGTTCGTCGTCCGGCCGCTGTTTTTTCCAGGTGGAGACATTGGCCGTTTGGCCGTACACGGGACGGTAAACGATTTGGCCGTCGGTGGGGCCAAGCCCTTGTTCCTCTCCGCAGCCTTCATTTTGGAAGAAGGCTTGGCGATCGAAGATCTTCGCCGAATCGTCCAATCCATGCAAGAGGCTTGCCTAGAAGCGAACGTAAAACTCGTCACTGGCGACACCAAAGTCGTCGATCGCGGCAAAGGAGATCAGGTTTTCATCACAACAACCGGACTCGGCGTCAGATACGCCAGCCAAACCCTCTCCGTCCGTGCTGCCAAGCCAGGTGACAAGATTCTCGTCTCGGGAACCATCGGAGATCACGGCATCGCCATCATGTCCGTTCGTGAGGGCCTCGAATTCGAAACCGTCCTGGAAAGCGACACAGCCTCCCTTGCCGACTTAACCCGAGTGATGCTCGACGCATGTGCCTCCATTCGCTGGATGCGGGACCCAACTCGTGGTGGGGTCTCCAGCGCACTCAACGAACTCGCGACGGCCTCCAAAGTCGGTATCGAAATCTCCGAGGCGGCTCTACCCATCCGCCAAGAAGTTCGAGGAGCTTGTGAGATGCTCGGCCTCGACCCGCTCTACGTTGCCAACGAGGGAAAGTTGCTCGCCATCGTTGCCCCGGAGGATGCCGACGCCTTGTTGGCGACCATGCGGAGTCACCCATTGGGAACAAACGCGGCCATCATCGGCTCCGTTGTGGAGAACCACCCAACAATCGTGACCATCAAATCTCTTGTCGGTGGGGAACGAATGGTTCCGCTATTGACCGGCGAACAACTTCCACGCATCTGCTAGAGCAATTCCATAATCCGTAACCAAGAGCATCCTCTCCCTACCTGTTTGGACTAGTGTCCACTAACTCCGCACACAATCGACGAATCCGAAAACCAGACCAAAACCCCGATCACTTTGGCCTTGCTCGATTCGGAGTAGAATCATTATAGTCCGCCGCGCTTTGATACGAGTCGGGATCACAAGTCCCTGGCATTACCTACTTTCATGCCAACATGGGAAAACGGAAATTCCCAAGTTAGTCAATCACGGAGGAAGAGAATGGGGCAACAGACGCGTCCGGTCATCGGCATCAATCCGGACTACACGGCACCAACCAAGACCAAACAGGGTCGCATCATTCTTGACGAAGGGTATTACGATGCCGTCCTCGCAGCAGGTGGCTTGCCCGTAGTGATGCCGCCGATCAATGCCGAGCCGGAGATCAATGCGTTTCTCGATCGCGTCGATGGGTTCATCTTGACGGGCGGGCTCGACATGGATCCGCGACGATTTGGGCAGCCCCAGCATGCAGCCACCGAACGCATGCCCGAGCGACGTGAGACCAACGACAAGACCCTCATCCAAGCCCTGAGAGAGCGAGAGTTACCAACCCTCGGGATCGGCCTTGGAATGCAACAGCTCAACATCGCCTTTGGAGGGACACTCTATCTTCACCTACCCGAAGACCTACCCCGTGCGATGCCCCACGTCGACCCCTACGAAGAAGGTCCTCATCGCCACCTCGTGACCATCGAAGCCAATACACGCCTGGACGATATCTATGGCGGCGGAGAACTCCGCGTCAACAGTCACCACCACCAAGCCGTGAATCAGGTAGCTCCCAAGTGGCGAGTTGGCGCCAAGGCTCCCGATGGCGTGATCGAAGCCATAGAACTCGACGATCCGACTTGGTTTTGCCTCGGCGTGCAGTGGCATCCCGAGTCAGACACCGCAACCGCACTGGACATGCAATTGTTCGAATGCTTCATCCAGGCCTGCATTCGTCATGCTCAACCGCTTCAACTAGCGGCCTAAGTTGTCGTAACGTGGGGAGTGCGAGCGAATAATCGTCGGCGGCGCTCGTCTCCCGCCAGGAAATGCAACCTTATCGTTCGTATAACCAAGCAACTCACACTTATTCATCTTGGTTCTGGACATCGATGTGTCGAGGTTCGGTGAAACTTCCCCGCGCTTCGATGTCGTCCCGATTACCGCAAGGTACCTTTCCATGTTTCCAGATCTTTCTGTCGTTCACGAACTCACCACGACTCGACGGTGGGTCATTGGACTTTCGTCTGGTTCCACGTTGGATGGAGTCGATGCCGTGTTGTTGGAAGCGGAGGGTGTGGGGACCGAAACCCACCTCCACGTTCTGCACACCACACATTTGCCTTACCCAAGTGATCTACAGGAACTCATCCGACACGTGGCCATCTCGTCCAAGGTGAATATCCAACACACGAGCGTGTTGCACAGCCTTTTGGGAGAAGCCTTCTCGGCTGCTGCCATCCAAGTCGTGAACCAGATCGGCTTTGGCCTCCGCAACGTTCAATGCATCGGGTGTCCAGGTCACACGATTTACCACAACCCGGACCATCGATATCCTTCCACCTTGGGATTAGGGATGCCTGCGATGATCGCCGAGCGAACTGGAATCACAACCGTCAGCGACTTTCAATCTCGTGACCTCGTCGTGGGTGGCAAAGGAACCGCCTTGACTTCCTTGGTCGATTACATCCTCTATCGACACCCAACCGAAAATAGAATCCTCATCAATTTGGGTGGAGTCTCCACCGTTGTTGCCCTGCCCGCCGGATGCTCGCCCAAACAGCTCCAGGGGTTCCAGGCAGGCCCTTGTAGCAGTTTTCTCGATGGACTGATAACACGAATGACGCGAGGAAAAGAGACGTTCGATGCGGGTGGCAAGCAAGCCGTCCAGGGCCGTTGCATCGAGCCGTTATTGCAACAGTGGCTCGCCAACCCCATCTTGAATAGACAACCGCCAAAAACCCTGCAACAGCACCACTTTGGCGAAGAAATGATCAACCAAACCTTGGAATTCTCACGAGCCAACAACTGGCTGCCTCGTGATGTCCTCTGTACCGCGACTTACTTGGTGGCCAACAGCATCACATCTGCCTTGGAGCGGTTCGTTTTCTTCCGGCCTGACAGAATCATCTTCAGTGGGGGTGGCGTTCGTAACGGGCTGCTCCGCAAACTACTCGAACAGCAACACCGAGACGTCGAGCTGACCACCATTTCCGAAATGGGCATCCCAGAACAAAGCCGAAAGGCCATCGGGTTCGGCGGACTCGCTGCTCTGACGATGGACGGAGTCCCGGCCAATCTCATGTCCGTCACCGGCGCGAAAGGAGCACGATTGCTCGGCAGTATTACTCCCGGTTCGGCAACGAACTGGGCCAAATGCCTCCAGTGGATGATGCGACAAACGAGTCACTTGGTTCCTGCGTGAACGTTGTCATTCCAAGCCACCCCCATGAGCTTGGAGGGCATCCATAATCCCGGTCCACTGCAAAGCCGAAGCATACTTCAGCGGCGTCCAACCTTTCGCACACTTTGCGTTCACGTCAGCGCCGCGTTCGAGAAGTAACATCGCAGTGGGAAGACGACCATTCAACGCTTCACGGTGTAACGCCGTCCGTCCCAACTCATCGACCTCATGGACGCGAACCGGAGCCTCGTCCAAGTAGTCCTGCAAGACTTTGACCAGGTTATTCTCGAACTCCGTAGAATCGGGCGGAGTTCGCACCTCATCCGGGTTCCCAAAGTCAAACCCCCAAAGCCCGTCATGCTCTTTTCGCTCGGTGAGTGACATCCGTGACCGCAGAACCTGGACAGTGAATCCACCGTACGCCTTGTCGTTGATGACAAACATCCAGTCACTCAGTTCCTTCATAGCTAGCGACACTTCGTCCCCAGATTCGACAGATCGAACACTGTTGGGCGAACTGGCGAGGACTCCCTGGATGTGCTCGCCGTCGAAATCCACTTCGTCCACCCACATGTGCTCTACGGGGGCCTCCGGATCATCCGCGTTGTCAGTGAACAACGCCTTCACGCAAGCGAGCGACAGAGCAGGTATGATCCTATTGAAGTCCATCGCTGCTTCTTTCCAAAAGAAGCCAAACGTCCTTCGAGCTTTCTCGTAAGCTGCGAGCATTTCCGGGTCGTCTCCGGCAGCCATCACAATGTCTTGGCGATCGGACATGGCGAATGCCTTTCACATGTCGTTGTGGCGTCAGTTCCGCTGTAAACTCAACTCAGTTCACAAACGCCGCCTTCAATGGCTTCGCTCCCAAATCAAGTCGGTAGAGAATCTGGTTGTAATTATACCTGGGAGTCTTGATGGGATTTCCTGAGAACATGTTCGTGTAGGTTCCTTCGAAGTGAATCGTACGCCCCTCGTCACGATCGTAAAACCCATGATGACACACATTGTAAAAAGTCTGTTTGTCGTGCGTCACGATCTGCACCGCCTTGGAAAATGGTCCGGTCGGGTGTTTGGCTTCGGCGTACCACACTTCTCCAAGAAACGAACGTTTCCCACCGATTTGGCCAGCGACTAAAACCCACCGTTTGCGATAGGAATTCCAGCGAATCGATCCTCGATGAAGCACCACTCGAGTCCCAGGTTTGGAGGCGTCCGTTAGACAAAACCGAGCATACTCGGGTTTCAGTTTCCCGGCTTTTATCCACCTGCTTTCGGTCTGAGAATCCGTGGGAGGCCATTTCTTCTGCCATCGCCACAGCGGTTTCCCCTCCTTGTCAAGGTCGGGTTCAGTTGCCTTACCGCACATAAACGCTTCGTACTTGGTCGGGTCGAGAACATCCGCAAGAGTGGCTCGTACGCGGACATTTGGATGGGGACTCCCAAACAACAGCCACTCGACTCCCTTTTCTCTATAGACAATCGGGTGCCCGCTCGGTCGTCGCCAACCCTCCTCCAATGGCAGTCGTTTGGCCGATTCGAAGATGGCTGTGTCGTCGTTGAAGATCGCGATACCCTGTTCGTACTCTTTCGCCAAGGACTGCCTCCGTGAGTAGTGTCCCAGAAGTCGCTTTCGTCCCTTATCATCCCGAACAACGAATATCGACTCCACCCAAACGACACCTTTGGGACGTTCAGGATACGGCATCATGGCCCGGACGAACCCGGTCTTCTTGTTGGTGAAATAGTCGAACGAAATTCCGTGGGCTGGATCCGATTGGGCCTCTTTGGGATCGGGAACTGATGTCGTAGCTCCAGCCACGCGGAACAACCCCAACGGATACTCCATCCGGTTGGTGTCGCCCCAGAACCAATACACCTTGTTTCGATAAACAATGGCTTGAACCGAATCTTGCCCCGCCACCCGTCCAGGATTTTTCGATTTCGGAATGGGTCGTTCGTACCCAAGCAACAGTGTATCGCGGTAGAGGCCCTCGCCTGTCAAGCGACACAACCTCTCAGCGAGCATTTGGCGTTTGATTTTGATCTTGGCCGGCTTGCCGACCGTCGGAATGATCCGAACACCTGCCATTCCGAATCCATCTTTCGGGATTTCGTAGCCGTGGCTTCGGACAAAGAAAAAGACCGTCTTGCCCATCAAACCTGGTTCGTGGAACGCGACTCGTCCTGCATTATCAGTAACAAACTTCAGTCCGTTCACGGTCTCCAACTCGACGAGCGGAACCCCCTCGCCAGTCGCCGCATCGACGACTTGGATTTCCGCCCATAAGTTGGAAGTCTTCGGTGGAACCAACGGACCCTTGTCCACACTTTGGGCAAGTAAGGACGATCCACCAAAGATGAGCCCAGCGAGAACTGACAGAACCTCCAAGGAATGGCGCATGCTGTCCCCTCCGAAGTTGAAAGGTCATCTCTTGCAGGCCAAAGACAGAACAGGACCCAACTTCCCATTGGTTAGGCCGTTATCGAGGACCGTTTCATTGGACACGCGGTTCTCAACAACACCGGCTCGCGTGTCCTTCTTCCTTCCCCAGATGTAACCAACGCAATCGGGAAACCCTCGAAACAGCTTACGACGTGACCGACTCCACTCGTCCCAAGCATCGGGGCCGCGAGGTGTTGCTATCCCTCGTCGGTCGAAATCACTCTCGGATCCGCTGCCCCATTGCGAGCAACCTGCATTTCGCTGGCTTGTCTGGCAGCCGTCCGCAAGCGAATTTCCACACTGTCGCGGTGTCCGGTCAGCCCTTCCTTGTTGGCCAGATATTGGACGTCGTGAGACAGCTCCGCCAGCCCACGCGGAGTGAACTGAATGACGCTCGTTCGACGTACGAAATCCGGAGCCGAGAGTCCGCTGGCAAACCGCACAGTTCCTCCCGTGGGCAATACGTGAGACGGTCCAGCCGCGTAATCGCCAAGGGCCACCGGCGTGTACGGACCCAAGAAAATCGCGCCCGCGTTATCTATCTGATCCGAGAGAGCCGCCGCATCCCGACATTCGATGTGCAGGTGTTCCGGACCAATTTGGTCCGTGATCCGGGCTGCTTCGTTCCGATCCTTCACGAGTACCATGGCTCCGAATTCTTCGAGGCATCGGCGTGTCGCATCGGACCGCTCGAGGCTATCGAGCTGTTGTTCCAGTTCAGCGATGACCTCATCGAGTAACGGCTCGTGCCAGGTGATCAAAATACTGGTCCCCGGATCATGTTCGGCTTGGGCAATCAAGTCAGCAGCAACGAACGAAGCCGGAACCGTTTCGTCGGCGATCACGACGACTTCGCTCGGCCCTGCCAAACAATCGATGTCGACCTCACCGAAAACATACTTTTTCGCGAGCGTGACGAAGATGTTTCCTGGCCCCACGATCATGTCCACAGGCTCCATGCCTTCTACTCCGTACGCCATAGCTGCCACGGCCTGCGCTCCGCCGACACGATAAACCTCGCGGACTCCGAGTTCGTGACACGCTGCGAGCAAATCGGTGTTGTACCCTCCAAACTCCGTTGGTGGCAAAACCACAACGATCTCTTTGACGCCAGCGGCTCTTGCAGGACAAACCGTCATCAAAAGCGTCGATGGATACGCCGCCGCACCACCCGGAACGCAGATCCCTATCCTACGCATCGGACGAAATCGCATCTTGAGTTCATGTTTGTCCGGTGCGTGCAAAACAGCGTCACTCGAGAGCAACCCAGACTGAAACGATAGAATGTTTTGACTCACTCGGCGGAGGACCGCGAGGTAGTCGGGTGTGACCGATTCATGCGCACGTTGGAGTTCCTCAGCCGAGACCCGGAACGTCGTCGCATCCAGTTTTCTCTTATCGAAGTGCTCAGAGTAACGAAGAAGAGCTTCGAGGCCGTTTTGTTGAACGTCCTTGCACACTCGTTCAACCACCCGGACTGGCGATAGCGGTTCTCCGAAAACGGCCTCAGTGAGTTGCCGCCCTTTCTCGGAGATAACGTCGGCATGGGAACTCAGTTGCTTCCGAAGGCGACGGAGTCCTTCCAGGGCGTCTGGGTGATCACACGAAATTCGCTTCAATTGCAAGTTCCCCATCGGGATGATCCTCGTTTCTTGGTCGGTTTCACACCGACTGGTCGGCGTGAAACAACCGTTTTTTGAAGATAAGAGTTGGCAGGTCACCCGGGCTTCCACTGCCGGTCTGGAAGCTGACGGACTAATCGAACACAAGACGCCAGGTCGGCGTCGAAGCCGTCGCGGCTCGCCATGTGTGAACTATAAAGCTCCGACATCGTGATTGCAAGGAACCCCTCGCAGGTACAGACTCAACAAATACTAGTCCGACGTGTATATATCGCTCTGTAACGCGACCGTGGCGTCCGCAGTTCCAGGTTGGCTCACCGGGGATTGACCCTTGAGTGTCCCTTTCTTTCCATGGACCTCCCACCATGTTTCCGCTTCCCTCGTCGTCCAGCCGCCTGCAGCCGAACACCCTTCTAACAACGACGAAAGTTCTTGCGCTGTACCGGGCCGGGCCTCTTTTTTCTTCTCCAGACACCGCAGTAAAAGTCCTTCCAGGTCAGCCGCGATCGATCGGCCCAATCGGCTCGATGGTGGCTCCGGGGCCTTGCTCACTTGTTGGTGGCAAACTTCAAGCAGGGTCTCTCCTTGAAACACCGGGGTTCCCGTCAACAAAAAATATCCAACAGCACCAAGGGCATAAAGGTCACTCCGGCCATCGATCTCGCTTGGTCGTTCGATCCCCTCGGGGGACATGTACTGCGGAGTGCCTGTGATTGAGTTCGCCGCCGTCAAAGACACTTCTTTTTTCGAGTCGATGGCCTTGACCAATCCAAAGTCGAGCACCTTGACCACGTCCGGGACCGCTCCCCGCCGGTTGAGCATCATGTTTGCAGGCTTGATGTCTCGGTGGATCAGGCCAATTCCGTGGGCTTCCCGCAAGGAACCGCAGGCTTGTAACAAAATGTGGATCACACGCCCTTCCGGGAGCGGACCAAAACGCTCTACTAAAGAGTCTAAGGGCATTCCATCAAGGAATTCCATCGCGTAATAAAAGACCCCCTCCGGAGTCCGCCCGTAATCGTAGATCGCGATCGTGTTTGGGTGATTAAGTTGACTCGTCAGTTGGACTTCTCGCTCAAACCGAGCGATCGTTTCCGGCGTCGTCCGATCGACGTCAAGAAGTTTGACAGCTGTCGGTCGCCGTAACATCGCGTGACGGGCTTTGTAGACCGCTCCCATCCCACCCTCTCCAAGTTTCTCCTCGAGCGAGTATTGGCCCAGTTGTCGAGCCTCTAGAGTTGCCTTACGCACCGATAATTGCAGCTTCGCAACGAAGAACATGTACACCAAAATTCCGATCGCCAACAACACCAACAACGCGAAGAGCGAGCCGAAAATGATCCGTAGTAAAAAGAGCGGCCGGTACGCCTCTCGGTAGTTGATCTCCGTCGCAATCCCAATGCCGTACTCCGGCAACCACCGCCACGCGCCGACAACCAATACGCCTCGATAATCACGATAGCCCGCGACGTTGACGTCATCGTTGCCTTGCGTAGCCGATTTCGCCATCACCGTGAGTTCCAAGTCCTCCGGGGAAAAATCATTCGGGAGGCCTCTACGGAACAAGTTCACTTTTGGATCTTTGATCGAGACGTACAAAATCGACTTTGCCGTGGGGTCATACCGTGGAAGCAATCCGATCTGTCGTAAATCTTCATCAAATCGACTGTTCGAGAGCATCAACCCGTTGGCGTCGAAGGCGTACGTTTCTCCGGTCTCACCCGGTCTCACGACTTCGAGGATTTCAGTGAACTCCTTTTCGGGAGCGATTCGCAGTCCGATGGCTGCGATCACCTCGCCACTGTCAAGGTCTCGGACCGGTGCAACCGCGAACATCACCGCTGGATTGACCTGCTTGCCGTCTTGCGTCTCAGGCACCGCCCGTTTCACTGGACGGGTGACGGTTGCCTTGCCACCCATGACTTTTGCCAACAACCCAGGTTGCAGCGGTACTCTCGCCGCAAGAACCAACTCGTCACGCTCGGAAGCGATGATCTGGCCATCCCCATTGACGACACCAAACCCGGGATAACCGTGTTCCTTGAGCCAGCCCTTGAGGTTCTCTCTCAACTCACGCAGCTCTTGCGAGTCGGCAATCTGGAGCCGACTGACTTTCTCCCCTCGGGACATGGCCACAAGTTTGGCCACCAAAACTCGAACGTCTTGGTCCCCCGCGATGACCTTCACATTGGCTTCCTGGGCTTCGAACCAAAGATTAAGCGCTTTGACCTCGGCGTCCACTAAAGCCGTGAGGCCGTCTTTCATATCAGCCTGCATGGTGCTCTCAACGAGACCGTTGATCCACCATCCCAAGACCAACAAGATGCCCGCCACGATAAGCGGACGCACCCAGATGTGGCGTCGAATGAACCGGCCAGTAGAAGTCAATGGACTTGTGAAAATGCGGGACTTGGTGCGGGCTTCGATTTGGTTCATGGAAAATGTAGGCAACAGGAGTTAGGACAGGAAAATCGAACGAGCCAAAGCCCAAATTAAAAGAAAAGCAAAAACCCGGTGTTTTCCCATCCCTCGGTTTTGCTTGCTTCCCTTCCATTCGCGCGTAGCCTTCTCGGTGGCTCGTTCGTGGTCTGTTCCTTGTCTCCTGTTCCCTATCCCTTACTTCTTAACCAGACTTAGTTCTTTGGGAGCTTCGACCCTGAAATAAAATCCGTGGTCCCCATCCCCGTTGGCGACCTTCAACAAGATACGGTTCGTCCCCTGGACGAGATTCACTGTGACGTTGTCTTGGCCTGGTTCGGCAGCTCGATGGGCCAGTGTGTTATAGACCTGTTTCCCGTTGACCCACAACCGAGCACAATCGTCCGTTCCGATCAAGATACGAGCCTTCTGCGAATTGGCCGAGACAATTTCACAATAAGCATACGAGACAGTGTCGTCGGCTCGATCGTTCAGCCAGGCCCGCAAGTCGTAGAATCCCTTCGCGTTGGGGGTGATCGTATTCCACGACACCTTGCCGAACTTGCCGTTGTAGGTCGCCGTGAAATCGACCTCTTTCTCGGGAGGATAAGCCCTTTGCATTCCTGTATCGCCCTTGCCGTTGGGAAACGGCCCGATGATCCGCCAGCTGACGGGTGCCACACCTTTCGTGGTGAGTGTTGTCATGTAGTCGACGACGTCCACCAGATCTTGCTCCTCCATGAAAAGAAGCAGGTTGTTGGGCATGATCGACTGTTTGAGTTCCGCTTTCCGGTTGATGTCCTTCGTCGGAATGGCGTAATCCTTACCGTTGGCGTCGCGTAGGACGATCCGCTCCGGTGTGTCCTCAACCAGAAGCCCCTGCACCAGCAGCCCCTTCTTTGTGGCCACGGCCCACGTCTTGAACTGATGATTGATGGCCCGACTCGGATACAGTATGGACTCGAGCAAGTTTTCGCGACTGGCCTTCTTACCAATCACGGACAAATCCGGCCCGACTTCTCCGCCGACTCCTTGGATCTTGTGGCACTGGAGACACGCCATCTTCGTCTTGACGCTACCAAGCATGAGTTGTCGTCCTCGTCCTGGGTTGCCCTTTCGAGCCAACAACGCCGCGATGCTCGGCAGACGTTTGGGGTCGAGCCTTCCCGGTGGCGGGAAAATCGTCGTTGCCTGGCCCCGAACGTTGCGATAAGGGCTATTCCGTAAGAGCCGAGAAAGGTCTTCCTTCAAATCAGTGCCGAGCCATTTCTTCTGATAGGATCGGATGAGCCACAAACTTCCCGGTCGAGTGCTGGCCAGCCCAGCCACAGCCACTTGGCGTTCGGGCAAAGTAAAATGCTTGGCGTCGGTGGCCATTCCTTGAAGTTTCTTCCGAGCCAGGGGAGTCTTTTGAGTACCCAAAGCCCGCACTGCGGCAAAAACCAACTCCCGTTGCGTACTTTCTTTCCGAGAGATCGCAACAAGCGCCTCAGTCGACTTCGCCGTCTCGAGGCGGCCTAGCGTAGCAATCGCCTGTCTGCGTAGTTCGGTATCCAACTCATGGTCTTTCGCAACCTTGGCCACTGGATCGACGAAGTCCGTTTGCTCGGCTGCCTCCACGAGTAACAACCCTCTGGAAACTTTCTTCTTGCCAGCTAACAGCTCACGCGTCATTTTCGCAAGCTCGGGACGGTTCCGGAGGTTCTGCCATCGGCCCGCAAGATTGGCTCGGAGCAACTCGACGATTGTCGTTTGGAGTTGGTCCTCTTGTGTTTTCGCCAGGGCCTTGATGAGAGCCATCCCGGCATCGATGTCGGCCGAACCGGCTATGACTTCAGCAACCTTCGCACGTTCTTCGAGTGAGGCCTCCGCATCGTTCAAACGACGAGTCAACAGCGGCAACACGTTCGGTGGTTGCAGTTCCCAAACGAGTCCAGCCACCGTCGAATCCCATTTCGGAAATGCTTTCTCGAAGTCTCGCAAGATGATCTCCCGACGTTCCGGACTTTTTCCGACGGCGATCCCAACACACGCCAGGTAGTACCGATCTTGCCCGTCGTAAGTTTTCGCCAGGTCGAGAATCATGGCCCGAGCCTTCGCTGGATCTGCGTGACGCAACAGGACAAGAGCTTGGCGTCGGACGGCCCCCGACTCGTCCTTGAGTAAACGGGCCTTCCAATCGTCAGGGTAGCGCAATGGCCCCATGCCGTGGAAATCGTGCAGGATTCGCATGGCCAGAACTCGGAACCGCGGGTCCTCGTCGGCGAACGCACCGTTTACGAATCGCAAGCTGCCGATCCGACCGAGTTGCCAAAGTGCTCTGGCCCGCAAGAACGGCTTGTCTTTTTGTACGGCAGCCATTTCTAGAGTTCGGATGGCATCCTTCTGCGGTAACTTTTCCAGTTTTGCAATCGCCATGTAACGAGTGGCGATGTTGGGCGAACCCAAAGCCGCGATGATCCCTTCCTTGGTCTTGAGATCAAGACTGACCTTGGGTGCCTTGCCGTTCCTCGGAGTGATTCGATAGATGCGACCTTTGGCAAAATCCGCGATGCCGTGACCACCAACACCTGGATCATACCAGTCGCTAACATAGACCGCCCCGTCGGGACCAACCGCAACATCGGAAGGGCGAAACTTGCGATCCGACGTCGTTACCATGTCTTCACGATCGACAGCAAAGCTGGCCCCGTTGGCCTTCATATGATAGCAACGGACATGGTTGGGACCAGCGTCGGTGTGAAGCACTTGTCCTCGATATTTTTCTGGCAACAAATCACCTTCATAGACACAGATGCCCGTCGGCGAGCCGAAGAACGTCCGCAGAATTTTGGGCATGACCCCCGGCTGGTCTTCATGCCAGTGATGGTCGCCCCGTCGGCGTGGGTGATAACCGTAGTCGGCACCCGGGATCACATGGCAGATGCGCGTCTGGCGGTTCCCGTCGTCATCGTTGTCCGATACAAACATCGTTCCGAAGCTCGTCACGCAAGGTTCGTATTGGTTGCGGAAGTTGTGTGCAATCAGTTCCAGGCCGGACCCATCCAAATTACAACGCCAGTTCGTCCCCGCCCGACAATCGGTGCTGTTACTCGACCAAACACGGCCCCATTTGTCCTTGAGTCCACGAACGCCTCTGTCTCCGACGCTAAAATACAACTTGCCATCGGGGCCGATTGAAATCCCGTGAACCCCGTGGTCGTGGTCATAGCCTTGAAAACCCTCGAGCAAGACTTCGGGAGGTCCATCAGCTTTATCGTCACCGTTTTTATCGTGAAAGACCCAGATATAAGGAGACTGACACACGAAGACTTTCCGCCCAGGGCCATCAGGGTCTTGGGCCACTGCAATTCCCAACGGTGCCAGCAATTCCGGTGCTTGATAAAACGTCGTGGACTTGTCGGCTTCTCCATCGTTGTCGGTATCCGCAAGGATGACTATCCGGTCGCCTTCTTTCCGGCGAAGCGGCTGCCGACGGAGTTTGCACCGGTAATTGACGGACTCGCAAACCCAAACACGCCCCCGGTGATCAATGTCGATGCAAGTGGGGTTGACGAACATCGGTTCCGACGCCCAGACTGTCATCTTCAGGCCCGAGGACAACTTGAATTGATCGAGTGTTTTTTCGGCATCCGTTTGACCCACAACGCACGCACCAGATAGAAAAAAAAGCGTGGTGGACAGAAGGCTAGCCAGGAACCTTTTTCGCATGGAACAGATATCTCCGTGAATTGGTGTCCATTCAAAGGGGGGCGAACGCAAAATGGAAGAACAGGGAGTAAGACAAAGTTTAAGGGTTTGGTTTTTTGCAAGTTTTGGATTATAAAAGCCTGGTGTCGTGGTCTCCAGTCTTTTCCAGTGGTGAGCCAGTCAAATCTTTTTGAGTTGGTGGGGAAACTGGCAAACCCGGCTATACGAAAAATCATCAAAGGCCTATAATTTTCGCATTACATACCGGTTAGGGAATTAAGGAATAGATCATGCAAAGCACTGTGCTGGCGTATTATTGGTTGCCTGGATTGCTCAATTGGCTAGTGATGATTGCAAGTTTGATCCTCATCCTGCTCGTTTTAATCCAACGAGGAAAAGGCGGAGGTCTGGCGGGTGCTCTGGGGGGTGCCGGTGGATCCAGCCCGTTTGGATCCCGAGCAGGCGATGCCTTCACCCGAATCACGATTTACGTAGCCGTCGTTTGGCTCGTGTTGATCATGCTCCAGGTTCGGGCCTGCCAGGACACCTGGTATTACATCCGGGCCACAGGTCAAGGTTGAGTGTAGTCGTCAATGCTCTTCTTGGTTTTGGAATTCGAAACTGCCGGGAAATCGTAAGAAAGTTCTGCCAGTTCGTCGTAGGTAGACGCGGCTCGCGTCTACTTTTTCGGACTGGCATAGATATATGTGGCTAACGCGTGCTCTAGTCCCGGCGGCGGGCCCAAACATCGCCGATGCTCGAATGTGGCCAAACATCAAAGCGGCCTTGTGACAAGAACGAAAAAGACAGTAGGAGAAAAATGTGCTCCTGAGTATGACCGGCTTCGGAGAAGCTCGGGCCGAAAGTGATTCCTTGATCTTGTCGATTGAATTGAGGGCGTTAAACAATCGCTACCTCAAAATCTCTCTTCGTGCGTCCGATCCCTATCACCTCCTCGAGCCCGAAATCGAAAAGGTCATCCGTAAGACGGTTCGTCGCGGTACACTCCAAGTCCACCTACGTTGCGAGCAAACAGCCCAAGACGCCAACCATCGAATCAATGCTCAGGCCCTCTCCAGTTATCTCACACAGATCAACGAACTCCTGGCCGAATTGAAGATGCAGGAGCATCGCGAGATGTTGTTGGGCCAGGTCCTTTCACTGCCCGGCATCGTCGCAGAAGCTGCCTACGATACATCACGACTCGAAAAAGACTGGCCGCTCGTTCGAGAAGTCCTCGTAGAAGCCTTAACCCGACTCCAAAAAATGCGCAGCGAAGAAGGCGCGGCGATGGCCCAGGAGTTGTTGAACTACCGCGACCTCATCCGCCACCATCTCGACGCCATCGGCGAGCGGATTCCTACCGTCGCCACAATGTACCGAGACCGACTCTACGAACGAGTCAAGAACATCTTGTCCGAACATCACATCGAACTCGAACGGCACGAACTCATAAAAGAGGTTTCCATCTTCAGCGAGCGTAGCGACATCGCCGAAGAAGTCATCCGCCTCAACAGTCACCTCGACCAGTTCCAGGAGATGATGAAAGAGCAGGAAAGTCCTGGCCGGAAACTCGAATTCTTGACACAAGAGATGTTTCGCGAAGCCAACACGATTGGCTCGAAAGCCGGGGACACTGAAATTTCACGCCATGTCGTGGAGATCAAAGGGACTCTCGAGAAGATTCGCGAACTCGTCCAAAATGTAGAATGAAAATAACCAACATCTCTGTTGTCAAAACAACTACGCCTCAAAGGCCCAAGCATACCAACGATTCCCGTTCCTCCCGCCATACTCGATGAATGAAAACTCCCGATCGATCTTCTCTAGCCTCGAACCCATTCCCTTCCTATAATGTCTGTTTGTTGGAAGTTCCCTGTTTCCAGATAGATTCCCAGGAAATCCATTCCAACCCCATGACTACACCTGGTCCTTTGATCATCATCTCTGCCCCGAGCGGCACAGGAAAGACCACGATCGTGAGGAGATTGCTGACGGTCGAGGATCTTTGCCTTCGCCTCGCCGTCTCAGCTACGACTCGAGCGAAACGCAATTACGAAGTCGACGGCAAAGACTACCATTTCTTAACCAAGGCACAATTTGAACAGCGGATTGCCGAAGACGGTTTCCTCGAGTGGGCCGAAGTCCACGACAACTACTACGGCACACCAAAGGTTGAGGTCGAGAAACTTAGTGAAGAAGGCTACACCGCATTACTCGACATCGACGTCCAAGGAGCCCGGCAGGTGCGAGAGAAGTGTCCCGAAGTGAAATCCATTTTCCTCAAGACACCCTCCCGAGAGGAACTCGAACGCCGCCTTCGATCACGCAAAACCGAAAGCGAAGAAGAAATCCAAATCCGCCTGAAAAATGCGGAGGAAGAAGAACGATACGCCCACGAATACACCAAGCAAATCGTCAACGACGACCTGGAAACGGCGATGCTCGAAATGGTGCAAACGGTTCGGAGTTTTTTGGAGGGACAAAGCAATGCTTGACGAATTGAAAGAGGAAGAGATTGTCAACAAGGTCGGGGGACGATTCAAGCTCTCGACCCTGATTCAAAAACGAATGGTTGCTCTGAACACTGGAGCGCGACCCCTCGTAGAAGTGCGTGGTGGCGATAAAATGGCCATCGTTATTCAAGAAATACTCCAAGACAAGATCTTCCTGGACCACAATGACGAAGTGCAGGTCCATGCCCCGACCGCCAGCGATGCTGCCCGACGGGCCATGCTTACCGACATCTCCGATGTCGGAGGGGATTAAGCCGAGCGGACCAGTCGATTTCAGTGAATTGGGTCCTGGGACTGATTTCGTGGTTTTGTTCTTGCGAAAGGTTGGTGGTTGGTTCAACCCGAACTACACTAACGATCGAACTCGATAGAATTACCAGGTAGGTTTCTGTGAAACCGAAGCACAGGTCAACTTTCTTACACTTATTGGTTGGCTTGTCCAGGTCACTGGAAACCTACAAAAATAGAACTCGCCAAGAATTAACCACGAATCTTAAGCGTGACTTCTTAAGGAATCGGAAACACACTCAGAACGATGAAGGTTTTGCCAACAAAACTGCCAACAGTTCTAGTTGTTCGGGGCAAAACCAACCAGAAACCACACTGGTCGCGGAGTGACTAGCCAAGACAGAGGTTCCCTGATGTCCCAAGAAACACCAACGAACACCAACGAATCCGATTCTCCCACCACTACCGACAATGCGGAACCGCAGACCTCCGCGACCGAGACTCCCAGTCGCCCAGCCTTGGCCTATCCCGACCAAAGCGCTTCTCTAGACAAGATCCACTACCGCCCACTCGCTCCGTTGGCGATCGTTGGCATCGGTGCTGCGGGACTCTACACCCTGATCGTCATCATTGCGATGCTTTTTGGGTTCATCAACGGAGCGACCGTTTTCCTACCGCTCTGGTTATTCCTTTTGCCTTTGGCGGCTTGTGTTCTGTCCGTCGTGGCTCTCAGACAAATGAAAAATGCCGAGGGGACACTCGCGGGCGAATCCGTCGCACTTTGGGGAATCTACCTGAGCGTTCTCACTGGCTTGGGTTACGGAGCATACTATTTTGCCACGAGCCTGGCGGTCCGCCAACAAGCTCACTCCTTCCTCATGACCAAGGATGATGATTCTGGTTTCTTCATGCATCTCGTGGCCGGTGATACGAAGCAGGCGTTCTTGTTGACCTTGCCATGGGAGCGCCGACAAAACATTGAACTCGGCGATAGCCTGCAAAATCGCAAAGCCTGGAATGAAAAAATCAACCACCTGGTCGGGCAAGCCGATCCCAAAGGAGGCTACGATCAGTTTCTCGACTCTCCAATCGTCCAACTGTTGATACTCGGCGACCCGGAGACGACCACGATTACTTCGCGAGGTGTCGAGAATTGGAAATACGAGAGGGGCCAATACCAGATCAAAAGGACTTACAGCATTAGCACACGAGAGGCCGACTTAACCATCACCGTGGCCCTCCAGAGCACCGACAGCGATGCTCCTGGGCGTCCCCGGAAATGGTTCGTCAAGTTGCCACTCCAACCCGCTTCTGACCAACCGTTGCGGCCGACACCGCGTGGCCAGTCACTTCAAGCCTTGGCCAAGCACTCGAGCCAATACTTGTTCAGATTCTTCATGGGACTCAAAGACGGTAAGCTTGCGAAAACTGCACCCAAAGATCTCACTCCTTGGGCCAACGTTCCCGTTCCGTCTTCGCTTGTCCCGAAAAAGGCAATAGCTGAGGTCAAACTATTCCTCACCGGCAAGGCCGGAGGGGAAAGAGATTTGCGGTTGTCGAGAGGGGATTATCTATTCCCCAAATTCGACCAAACGAACAGCAACTTTCGGCTCACTCTACCGTTCGCCTTCACGATCTTGCAGGACCTCGGGGCCAAAAGGCAAATGCAGTATTGGGTTCTAGGCTCGATGACCCTCGAGTCCATTGCTCCTTTGAAGTTGTCCGACTCAGGACAGACGGACACAACTGGCATCAGCTGGAGACCCCTAAGTTTCGAAATTCAACGGTTCCTGGAAGTCCCAACAGCGCCAGAAAAGTCCGTCACCCCGCTGCAGTGACGGAGCGATCAAAATCAACTGTCAAAGCATCATGGGGACTCTTCCTCCGAGTCCCCAATCGTCATTTCAGATGAATTTCGAGAGAGCTCTCTTTCACCCAAAACATCTTTGCACCTCCCAAAACCATCACAACCACCGCTTTCTCACTCAAGACAGCGATTCCTTCGTCGGCCCAACGAGGCACTGCTTTTCCAAAGTAGTTCGCGATGACGGCATGAGTCACTTGGTGGGGTAAGACCTTTTCGAGGATGTCCTCGAGATTACCTCGAATTGCTTATTTTTCGGGACCGTACCCCTTCTTTCCCGAACGCTAGGACAGTGCCTCTACTCGCAGATTCATCCGGGGTCAGACGAATTGTGACCGGACATGGCTTTTTGTGGATCGGACACGAATGGACCCGTGCGGCTTACCTTTTCCCGCTTCGGTCCGACTTGGACAATTTTCGGGAAAGTAACTGGATTTGTCGGCGGAGCTTTCGAAGTTCGGCTCGCAGTTCAATGAGTTCTGGCATCGCCGTCGGACTCCTTGGCAGAAGAACCAGAGACTCGATCCGAGGATGTGGTTTCGGTATTGGAGAAAGGAGTTCGACTCTGACTTGCACCAACGGAGATTGCTGGCCCTTGGGGTTTGTTTCCCGGACTCTTCGGCGTTTATCAATGGCTGGTCTCGCTGTGGGTGATTGAGATTTCAACCAGACTTCTTCTAATTGTTCGACGTTGGCGTAACCATATTGGTTCTTCACGGCCTTGTCCCAGTTGGTCTCCATTCCGCTTTTGACGAAGGTCAGGAATGTTTTGCGATCTTTCTTTTTCAGAAGAAACTGAGTTACCGAAGTAGACTGGACAAAAAACGAATGAACGTTGTGAGGATACTCCCGCATCTCCATCAAACGACGAAGTGGGATGAGGCGACCGTTGACGGTGAGCACCTTGAGCTTCTTTGGGTAATCCTTTCGGAAGACGGAGTCCTCACTCAACACGGCAATTCCTTCGTCAGCCCATCGCGGCACGGGTCGTTGATAATAATCAGCCATAATGGCGTGAGCAACTTCGTGAGGAACCACACTCTTCAGTAGGTCTTCGAGATTTCCCTTCACATGCATTTGCCGAGTCAACACGCCCTCGGGGCCAAATCCGAAGGAAGTGGCCCCGTTGCTGTCTTTGTCCGGAGTCAGTTCCACTTTTAGCGGGCAAGGTATTTTCCACTGCGGTAGTTCTTTTCCCAACCACAACATCGCGCATTCCTTCCGAGTCTTTTCGGCACATTTCTCAATTAACTGCCTCACCTTTTCCGTTGGAGCGTCGACTCGGAAATTCCCAACTATCGTTTTCACAGGTTGTTTTCGAGTTGGAGGAGGCTGGATGTCCGGTAACGGAGGCAACTGTTGAGCCACCCCAAAACACGCATTGAAGCTCATCAACACAAGCAACGCCATCAAAGTGATGCCCTTTGGAAGTTGGTCCAACATAATCCGCTTCACTCCTTAAGTTAAGGCTGCGATGAGAGACTTATTCACGCAACACATCGAGCCGCCGTGCAGTCCGTTGGGTAAGGTGCTTGAGAAATCGATGTAGGCTCTGTTGAACCGAGTCCGAATTGCCAACGACCCGAACCCGATAGATGCTCAAGACTGGATCCCCCTCGGCAAATCCATAGTTCCATAGTTTATTCGATCTCCCAGGATAGACCAACGCGGTCCAACGACACGGGAGCATTGCCCCATAACTGACCGCCTGATAGACATCCGTCTGAGGATAGGGAGGCACTTTCCATTTCATGTCGAGTGCTCCGATGGGTTCGTTCTCAAAATGGATCACGACGTCCGGACGGTAAACACACGGCGGCGCTTGGTTCCCTTGACCAACGACCGAGTGCGTTTCTTGAAGCGCGACCCGAAAACGAGGGTCTCCCGTTTTCTGAAAAGCCTCGACAATCTCCCGCGAACAGTAACGCTCGAAAACTTGCTCAAGGTTGATGAGACAACTCGGACATTCCATCCCGGCGTTCGCTTCCCGCCAATAGGACTGCCAGAAAAGCTCGCAAAGGTCGACGAGCGGTCGTTCGCTTTCGGAGAGGAGATTGCGACGGACCGCTGCAAACATCGCCTCATCCAAGTCAACAGAGCTGACTTCCCCATAACTCTGCAACAAAGAGACGAGTCGATTTTTAAGCTCCGGTTTCAACATTCCCGACCTACACAAGCATTCTGCCGTGGCTTTCGGGATTTGGTTTCTGGGAGTGTCCAGCGTCAAGTGGCTCACCTCGCACCGCAGTTTATCTTTGCGGAAGGGATGTTCTCGAAGTTGCCCTGCGACATCCAGCCGGCCCTGAAGATACCGTGCGGCTTCGTCGATTTGGACGTAGTCAGGTCGCAGTCCGGAACCAACGACTTCGTTCAAGAGATCGATCAACCGAGAGACGAGAACCTCCAGGATTCGCCCGCGAGAGAGATTCTCTTGTCTTGGTTCGCTCTCAACATTCGTCTGGCAGCCGAGGAGCCACAGAAAATTCGGCACCGACATTTTGGGCTGAATCTCGAATTGACATCGTGGGGTCATCAGAGTGCCGACGTAACCGCGAGGCGTGACCCGAACGACTTTGCCTCCCAACGGTCGCACGTCGAGATGTCTCGAGTGATGGACCAACAAATAAGCCGTTTCGGAGCGAGGCAATCGGATTTCTTTCGTGACTCGCTCGCGTAGAGCGATGATCTGTCGACTCGACATCCCGATCTCCAAACAAATCGTATTGGTAACCGCCAAGAACTGGCTATACCATACACTACCGGAATGATATCCGGAGATGCCTACCGTCAGTACGACCCGCCAGGGCCGATTCCAATGGAGAAACAACCACCATGAAATATCCGCAAATGGTTCGGGTCAAACAAAACTTTCAACGCCCAGTTCTCGATGACGTTCCCGCCGCCGTACGAGCCCAACTCGACGCCATCGGTCTCGATCAGACCATCAAGCCAGGCCAGACCGTTGCCTTGACCGGAGGCAGCCGAGGAATCGCCAACATTCCCCTCATTCTCCGAACCGTGGCAGACTATTTGAAAGACCTCGGGGCAGAACCGTTCCTGTTTCCGGCCATGGGAAGTCACGGAGGTGGCACCCCCGAAGGACAACGGGAAGTCCTCGAAGGCTACGGCATGACGGAAGAATTTCTTGGCATTCCCCTCAAATCCTCGTTGGACGTCGTCCAAGTCGGAACGACCAACGACGGGTTCCCCGTTTACCTCGATAAACTCGCTTCCGAAGCCGACCACATCGGCGTCATCAACCGTGTCAAACCGCACACCAACTTCAATGGTCCGCTCGAAAGCGGGCTTTGCAAGATGATGATGATCGGACTCGGAAAGTGGAGAGGGGCCCAGCAATACCATCGCTTGTTGCTCTCGCACCCTTTCTACGAGACAGCAAAAAATGTGGTCTCTTACTTGCTCTCGAACGCTTCCATCACTTTCGGCGTCGGCATCGTCGAGAATCCTTACGACGAAACGGCGTATATCGAAGCCGTGAAGCCGGACAACCTCATCGAGCGGGAAGAAGCCATGTTGGTCAAAGCGAAAGATTGGATGCCGCGATTGCCGCTGAAGAATGCCGACATTCTTATCATCGACGAGATGGGCAAAAACATTTCGGGGTCGGGGATCGACACCAACATCGTCGGTCGAAAGCGTGCTTTCAAAACGGCGCCTCCGGCAGCCGGTCAGCCCGAGATGCGATTCATCTTTGTCCGCAGTCTCACGGAAGCCAGCCACGGCAACGGAGCCGGAATCGGGCTCGCCGACTTCGCGTCGAAACGCCTCATCGATTCCCTCGATTATCGCGCAACCGTCATCAATTGTGTCACGTCTGGGAATCCTGAGGGTGCCAACTTGCCGGTCCATTACGAAACCGACAAGGAAGTTCTCGATGCGTCGTTGCCGATCATCGGGGGACGCTTGCCCGAACAAGCCAGAATTCTTCACATCCGCAATACATTGCACGTTGGCGAACTCGAGATGTCGACTCCTTGTCTCGACGAACCCAAATACGAAACCGAGTTCGAGATTCAGGGAGAACCCTACGACATCGCGCTCAACGAAGAGGGAATCCTGACTCCGATTTAGAATCCGTTGCAACTAAACCGCGTTCAATCTGGAACCGCAAGTTTTCCCCTCACTGCAGATAACTTTCTCTAATGAGTTTTGACAACCAAGACGGGTGACCCGAGGCCGTCGAAGACTGCCAAATTCACGATTGCAAGATGTTTCATTACCGGTTTTGGTTGGCAATCTCATTAGAGCAATTCGCGCTTGTATTGAGCACAGTTTTTCGTTTTCCAAGTCATTCGCCCCGCTTGCGGGGAGAGGGATTTGGGAACCGGAAGGATCACGAAGTGATACTATATTACGCAGGCTCATGCTCTCTTGGAGCAATCAGGTCCAACTCAAGCAACCCAATCAAAGGAATTGTTCCCCCCTTCTTGTTGAATTCCATGGACTTGTTCTTTTGTTCCCAAGGACTCTCGTCGATCAACGAAAACTTCCGGATCCTACCAGCACGAACACTCCGCTTGTCCCTCCTAATTTGCACAATTTGTAATCCCTACAAATCGACGTAACCTTTGTTCAATAAAGTGCTTTGTTATGGACAAAGGTTGCCGTGGATGTATGCTTACTAGGACTCGATTGGACACCAAGACCCACACCGACTTCTCTATCCGGAACCGGATGCCGTGCCGTCACTACACTCCGAAACACCTTTGCAAAGGAACGCCCCAACAGATGGCGGAAAGGTTGGGAGTGATGACGGTCCCCACGTCGATCTTCTCGAGGCCATCCAAGCCTTGCGAAGGCCCTTTGCGGTACAGAGAAACCAGGACGCTCCCGAACGGTTCGGCAAGATTACGTTTCTCGACAAGAATCCCTCGCTTCCTGCACACACAAATTGGGCTTTTGCTCCAGCTGTCGAACTCGACACCCTGGGTGATTCCAGTTTTCGGCACGATTATGGGTTGCAATACGCTTACGTCGCCGGTGCCATGGCGAATGGGATCGCTTCTTGTGACACTGTCGAGGCCATGAGCCGAGCTGGCATGCTCGGATTCTTTGGGTCCGCCGGTTTGCCACTGGCTGCTGTCGAGCAGGCCGTCGATCAACTGTCGCGTAACTTGGGATCGGCTCCTTTCGGCTTCAACCTCATCCACAGTCCCAACGAACCATCCCTCGAAGCCAAGGTCGTCGATTTGTATCTTCGGCGTGGTGTTCGCCTCGTCGAGGCCTCGGCTTACCTCGACTTGACCCTACCCGTCGTGAAATATCGAGTTTCGGGAATTCGTCGAAACCCTCTGGGACAAATCGAAGCTCCCAACAAGATTGTCGCCAAAGTTTCCAGAATAGAAGTCGCCAGGAAATTTCTATCCCCGGCTCCGGATGGCCTCTTGCGTCAACTCGTGGACGCTGGCGACATCACTCCCGAACAAGCCCAACTAGCGAAACGAATTCCCCTGGCCCAGGACATCACAGCCGAAGCCGATTCGGGGGGCCACACAGACAACCGTCCGCTTGTGACATTGTTGCCGACCATGCTCGCCCTCCGAAACCTAGTCCAACAGGACCTGCTCTACGACTTGCCTCTCCGCATCGGTGCTGCCGGAGGGATTTCGACGCCGTGGTCTGCTGCAGCTGCGTTTTCGATGGGAGCCGCTTACATCGTCACGGGTTCGATCAATCAGGCCTGTCGCGAATCGGGTTCTTCCGATGTCGTCCGCCAAATGTTGGCCGAAACTCGCCAAGCGGACGTGGTCATGGCTCCCGCAGCCGACATGTTCGAGATGGGTGTCAAACTCCAAGTCCTCAAACGCGGAACGATGTTCCCGATGCGAGCCGCAAAACTTTGGGAAATCTACCGGAGTCGATCGAGTCTCGAAGACCTCACCAAGCAAGAAAGAAGCCAACTCGAGCAAACGATCTTCCAATTGCCCCTGGACGAGGTATGGAACCAGACGTGCAAATTTTTCGAGGCTCGCGACCCCACACAACTCTCGCGGGCCGACCGAGACCCCAAGCACAAGATGGCTCTGGTCTTTCGCTGGTATTTGGGTCAGTCTTCACGATGGGCCAACCGGGGCGACCCAAATCGCAAGATCGATTACCAGGTCTGGTGTGGCCCGGCCATGGGCGCCTTCAACGAATGGGTCAATGGGTCTTTCCTCGAGCCCGTGGCAAACCGCCGGGTTGCGGACGTCGCGTTGAATATCCTTTACGGTTCCGCCGTCTTGACCCGTACAAATATTCTTCGGACCCAACGAGTCTTCCTTCCTCCGGGCCAACCAAACTTGCGGCCATTATCACCGCCAGATCTACTTCGCCGGATCCGGACTTGAAACTCGCTTCCTGTAGAACAGTTTGGGGACTCTCAAGTCGTGTTTCAGCCATTGGCTCTTGCACGATTCGATGATTTGGCTTGAGAAAGGAACGATGAAAATTTGGCTATGAATTCTCAACAAACGACCATCCCTCCCGTTGCGATCATCGGGATTGGGTGTCTGTTTCCCAAAGCCGAGGATTTGCAGACCTACTGGGTCAACATCGTCAAAGGTGTAGACGCCATCACCGAGGTGCCGTCAACACACTGGAACCCCGACGACTACTTCAATTCCGACAAACAGGCTCCAGACAAAACCTATGCTCGGCGTGGCGGATTCCTCGATCCCGTGTCGTTCGCTCCCCTCGAATTCGGCGTGACACCGAGATCCCTGGAAGCTACCGATACAACGCAATTGCTAGGCCTCCTCGTCGCAAAAAAGACGCTCGATCACGCCGGCTATGGCATCGATAAACAATATGACCGCGACAGAGTCAGCGTCGTCCTGGGTGTCACAGGCACTCTTCCACTGGTGATCCCCCTCGGCGCCCGTTTGGGCCATCCACTTTGGCGAAAAGCCCTTGCCGCCGAAGGCATTTCAAACGACCTGATCGACCGAGTCATCGAGAAAATCTCCGAAGGTTATGTTGGATGGCAGGAAGATTCGTTTCCTGGATTGCTCGGCAACGTTGTCGCCGGCCGGATCGCCAACAGGTTCGATCTCGGCGGCACCAATTGTGTCGTCGATGCCGCCTGTGCCAGTTCTTTGAGTGCTCTCCATTTATCGTTGTTAGAGCTCGCTTCGGGCCAGTCCGACATGGTCTTGAGCGGCGGCATGGACACTTTCAACGACATCTTCATGTACATGTGCTTCAGCAAGACTCCAGCCCTCTCTCCCTCCGGAGATGCCAGACCGTTCGACGCCAACGCCGATGGGACGACCCTTGGGGAAGGCCTGGGATGCCTGTTGCTCAAGCGACTCGAAGACGCCGAACGTGACGCCGACACGATCTACGCGGTCATACGAAGTATCGGTACGTCCAGCGATGGAAAGGGCCAGGCGGTCTATGCCCCGAGTCCTGCCGGTCAGGCCAAAGCCCTTCGATCGGCCTACAAGATGGCCAACGTCTCACCAACGACGGTGGAGCTCGTCGAAGCCCACGGCACTGGCACCAAGGCCGGTGACACGACGGAGCTCAAGGCCCTTCTTGAGGTGTACCGATCCAACCAACGACAAAGCAGCTGGTGTGCTCTCGGATCCGTCAAGTCGCAAATTGGTCATACCAAGGCCGCCGCTGGAGCTGCTGGAATCATCAAGGCCACGCTGGCCCTGCACCATAAAGTCCTTCCCCCAACTGCGAAACTCACCGAACCTGTTCCCGAACTGGCCGATAAAACGTCTCCCCTCTACGCAAACGTGGTTCGAAGACCTTGGCTGCCCTCGCCAGAACACCCTCGCCGAGCCGCCGTGAGTTCCTTTGGGTTCGGTGGAAGTAACTTTCATTGTGTCCTCGAAGAATACACCCCCCAAAAGTCAACGATTGCCTGGGATCCCACTATTGAGATCGGTGCCTTCTCGGGGCAGTCGCTGAGAGACCTTTCTCACCAAATCGACTCCGTTACGGACGCGCAAACTTGGGACGAAGTTGCCTTGGCCGTCCGCAGTTCGCGAGCGAACTATAACTCATCGCATGAGCACAGGCTGACGTTGGTGCTGACGAAAGAACATTCGACAGACCAGCTGCAAGAGCTGCGAGAAATGCGGGAGCATGGTAACTTCCTGGCCTCGAACGCCTGCCATTACGCCATCGGCCCCCGCCCCGGAAAGCTTGCACTCCTTTTTCCCGGACAAGGTTCGCAATACGTTGGCATGCTCGGTGATTTGGTTTGTGCCTTTCCACAGGCGTTTCAAGAATTTCTGAACGCCCAACAGGTCTTTCTCGAAAACGGTTCCCCCAGCGAAACGCTGGCGGACTGTGTGTTCCCCAAGCACCTATTCACGCCTGAAGAAAGACGCCACGCCGAACAACAACTTCGACGCACTAACTACGCCCAACCGGCTCTTGGTGCGGTGAGTTTCGGAGCCTTCCAGGTCCTTCGGTTCTTCGGTGTCTTGCCCGACATGACCGCGGGACACAGCTTCGGAGAACTCACCGCGTTGGCATCTGCAGGCCGTCTCCGTCCAAACGATTTCCATCGCCTTGGGGTCCTCCGCGGCAACCTCATGGCCGAACTCGGTAACACGAACGGCTCAATGTTGGCCGTCGAGATGAGTACCGCAGAACTCAAAGATGTCTTACGTCAGAGCGGTAGCCGCCTGACGATGGCGAATAACAATGCACCCGCCCAGTGTGTTTTGTCGGGGAGCCACGACGAGTTAGATCGAGTCCAACGAGTACTCGTGGAACGTGGAGTAAACGTTCATCCGTTGTCCGTTGGAGCCGCTTTTCACAGTCCTGCCGTGGCGCAAGTGGCCGAACCCTTCCACCGCGAGGCGAGCCAGGTCGTCTTTCAAAATAGCCCTATTCCCGTCTACGCCAACACCACGGCCAAGCAGTATCCTCCGAACTCGCGCGACTCACAACGGCTCATCGGTCACCAACTCGCTGAACCTGTCGAGTTCCAGCGTCTGGTCGAGAACGTTTACGCCGACGGAGCTCGGACTTTTCTGGAAGTAGGACCCTCTCGAATCCTCTCCGGTTTGGTCCGTAAGATTTTGCACGACCGCTCCCACCAAGCCATTTCTTTGGACAACAGCAAAATGGCTGGGCAAGGAGTGTTTGACCTGGCCCAAGTGCTGGCCAAACTCGCCGCACTCGGTCACAACGTCGACTTGAATTTGTGGAACTCGGATCATCGGTCGGATTCGGCACCGGTCAAGAAAAGTGGATTCATCGTGCCACTCTCCGGAGCCAATTATGTCGCGCCACGAACGACGTGCAAAGCTACTCCGGCTGGCGAGCAACGATGTCTTGCCAGTGATCTCGAGCCAACACGCTCCCCGGAGCAATCTCCAGATGACGAAATGGTCGAGCGCACGACTGAAGAGAGCCACCCGAAGACTACCGAATCACAAAGCCTGGGACAGCCTGACACAATGGAACACCCGCAAAACTGGCAACACGCTGACCGAAGTCCCGACGAAGGACTCCGAGCCCTTCAAGAGATCACAGAGCAAACGGCGCGACTCCATAAACAATTCTTGGACAGTCAAGAACGGGCCTTGGCCCTCTTCGAAAAACTCTTTACGTCAGAAGTCCCGGTTCCTTCGGTCAACGGTCAATCGCCGTCACCGGATGTTAATGGCCATCCTCCTGCATCGATGAACACGCGTCTTCCGGAGTCAACCCGGATGCGTCAGGACGTCCCGGACCGAAATGGACATCACACGCATTCATCAACTCCACCCGACGACATCCTGCCGACCCAGGAACCTGAGCCAAATCCCTCTCCCTGGGAGGTGCCCCAGGAGAATCGCATTGAATCGATCAACAACCGTTCTCTGGATATCAAAAGAGACGATCGATCAGGTGACCTCTTGCAAATCGTATCCGAGAAGACCGGATATCCGGCTGAAATGTTGAACATCGATATGGAACTCGATGCCGATCTAGGGATCGACTCCATCAAGCGGGTTGAGATTTTTTCCGCTGTCCAGGAACGATTTCCTGAACTGCCTCCCGTTCGCCCCGAGCAGATTGGGACTCTACGGACATTGCGAGACGTCCTGGGAATCCTCGAAGGCGAAGTTTCAACCGAATCAACTTCGACTCCGTTCGATTCCGAACCCATGAGAGACGTGTTACTGGAGACGGAAACCAACTCTCCTCAGCAACCATCAGTGACGGCTATTCCCCCGGAATACCAAGCTAAACTGCTCGAGGTTGTCTCAGAAAAAACCGGTTATCCTGCCGACATGCTCGACCTGACCATGGAGATCGATGCCGACCTCGGAATCGACTCGATCAAGCGGGTGGAAATATTATCAGCCCTCCAGGAGAGACTTCCCGGGGGACGCGTGGTCGAGTCGGACAATATTGGCTCCTTCCGAACGCTGCAGGACGTATTGAACTTTTTGACCGAGAAACCTGCGACATGGGTGTCGGCTAACGAACATCCTCTCACGCAACCACCTGCCCCAACGCAGCCAGAATCAAACTCGGGGAACCAACGAGTCCAAACTCTCCTCCTCGACACCGTGGCGGAGAAAACGGGTTACCCCGCAAGTATGCTTGAAATGTCCATGGAGATAGACGCTGACCTGGGTATTGACTCGATCAAACGCGTCGAGATTTTCTCTGCACTGCAAGAGGCACTTCCAGACGCACCGGTCGTCCAACCCGATCAACTTGGCGCACTCCGAACCTTGCAAGATATCGAGAACTTCCTGGCAAATGGGACCAGGGTCGATCACCAACCGCTTAGTATCCAACTCGAGAAGCAGCGAAGCCCTCGAAGCGAAATCCCTCCTGTCCCACCCCTGCTTCGATTGGTGCCGACGTTGGCTCCAGCATCCACCCAACGCACCCCCATCAAAGTCCCTCCAGAAGCTACTATCTGGGTCATTGGCGATGAGGCAACACTGACTCGGAATGTCGTCGCAAGGCTCCGCCAACTGGGCCACGAAGTAACTGAACTGTCAATCGGAAATGCTCACACGACACCTGTACCTGATACTTTTGGTGGCCTGATCCTAATCGCGTCAAAGCTCGAGGAACGTGATTACTTACTGATTCTCGCGACGCTTCAACGGGCAGGTGAACAACTCAAGCGAAGTGCTGCAAACCAAGACGTCTTCCTCGCGACCGTCACCCAGATCGATGGGGAGTTTGGGTTCGCAGGAAAGTCAATCCATTCACCGATCACCGGAGGACTGGCGGGTCTCACGAAGACACTCGCTTACGAATGGCCAGGACTCCATTGCAAAGCTATGGACGTTGCTCCGCATCTGGATTTGGAGGAAGCTGCCCTCGCTATCGTCGACGAAGTATTCCTTCTGGGACCTACCGAAGTCGCGATTTCTGCCTCGGGAAGTCACACCGTTGCCCTCGAAAAAGTAATGCAAGAGCCAGTTTCCTCGATTCCACTCAACGAACAAGACGTCGTCTTGGTGTCCGGCGGTGGTCGTGGAATCACAGCCGAATGTGTTGTTCAACTCGTCAAGGCAACAGGATGTCGAGTTGCCCTCGTGGGTCGATCTCCCGAGCCGAAGCCGGAACCCAATTGGCTGAATTCGTTGGAGAGCGAACAGGCCATCAAACGAGCCCTGATTGCCAACGCCAACGGACACACAACCCCCCGTCAGATCAACGACGAGTATGGTCGTATCATCGCCTCGCGAGAACTTCGAAACACCCTCACGCGGCTCAAGGACCATAGGGCTCAGGTTACCTACCAGCAAGTCGATGTCCGCGACCAGCAAGATCTCAAACGAGCCTTGTCGAACATCGAGAGCGAACTGGGAAGAGTGACAGGACTCGTGCATGGTGCTGGTGTCCTCGCCGATAAACGTATCGAGCACAAGACCTCCGAGCAGTTCTCGAAGGTCTACCAGACAAAAGTGACTGGCTTTCAGAATTTGCTGGCTACCCTCTCGGATCACCCTTTGAAGGTCATTGCCGCTTTCTCTTCCTCAACGGCACGATTCGGCAGGACAGGACAACTCGACTACGCAGTTGCAAACGAAGTCCTCAACAAGATGTGTCAACAAGAAGCCGTTCGAAGACCTGACTGTCGTGTCGTCGCCTTCAATTGGGGACCTTGGGATAGCGGCATGGTGACACCCGAGTTGCGCACGATTTTCGAGGCGGAAGGCATTCAACCGATTAACACCTTCGAGGGCGCATCGTTCTTTGTTCACGAACTCGCAAACTCAGCTCCCACCGAAATCGTCGTGCTTGGCGAGCACTCCGCAGTTCCTTCCTTTCGGGAAACATCGCTGCCACCGCGGCCAAATAATCAAAGTAGCAGACCCACTCCAGGTGCCGTTGTCAGTCCGAATCAAAGCTCAGCGGACGGCACACACCGCACCCCAGCTACCGTATCCAGCCAGGAACTGTTGGAGACCATGTCCTTAAGTGTATCCGTCGAAGAGTATCCGGTGTTGCGAGATCACGTCATTGGCGGAAAGGCAGTCGTTCCAGTTGCCCTTCAACTCGAATGGTTGGCTCAAGGTGCCTTACATGCAAATCCCGGTTTGGTGTTCCTGGGGTGCGATGATTTGCAAGTTTACCACGGTATCAAACTCGCTACTTCGGAGTCCGTCTCGTTAGCCATCGCGACGAGTTCACTCGTCAAGCAGTCCGACGGATATCGACTTACAGCCCGGATTGTTGGTCAGCACTCCAACGGTAAGCGAATCATCCATGCCCAAGCCCAATTGTGTTTGGCAAGTCGTTCCCCGGATACTCCGCCTCGGACCACCTTGACTGTTTCCACAAAACCCACTTTGACTCCTCATTTGGTTTACGAGACCATTCTTTTCCATGGCGAACAACTCCGAACGATCCAGGAAGTCGTTGGTCTGGACGAGCGTGGCATCGTCGTTACCTTGGTCGGTTCGCCCAAACCACACAGTTGGATCCGGCAGCCTTTGCGATCTCAGTGGGTGACGGCGCCGCTTGCCTTGGATGGAGCCTTTCAGGCGATGATCGTCTGGTGCTCGGAATTCTTGAGCGCACCTTCGTTGCCCACTCGTCTTGGACGGTATCGACAGTTCGTGAGGGTTTTCCCAAAAGAAGACATTCAAGTCTTCGTGAGCGTGACCTCTCGCGGCCAATCTCTCGCAACGGCCGACATCGAATGGGTCGATGTTCGAGGTGCTCTCCTCGCTCGTCTGGAAGGCTACGAGTGTGTCGTCGAACCTTCTTTGTTTGATCATTTTCGACAGAACCAACTTCCGGGCACTCCAGTGACCCTCTGACTTTCCCGATGCCATGCCGTCAAACAATCGTGTTGCTATTGTTGGGATTGGTGGGCTGTTTTCGAAGTCGTTGACACTCGAACAGTTCTGGAACAACATCGTTACCGGAACCGACACATCCACTGAAATCCCCGCTGGTCGTTGGCCGTTGCCGTCCGAGTCCATCTTCGATTCGACCGTCGGTCGGACAGACACAGTGTATTCGACCCGCGGCTACTTCATCGAAAATTGGCAGTTCGACCCATCATTGCACGACCTCGATCCGTCTTTCTTGGCGGATCTGGATCCACTTTTCCACATCACGTTGCAAGTAGGAAGACAAGCGTGGGAAGACTGTCGAACCGACGCACTAGACAGGGGCCGGTGTGGGGTCATCCTCGGAAGCCTTTGTCTCCCAACAGACGGAGCATCCGCGTTCGCCGAACATTTCGTTGGGAACACCATCTTGGAGCAGCTTGGTGCGGACATACCCCCGGGGGCGGCCCATCCACCTCCAGAAAGCTGCCATCCCGCAGGACTCCCATCTGAGTTGTTGGCGAGAAGCCTCGGACTTGAGGGCACGTGCTTCACTCTCGATGCTGCGTGTGCCTCCTCCCTTTACGCCATCAAATTAGCTGTCGACAAGCTCCTCTCGGGCGCAGCCGATGCCATAATCGCGGGAGGGGTTTCTCGCCCCGATTGTCTTTACACCCAGATGGGATTCTCGCAGCTTCGAGCACTCTCTCCGACCGGAAAATGCTCTCCATTCGACGTCAAGGCCGATGGTTTGGTCGTTGGTGAGGGGGGTGCCATGTTTGTCCTCAAACGGCTCCAAGACGCCGTCCAACAAGGAGATTACATTTACGGAGTTTTGGCAGGTGTCGGACTGTCGAACGATACCCAGGGAAACGTTCTGGCACCAGACTCGGCTGGTCAGTTGCGAGCGATGCGTCTCGCGTATGAACAAGCCGGCTGGCGACCCAACGAAGTCGATTACATCGAATGCCACGCCACCGGGACAGCTTTGGGAGATGGTGTCGAGTTACGAAGTCTGACTCAGTTGTGGGAAGGGTGCTCACCTCACACCTGTGCCCTGGGTTCGGTGAAAGCCAACGTCGGCCATACGTTGACTGCCGCTGGTGCTGCTGGACTCTTGAAGGTTCTCCTGGCGATCAAACACCAAACCCTGCCTCCAGCCACGAATCTCGAATCACCCCTCCTCCAATTGCAAGAAGACAAACAATCTTGGACGCTGCTGCGTGATGGACAGACTTGGGAGCAACGTCAGAGTGACATCCCTCGACGAGCTGCCGTCAGCGCATTCGGGTTCGGTGGAATCAATGCCCACCTACTCATCGAAGAATGGATTGCTGACCAAGGGACCAACACTTTCGCAATAACAACCAGACCTCGGTACCCCGTCCCACTTGCAATCGTTGGAGTCCATGCGGCACTGGACAACTCACCAGATCTGGACGCTGTACGAGCCAGTTGGTTCTCGAACGAGCAACAGGAGAAGAACTCAGAGTCGACTTTTCGTTGGTGGGGAGTCGAGGAAGCGACCTGGTTGCAGGGATTCCTCCATTCGGGAGAAACTCGGCACACATCACTTGACCAGGTGAAGGTGCCTCGAACCGCATTTCGGATTCCCCCTAGCGACCTCCAAGAGATGCTCCCCCAACAACTCCTCATGCTCAACGTTGCTCGCAGGGCCCTTCAAGATGTCCTCGGCAACACCGGGGAGAAGACTCGAACAGGCGTATTCATCGGGCTGGGATTGGACCCCAACACGACAAACTTTCACCTGCGATGGTGGTTCAAACGAACCCTTGAGCAATCCCGTAAGGTCACCGACACTTCCTCTACTCAAGAGACACTGAACAGGCTCCAAGATTCCCTCGATTCGATTCATCCACCCTTGACAGCTGGACGAACCCTCGGGGCACTTGCAAGTATCACGGCCAGTCGTATCTCGCGGGAATTCGGTTTGGGCGGTCCGAGTTTCACAATCACATCCCCCACAGATTCTGGAGCCGATGCACTCGAAACGGCTCGTCAACTCCTCGAGAATAACGAAATCGATACAGCGGTCGTTGGAGCCGTCGACTTCCCTTCCGACGTCAGGGCAACGATAGCACGACACCTCTCGTCGAATCCAGACCTCGCTGAGTCTCGACCGTCCGAAGGCGCCATCGCTTTCGTCCTTAAACGATTCGAAGACGCCCAACAAGCAGAAGACCACATATATGCAGTCCTTGAAAACGAAACCGCAGATCGTCACGATCCCCAGAGCTCGCTGAAGGTGTCGCACCCGCCGAACCTCTCCTCCACGAAATTCGGTCATCTGGGCTACCTCGTCAACCTCCTTCGGGGCACGCTGGCTGTGGCTGAGACGAGAGTTCCTCGCTCTGTAGAGCACCAGGGAGGTCTCTCCCATTATTGGTTCCAAGATACCGCTGACGGATTTCGGTCGGTTGTTGTCGGAGTACCACCGCCTCGATCGAATGAAGCGACACGCCTCGTTATGTCACACTCTCAACAGCCATGGACATCCTTGCGTCCTTCCCAACTCCCGTTGCCCGAAGGACTCTTCGTCGTTCGCGCAACCCACCAAAGTCAATTCCCAGACCGTTTGAAAGAACTCCAATCCTTCGTTGATCAGTCTCCGGCCTCCTCGATCGACCAGTTGGCCCGACACTGGCACCAATACCATTCTCGCGGACCAGAGCAGTTGCTTTGCACATTCGTGGTACCGACTCGGGAGGATTTGACGGCTCTCCTGGACCAGCGACTACGGTCACTGTCGTCCGGTGCCGATGACCGACACGACAGATTCCAGCCTCAACTCAGAACCCAAAGTTTCTCTACCTTGGATCATAAGGTCATCAGCAAAGGAAAACTTGGCCTGGTGTTTCCTGGGTCGGGGAACTGGCATCCTGGCATGGGGCGCGAATTATTTCTCCATTGGCCCCAATCCTTGGAACGTCAGGAAGCGGACAATCAATGGTTGCGGAGTCAATATCGTCCAGAGGTTTTCTGGGAACGTGAGGACCTCGAAGGCGTCGAGACCCGCAAACTGTTGATGGGGCAAGTGGCTTATGGCACAGGTGTCAGCGATCTCCTCGAGCTGTTCGGCGTCCGTCCCGATGCAGCCATCGGCTACAGCCTTGGGGAGACCACATTGCTCTTTGCAACCCGGATTTGGCAAGACCGAGACACGATGCTTCATCGTTTGATGCAGTCTCCCCTCTTCCATTCCGATTTGTGTGGTGATTATCAAGCAGCAAGACAATACTGGCAACTGTCCAAAGACGAGGACGTCGATTGGATTGCTGGGATAGTTCCGTGCCAACCGGCAGAGGTGAGTCGGGCTTTGCAAGATGTCCCTCGGGCGTACTTGCTCATCAAGAATAGCGACTCAGAATGCGTCATTGGAGGACATCGAAGGTCGGTTGATCAAGTAGTATCACGGCTCCGATGTGGGTTCCTTCCGACGGCCGCGCAAAGCTCCGTTCATTGTCCGATCGTCCGCGTCGTAGAAGACCGATACCGCCGCCTTCACACACTGCCGGTCACTAGTACTCCAACGATCGCAATCTACAGTGGGGCCCGGGGAGCAGTCTACACGCCGAGTCTGGTGTCCGCGGCTCATGCCGTCACAAGCCAGGCCCTCGAGACACTCGACTTCCCGAGGGTGATCCAGCAGGCCTACGAGGACGGCGTCCGAACTTTTCTCGAAGTCGGTCCAGGACAGAACTGCACCCGGCTCATTGGTCAGATTCTGAGAGATAGACCTCATCTCGCAGTGGGGATCAATTCACCTCGCGAAGGGGAAGTCCAAGGATTTCTTCGGGTCTTGGCCCAGTTGATCAGCAACGGACACAACATCAATCTGGATCCCTTATATGGCCCCGCAAGGTCTTCTGCCAATGACGTTAGTTCACTTGAGATTGATACGCTTTCAATACACGTCCCGGTGGGACACTTGGCTCCGACCCTGCCTGCAGTTTCGAAAGAGGTTGCCCGTGCCTTGGTAATGGTTGCACACCCACCGAATCAAAGTACCTTGAAAAGTTCCTGTACCTTCGCCAAACAACCCGATGTAGCGGACGTCACACCGAGTGTGCCGTTGTCGGACAAACAAGACGCGGACGTTACGCTTCCTGTACCTGCCACTTCATCCACTCAGTTCTCAACAAATACTCAACCGCGACACTCTCATTGGACGACCATGCACCCCGACCATACACCGGAACCTCGAACATATTCCCAGCCATTTCAAGCCCTCCTGTCCAACGGAACAGGGCACCACTCCCCCGATTGGTTGCAGACTTATGCTTCGCTATTGAGACAACGAGGTGAGGCTCACCAAAGTTATCTTGCATTTGCTGATCGGGCCCAAAAAGCCCTCTCCAGCTACATGACCTCACCCATCGTCCCCTCTCTGGTTAAGAAAACGCCTCCCCCAGCCGTCTCTGAGCCGGAGATGGTCCCAACAAGGAATGTTGTCCTCGATCGAGAACAATGTTTGGAGTTCGCAGTCGGGACAATTGGTGCGGTCTTGGGAACAGCGTTCGCCGAAGTGGATACCTTTCCCACCCGTGTCCGGCTACCAGATGAGCCTCTCATGTTGGTTGATCGCATCCTCACGTTGGAAGGGGAACCAAAATCCATGACTTCCGGACGAGTCGTCACCGAACACGACGTCAAACCGAGAGGGTGGTATCTCGACAACAATAGGATGCCGTCGTGCATCGCGATCGAATCAGGACAAGCCGACTTGTTTCTTTCAGGCTATCTGGGAATCGATTTTCAGACCCGTGGATTGGCCGTGTACCGCCTTCTCGATGCTGCCGTGACATTCCACAGGGAATTACCAGAATCCGGACAGACGATCCAGTATGACATTCACATCGATGAATTCTTTCGCCAGGGACAAACTTACCTGTTCCGCTTTCGGTTTCAGGGGACTGTCGATGGTGAACCATTATTGACCATGACCGATGGGTGTGCGGGATTCTTCACAGAAAAGGAACTGGCTGCGGGCCAGGGGATCGTCGCGGCCCGACAAGAAGGACGTTTGCGAGGGGACCCGAAACCGCTTCCCTGGCTACCACAACATCCGTCTCCTGATGAGACTTATACTGCCAACCAACTGGATGCGCTCCAAAAGGGAGACCTTGTGGGAATGTTCGGTGGTCAGTTCGCGGAACTCCCTCTGCAAGATCCCCTGACAATACCTGGTGGTCAACTGCGGGTCCTCGACCGCATCGTGCACATCGATCCTCAAGGAGGATTTGCTGGTTTGGGCACCATTCGAGCCGAGCAGGACATCGAACCCGATGCGTGGTTCCTGACTTGTCATTTCATCGACGACCAGGTCATGCCCGGAACGCTGATGTATGAATGTTGCCTCCATACACTTCGAGTGTATCTATTGCGAGTGGGGTGGCTCGGTCCTCGCAAGACGTGTCATTTCGAACCAGTCCCCGGCGTTGTCACGAGGCTCAAGTGTCGAGGACAAGTAACGGCCAATTCGAAGGTTGCCAGCTATGAGGTGACCCTCAAAGAACTGGGATATAGCCCGCACCCATACGCCATCGCCGACGCGACCATGTTCGCCGACGGAAAACCGGTCGTCCTACTGACTGGGCTCTCGATGCGACTGTCAGGAACAACCGAAGATGAGTTGCACCAACTCTGGCAGCAAGTCAATCCCGCACCAGTCAGACCTCCAATCTACTCGCGAGAGCAAATCCTGGCATTTGCTGTGGGTAAGCCTTCGGAGGCCTTCGGCGGCAAGTACAAGGCATTCGACCATGACCGCCGGATTGCCCGTCTCCCTGGTCCACCGTATGCCTTTCTCGATCGGATCACCCAGGTCACAGGCGAGCCTTGGGTCATGGCGGCGGGTGCAACAGCCGAAGGCGAATACGACGTCCCGCACGATGCCTGGTATTTCACCGCGAATCGACAAGAGACCATGCCTTTCGCCGTCCTCCTCGAAGTCGCCCTCCAACCTTGCGGGTGGTTAGCTGCCTACGTCGGATCGGCCCTCACGAGTCCTGTGGACCTGCGATTTCGAAATCTAGGTGGGACAGCGACACAGCATAGGGCAGTGAACCGAGAGTCAGGGACATTGATCACGAATGTCGAGCTGACTCGGGTGTCGCACTCGGGCGGGATGATCATCCAACACTTCAACTTCTCGGTAAGGGACGCTCGAGGGATGCTCTATGAGGGAACCACGTATTTTGGATTCTTCTCAGACGCGGCTCTTGCAAATCAAGTCGGAATTCAAGAAGAAACGCCTTATCTTCCTGACATGAACGAACGAACCCGAGGCGTGTCGTTCCTGGTTCCGACCCAGGCTCCGTTTCCCGACAAACAAATGCGAATGATCGACCAAGTTGACCTGTTCTTCGAAAACGGTGGTCCGACAGAACAGGGGATTGTCGTTGGGTCGGTCGAAATTGACCCGGAAGCCTGGTTCTTCCATGCCCATTTCTACCAGGATCCTGTTTGGCCAGGGTCTCTCGGTTTGGAGTCTTTCATCCAACTCCTCAAGGTCTTCGTTCACCGCAAATTTGGACCAGGCAGGGACACCCATTGGGAGAGTCCGAAACTTGGTCGTCAACACAATTGGAAGTATCGTGGGCAGGTCCTTCCGACTGACTCGAAGGTAGTCGTCCAGGCCGAGATTACTGACCTTTGCGAACGCGAACGATTTGTCCGAGCCAATGGGTGGCTCAGTGTCGATGGTCGTTTGATTTACCAGATGACGGATTTCACAATCACATGGAAGTAACCACGGGGATCAACCAGGTCGCGAGATAATGCGATACACCAATGTCCACATCGACGCAATCGGATACCATCTCCCTCCGGTCGTGGTGACTTCCTCGGAGTTGGAGGCCCGTCTCACGTCCGTGTATTCCCTCTTGCACATCCCGTTGGGCCAACTCGAATCGATGACTGGGATTCTAGAGCGACGGTGGTGGGAGGAAGGGTATTCCTTGAGCCAAGGCGCGGCAGCGGCGGGTAAAAAGGCACTCGAGCAGGCTGGGATTCATGGCGAGGAGATCGAAGCCCTCATTTATGCTGGGGTATGCCGCGAGCAATTCGAGCCAGCGACAGCTTGCCGGGTGGCCCTCGAGCTTGGTGTCCATCCTTCGGCCGCAGTGTATGATCTGAGCAATGCCTGTCTCGGTGTCCTCAATGGGATGATCGAGATCGCGAACAGGATCGAGTTGGGACAGATTCGTGCCGGATTGGTTGTGACATGCGAGACCGCGAGAGACATCGTCGACAACATCATCAAAAAGATGATCCAATATCCGACACTTGAGTTATTCCGAGAATCGTTCGCGACTTTGACCGGAGGCTCCGGTGCCGCTGCTGTTCTACTCTCCGATGGGAGTTTTGCAAACACACGAAGACGGCTTCTCGGCGGCGTCACGCAGACGGCTCCCGAGCATCACGACCTTTGTCGATGGGGTGTGGAACAAGCGAACGGGCATCTGGATGAATTCATGCGGACAGACTCGACTGGAGTTCTGAAACATGGGGTTGTCTTGGGAACCGAAACTTGGCACGCGTTTTGTGGGCAGTTGGGCTGGACGACCGAGGTGGTTGACAAAGTCATCTGTCACCAGGTCGGAGTCGCTCATCAGGAGACTATTTTGGAGACGCTCAACATTGCTCCCGAAAAGGATTTTTCGACGTTTTCGCATCTTGGAAATGTGGGGACTGCATCGCTGCCCATGACGGCGGCCATCGCCGAGGAACGAGGGGTTTTACAACCTGCAGATCGAGTTGCTTGGCTCGGAATCGGTAGTGGTCTCAACTGTCTCATGTTGGGGTTTGAATGGTGAGTGATCTTTATCCTTTCGAAAGCCACTACATCACCATCGAGGGACATCGTTGCCACTACCTTGATGAGGGAACCGGTGACCCAATCGTGATGCTCCACGGCAACCCAACCTGGTCCTTTTACTATCGAAATCTCATCCTCGGACTCCGTGATTCCTATAGGGTCGTTGTCCCCGACCACATCGGCTGTGGGCTGTCCGACAAACCGCCTCTCGCCGATTATCCTTACACACTCGAACGCCGCGTCGCTGACCTTACCACTTTGATGGATCACCTGAACCTCAACCAGAAAGTGACGTTCGTCCTCCACGACTGGGGTGGCATGATCGGCATGACCTACGCCCACAAACATATTGACTCCATTCGACGTGTAGTCCTCCTCAACACAGCTGCCTTCCGACTTCCTACAACCAAGAAACTCCCATGGTCACTTTGGCTGGTCAGGAACACCTGGCTTGGCAAGTACCTCGTGCTACGGCTAAATGCTTTCTGTCGAGGTGCTCTGCGTCATTGTGTTGTCCGTCCTCTGCCAGCCGATGTTCGCAAGGAATACCTACGGCCATACGGTACCCCAGACCACCGTGTGGCAGTCCTGCAATTCGTCCGTGACATCCCTCTCAGCCCTACGGACCCAAGTTACTCCATCGTGGAAGAAGTCGAAAAGGACTTGGCGAAGTTTGCGGACATTCCCACTTTAATTTGTTGGGGGGAGAAAGATTTCGTGTTCGACAACTCGTTCCTGGAAGTCTGGCAGTCAAAGCTCCCTCACGCCCAAGTCCATAGTTTTCCCGATGCTGGCCATTACGTTTTGGAAGACAAGCCCGCCGAGATTTTGGCTTTGGTAAAAGAATTCTTGGCCAAACGGACCCAATCTGATGGATAATCCACCTGTCCTTAACATCGCGTCATGCCTGCCAGATAGAGCCACCAAGTCGCCCCACCAACTCGCTGTGCTTTTCCCACAAGGTCGTGACCCAGAAGCTAGAGTGAGTTACACCTTTTGGAATTTTCGTGAACTCGACCACGAGAGTGATGTCCTCGCGGCCGGTCTGGAATCAATCGGAATCACTCGAGGAACGCGGACCGTCTTGATGGTCACTCCGAGTTTGGAGTTCTTTGCCCTCACCTTCGCGCTGTTCAAAGTCGGCGCGGTACCAGTACTCGTTGACCCTGGCATGGGTTTGAAAAACTTGAAGGGATGTCTCTTGGAGGCTGAGCCGGAAGCCTTCATCGGAATTCCTAAAGCCCACATTGCCAGAAGGGTCTTCGGATGGGCCAAGACATCGTTGAAAACCTTGGTTACCGTCGGGACCCGACTACTATGGGGAGGCCACACCCTCAGGCAAGTCCGAAGATTGGGAGAGCATGCGGGGTCCATCATGGCCCCAACCGAGCCCGACGAACTCGCCGCAATCCTCTTCACGAGCGGCAGTACTGGTCCCCCCAAAGGTGCAAAGTACACCCATCACAATTTCGTCTCCCAGGTGGAACTCCTGCGCACAACTTATGACATCGAACCTGGGGAGATCGACCTGACGACGTTTCCACTTTTCGCACTCTTTGCTCCCGCATTGGGAATGACCGCAGTCATCCCGGACATGGACCCAACTCGACCTGCCGAAGTCCATCCACCCAATGTGATCGGACCAATTCAGAGCTTTGGAGTCACCAACTTGTTTGGGTCACCTGCGCTGCTCCGCACGGTTGGACAGTACGGCGAACAACACAACGTCAAACTCCCGACCTTGAAAAGAGTCCTTTCGGCTGGTGCGGCTGTGCCGGCTGACATCATCGAACGGTTCTCACGGATGCTCTCTCCTGGGACACAAATCTGTACACCCTATGGAGCGACGGAGTCGTTGCCTGTGGCCAACATCGGGAGCAACGAAATCTTGGAGGAAACTCGTCAGAAAACGGACCAGGGATGTGGAGTGTGTGTCGGGAGAGCCGTCTCGGGAATGGAGGTCAAGATCATTCGCATCACTGATGAACCAATCGTTAACTGGTCCGACGACCTCGTTTTACCACCCAATCAGGTAGGGGAGATTGTCGTAGCTGGTCCGGTCGTCACCGCAGGCTATTACAACCGGCCTCACGCCGACGAACTCGGTAAGATCGCCGACGGTGACACCAAACGTCACCGTATGGGGGATCTTGGTTACACTGATGACCAAGGACGTATCTGGGTCTGTGGAAGAAAGTCGCATCGCGTTGTGACCTCGTCTGGCACCAAGTTCACGCTGCAATGCGAAGCAGTATTTAACTCTCACCCAGCCGTTTTTCGAACAGCCCTTGTTGGGGTTGGTGAAAGTGACACGAAAGAACCGGTCTTGTGTGTCGAGTTGTTGAAAGGGCAAAAGTCCGCCAGCCAAGAAACTATCCAGACGGAACTGCTCGCACTTGGTGCTCAGCAGGAACACACTCAAGACATCAAGACAATCCTATTTCACCCCAAGTTCCCTGTCGACATTCGTCACAACTCTAAAATCTTTCGCGAGAAACTGGCGACGTGGGCAACCAAGGAGTTGCGATGAAGGCACTAGTAACTGGTGGTGGTGGATTTCTCGGCAAGGCAATCGTCCACCGCCTCGTCAACCGTGGCGACTCCGTTCGGAGTTTTTCCCGTGGAAGCTACCCTGAGTTGACCGAGATGGGCGTCGAACACGTTCAGGGCGACATTGCCGATAAGGACGCCGTCAGCAGCGCGGTAGCAGGTTGTGACCTCGTGTTCCATGTCGCGGCCAAACCCGGAATCAGTGTCCGATACCAAGACTTTTATGTCCCTAACGTCGTGGGGACTGATAAGGTTCTAGCGGCCTGCAGGGAACATCGGGTGCGGCGCCTTGTGTACACAAGTTCTCCGAGTGTCGTCTTCGACGGGACCGACATGGAGGGCGTTGACGAGTCGGTTCCTTATCCGAAAAGTCACATCGCGCCGTATCCCGCCACCAAAGCCATTGCCGAACAAATGGTACTCGCAGCGAACTGTTCCGAGTTAGCCACGGTGGCGTTGCGTCCTCATCTCATATGGGGACCTGGAGATAATCATCTTGTGCCGAGGTTGCTCGACCGAGCAAGGTCGGGAAGACTCCGGAGAATTGGGAAGACCAACAAGCTCATCGATGCCGTGTACATCGACAACGCTGCTGACTCTCATATCCTCGCGGCCGATCGATTGACCCCTGGTTCCTCCATCGCTGGAAAGGCGTATTTCATCTCCCAAGGAGAACCAGTTCCGATTTGGGATCTCATCAACGACATCCTCGCCACCGTTGATCTTCCACCCGTTACGAAAGTTGTGCCATTAAAAGTGGCTTATACGGTCGGCTGGTTGTTGGAGTCAGTCTATTGGTCGGTCGGGAGTCGAGGCGAACCACCAATGACCAGGTTCCTCGCAAAAGAGCTTGCGACGGCTCACTGGTTTGATCTTTCGGCAGCCAAACGAGATCTGGGGTATGACCCCAAAGTAACGACGATCGAAGGTCTGGGGCGACTCAAGGAGTATTTAAGAGCGCTAGTCCCCTGAAATCGGCGTAAGGTCTGTCCGTTCCAGCCAACGGTCAGCTCAATGTTCACTCCCACCTGTACACGTCGTAGCTCTTCCCTGTGTATCAATCTCGCAAACGCTTCCCAGTCAACTCCAAGAACACCCTCTCGAGGTTCGGTGGTTCCACCTCGAGACTTTTCAGTTCTACATTCAGCCTCTTCAACAGTGACACAAGTTGCACCGTGGCCGCAGTTACGTTGGCCGTTTCGAGAAGGACCGTCCCATCATCGTCCATCCTAACAGTCGACTCTGTTGTCCGTTGCTTGAGCAGAACGGGAGTAGCTGTTCCCCCTGGATAGTTGACATCGACTTCTTGGTCTGCGCTCTCGGTTGAGATAATGTCGTTCGGTCGGGCGACCAACGAACGAAGTTCCTCAAGCAAGCCCTCAGGGCGTTCCGACGGACAAAACCGAATTCGGCCCGGAATCAGCGTCAGCAACCCTTTCAAGGTGTTGCAAGCGATCACCAAACCGTGATCGATGATGCCAATACGCGAGCAAAGGGCCTGGACCTCCTCCATGTAATGGCTCGTGTAAATGATGGTAATGCCTTGAGAGTTGAGCCGTCGCACGCCTTCGAAAAGGTGGTTTCGAGACTGCGGATCAACTCCCGTGGTTGGTTCATCGAGGAGCAACAACTTTGGTTTGTGTAACAGGGCAAGGCCAAGGTTCAGCCGTCGCTTCATGCCTCCTGAGTACGTCTTGGCGGTCTTATCCGCACGATCGGCGAGGCCGATCAATTCCAGGATTTCCGTGACCCGCTGTTTTAGTTTGGGATCACCGATTCCGTAGAGTTGACCAACAAAGCGAAGATTTTCGCGGGCAGTCAGTTCCTGATAGATGGCCAACTCTTGGGGAACGATCCCGATCAAACGCCGAACATCTCGGTCCGATCGGACAACACGCCTACCGTCGAGATAGATCTCCCCTCCGGTCGGATCAACCAAACACGAAAGGATCGAAAGCAGCGTCGTCTTACCGGCCCCGTTCGGCCCCAGCAAACCGAAGACTTCTCCTTCTGCGACGTCCAAGTTCACGCCCTTCAGGGCCTCCGCGTCGCCATATCGTTTTGTCACTTCTCTCACGACCAAGAATGCGTTTTGCATGAATTCTCCAGCTAGGGCATCTGAGTTCCTCGTGGAATCGAGATGAACGAAACGCCGAATACAGGGCTACTCTCGCTCTCATTGTTGACCGATTATGGACGTCCTCGATTCAACACATCGTTCCATCCCTCGGGCCTGTTGGGTTCACTCACCAGGAGATGGCGACATAATCACGATGATGAATGGCCATGCGCCACTGTCTGAAATGTCAGAACGAGAGCGGAACGAATTTTGTTCTACCACGCAAACTCGGAAAACAAACTGCATGATCTTCGGTAGTAACCAGTACATCCGTGTCCTCGGAACCCATCAGCAACATGCAAACTCCACAATCGCCACTGACTCCCAAGGATCTCATTTTACTCGACAAGGTGATCCGCTTCGGGGATACTATGTTCTATGGCAATGACAGGCGAACCGAACCATGCAGCATGTTTGTTCCGTTGATAGCCGAAAAAAACAAGAAGCATCTCCACTCATGTCGGCTTCTCCCACAAGAAACAATGCCGTCTCCCTTGATCTTACAATCGTCACACCCGAGTGCAAAATATGACACACAAACTCTTCGGTAGACGCTCCTTCCTTCAAACCGCTGGTGTCTGCATCGCTTTACCAGCTTTCGAATCATTGACAGGCCGTGCTGCGATGGCCGATCAGCCCAACGACCCTAGAACGACTCGCGTGTCCGCCACCAATGATGTACAGACCTGCCCTCGCCGTATGGTGTGCATTGGCAATGAGTTTGGCTTTGTCCCCAGAACTTTCTGGCCAGGACAGTTCGGCCGCAATTACGAACTGACGCCTTTGCTCCGACCGTTACAGCCGCATCGCCAGGACCTCACAATTTTCTCGCATTTGGATCACGACCTCAAGGGCGGGCATTTTGCCGTCCACACTTTCCTGACCGGTGTCAAAGCCGAGGATGCCCGGAACATCCCCAACGTCGGGATCAGCCTCGATCAAAGAGCGGCACAATTCGTCGGATCCAGGACACGCTTTCCCTCCTTGACGATTGGGTCCGAGGGTGGGCTGCACGGTGGTCCACGAATGAGCTGGAAGAGCACCGGCACTCGAGTTCCCCCGATCCAGGGACCCCGCGAATTGTATCGAGCGTTGTTCGTTCAAGGCGATGCTCGGGCAACCCAGCGAACCATGGACCGCATCGCCCGGCATGGCTCAATTCTTGACGCCGTTCTCGAGGAGGCCGGTTCGATGCGGCGGCGGCTCAACCAATCCGACCGTGACCGACTCGATCAATACTTCGCTTCGATTCGCGATGCGGAAACCAAACTCCGGTTAGACCGTCACTGGCAAAACCAACCAAAACCAACCACTACGATCGCCGAGCCGACCAATCAAGGACTGGCTCGCGATCTGCCTGCATTGTACGAACTCATCGCTCTCGCTTTGCAAACGGATTCCGCCCGCGTGGCCACTTTGGAAATCGGCGGCAGTTTCCTTGCCTCGGATCTAGGCATTCGTCGGGGCTATCATGCTTTGTCGCACCATGGTCATCTCAGGGAAAGTCTCGATTTACTGTTCCAGGTTGAACGTTACCAGGTACAGCAATTTGCGGCCTTCCTTGCCAAGTTGAAATCCATCCGTCAAGCCAACACCGACGAGACTCTGTTAGACAGCACGATGGTCTTGATGGGCAGCGGTATGGGCAACGGCAATTCGCACACCAACTTTGACTTGCCGATCATCCTCGCTGGTGGTGGCTTCCGACACGGCGAATACAAACAGTACCCAAGCGAGAAGAACCGCAGAGTCCCGCTCAGCAACCTTTATGTCTCGATGCTTCAACGTTTCGGCGTCGAGACCGACCGTTTCAGCCGAAGCACTGGGACCTTGACCGGATTCGAGGTAGCCTAGATATGAAGAGTCGCAAATCTTCTCTTGCTCGATGCATTGGGGCTTTGGTCTCCGCGGTTGTCGTCTCTGTGATTGCTTTGGGGGTTCGTTCGTGGGTCGGGGCCAAGCCTGTACCAGACAAGACCACCTCAACGAAACCGCAAGATGTCCAAGCGAAACACCCCGCCTTGGAAAAGACGGTTCGACCGTTTCTCAAGCAATACTGTACCCGCTGCCACGGCGCTCGTCGGCAACGCGCCGACCGTCGATTCGATATGTTGGTCGGTCAAATCACCGAGAAAAATCTGGACGACTATCAAGAAATTCTCGACCAACTCAATCTCGGTGCAATGCCCCCGAAAGAATCAAACCAACCTCCTCAAGCCGAACTAAAAGCCGTCATTCGTTCGCTGACGCAATCCATCGCGGCTTATCATCGAAACCGTAAGGACAAACGGAAGGGAACTGGCCTTCGTCGGCTTAATGCTCGCGAATACCGCCACACCGTCCGCGATCTCTTCCACCTGAACTTGACGATGTTCGATCCAACAACGGCGTTTCCCAAGGATGAGACTCACCAACACTTCGACAATCAAGCCGAAACGCTTGTGATGTCGAGCCATCGTCTGCAGCGTTACTTGAAGGCAGCCGACAAGATCATAGACCGAGCCATCTATCCGCTGGAACGGCCCAAAACGCAAACCTGGACTTTTCGAAACAACTTTCGGCAACAACCCCAGCTTGATCGAGTTCATCGAGACCATAATGGCTGGGAACACATCACCCTTTACGAAGTGGTTGGCGCCGACAAACACGAAGGGGCCTATGGTCCAATTTGGGATTTCCGGAATGGCGTCCCGCACGACGGGTGGTATGAAATTCGTTTCAAGGCCACGCCTCTTCACCGACGCCACCCTTACGATCTCAAGCTCATTGGCACCAATCCGCAAGAACCTTTCCGACTTGGTATCCGGGCGGGTAACGTCAAGGCAGGTATTCTCTTCGAACCCCAACCCATCGAGCCGCTACTCGCAGAATTCGAACTCGAAGACGCATCCAAGACCTACTCCGCCCGAATTTGGCTCGATGCGGGCTACACTCCTCGTTTCACTTTCCGAAATGGCATGTTCGGCGTTCGAGGACTTTGGGCGAAAATGGTCCGCAAATACGGGGGCAAGCAGTTGCCCAGGCCAAAACGCCGGGGAATTGTCGAGAATCGAAGAGTATCCATCCAGCATGGCAAGCTCCCCCAAATTCACATCGACGACATCGAAATCAAGGGACCGTTTTACGACCATTGGCCGACGAAAAGCCAGCAAGCCATTTTCGGCGATGCATGGGAAAGCGTGCGGAAAACCAAGAGTTTATCCGAACAGCAAATGCGAAAGCAAATCACGCGGTTGGCTTCGCAGGCTTACCGTCGACCGGTTCGTAAAGAGGAAATCGACCGCATTCTCCGAGTCATCAATGTCCGCAAAAAAAGTGGCCGGAGTTCTGTGGAAGCCTACACGGATGGTCTCAAGATGATGCTCTGCTCACCCAACTTTTTGTACTGGGAACCGATCGGAAAAGCCGAATTGTCGGGGCCTGCTTTGGCATCGCGTTTGTCCTACTTTTTGTGGGCCTCGATCCCCGATGACCAGCTTGTAAAGCTCGCCAACCAGGGAGAATTGCAAAAGGCGAAAGTCCTCCAACGTCAAATCGACCAGATGCTCCGCGATCCCAGATCGAATGACTTCATCGAGGGCTTTCTCGATAGTTGGTTGACCCTGCGAAATCTCGGGGCGACTCCGCCAGACCGTACTCGGTTTCCCGAGTTCTACCGATATGATTTGCAAACAGCCATGCGCCAGGAGACGCACCTGTTCACCAGACACCTCATCGATCACGACCTGAGCCTATTGAATTTTCTCGATTCGGACTTCACTTTCGTCAACAACGAATTGGCCACATTTTACGGAATTCGTCCACCGAAAAAGCCCGGGTTCCACAAGGTCCAACTCAAAGACCGTCGTCGCGGCGGCTTGCTCGGTCAAGCCAGCGTATTGACCGTAAGTGCCAATGGAATAGACACCTCGCCTGTAGTTCGCGGTGTGTGGCTGTTAGAAAATGTGCTCGGAACGCCACCTTCCTCACCGCCCCCAGACGTCGAACCCCTCGACCCTGACATTCGCGGAGCGACCACCATACGAGATCAACTTTCAAAGCATCGCAACAACCCGACTTGCTACGAATGCCATCGCAAGATCGATCCGTTGGGGTTCGCTCTGGAAAATTATGACGCCATCGGAGGTTGGCGGAGCCACTATTCTCGTGGTCGGGTGAAAGGACCCAAGATTGATGCCTCCGGGAAACTTCCGAATGGAGAATCCTTCGAAGATGTGGTCGGCTTCAAGTCTCTATTGGTCAAAGAAAAAGACAAGTTCGCCAGGGCAGTGACCGAGAAACTCCTCACGTATGCCCTTGGCCGGAGCGTGACCGCCTCCGATCGGCCGGAAGTCGATCGTATCTTAGCCAAGTTGGCGGAAAAGAAATACGGCATGCGTTCTTTAATCTACCTCGTGGCCACGAGCAAAGCATTTCGATCGAATTAAACAGGGCCAGATAGCAAACGTGACTTTTACCTTCACTCTCAATCCCTCTCTTAAGACTGGGATTGAGAGAACTCGAACCACAATCACGATTGCTCCGTCGGAGAATGTCCTCGTGACCAACACCGACCCCGTACAAGATACTGTCACTCGTACCGGCCTGAACTCGAGGAGTATGACTTCGACGATCGCAGCGGTTGAAAGAACCACATCGACTGGAGCGAAATGCAATAGGTCGGAAGTAGGAAATGGATGACGAGAAACACGCCACCCAGTCATGAAAAGCAATCTGTCTCGGAACAGCTTTTCAGTCCGGAAAGACACTTGGCCGAGAAAGTGGTGAGTCTATCCCAGTCGTGGAACCCCCCGGTCATTTTTCCGGAGGAGATTCCAAGTTCGGATTCTGGTCGCTCACATGCTCAAGCATGTCTTGCTCGAACTCTCCCATTTTGCGGAATTTCTCATAACGTTCTTCAAGAAGTTGCTCGGTCGTTTTCGTCGTGAGTTCTCGCAAGTAGCGCAACAAGTAGGCTTTCACGGTATTGGCCATCTCTTGATGGTTGCGATGCGCGCCTCCTAGGGGTTCGGGGATGATGTCGTCGATAACGCGAAGTTTGAACAGGTCACGGGAGGTCAATTTCAGCGCCGCGGCCGCAAGGGTTTTCGTTTCTTCGGTCGACACCTTCCAGAGAATTCCAGCACAACCTTCCGGACTGATGACCGAATAGTACGCGTGCTCGAGCATGCTCACTTTGTCCCCGATACCGATACCGAGCGCTCCACCCGAACCACCCTCCCCGATCACGACACACACAACGGGTGTCGGAAGGTTCGCCATTTCGAGGAGGTTCGTCGCGATCAGTTGAGCTTGGCCACGCTCTTCGGCGCCAATACCCGGATAGGCCCCGGGAGTGTCAATCAAGCAAATCACCGGGATCTTGAACTTGGCGGCAAGTTGCATCTTCACCAGCGCTTTGCGGTATCCTTCAGGGTGGGCACACCCATAGAGGCACTCCGTGCGTTCTTTCAGAGTGTGACCTTTCTGGTGGCCGATCAACATGACCTTGTAGTCACCGAGGCGGGCAAAGCCCGTGCGTAGGGCTCGATCGTCACCAATGGCCCGATCGCCGTGGAGTTCCACAAATTCGTCGAACAGCAAGTCGATGTAATCGCACGTTTGCGGTCGATCTCGGTGACGTGAGACCAACACGGTGTCCCAAGGCGAGAGATCCGAATAAATACGGCGTTTGAGGTTCGCGAGTTCTCGCCGCATACTCCGAATTTCTTCGCTCCCGCCGACAGTTCCGTTTGTCTCAGTCTCCATCTGGGCGAGGAGAGATTCCATTTCGTAGATCGGTTGTTCAAAAGGGAGCACGTGCAAGTTTGCCATTGTCGACAAAAGTCCTTAGTGGAAAAACGGGAAAATGTTGAGCCTCGAACGTCGACAGCCAACGGACGAATTTCAGATCCCATAAACGCTACGAATAACCGCCAATCTGAGGTGGCCGCGTTGTGAGTGTTCGTCTTCCTATCCCTTAGCGTTTTCGCGTGAGGTTCCTTTGGGTCCGATCGCGCGACGTCCGACCTGTCGCCTGCTTTTGGACTCTCATACTTCCTCGTACATGTCATTAGCTCTCGGTTTGGGTTCGCCTTTGTAAATTCGGATTTTCTGCAGTCGCATCATCACCTCATGAAAATCCTTCGGTCGATTCTCACGTTTTTTCTCTAGCATCTGGAGAATGAGTTTCGCGAAATCTTTATGCAGTTCGGGATTGTGAGATTCTGGCGTCATCGGCTTTTCTTTGAGATGTTTCATCAACAGTTTGTCGCTCGTGTCGCCGACGAACGGAAGGCGCCCAGTGAACAGTTCGTACATGCTGGCGCCGAAGCTGTAAATATCCGCACGGCCATCGAGTGCTTCGTTGAGGATCTGCTCGGGCGACATGTAACTGCGTGTTCCAGCCGTTCGGGTAGTTCTTTTCTTCGGGAACCAGTTAGCCCAGAACGGTGGCTTTTCGATCTTCTTGGCGATTGCGAAGTCAATTAATCGCACCTCGCGAGCTGCGTTGACAAGAAAGTTGTCGGGCTTCACGTCGCGGTGTACATATTTCGAACCGTTCATGTAAGCCAGTGCGGTCATGCACTTCTTCAAGATGTGTCTGGCATTCTCTTTGATGAAGTCGAACTCTTTTCGGAGGAGCCGCATCCCCAAACTTCCCGCTGGAAAGTATTCCATCACGTAGTACGGATTTTCTGGCTTGATCGAGGTATGGACGATCTTGATGATGTGAGGGTGTTGGAGTTTTTTGCCGACTTTCGCCTCATGAATCAATAGTTTGACGGCCTGTTGGTCATTTTTTTTCTCCGGCAACAACCGCTTCATGGCAAAATGGCGATTGCTGGAAACTTCGACGACTTCCCAGACCCAACTCGACTGGCCACTCGCGATGACGTTCACGAGTTTATAGCCACCTATGACTTCTTCCGCCACAACCGACCTCCCGTGTTACCAATATTCTTCGAAGTGGATCGACCCATGGATTTTCGCAGCGCGGTTGTCGCGATGGAACCCCTTTCGTTCCAGAATTTCGACGACACCTAGGTCCTTCGGGTAGCGACTCTCACCCGTTTCCTTGTCAACTTCGGGAACCCCGATCATCTTGGGATTGCCGCACAAGTATACATGAGTGGTTTCGGGGTCGAGCGAACAGCTCAGCTTTTCTTCGATCGTTCCGCTCTGGATTAGGTCTTGGATGTAGACTTTCTTCTGGTCCGGGTTTTCTCGCGTCGTCAGCGGGATGTAGTGGTAATTGGGGTACCGGGCCATGAGTTTTTCTTGAGTTTCCATGTACCCCAGGTCGCGGTTATACCGCACGCAACACGCCCCCAGAATCTTGCCCCTGTGTCCATTACAGAGCAACGACCAGGTCATGTAGTTGTGCGGCGCTTCGCCCGTACCGGTAGAGAGGAAGATGACCGTATCGTCGGGTTTGACCGGTTCGAGAGTGTAGTGACCGGTGATCTTCTCCCCCATGAATACTCGATCGCCTTCAGTCAAAGTAAACAATCGCGGTGTCAAGGCGGGCGGCTTCTCTTTGCTCGCTTCGAGCACAAGGACGATGTAGACCTCGACCCAGTCTTTTCCCGTTGGATCAAAAAGGTCGTCCTTATCGCCGAGTATAGGGTGGCTCAAAGAGTAGGCTCGCTTCACGACGCGTTTGAGTTTCGTCGCTTCCAGAGATTCTTCCTGGGCTCCTTCGACACGTTGCTCCCAGTTGCCCATCCCGAGGGTCCCGTACTGGCCTGGAATGTGTTTGGGAACACCACTATCGGGCTTGATTCGGAAAATCCGAAGTTCGGGGTTCACTTCGCGGATGGAGACCACGGTCGCGTTGTAATGTTTTTCTCGTAGTTCTTGTGTATTCAGGTCAGTCATCTATTTTGCTCGATTGGAAGCGTGGCTGGTACCGTAGCCAATGTAATCGTTCATCATCGGTACCAGAGGCTCTTGTTGGTGTCAAGTCTCGCTCGAAGGCGGTCGCTATCGTCCGCCCCGCCGAGGCTTCTTCTGTGGTTTTTGGTGGGGGTTGGTTGTCGTTTTGCGTAAATCCAGCAACAATGCGTGCAAGTCATCAGGCAGGGGCATTTCCCACTGGACTTCCCGCTCCGTAACGGGGTGAATGAACCCGAGTTGTTCCGCGTGCAATGCGAGTCGAGGCGCATGGCTGCAGTCAGGAATAATCTCACTCCCATCCATTTTCTTATTGTATAAGGCGTCACCACAAATGGGATGCCCGCGTTCCGCCAAATGAATCCGGATTTGGTGAGTCCGTCCAGTTTCCAGGCGACAGGCCACCAGAGCGTGGGCCGGAAATTGCTGAATGACTTCGACGTGCGTGACGGCTCGCTTGCCATGCTTGTCGTTTGGAGAACTGCCTCGACGCCCGTCCCCGCGATCTCGAATCAAAAACGTTTCTATGGTCTGCGGGGGAAGATGGCCGAGGATGATGGCCAGATATCGCCTCAGGACAGTGTGTTCGTGGAACTGGCTCCCGAGACCGCGTTCGGCTTCCACAGTCCTGGCGAATACGAGTAGCCCGCTCGTGTCCTTGTCGAGTCGCTGGACAACGCGGAGTCGAGGAAGGCTTCCTTTCGTTTTGGCAGAGTGCGACCGAGCTAGCTTCTTGGCCACCAGGTCGTCCAACGTCGGCGAAAGAGCACGACGTCGAGCCGACCATTCTCGTTCGGACGGGTGACGCACAGTGTTCATGCCTGCGGGTTTCTCGACTACGACGATGTGTTGGTCGACAAACCGAATGACGATCGGCGCGGCCTCAGCAGGTTTCGGCGCAGGGTGGCCGAGAATTTCGAGGTTCTCGCCTACATTGAGTCGGCGGGCAGAATCCAGACACAACTCAGAACCGATTTTAACGTGTCGGCTCTCGACAAGAGTGCGTACTTCCTTCCACGACTTGCCTTCGAAAAAATGACGCAAAGCGGCAGCAACTGTTGCGCCGTTGAGTTCTTCTGGTATAGGGTATATTTCGCTATTCATGGATACGAAGTGACAATGTGCGAGGTGTTGTCCGACGATCGTAGCCGCAACACGTTCTTGGGATCGACAGCCATTACGTTAGCAATCCTTTTCCAGTTTTACCAGGTTGCTTCGACGCGGCTAGTATCCAATGAATACAGGCCCATGGCCCTCTCTAATCTTTTCAGCGACGAACCACGTTCATATCGGTAGAATGGAGTCACGGTCTCAAAGGCCTCACAGAGACGGACCCAGGACCGATTTATCAAACGGGAATCACGTTATGCCAAGCTACTTTTCCACCATCGGTTTTCCAATCCAATCCGACGAGGAACTTCTCAACGTTGCAAACGCGATCGCCCAATCGGCGACACCGTTGGAAGTCGAAGGGGGAACGTATCTGCGTTGGAGTTGTCAATCGGGAGCGGAAATCTGGTTGTTGGTCAACCCCGACCACGAACTGCTCGCGGTCAATCCGCACTTTATGGGAACCTCCGAGGTCCGAGTTCGAATCGAGGGGATGGTAGACAAACCCGGAGCAGACGAACTCGATGGAGCTTTTTTCGCTTGGGCGAACCCGGTAGATCAAAACGACGCACCCGAAACACAACCGACCGAGGAAGACGATTTCCCTTCCGAGGACGAGACCGAAGAAGGCCAACCTGCACCCGGGGACTATCCCTTCGTTTTTGAAGCACCCGATTTTCGGGCTTACTCCGACCTAAAACTACCATCGATGGCCCTGGTGCAACTGTCTGCTTTCGCGCAGGAGGCGACCATTTTCGAATCTCTCGAGGCGTACGAGAACGCCCAGGAGAGCCCATCTCCGGAACAGTCCAACGGTCAAGAAGCCCCCAAACTTTCACCCCAGTCTTTCGTTCCCGTCGGCCTTTTCCCAACCGAGGGGCAGGAGGAAACGATTCCAGAACCGATTGCAATGTTCACTGGGGTCATCCTCGAGGTGGAACTGAAAGAAAATGAACTCAGTCGCCACCCCTACCACTATGCCCTCGTCGAAACGTTCGGTGGTAGGCTCGACGTAGTTATTGACCCCGAAGTCACCAATGCACCACCCATTGTCGGTGGTATAATCCAGGGCATGTTTTGGCTTTCGGGGAGGTTGATGGATTACGAGAGCGAGGACGAATAACCAGAATCGAGAGTTGTCTGGAATATCTTCACTCCAATGGCAGGTAGGTGGTGCAAGGCCAACCCTGCACCAATCCAAAGCCGACGTGATCGACACGACGGCGTTGACCCGGTCTGTTAGGGACCTGGCCCAGGAAAAGCATGATTCCCATCCCCCATCGAGGTTCGTGCCGTGCGTCTTGAATCGCCTCGCAGTGTGGCTCGTCATCGGCCCCAACGATATCAGAAGGAAGGCCTATCCCTGATGGAGTTGATCCATAGTGGGTTCACCTTCATCGTGGCTTCTGCGATCACTTTGACGATTGGGCTCATCCTGGCTCGGATCGTCCCGTTCTTGGTCACACTCGGGATTTCCCTGGTGCTGTTTGCGTACGGCATGTTTCGATTACATCGAACCGAGAAAAATCTATTTGGTCCGCTGTTTTACTACGAGGCTCTGCGGCTTGCCAGAAATTATCGAACGGTTTGGCTCCGTGTTGGATATGCATTCTCGCTTTTGTTCGTTCTATATCTCGTCCACATGAGTTGGAATAGTTATTACGCCAACACAATTGTGGTCGCTCCAGGTCAGGACAGCGATGGAGCTGGGATGAGCCACAACGACCTGGCGAAACTTGGAGAAACGTTTGCCACGACATTGCTGCTGATGCAATTTTTGGCGGTCGTCGTTCTCACTCCCATGTACGTCGCGGGGGCGATCGCCAACGAGCGCAAGAACGGAACGATCGATTTTCTCTTTGCTTCACACCTTCACGATCACGAAATCATTTTCGGAAAACTCCTGGCCCGGAGCTTGGCAATTGCGGCGGTGACTCTCACGGGACTTCCAGTAATCGCGTTGATTCAATTTTGGGGTGGAATCGATTTTCGAATATTCGCCGCTGGTTTTGTGCTGACCGGGACGACAATCTTGCTTGCCGCGAGTGTGACGATCTACACCTCAGTCACCTGTAAAAGTTGGATCAGTGCGTTATTCATGTCCTACGCCATCACGGTTGGGGTCATGTATCCCACAACTCCTCTGCTTGGAATCATGACGACAACGGTGAGCAGCACTCCCGGGCCAGGAGCCGGAGGAGGCCCTGCTCCCGTAGGTGCTGCAACGTCTTTGAACACGACGCTGTATCAGGTGATTGGTTGGGCCATGCTTTACCAGGGTTTGGTGGGCACCTTCTTCCTGTGGCAATCGGTACGCCGACTTCGTGATCCCAAGAAAACCAACACAATCCATCCTTCCGGAAGGAAAGCTACTCCTGGAGCGATTGATGGGGCTCGTCTGCCGGAGGATGACTTTTTCCGTACGAAGCCGCGTCCTGTTGGTCTCAATCCCATTTGGTGGAGAGAAACCAGGATCAATATCGGGGGCTTCGTGGAGTCGGTTGGTTGGATCAGCTTCATGGGGTTGCTGTTGTATTTGGGATACACGTTTCTCGCGAGTCTGGGCTATCTTCTCCAGGCCATCGCCACGGGCCCCGATGCCCCTGGCGCCTTCGACGTTCGTGATGTTGACGCCTTTGCCAATCCAGTCATCAAGTACCTTGTCCTTGCCGCGCCTCTTGTTTGCATTGGGTTGGTTTCCTTTCATCTCACTCGCACGGTAGCGAAGGAACGCGAAGGCCAACTCATGGACAACTTACTCGTGATCCCCATTGAGCGCCGGGAATTACTGCTCAACAAGTGGAAAGCGAGTTTCTGGTTGTTCCGAATTCCTCTAATGACTTGTGCGGTGGGTTGGTTGTTGGGAGTGTGGACGCTCGCTTTGCACCCTGTTTCGTGTTTGTTGTTGATCGTGGCGTGTGCAATTCACCTGCTATTCTTCTCGTTTTACTCACTTTATCTCTCAGTCATCTGCCGAACGCCATTACGATCGAGCGTCACCCTTGGCGTAACCGTGCTCGTTGCCATTGCAGGCTCCTACCTTTTCTCAGGAACTCTCGGCCCGGTCGGATTGGTGTTCAACCCGATGGAATCCTGGCAGTTCTTGGCGTTTTCGTGGTACGAAACCATATCCCTTAGGCCAGATCGGTTTTCGTTGGCTCATTTCCTGTTAGTCGTTGTCGGCCTGTTGGTCTACAGTGTCTTGGGTGCGGGGTTTGCTTTTCTCTCCTTCTGGGAGTTTAACTCCGACCCATTTCGCCTACCAAAACGAGAGCCAGGATCAGAGTAAGCACCTAACGATAGGATTGCTCAACTCACCGGAACAGATCCACTAAACTTCTCGTAATGGTAAGTAGCCCGAAGGAAATCCAGCACGACCAACCCTTTTGTTAACACCTTGAGAAACACCGATGTCGAAACCCAGCGAGAAACACTTCAACATGTCCGACGAAACAAAACAGAAAAACGACAAACCAACAGCCATCAAGACGGAGTCCGCGAGGCCCATCAACAAAGGAGCTAACACAACATCAGATTCGTATTCCTCTGCCATTGCTCCTGGTGCTCCGAAGTCGTCAACTACCTTGCCGGCGACGCCTAATTCTCGATCGAGGGTCACGGAGATTGCTTTTCTCGTCATCTCGCTGGTGTTGGTTGGTGGTGTTGTCGTTTGGTACTTCAAACCCTGGGAGCCTCGCCACAACGGACGGACCCTCAGCGCCTGGACAGAACAGTTGAAAAGCCAAGAGGAGGAAAAACGTCAAAAGGCTCGTCAATCGTTGGTTGCTATTGGCGAATCGGCTGTCCCCAAAGTGGAAGACTTGCTCAAGTCGTTTGTTTCGAAGACGCAGGACAAGGGTCACACGCTTGCTGTTCGGGTGGAAGCAATACGTGTGCTGGGTGAAATGGGGCCGACTGCGGCCCCGGCCATTCCGACGCTCCTCAGTATTCTGAAAACGGAAACTGGAGAACTTCAGGTCCATGCGATCCGAGCCCTCGGAAAAATCGGTTCCCAGGATGTTATTGATCCCCTGGTCGGTCTGTTCGAAAGTCGAAGTCCTCGTCTCCACCAGGAAGCTGTTGATGCGTTGGGCAACATCGGAAAAGCCGCCGTACCTCGACTCCAAGAAATGCTAAAAGAGCGAACCCCGCTTTCCCGGATGGTGGCCGTTCGGGTGTTGGAACGGATCGGCGAACCTGCCCAAGAAACGGTCCCCAACATCATCCGATCGATCGAACTCGCGAATGAAAATGCCCGGGTCGCCCACGAAAACTGGGAAAAAGCCATTGCCGATAAACAAGCACAACTCCAGGCCTACTTTCAAGCCTTGGAAGGGACAGAAAAACGAATCGTGATGGAAGCTACGAAAGCGGTGGTTCGCATTGGTCTACCTACCAAGAGCCTCATCCCGCAGTTCATCAAGGCCGTCATGGGCCAACCCAAGGCGGGAAATCGCAATCCCGAGTCACTACTGAAGGAACTCGTTAACGCTCTTGGCGATGCGGATCGCGATGTCCGCGATAACGCCGCTCTCGTCCTTCGAGCTACCAAGAAATATGGTGTGTCCGGACTCATCGACGGTTTGCAAAATAACAACCACTTTGTCCGGGCAAACGCAGTTCTTGTCTTGGGTGACATCCATCCTGACAAGGCCAAGTTAGTCAAACTTTTGAAACCCATGATCAAAGACACTCATGCCATCGTCCGCGCCAATGTGGCCAAGACACTGGTTCGTCTTGAACCAGAGGATGCGGATGTGACCAGAGCCGTCGTGGGAATGCTCGACGACAACGATCTGTACGTCAGGACAGGCGTAGTGGAAGCTCTCGGAAATTTGAAGTCGGATGCCCCGGAAATCATCGAAGGGCTCATCAAGGGGTTGCAGGATTCGGAAGCGAGAGTTCGATTCCGTGCCGCCGAAATGATCGGTGAGCTCGGCCAAAAAGCCAAGGCTGCCGTCCCGGTCTTGGCCAAGCGTTTGAAGGCTGAGGGATTGGCTGGCAGCTATCGAATGGCCGCTGCGCTGAGTCAGATCGGTTCAGACGCTGAGGCGGCAACGCCAGCCTTGCTCGAAGCGTTGAATGACGACGCTGTCTTGACTCGACGCTACGCTGCGGAAGCCCTTGGCAAGATTGGTGCTGTTTCCAATAACGTTGTCCCGGCCCTCATCAAAACCCTGGAAGACGAAGAGGTGTCCGTCGTCCTTGCTGGCGTGAGGAGTTTGGGTCAAATTGGCCCTCAAGCTAGCCGCGCAATCCCCAAACTACGCAACCTACAGCGGAACGGCCAACTTGGACCGGCCTTCAGACAGGCGATCGCCAAAAGCCTGGAAATGATTCAAGAATAACCAGTTCCTAAAACCAACATACTCTCTGGTCCAAAACAAAATCACGAAGACCAACAGAATCACCCGTGCCGAGAAACAAGACCTCGCAGCGCGTTTTTGGGGATATCGGTCTTGTTACGTTTTATTTCAGAAATTGACCCAGACACAACATCAGTAAGGGGTTCGGAGCGACCTCGGCTTAGAATCCCTCAGTGCAAATCTTCTAAGGACTTGTTCCCCGCGTCCTTTGCTTGCTTGTTTTCCTACAATGGTGGTGTTAACAAGACTCTTACGCAACGGGATAAGCCGATCATGGACCGACCACAAACTCTGGGTGAACTCAAAGCTAGCGGTTATCAAGTCGTCAGCGTCAAATCAGAGATGCGAAACAACCTTGTCCGCATGTTGAAGGCTGGCGAATCCCTGTTTCCTGATATCATCGGATACGAAGATACTGTCTTTCCTCAGATTCAAAACGCCATCCTGTCCAAACACGACATGTTGTTTCTTGGGCTTCGTGGCCAAGCCAAAACACGCATGCTCCGGCATCTTGTTCATCTCCTCGATGACGCGATCCCGATTGTGGCGGGGAGTGAACTCAACGATGATCCCTACAATCCAGTGAGCCGATATGGGCGAGACATCATCGCCGCCAAGGGTGACAATACTCCCATCGAATGGATCGGTCGAGAGCGTCGGTTCAACGAAAAGTTGGCGACTCCGGACGTCACGATCGCCGACCTCGTTGGTGAGATCGACATGATCAAACATGCCGAGGGACAGTACCTCTCGAGCGAAATGACCATGCATTTTGGTCTGATTCCTCGAACCAATCGAGGGATCTTCTGCATGAATGAACTCCCCGACCTTAGCCCGAAAATTCAGGTCGGGTTGTTCAACGTCCTGGAAGAACGCGACATCCAAATTCGGGGCTACCCTATCCGGCTCGACCTCGACGTGTGCCTTGTCTTCAGCGCGAATCCCGAAGATTATACTAACCGTGGTCGAATCGTTACGCCCCTCAAGGACAGAATAGGTAGCGTCATCCGGACCCATTACCCGCTCACTTCGGAAGCGGGAATCTCCATCACCGATGCCAACGCCTGGACAGACCGAGAGGGTGCGGCTGTCCACGTCCCCCACTTCATGAAAGAGATTTTGGAGGAAATGGCCCGACTCGCTCGCACCAGTGCTTCGATCAACCAACAATCGGGAGTGAGTGTGCGGATGTCGATTGCCAATCTAGAGAATCTGTTGAGTAGCGCGGAACGGCGAGCTTTGACTTTAAGCGAATCCGTCGTTGTCCCTCGCGTTAGCGATATGACTCACCTGGCTGCAAGTGCTCGGGGGAAGCTCGAATTGACACTTACCGAAGACGATGGACAAGAAGATCGGGTCATTGAAAAACTATTCGGAGAGGCCATCAAGAACGTCTTCGAGGCCCATTTCCAGGTGAAACAATTCCGCCCACTCGTGGAGTGGTTCGAAGCCGGGCACACAACGAGAACCGGTGACCGAACTCCCGCAGCGGAATACCAGAGCCTTCTGGATGAAGTTCCATCACTCAAAAAGGAGGTCGACCAATTCCGCGAGACTGTTGCCAAGGAAGCCCCACTCGAAGCTGGAAATGAGTTGACAGCCAGTATCGTCGAGTTCATTCTGGAAGGGCTTCATGTCTCGAATCGATTGAACAAGAATGCGAAAGACGGCCAAGCTGAATTCGAGAGGTGAGGTTGAAGGTCAAGAGTCGAAAGTCGAGCGGCCGTGAGTTGCGTCACCAACCATGGCATACTGGACCCCTGCCTGTCCGGTTTTAATTTCGATTGCGTCGGGTGACTGCTCCTCTGGTCTGTTGTCGTTGGTGTTTGTTCGCTGCACGCCTCAATATCGACGCTCAACGCAAACTGGTCATCCATTGATTTCACGTACCTTGACGAACAAATCAATCTCTCGACTCAAGCATTATCAACCTGGGAGAACTTCGATGAAAACAATGAGATTACTGCTACTCGTAGGTGTTGTTGGGCTGTTGGTTGGCGGCCAGGTGGTCGCCCAAAACCAAAAGAACAAAGGGAAAAAAGTCACGGCCAAACAACTTTCCAAGGATATAATGGTTGTGTTAGAGAATGCCCAGTCGATCGAATTTTATTCGCTCGATCCTCACGTAAAGAAAAAAGTGAAAGATGGTTTCTCTGGATATCCGATCCTCGGTAAAGTGACTCTCAAAAACAAAGCCCGCAAGACGGTTTTGGAAGCCGTCTTAAAAGGCATCAAAAAAGGACAACCGGGAGCAAAGTGTTTTATTCCTCGACACGGCATTCGAGCCAAACACGGAGACGACGTCGTGGAATTGGTCATCTGTTTTCAGTGCAGTTGGGTGTATTCCTACCTCAATGGAAAGCAGAACAACACCGTAACGATCCACGAGTCGTCCGCCCCGGCTTTGAACACAGTTCTCAAAAAAGAGAATATCAAGGTCGCAAAATGAGACCGGTTTATCTGGCTCGAAGATAAGTAAACGACAAGTGGTTGATTGATCGAATCAGCCACTTCTGAAAATCTGACATCTCCCCAACACGAACCGACCCATCAAACCCCTGAAGTTCCCTCCAACTGGATCGAAGCCACGGATGGCAACACGTAAGTCGGTCGATAGGGAAATCGGTCAATGTCTTCCTGCCGAGTCACACCACTGAGCACCAAAATCGTTTCCATCCCTGCTTCCAGACCAGCGATGATGTCGGTGTCCATTCGGTCGCCAACCATAGTTGTATTCTCGGAGTGAGCACCGATGTGGTTCAGCGCTCTCCGCATCATCAAGGGATTTGGCTTGCCCACGAAGTACGGTTTCACGCCAGTCGCTGTTTGAATGAGGGCAGCCATGGCTCCACACGCGGGTACGATTCCGCTCTCGACGGGTCCGCTTGGGTCCGGGTTTGTTGCGATAAACCGAGCACCGGCTTTGACCAATCGGACAGCTTGTGTGATCTGGTCGAAGTTATAAAAGGTCGTATCGCCAAGCACCACGTAGTCGGGGTTGGTGGCCGTCATGACATACCCGATATCGTGGAGAGCTTGCGTAAGTCCGGTTTCACCGACGACAAAGGCCGTTCCGTCGGGTCGTTGTTGGGCGAGGAACTGTGCCGTTGCCATCGCACACGTGAAGAGGCGATGTTCCGGGACGGTCAGGCCCATCGCGTTGAGTCGATGGGAAAGGTCTCGTGGTGTGTAGATTGGATTGTTGGTGATGATCAGGTAGTTGGTCCCACTCTCTTCGAGCTTGGCCAAAAACTCTTGAGCACCGGCAATCGCAGTACTCCCGCGGACCAACACCCCATCCATGTCCAATAAAAAATTTCTTTGGCCAGGCATAGTCTTGCTCTTTCTCGGGATCGTCGCGGAATTGGTAGCTTCCCGACCTCGGCTTCACGAGGTAAAAGACAGGAAAGCAACGTCAGGCATTGCTTCCCTATCTGGATATCAAGACCGTCGTGCTCTGGACACCGGTGGACCAAGAACTTCCGACAAAAGAATGGCGGTTTTCGCTGTCCCAGGATCGCCCAAGAGCGACCGTAAGTAGTTGATCATGTCTGTTGGAGGACTAGAAGGATGCTTCGTCTTAGGGGAGTAAACGGAACGAGGTATCATCACTTCTGGTGCGTTCGTGGCCTTAGCGTTCGGATTTTGAGTGGGGACGCTTGGCGTTGAGGGAGTTTCGGTTTGTGACTCGGAGACCGGTCGCAACGGAATCTGTCCAGGTTTAGCACCAGTCTTGGCAGCTGTACCATTGCGATTGGGAGACGGTTGCACGCTGGGCCGCTTTGGAGTGACTTCAAGGTTTGGATCAACTCGATAAGACCGCTGCGCCTGCGGAAGTGCCGGCTGACGCTTCGAAACTTGGCGAGTCGGTTTGAGTACAGGGATACGCCTTGGTTCCTGGTTCGGTTTCGGGTCGGGAGCTTTCGGCAAGGTCTGGGGGTTTCTTGCTTGAGTGTCACGGTCGGCAACGCGATTGGGTTCACCTCGTGCAGGAACTCGTTTGTCCCCTCGTGATTGTTGGGACACGGCACGGCGAGACGATTGGCGAGACTGCGGTTCAGGCGGCGAATGTGTAGGTTTTTCCTCGGGCGGCGGATTCAACAACTTCAAGAGAACGAAGATCAGCATCGCTCCGAGAAAGACCGCCAGGATAATCAATGGAGCCATCGGAGTAATCCTTCCGCGTGAGAATAGTAAATATGCAGGGGAGAAAGGATAAACGAAAGCCGTCTAGAACATCGTTGGGCGGTTTATGGTGTCGCTTTTCGCAGAGACGACCTGAGTTTTTCCTCAGCCAACAAAAACGGGCCTTCTTTTATCCTTCCGCAGAATGTCCAACGTTCTCATCGCGGTCACTGAGTGTGGTTCGTTGTGTTGTCCAGGTTCTCGGTTCTTTCGCCTCGGTCGGACACCCCGGCGATCGAGTTCCGCATTTCCGTATCTGCTTGGACGTTTCGCAAGTTGTAGTAATCCATGATGCCAAGTCGTCCATCTCGAAACGCTTGAGCGATGGCCAATGGAACCTCGGCTTCGGCCAAAACGACCTTCGCGCGGTTCTCTTCGACCGTCGCACGCATTTCTTGCTCGCGGGCCACAGCGGCAGCGCGACGTTTCTCGGCTTGGGCCTGGGCCACTTGCAAGTCAGCAGCGGCTTGCTTGGTCTGGAGAGCCGCACCGATGTTCTCGCCGACTTCGATATCGGCGATATCGATCGACACGATCTCGAAGGCCGTTTGTGAATCCAAAGAGTTTCGCAGCACGGCTTGCGAAATCATGTTGGGATTCGCCAAGACGTCGGTGTGGTGTTCCGCCGCACCGATCGCCTGGACGATGCCTTCGCCGACGCGAGCGATAATCGTGTCTTTCCAGGCTCCCCCGACCAGGCGGTCGAGCTTGGTCCGCACGGTCACTCGGGCCTTGGCTCGAAGTTGGATACCGTTTCGGCATACCCCATCGAGAGTCTCGCGGCCTTTCCCTGGGTCGGGGCAATCAATTACTTGCGTCTTCACGCTGATCAGGACGGCTTCGAACACATCTCGCCCGGCCAGGTCGATCGCCGCTGCATCGCTCCAGGGCAAATGAAACCCAGCTTTGTGCGCGGCGATCACGGCTTTGGCGGTTTTCCCAACGTCACCTCGAGCGAGGAAGTGCGCTTCGAGTTCCCGAGTAGCGACCTTGACTCCCGCTTGCACGAGGGCGATCTTCTGTTTGACGATCATGGTGTAGTCGACTTTTCGGAGCTTCATTCCGACCAGATCGAGGATGCTGATCTTGGCCCCAGTAAGCCAACACTGAATCCATAGTTGCAAAAAGCTAAAGAAGATCACCAACGCCACGATCCCGAACACTGCGATCAACAGGATGGCGATGACCGGCCAGTAGGCTTGGAGCCACGTCCCGATGTCTTGGGCAAACAGAACTGCTTTCATGATGTATCTCCGTCGGAGTGGGTGGTCTCGTCAAAGTGTGGAAACCACAACCGCTCAATGTCAAGTGGTTATCGATGCTTCGCCCACGGTCATGCTGTGTTTGGAAAGAACGAACGCGCTTGCCTCGAACCGTTCAGATCAACTTGACCACGATCCGGTTCCCTTCCACCTCCACGACCTGCACGCGGCTACCTGGGGTTATGAATTCTCCTTCAGAGAGGACGTCGTAGTACTCTCCTTCAAACTTGGCTTTCCCCGATGGCCTCAATGGTGTCTCGGCGAGACCAATGGCACCGAGTAGACGAACATACTGTTGTCCCGAATTTGCGTTTTCCCCATCCGTGGCGTCTTCGCCAGGTGGGACGAGCATCAGCCTGTTCGCATAGGGGATGTGAGGCAACAACGACGCGAAACTGATCGCGAGTACCACAGCTCCGACCATGCTCAGGATGACCGAGGAAAACGTCCCTCCTAGACTCATCCAATCCGACGTTGAGTTTGGCATCTGTTCGACTGTCATCAACACAAGACTGACGACCGCGAGACAGATACCACTGATCCCGGTGACACCGAAACCAGGAATCACGAAGACTTCCACGGCCAACAGGACCAAACCAAGGATAAATAGGAACACCGAAAGAATAGCGAATTGCCCAACAGACCAGTGAGCCCAGAATAGAAGGACAAAACATATCGCCGCGAGGACACCAGGAAAGCCGAACCCAGGCATTTTCAGTTCCAGAATTAATGCCGTCAGCCCGACAAGCAGCAAGAAGAACCGAACCCACCCGTTCCGGAACAACTCGGCCACTTGATCCAACGAGTCTTTGTCGGCGACTCTCACCGTTTGTGGATCGATGCCATATTCGGCGTAGACCTCGCCAAGCGACCTCACGCCAACAACATCGGCAGCCCCAAACTCTCGAGCGAGTGTTTCGTCAACGGCCAGGAATCCACCGGAGGCGTTGAGCGGTCGCTTGTCGACCAGGTGATCCGTTTTCGCAGCCTGTGTTTTGGTGACCAAGTTCCATGGAGAACTCTGCGTCCGCTTGATTTTGTAGACCGCTGCGTCTCCGGCGATCGGTGCCGAGAAGAGCAGAGAGTTACGATCTTGCGCGTTAGCAATCGCCATCAGTTCCCTGCGTCGTTGGGCCAAGTATTTGTCGGTTTTAACACGAAGGTAGGAAAAGTCCGCGAGCGTTGCCCCTTTGCCCAAAACAATTTCGTCACAACCCAACGCTATATACGTCGCTGCACCCAGAGTGCATCTGGGCGGTACGTACGCAACGAACCCAATGGTCCTCCCAACCTTTTGAGGATTCCGCCAGTGTTCCATATGAGAATCAAAAAAGTCTGCGGCCGCTGCTGGATCCCCTTTCGGTGAATCGAGTTGTAAGATGAACAAGTCGGCTCCACGTTCAATCCCATTTTGGATACGGCGACGAAGCGAAGCGAGACTTGCATCGTCCACTGGTCCAACCAACTCAACCAGCCAGGTTTTGGGCGTTGCGATGTCGGCAAGACGATACGGTTGGGTGCTCAGCTTCATGAAGTTATCTTTGACTCGAATATCTTCAATCGATTGTCTCTGTTGGACGGAGAGCCCGACTTTTGCCAACTCGTCCTTCAAGTCGACCAAACTAAATCCGAGCGCGCCGACGTTTTCGTCGAGCCGAAGCAATTTCTTGAAAAACGCTTTCCACTCTGGTTTGTCCATCTGGGCTTTGTAAGTGGCCTGGGCAGCTTTCGTTAGATCGGACAATTGTTGGCCAGGCGCCACGATCGTCCCGAGAGTGGCGCTATCTTTCATGACAATCCGTTGGCATGCCAGGACAGGCCAGACACTGTGCTGGGACGTTCTCCCTTGCAAAAAGGCCACCGTGGTGACAGTCTTTAGCTTGGGCGTACTGGTCCCCTGATTCAACGAAGTGATATAATCCTGGAGTTCGTTGCATGGGTGGAAATCAGCTGTTCCCACCACTTCTTCCGGCCGTTGGAAGACAAAAACGATCGTGTCGAGCTGACGATGTTTTCGATTTACGGCGTACTCAACTTGGTTTTGAATGCGTTTGACGGCTACGGACGTTAAGGGATTAGGAACATGTAAAACGAGACCATCCCGAGCGGCTGTGTCCGCATTGGGTTTGCTCTGTCCGTATACAGTGCTGGGCAGCGCCGAGAGGAGCATTCCGCAGACAATCGAAACAAGACCGGCGAAACGGACTCCGAAATCCGGCGATTGTCCCAGCCTCTCATGGTTGTATGATTGCCTGGCCATAGACGATTTCCTCTCCGTTGGATGGCGGGCGAATTCCGGATCACTCCAACAACCGTTGAGAACCAATCGATACTTTTTGGAAAAAGAGCGAGATGAAGGCTCTGGAGTGCTCGGAACTTTTCACGAGTCGACTCTGTCATTATATGCGACACGAAAACAGGGTGTAAAGTTATCCAGTGTTACGAGAAAAATGGCGGATCAAGTCGGTCTGCCATCGTGTAATTCGTTGGTCGGTTTGAATTCTTGACAAAAACGCGTCCAAAACTCTGCACACGCACAAGATATTTTCATGGCTTCTCGAAACTTCAAATTCGTCTTGGCTTACGACGGCACCGACTTTTTTGGTTGGCAAATTCAGCCGAAGAAGCGGACTGTTCAAGAAACGCTCGAGACAGTAATTGCACTCATGACGCAAGAAAAGCGCGTCAAAGTGAACGCCAGCGGCAGAACCGATTCGGGGGTTCACGCCGTGGGCCAGGTCGTGAATTTCCATACTGATACACACCATTCAGCGGAAGTCCTCATGCGTGGCGTGAACGCCCGGCTCCCAGCAGACGTAGTGATTTCGTCCGCCGAAGTGGTTCCACGGTCGTTCGACGCGAATCGGACGGCAGTCAAAAAGCTGTATCGATACGTCATTCATGACGCCGATGTACCTAATCCGTTTCTGCGTCGTTACTGTCACCAGAGTCGCCAACGCCTTGACGTGGATCTCATGCGCGAGGCAGCGGACTGCTTGAAGGGCAAACACGACTTTGCTTGTTTCGAAACCGAGTGGCCAAACCGAGCATCGAGTGTCCGCACGATCCTGCACTTGAGTTTAAGTCGCGTGGGAGAGTGGATTTGGGTGGATGTGGAAGCCGACGGATTTCTCTATAATATGGTGCGTGCGATCACGGGGACACTCGTTCAGGTGGGACGGGGCTACTGGCCACCAAGCCAAGTCAAAACCATTCTGGAGTCAAGAGACCGCACCCAAGCTGGACCCAACGTGCCCCCGCAAGGGCTTTTTTTGATGCGCGTGACGTATCCGGAGACTTTGGAGTGAATGGAATGTTGTTGGACCGTGGTAGGTAATTGCCGCGAGTCAGACTGCCGGCAAAAATCACACGACAAGCAAACAACACCAAAGCGGCGTCGAGGTGCCCTAATCGGAAAGAATTAAACGATATGCCAAACATCTCCGCTCTTGCTTACCCCGAAAAGATAGGCATTACGCCCCTTGCCGAGCCTCCTCAGTGTGTTGTTCGCGTTCCTGGCTCGAAGAGCATCACCAATCGGGCTCTTGTCCTTGCAGCCCTATCGGGATCTCCAGCCGAGATCGAAAACGAAGGCAATTATAACTCGGTGTTGACCGGAGCATTACAAAGCGACGACACCGAGGTCATGATAGACAGTTTAAATCGGCTCGGGATTCACGTTTCGTGCCGATGGGACACTTCCCAAATCGGGGTTTCGTCGATGGGGGGCCGATGGCCCAAGGACTCGATCGATTTGTACGTCGCCAACTCCGGTACGACGATGCGATTTCTAACCGCGATGGTTGCTCTCCGCCCAGGTAAATACCGGCTCGATGGAGTGCCCAGGATGCGTGAGCGACCGATCCAGGATTTGCTCACCGCGCTGCAACAAATCGGCGTCGATGCAAAGAGCGAAAACGATAACGGTTGTCCGCCCGTCGTCGTCGAAACGAAGGGTATCCAAGGCGGGACAGTCCGCATCAAAGGGGACATCAGTAGTCAGTACCTAAGTGGATTGCTGATGGCGTTACCCTTGGCGAAAGGCGATACGACGGTCGAGGTCGACGGAACTTTGGTCTCGCAACCGTACGTCACGATGACCGTTGAGATGATACGACAGTTCGGCGGAAGGATCGAACGGGATGGAGCCCAACGTTTTGTCATCCCAGGAAACCAGCATTACACCCCAATAACCTACGCCATCGAACCGGACGCCTCGGCGGCTTCGTATTTCGCCGCTGCTGCTGCAATCACCGGCGGGGAAGTCGAACTGCCCGAATTGAAGATGCCTGGTTTGCAGGGTGATGTCCGGTTCCTCGAAGTTCTCGAACAAATGGGTTGTCGAGTGACCAGGAACGTGACCGATGTCGTTATCCGAGGGGACCGTTTAAACGGCGTCGATGTCGACATGAACGATATTAGTGACACCGTGATGACACTGGCCGCCGTGGCGTGCTTTGCTCAAGGACCGACGACAATCCGCAACGTCGGCCACATCCGTCACAAGGAGACCGACCGACTCACCGCCCTCGCAACAGAAATCCGACGGCTTGGCGGAACCGTCGAAGAACGCGACGACGGGCTGACGATTACACCAACCCATCTGAAGGCAGCCGAAGTCGAGACCTATGACGATCACCGAATGGCCATGAGTTTGGCTCTGATCGGTTTGCGAGTTCACGGCGTCTTTGTGAAAAACCCAAGTTGCGTGGCCAAGACCTATCCGGGGTTTTTCCGAGACTTGGAGAAATTGCGATGTCGCGAATGATTCTTTTCGGTTTGGCATTGGCCGCGTTTGGCTTGTTTGCGTCGTTTCCCACAAACGCACAAGCTCGACTCGATCCGAAATCGAAGACCCCGTATCAACTCAACATCGTCCTGCACTTCAGTCGGCATCAAGTATTCACGTCCGCATTCAAAAAACGGGTGGAGAAACGGTTGTTGTCATTGCTCGGGGCCACGTATGGAAAGCTAGCCCGTGTCCAAATCCAAACACATCCGCTCCTGAACGAGGTTCTCCAGAAAGGTTTGCAGTCGGCTCTGGACAACCACGATAAACTATCCACAGCAAAAACGCATTTCGTCCTGATCGATTATGAAGACGGCTCCTACCGCATTCGGACCCGACAAGAGGACGGAGCCACCGGTTTGTCGCCTGGGCCTTCACGCGAAGCCATGACCCGAGATCGATTTCAAGTCCCCCGTCTTGCGGCGAAACTTGTGGATCACGATTTTGGCTTGACCGCTACTCTCCTGCAGGTGAACCCTGATCCTGCTCGAAGCGGAGGGACTGCGAGAGTTGCCATCCAAGGTGGCCAACTTGGCGTTTCTCTCGATCGTTGGTTGAAGCCAGGAGACGTTTTCGCGGTTTGTCGGATTCTCCAACAAGCTGGAGAAACACAAAGTGATCAACTCGACTGGACCCTTCTGCGTGTCGTTCAAATCCTCGATGACGGAATTTGTCAGTGCGAGTACTACCAACGTTTTCGAGGGTTGGGACTTCAGCCCGGACCAGGAGTCCTTGGATATCGTTGCCTCCGATTAACAACGATTCGGGATCATTTGCGGTTGCAGTTTGTCCCTTTTCGTGGACAACGAATCACCGGAGGAACGCTCAAGGTGTCTATCGGTCGGAATGGTTTCAATGATAAGGTCGTCGAGGAGGCCGTCGAATCAACCCTTCGAGTCCACATCACTCAGCAGTTCAACGGCATAGCATTCGTCAAGGTTCGTAGTAAAACCGAAACGTTGGCCGAATTCGTCGTTCCAATAGTCGACAGCGAATTTGTGTCCTGTCCCATAAGTGTGAATTTGAAAGGCAAAAGAACGGCATTCATTCGATTTCGGTACGCTCGTTGGTTAAGGCGGATTTATGAGGGGTTGAATGTCTCCGCCGATCGAGCGTCTCGGCTCAACGGTGAGTTGAAGAAATCTCCCGAGGCTGCGCTGTTGCTCGCGCGAACTGGCGAAAGAGTCATGACTGGCGAACTGAAACGTCTCCGAGAACAACGAGACGAGCTGAAAACTCTAGCCTTGAAAGTCAAGCCTCCACTCGACATTGATAAAGGCTCGCGTTTTTTATCGCAACTCGAGGCACGTCACGCCAGCTTGCAGAAATTCATCGAGAGTCTCGAAGCCCTCATTAACGAAATGCCCGAAACCAGACGTTTGCAAGCGCTGGTCAAGCGAGCCCAGCTGTTCACCAAGCAAGGGGAATATGACGAAGCTTTGAAGCTGTACGATCAGGTGTTGGTCAAACGCCCTGGATTGATGGAAGTTGCCAAACGGCGAAAAGCCTTGAAAGCTCAGTGGCAACTCCCAGGTTTTGACGACCCTGAGTCAAAACTTTACACGGCTCGTCGGTTCCTGACGAACGTCTGGTCCGGAAAATTGGACACAAAGGGACTCCAGGAGAATATTCCCAAAGTCCGCGAAGCATTTGGGGTATGTTTGGCACGTAACGACTGGTTAGCTTTGCGAAAACTGTTGCTGGCCAATTCACGGCACGCAGCATTTGTTTCCAACCGGGTAGAGGTGTTGAATCGCAGTTCACCAACGGAAGACATCCGAACGGAACTCGTCACGTTGGAAAAGCTAACCAAAGACCTGGATCAACTTCACCAGGACGTAAGTAAATCCATTCGAGGGAAGACCTGACAGTCTCCCCTTTTCGCACCTGCCGAGCACCATAATCCTGTTGGTTGAGTCGGTAGTCGCATTTCGGTTCCATTGTTACGTCCCGGTTCCTTAAGAAAACGTGACAACCAAATCGTACGAGCTAACAGAACCCGTGTCGCCAAGTCCATTCGCAATGGTCTTTACTCAATCGTCTTGGGCGGGTTGATAACATGGAAAATCAAGTCAGGAGTTTTACGTCGGTTGATCGCGGCGGCGACCTCGCTTCGCAATAATCCGTGAGCCTGATGCAACCGAGCAAGGATGGCTTCGGGCGGAACGACAGAAGCCAGCGAGAACGGATAGACCGTGACCAGCAACCTCGCAGCGTTCGGCGCGGGGGTCACTGAATCTATCATCAAATCACGAAGAATTTCATCGTCGCATTCTCCGCCGAGCACCGCGCTGAGAGTCCGAAATACTTGACCGCAAAGTTGCAGGGCCTTACGATTTTGGACCTTGTGCGGATTCTCTTTGCAGTCAAAGCGAGGATCGAGGCCATCCTCGGGACTGATTTCTGAACAGTATCGGGCTATATTTCGGCGAGCGATTTTCGGCTTGCGTGGCAAGGATCGTCTCCAATTAGTAAGTCAAAAAGTGGGTGCTAAACACCTCTACACACACAGACCATCCTTCACGATGAAAGGTTCGTGGAGTGTCATTTTCTGAAATCCTCTTGGGAGCTATGCGAGATCGAGTAATCGGGTTGTCCCAATCAAGACGACTGGAAGAGGGGAAAAGCCGGAGTTGGAACTTGTCAATCGGGTCAGGCCTTGGCAGGAGCAGCCCTCATCAGGAACCGCTGCTGGCGATTCGGAACTTCTTCCAGTCTCTTTCCTTCCATTCCGCATCCAGGAAATCCCCCGCACCACACGGAGCATGCAAACGATAGATCAAAACACTTCCATAGAATCCCACAATGAGGCGGTTCAAAGTCCCTGTCGTGCCTGCATCCCCACGCCGAAGGGTGGTATTATCGATCCACTAAATGATCGGTGAACGCACCTTGACTTTGCCTGGAGTCGGGATCGATGCGTTCGCTGATTGTTGCGAGTGAGTCGAGACAAACCGATTTCGGAAGTTGAACGGTTTGTCTGAGATTAGCCTGCTCCTTCAGGTTAAACGATAAGTGTTATATGTTAATTTTATAATCTATAAGAATAAAATTATCAGTTTTTATATGTGCAATCGCTTGCCTTTACAAATTCTTTCCACGGAACACCCTCTTGGCTGGTAAAATAAACAAGATGTTCGTACTGGCAGATGACTCGCGCAGGAGGCATGCGGGGAAACTTCTGGAACTAGGGGGTCGCAATGCAACGTCGTTTCCGTTGCGTCGATGGACACGAGTGGGCACAAGGCCCCGACCAAACGCAGGCGGTTTGCCCAGTCTGTGGAGCGTCCAGTGTTGAAATCCAGGCGTGTGAGATGCTCGATGCAACGTTAGATGCGCCAAAGACTCACGCCCAGACTGAGCAGAACGAATTTGGTCCTCCTCAACTGCGTCAAGCAGAGCGTCCCGCACATTATGCCGAATTCGAGGTCCCTGAAGATACCAAACATCTCGTGTGCCCGGAAACCACGGGCGAGTTGAGTCCGCGAAACACGACTCCTCAACTCGCCCCATCTGATGCCACGATCGATCAACCACCTCCCGACCCAATACTAGACGAACCTGCCGACGAAAAGACCGAGAGCGATGACCTTCGTGCTCATCAAGGTTCCAGTCAATCGAATCCATCGGACCAAACGTCTTGGTTTCCTGCTCCAGTAGTTGAAGAGACTTTGGAGCGGCCCGATGTGGTCTCTGAAAGCCAGGAAATGTCTGCAACCCCGTACGTTCCCTTGGCTCCTCTCGAGAAAGGTGGTCCCTTTCACCAAGACACTTATCTCGAAGAACTGTCCGCCCCAACGAGATCGAAAGTCGGCATCCCAGGTTATGAAATCATACGAGAGTTGGGTCGAGGTGGGATGGGCGTTGTTTATCAAGCCAAGCAAACCCGCCTGAATCGTATGACGGCGTTGAAGATGATTCTCTCGGGTGCTCATGCTTCCCCGAAGGAACTCGCGAGGTTTCGGAGTGAAGGGCAAGCTGTTGCGGCTCTACACCACCCCAACATAGTCCAAATTTACGAGGTCGGAGAGCACGACGGGCGTCCCTACTTCTCGTTGGAATTCGTCGACGGCGGCACGTTGTCCGACAAACTGCAGGGAACTCCGTTAGCTCCCCGAGAAGTAGCGCGGACGATGCAAAAACTCGCCGATGCGATGGATTTTGCCCACAAGAAAAACATCATTCACCGTGATTTAAAGCCCGCAAATGTTCTCCTTACCCAGGATAACGAGCCGAAAATCACAGACTTCGGGCTGGCCAAAAGTCTCGACGACGACAGTGGTCAAACGGGGACCGGAGCGATTCTCGGGACGCCGAGTTACATGTCCCCCGAACAAGCGAAAGGCCTAACGAAATCCATCGGGCCTGCGGCGGACATTTATTCCCTCGGGGCGATGTTTTACGACATGCTGACCGGTCGACCGCCTTTTCGAGGTCAGACTGTCCTCGACACACTCCAACAAGTCCAAAAGGTCGAACCAGTCCCACCACGGCGGTTACAGCCGGACGTTCCAAGGGATCTTGAAGTCATTTGTCTCAAGTGTCTCCAAAAAGAACCCGAAAAGCGGTATTCCAGCGCGGGAGAATTGGCTCGCGATCTCCAACGATTTCTCAACAACGAACCAATACAAGCTCGTCCCGTCAGTTCGTATGAGCATGCCTGGAAATGGGCACGCCGCAATCCAGTCGTCGCCTCTTTGATCGTTGGGTTGTGTGTCGTCCTCGTTGGAGGCTTGATGGGAATAACGGCTTTGTGGCTCAAAGCCGATTTTGAGCGGCGGGCGGCCATCACTGCCAGGAATCTGGCAAAGAAAAACGCCGAGATAGCCGTCACCAATGAAGCCGAAGCCCAGGCCCAAAAACTCAAGGCCGAAGACAATGCGAAAAAGGCCCTCGTTGCTGAAAACGCCGCCAAGAAATCGGCTCAACAGGCAATGCGGGCCAAGAAGGTAGCTCTAGACAATTATCAGAAGGCCCGGCGAAACCTCTATGTCAAGCAAGTCGCTTCGGCTCAAGACGAACTTGCTCGCGGGCGCAGAAATCGTGCCAAACAGATTCTTGCGCAGCTGACGAAGCATACAGAAGGTGAAGTCGATCTCCGCAGTTTTGAATGGTTTTACCTCAATCGTCTCTGTACTTCGGAGAAACTACAGTTGCGAGGTCATGTCGAGAAAGTCACCCAGGTTGCCTTCAGTTCGGATGGCCAATGGGTTGCCTCGGCGGGACTCGATCGGATGATCAAACTTTGGGACGTCGAATCTGGGACCGTTTTGAAAACGCTCGTTGGCCATACAAGACCTATCCGGGCAATTTCTTTCGCGCCGGACGACAGTTTCCTCGCTTCGGCAGCAGCAGGTGGAAAAATCATCCTCTGGGACCCCCAACTCGGGACGAAACTCCGAGAGATTACGGCCCACAATCGGTCAGTCCGGGGTGTCGCTGTGAGTCCCGATGGTTCCCGGTTGGCTTCTTGTTCCGACGACCGAACGGTCAAGCTTTGGACGGTCAAGACGGGTGCCTTGATCCGAACGCTGAATCAAGATGGTCAATGGCACAAGTACCCTGTCGCTTGCCTTGCCTTTGATCGCAAGGGCCAATTTCTGGCCGCTGGAGACGAAGGTCGGTTGATCCACATTTGGGACTTGGCATCAGGTGAGGTTGATTTGACCCTCAGAGGCCACAAGCATTGGCTTTCTTGTCTAGCCTTTCACAAAGATGGGAAAACACTCGCTTCGGGAAGTTGGGACCGTACTGTTCGCATTTGGGATATGGCTCAGAAAAAGAAACCCTTAGTTTTGCGCGGGCACAAACATACTTTGCAGGCTGTGGCTTTCAATCCCGAGGCTCCGAAACTCGCCTCGGTCGATGCGACGAATACTGTCAAGGTCTGGGACTTGCAAAACCCAGTGGATCCTCAGACCCTTGAGGGCAACCCGACGAGCGTACGAACAGTCTCGTTCTCCCGCGATGGCCAATTTCTGGCTGCCGTTCGTTTTACACTTCCGAAAGAGAATACCAACCCAATAGTGAAACTCCACAAAGGCCCCGTCATGTGTCTCGGGCTCTACCCGGACGGTAAGACCGCTGTGAGCGGAGGGACTGGAGTCGATGCGAACGGAGAAACGAATGGAGAGTTGGTCTTCTGGGACGTCGCTTCCCAAAAGCCTAGCGGTCGCATTACGATTCCAAACGAGCCGGTCCGCGTAATTGCCGTGGCTCCTAAACGGGACTTGATTGCCATTGGAACGGAAGAAACAAAGCTACACCTGGTCGTTCCCGGTCAACCGTCCCAGAAGGCATTGCTGGACAGGCATACCCAACGGATCTTGAGCCTCGATTTCGATCCTTCTGGAAAATTCCTGGCGTCGAGTGGAGCCGATTCGATCATTCATGTCTGGGACGTGATGAAGCGAAAACACAAGTTCGAGTTAACGGGCCACAAAGGCCCGGTGCGGTGCGTGCGTTTCAGTTCTGACGGTCAGTTTGTGGCGTCCGCAAGCGTGGACCGTACGATCCGCATCTGGGATGCCAAGAGTGGCAAGCTGATTCATGAGCTGAAGGACCACGAAGCGGAAGTCAATGCCCTCGCATTTCATCCCAAGTCGAATCTCCTAGCCAGCGGAAGTGCTGACGACGTCATTTTCCTGTGGGACGTTACGAGCGGAAAACGAAAAGCTTCCCTTCGGGGACACGACGATGCTATTCTCTCCCTGACGTTCAGTCCTGACGGAAAACGGCTCGCGTCGGGAAGCGCCGACCGTCTTGTTAAGCTCTGGGACGTCGAAGTGGGCCTGTCGACATTGACCGTTCAAGGACATACAGGCTCAGTTACCTCACTTGTTTTCACACCCGATAACACTCGCCTGCTCTCCGCTAGCGAGGACCAGACCATACGGATTTTGGAAGCTCCACCGGCGAAGAAGTAGCTCCGAACACTTGTGGTGTAGCGTTTTGGTCTGTGATTCCTGGGTGTCGGCCTGGCTGGTCTCGTTCCAATCATCACCAACTCGGGTCAGCAAGACCATTCGTAGTGATCGTCAGAACGATGGGTTCATGGGATCAATCATTGCTGGCTACATGTTGTCCACTTCTGAGTATACAATGACCACATTCAATCCACCGATGACCTTGCTCACGTGGAAAAGATCAGGGTAGTTGTTTGGCATAACCCTTGCGGTGTAATCTGGCTTGGCCAACGGCCACGAATTGTAACGGGGGGCGCCGAGCCAGCGCGGAATACCATTCGAATAAGCATCTGCTCAGGAGATGTAACAGATGAAGAACACCTTTGGGATCGGGACGATTGTAAGTTGTGTGGCTTTGGCCCTCATGGCGAGCCATGTAGCTCACGCCCAAACTAAGACCCAATACGGTCCCGACAAGACAACTTGGAACAAGATGGTCGATAAGGCTATCAAGTACCTACGATCGGCCCAGGACGAAACCGGTGGATGGAGCACCAAACGCAGTCCCGGCGTCACCGGCATCGTGGTAACAGGACTTTTGCGAACGGGAAAGGTAAGTGTCGATGACCCCATGATCACTAAGGCCTTGAAGTACATCGAGTCTCTGGTCAACGAAGAAAAGGGCCACATCGCCGGAAATAACCGCGTAAATCTGCACAACTACGTCACATGCATCAATGTAATGGCTCTGGTCGAGGCGAACCAGGCAGACAAATACAAGGCCGTCATTGGCAACGCTGTGAGCTTCCTCAAGCAACTCCAGTGGGACGAAAGCGAAAGCAAAACCACAAAGAACGATTTTTATGGCGGAGCGGGATACGACAGCAAGTCGCGACCAGATCTCTCCAATACCCAGTTCTTCCTCGACGCCCTGAAAGAAGCCGGTGTTCCCAAGGACGATCCGGCTTTGAAGAAGGCCTTGGTGTTCGTCAGTCGTTGCCAAAACTTGAAGAGCGAGAACAACGATCAGCCTTGGGCGGGCATTATTAACGACGGTAGTTTCATCTATTCGGCTGCAACTGGAGGCGTTACCAAGGTCCTGAAAGACGAGAAAGGACGCCCAGGCTACGGCAGCATGACCTATGCCGGTGTGAAGAGCCTCATTTATTGTGGCGTCGACAAGAGTGACAAGCGGATCAAGAAAGCCTATAACTGGATCAAGAAGAATTACACCGTGGAGAAAAACCCAGGCTTTGGTGAGGTGAACGCCGGTTGGGGGCTTTACTATTACTACCACACAATGTCCAAGGCTCTCGCGGTCATGGAGATCGACATCGTCGTCGATGCCAAGGGAATCAAACACGACTGGCGTAAAGACATTTCCGACTCCCTCATGAAACGCCAGCAATCGAACGGAAGCTGGGTCAACCGGGGTTGGGGCCGTTGGATGGAATCGGACCCGAATTTGGTCACTGGATATTCATTGATGGCCCTGAGCAACTGTAAGCCAAAGCTGAAAAAATAAACTGAGGTAGGAACAAGCCATGCACACTGTCGCTCTTCGGGTCCAACTCAATCTTTTGACCGCGTTGGTCGTGTGTTGCTTGTTCCATTCATCTTCCTTGGCTCACCCCCTTGGAAAGAGCGCCCATGACCGACTCATCAGTGTGAGTTGCGAAGGAAACCCAAAGAATCGTGTTGTTGTCCGCGTGCATTACCAAATGGATGTGGATGAAACGACGATGCTCCTCGAAGATCTTGCTCCATTTGCTGACAAAATCAATATTGCGGAGTACCAAGGTAAACGTGAAAAGTTCCATCGCGACTACTTGAAATTCTATGCTCCCTTGTTGGCCAGGGGGTTGGATGGACGACTTGCCAAGAAAGACCTCTCGTTCGAATGCACTAACAAAAAGGCCACCACGACCGACAGTAAAGGCCAGAAACTGGGCCACGTCCGATGTCTTTTCGTGTTCGAAGCGCAAGGGGATGTCCCAGCTGCAGAACCTTTCAGTTTAGAGTTCTCCGAAGGCAATTTCGAGGGTCGAACTGGAAGCATCGACGTTCGTTTCGGTGATGTGAACGGACTGCGCGTCGTGTCAAAAGTCGAGGCGTCCGCGGTCCTGAAGAAGAAAAATTTCATCGACTTGAGCCCCACTGGCGAGAAAAGGCTCCGTTCAGTACGTGCCGAACTAATTTACTCAGTGGCAAAAATCCCACCTCATGAAGCCAACCAGAACCCTCCAAGATCCATAGAGGACCAGACCACCCAACCTGAGGATTCCGACGACGACCAGACCGAAACGACATCGACTACCAAGAAAGCTCCCGATCATCACGATTCCGGTTTGTTGGATTTATTTTTTGACGCCAGTTACAGTTTTCCCATTTTGCTCGTGTTGGCGACCCTTTTCGGTGCTGGGCATGCCTTGACGCCTGGGCACGGCAAGACTCTTGTGGCCGCTTATCTAGTGGGAGAGCGAGGGACGATTTTTCATGCAATTGTTCTCGGACTCGTCACGACGTTAACGCACACGGGTGTTGTCATTATTTTAGCGGGTGTGCTGACGTTCATGCCATTGGGCGACGACGTTCGTCAATCGATCATGTCCACGATCGGTCTCGTCATGGGCTTGGCGATTGCCTGCGCGGGGTTCTATCTCTTGCTTCGTCGTATTGCGGGCCAGTCGGACCATTTTCACATCGGTGGCCACGGTCATCATCACCATCACGGCGACCATCATCACAGTCACCAAGACCACCACAGTCACCAAGACCACCACAGTCATCACCACCAGGAACATCACCAAGACCACGCTGTCACGGCATCACCGAACTCGAGAGTCACTGAAGATCGAGGAGCGGAGCGGAGATCGGAAGCCGAGAAGAACCTCACGACAAATGCCGCGCCCGCACCGGCCGTCTTGGACAAACGTGGCATTAGTTGGATTGCCCTCATCTTGATGGGCATAACAGGTGGGATCATTCCGTGTTGGGACGCCATAGTGTTGCTTGCATTGTCGATAGGTAAAGGTTGGTTCCATCTAGCACTTCCTTTGATCTTGGCGTTTAGCGCGGGACTCGCTGGTGTGTTGGTGGCCGTTGGGGTGATGGTCGTGACGGTCAAAGGTTTTGCGGAGTCTCGGTTCGGTTCGGGGACTTTCACCAAAGCACTTCCGATCATCAGCTCGCTAGTTGTGATTGTTCTTGGACTTTGGCTTTGCTACGATGCCGTTCACGTGAGTGAGTGACCGGCGAAAAATTGATGGTGAGAGTTCGGTCTCGTGATCTTTCGATGCTGGTTCGGTGAAGGGGTTAGTGGTAATTCGGACTTCCACAATGTGGTGGACCGGACCGATGGCCGAACACCCCCCCGTTAAGCAATTCCTTCTAATCTTCGCTCACATTTGGGTAAATGAGATCTTCTTCATCACAATCAGCAATTGTCCGAATCTGGTCCTGGGGCCCATATGCGTATCGTCGAGTTGACCGCTTTCAAGGTGTTGATCCCACTTCGCAAACCCATCAAGCACGCTTCCCACGAACGAACTTCGACTGAAAACGTTGTCGTCCGCTGTGTCCTCGAAGATGGCACCGAAGGCTACGGCGAAGGCGTTCCTCGTGAGTACGTGACGGGTGAGACGGCCGATTCGGCTCTCTCACACTTGAAACGGAGCGACATCTCCGCGCAACTAGAAGAATGTCTTTCCTTCGAACAGGCCGTAGGGCTTGCTCAACGTATACAGTTGTCGCCAGTCGAAGGCGATGACCGCAATTGTCAGGGCAACGCTGCCAGGTGCGCGCTCGAAATAGCGGTCCTTGATGCTTATGGAATTCACTTCGGTGTTTCATTATCCAAGGCGACCGAAATCGTCTCTCCAGAAATCTACGCTCCCAGAACCGACATCCAATACAGCGGAGCAATCACAGGGACGAAAGGAATGAAACTCCGGTTCGCCGGTTGGAAGTATCGCATTTTTGGTTTCCACCAGATGAAGGTGAAAGTCGGAATTGCTGGTATGGACGACCCGAACCGGCTTGCCATACTTCGGAAACGGCTCGGCCGTAAAGTCGATTTGCGAGTCGACGCCAACGAAGCCTGGAGTCCGGAGGAGGCCGTCGGAAAGATTCGAGAACTAATTCCGTTCGAGATCACCTCAGTCGAACAACCTGTACGGCACGAGCACGTCGCAGAGCTTGCCGAAGTCCGAAAGGCAGTCCACGTCCCCATCATGCACGACGAATCATTGTGTAGCATGGTCGATGCCCGGCGATCCGTCGAACAACAAACGTGTGACCTTTTCAACATTCGACTTTCGAAGTGTGGTGGCTTCTTGCCTTCGCTCGAACTCGCGAAGTTTGCAAAACAGCACGGTCTTGGCTACCAGCTTGGTTGCCAAGTCGGAGAGACGGCGATCCTTTCGGCTGCTGGTCGCCACTTTGCCTGTAGCGTTGCCGACATTCGTTACCTGGAAGGATCTTACGATAAACATCTCGTCCAAGAAGCCCTCGGGCAACAAGACATAACGTTCGGTTGGGCTGGAAAAGCCAAAGCTTTGCACGGCCCAGGACTCGGCATTATGGTTGATCCCGAAGCCCTGGAACGCGTCACAAACAGGAAGGAGCCGATCTTTGGATGATCTCCGAGAGATGCCAGTTGCGGAAATCAATGAGTTTCGATCTTCCGACGGTTACACCTGGAAATACCGGTCGTATTCGCCTCCGTCCGAGGTGCGTGGTCATGTCGTTTGTCTACACGGCATCCAAAGCCATTCGCTCTGGTACGAGGGGTCGTGTCAGCGAATGGCTGGCGAGGGTTTTGCGGTTTCCTTCTTGGACCGACGTGGCTCGGGAATCAACGAACAAGCCCGCGGGGACACTCCCAGCTTCCGCCGGTTACTCGACGACGTCGCTGAATTCGTCCGACCTTTGCGTTCGACAGGCGCGCCGGTGATCCTGTTGGCCATTTCGTGGGGTGGCAAGCTAGCGGTAGGCTTTCAACGTCGTCATCCTGGACTGATCGATGGAATGATTCTTGTGGCTCCAGGCTTTTGTCCTCGAGTCCAACCGTCATTCGCGGAAAAGGTGAAGATCGCCTGGTCGAGTCTCGTTCGTCCTGGTCGGCATTTTCCCATTCCCCTCAACGATCCGGAATTATTTACTACCAACGCGGAAAGACTCCAGTTCCTCCGCGAAGATCCGCTTGCTCTCCACGAGGCGACGGGTCGCTTCCTCGCTCAAAGTACGCGGCTCGATTGGTATTTGCCTTGGGCGAAAAAACGAGTCAACATTCCCGTCTTGTTGATGCTGGCCGAACACGATCGAATTATCGACAATGACCGTACTAGGAAATTCGTTGGTGGATTTGCGACCGAGGATGTCACGATCCTCGAATACCCTGGTGCGCATCACACACTCGAGTTCGAGCCCGATCCGTCGTTCGTTTTCGACGACCTTTCAGAGTGGCTCGACGCCCATGTTCCTGCTTCGAAGAAGACCACAAAAACATGAATCGCTGGACTGCCTTTCACCAACTTCTCCTCGCACGGTTGCGAGAATTCTTTCGTGAGTGGGAAGTTCTCTTTTGGGTTTACGGATTTCCAATCGTGTTGGCTGTTGGGCTTGGATTGGCCTTTGCTTCCCGAGAACCCACACCACCTAGCGTTGACATCGTTGGTCCCCCGGCGTTGTCGAAAGTCCAAGAACTATCCGACATTCTCTTGGCGAATGATTTCGAAAATGTCGAGGTCCACACATTGGAAAAAGCCAAGACTCGCTTGGCTGACGGCAAATGTGACCTCGTCATCGATGCGACTACGAAGCCGATTACCTACATCCGCGATAAAAACAGGTCCGAGAGCGTACTCGCGCATCGGTGGGTTGAGTCTGTCGTTCTCGGCGAGAAGGTGCCGGACGAGGAAAAACCGGCTATCCGGGCGATGGAGGAGTCGGGCACCCGATATATCGACTTTTTGATACCTGGGTTGATGGGTTTGAATTTGATGGGTGGTGGTCTCTGGGGCGTGGGGTTTGTGACGGTTGATATGCGGATTCGCAAACTCCTGAAGCGGATGATCGCGACTCCCATGCGAAAGAGTGACTTTTTGTTGGCGATCCTGACAGCTCGTCTTGTCTTCTTGATCCCTGATATGGGGTTGTTGTTGCTTGTCGGCTGGTTCTTCTTCAGCGTTCCGATCAAGGGAAGTCTTTTGCTGTTGCTCTTGGCGATCACGGTGGGAGCGTTTTGCTTCTCTGGAATCGGAATCCTGGTGGCTTGTCGGGCGACCAAGACGGAAGTCATATCTGGATTGATGAATCTGGTCATGCTACCGATGTGGATTCTCTCCGGTTCGTTCTTTTCCGCTTCACGGTTCCCCGATTTCATGCAGCCTGTCATTCAGGCGTTGCCTTTGACGCAACTCAACAACGCCCTTCGCGAAATCATGCTCAAGAGTGACACTCCCCTATCAACAATTGCGATTCGGCTTGCGATCTTGTTGGCCTGGGGAGTCGTTGGATTCCTATTGGGACTACGATTCTTTCGATGGAAGTGAGTTGGGCTCGAGGAGCGAAGAACAGGCAGGAAAGGTGGGCTTCGACCCACCCAAGAGCCAATTTCACCCATGCGATTCCTTTAGCTGGACCGGTCATCGTTGGACCGCAACCACCCGAGTAAACCAACCAACTCTATTCATTCGGCAAGCGTAGCTTGACGCGCTTTGGGCATCGACGAATGGTCCGTACGCTCGCCATTGTTCGAACGTGCAGCCTCGGTAGTACACCAAATAACACGTCTTTGTTGGTACTGGTTGAATCGTCTGGGGGGGCATTGTTGGCTGGACGATGTTGGGCCGGGTTGTGACCCTTGGATTGGGGGTAACCGGGGCTGGGTTAAATGGCTGCAAATTATTGTCATCCGGTACTGGAGGCAAAGGCCTGGCCCCGCCGTTACCCGGAAGAATAGGCGTGGGAGCGGCTCCGCCATTTGTCGGCGGCAAGACTTGGTTGGGATTGACGTCGTTTGGTTGTTGTCCGAATTGTTGCTGGGGGAGCTGTGGACGCAACCGCCACTGTTGCCCATCAAAATAAAATTGGCTCTCGGTTGGATTGGGTGGAGTCAACGTTGCCGTGTTGAATTGAGCTTCTGCCCTTGCGGGAATTCCTAATCCAAGGGCCAAGCATCCGGCAACAACGAATGATCTCGCGAGGCATCGCATAAGGTTTCTCCTCGATGAGTGGATTTGCACGTTTACCTGTTACAATAACAGGAGACGAAGGCGAACTTGCGCTTTTTTCCCAATTCTCCCCCGCCCCATTGTGTTTACTCACTCCCTCAAGGAAGGTCGACCATGCCGACAGTAGCATCCATAACTGGCTTGTTGGACCGTTTTGCCCCTCCTTCTTTGGCCGCCGACTGGGACAATGTCGGACTGTTACTCGGTGATGACCGCGCGAACGTGAAACGTCTCATGACGTGCCTGACGCTGACGGAGGCCGTAGTAGCCGAGGCCGTAGAATCGCACGTCGAGATGATTGTCACCCACCATCCTATTTTTTTTCGTCCCGTCCAGCGTGTAACGACGGCGAGTCAAAGTACCCGCCACATCTGGGAACTAGCCAAATCCAACATCGCGGTCTACAGTCCACACACCGCCTTTGATAACACAGTCCATGGCATCAACGACATCCTGGCAAGACGCTTGGAGGTGAGGGATGCCAAGCCATTGCGACCGAAACTGGCTCCTGCCGAATACAAAATCGTCGTGTTTGTCCCCGCGTCCGACCTGGAGGCCGTCTCTCAAGGCCTCTTCGATGCCGGAGCTGGAAGAATCGGCGAATACACCGAATGCAGCTACAGACTCGAGGGAACCGGAACGTTTTTTGGGTCTGAAGAAACCAATCCGACCGTGGGAGAGAAAGGCCGGCGGGAATTTGCCCCCGAGACCCGCCTCGAAACCGTCTGCCAGAAAGGCAACCTTGCGAAAGCCATCGCAGCAATCTACAAATTCCACTCCTATGAAGAACCGGCTTTCGACGTTTACCCTCTCGAACCGCGAGCGTCTGGAATCGGCGAAGGACGGATAGGCAATCTAGCGAACGCAACGACCCTCGCCGAGTTTGCCCAGCGTGTGCGTAAGGAACTCAATGCCAGTGCGGTCCAAGTGGTTGGTGACTTTGATCGACAAGTCCGGAAGATCGCCATTGCCTGCGGAGCCGCCGGAGAATATCTCAAGGACGCCGGGCGAGCCAAAGCCGACGTTTTCTTGTGTGGTGAAATGCGGTTTCACGACTACCTCAGTGCGGAGTCGCAAGGGATTTCGCTTGTCCTTCCTGGGCACTACGCTTCGGAGCGTCCTGCCGTCGAAGAACTCGCGACTTTGCTCCAAGAAGAGTGGCCCGATCTCTCTGTGTGGGCAAGTAAGAAAGAGACAGATCCTGTGAGGCACGTCATGGAATGAGGAAAACACCAGGAAAACAGACAGGGAACAATAGAAAGCGAACGGAAGCGTGAGCCAACAGTAAAACTGAACTGCACTGCACACTGCTCCCCGAAACAAACGACAGCGGGATGATTCCGTTTCGTTGCGTAAAAGTCGTCTTGGTCCTTTGGCCAACAAAACGCCCACCGTCTGCCGGATTTTTCACTCGCTCCGCGGTATTCTTTGTCACCAGTCGTGTAAAACTTGCAAACACGGTGGCTTTCATACGAAAAATCGGCGTCGCGATGTCGACGAGTTCCTAACTCTAAGTTCTTGAATGACAAACGACTTAGTGCGTATCCCTCGGAGTTTCGATGGCTTGCAGGAAGGAAGTGGCATCGTTGTTGCACTGGTTGACTTTCCGCACTGCACGACGTAGTGCGGAATCCTGCAGACATGGAGGTTGGGATGCGTCATTCTGGTTTGTTATTCGGGACGTTGATGGGGATCGTGTTGAGCGTTGTCGCGGCGATCGAGTTCGGAGCGTTATGTTCCGTGGCGGGGGCCGAAAAGCCTTACACCATCAATACAGAAACGGTTGAGACGGAAGATTTGTTCGAATCGAGTGAGGGTTGGCAATATCGACATGGGCAACCAACCCACTGGAAATATCTCGTCACGAATCGCTAACGACTGGTACGAAACAATACGGGACAGGTTTTCACCTGTCCTCAATTCCATGCTCGAGACCGACTATTTCGGCAAGTCTGCTTTCATTAGCTTGAGCGTCAGAGTCTCCCGGGGCGAGATGCTGATTCGTTGCTTCACCATGCCGACGTCGGGGGCAAACCAGTAAATCGTTTCGGTAGTTTCGCCAGTTGCGTAGACCTTCAACTGTATTTTCACGGCCTTGTACTTGCCAGCCGGGACGGTAATTTTGTCCTTTGTGGACAAGACCTTCACTTCGTACTTTCCCATCATTCCTGTCACCTCGAACTCGCCTTCCCATTCTTCGTCTTTCTTCACCGGATATTGTAGGAGCTTGACGGGGTTTGAAATCTCGATGCCGTTGATCTTGTGCCGGAATAGCCCTTCGTCGGTATTGGCGAGGTGCTCGGTTCCGACAAGGGCGTCTTTGACCTTGGCTTCGACTTTCCCGAGTTCGAGGTCGCCCTCTTTTTCGATTTTCCCGATGTGAAACGTGGTTTCCCCGACTTTTTTATTCGTCGTTTTTCCCTTTTTGGTAACTTTCTCCAGGCTCACTTCGTAGGTCCACTTGTTGCCTTCTTTCATTGGGTAGTAGTTTTTCTTTTCACCACCAGCCCAAGCGAGTCGGTTTTGACTCACAACAACCGTCGCCAGGACAGCGATTGCCAACACGAACTTCTTCATCATGGTATTCCTGTTGCAGAAACGAGACGGACATTGTGGCAATAAGGGTCGATGATTCGATGGCCTCTATCCAGACGAAAGACGGCTCACGAATCTACGGCCTCCCATGGAGACTTTGTATTCATCTTTCTGTTTTGTCCCACTGAAATTTCTGTGAGACGGAATGATGTATGAATGTCGTGGAGCCAACTGAAAGTCATCATGAGTTGTCTATTTCCCGACAAGAGCGCCTTGGTAGTACTCGTCGCACAACGATCGCATTGTTGTGCAAGACCTCGACACAAGAAAAGCTTGACCCATGAGTTGTTAGGTAATCTTGGACCGTTGTTCCTTGTTTCCTCACGTCAATCCTTCAATCGGACTGCCATTGTAGATGTGATGGGGTCGAGCCAAAGGATCGTACCACATGGCAGTCTTGGGGATGTCGAGCATTTCGTACATGGTGGCCGCGAGGTTCTCCGGGGTTTGCGGTCGAGAGGCGGGACGTCCACCATTACGGTCGCTCGAACCGACGACGCGGCCTCCCTGAATCCCGCCACCAGCGAGCAGGACCGTTTGGACTGCTCCCCAATGATCGCGTCCGGGTTTTTTATAGTGGCGTGGCAAGGTGAAGATGCGAGGCGTGCGGCCGAATTCTCCGGCCATCACTACCAGCGTCTGGTCGAGCATCCCCGATTGGGCCAGATCATCGAGTAAAGCGCTCACGGCGCGGTCCGTTGGAGGAAACAGCGCGTCTTTCAAACGGGGAAAGATACTCCCATGAAGGTCCCAGGTTTCGTTATTGCCTAGGTTGACTTGTACGAATCGTACTCCGAGTTCGACCATGCGACGGGCCATGAGCAACGACCACCCGAAAGAGTTTTTCCCGTATCGTTCCTGAGTCCGAATTTCAGCGTTCGTCACGTCGAGGGCCCAACGCACTCTTCGGTCCGAGAGGAGGGAAGTGGCCAGTTCGCGGTTGCGTCGGAATTCGTTGGTGGCATGGGTCCGGGGAGTATTGCCCGGTAGTCGCTCCATTTCCTCAAGCAAATTCAGCCGCCGGTCTAACCTTGAGCGTGGCATTCCAGGCTGGAGAGACAAGTTCGGGGCTCGGAACACCGAGTCATCCTGCGTGAGTTGTTCGGGCTTCATCGTAAAGCCGTATTCCGGATAGGCCCCGTACGTCCTCGGGCGGTAGGGCGAAGCCTCGATGAACCAGGGCTCATGGGCCGCGCCCATTTGTCCAGCAAATTGCCCTGGGATGACTCTTCCGGTTCGGTGGATCAGTTTTTCGGGCAGAACGAGGGCTGAGGGTAGGATGCCTTTGGGAGCAAGCGTTTGCCCGACGATGGCGGCGATCGAGGGCCAGTCGGTCGGCTTGGGTTGGTTTGGACTGAACCCCGGTGGAACTCGAGACTTGCCGGTCAACATGATGACATGGCCTTCGGAATGCTCGTTCGAACCATGGGTCATGGAACGAACCAAAGACCACATGTGACTCTGCCGCGCGAGCATCGGCAAGTGCTCGCAAATTTGAATACCGGGAGTTCGAGTCGACATTGGACGAAACTCGCCACGAGAGGCCGAGGGACCTTCCGGCTTCATGTCGAAGCTATCGATTTGGGACAATCCGCCCGAGAGAAAGATGTATATGACCGACTTGATTTGGGAAGGTCGTTCGGCCGTATCAGCAGCGATTCCCCCGATGAGGGATTCACCCATCAATCCGGTGGTCATTCCGCCGATTCCAAACCGCAGTATCTCGCGCCGATCCCAGCGACCTAAGCTCCGCATCGTGTCTCTCCCGGCATTCGTTGGTTTGATGATGAAGGTACAGTTTACTCCGTCGCTGGCACGCCTTCAATCAAACTTACGGCGGCTTCGGTTGGGACGATCCGAGTCAAACGGAGTCCGGCTGCGTGGAACAGTTGCTTGTATTCTGGTTCCGTTCGTTCTTGGCCTCCTGGAATTACCATCATGGCGATGTCCAGGAGTTTCGTCGAACTGGGTTCGTTGCCAGGTCCAATGACTCCCTCGGCAACGAGCAATCTGGCATCTCGATTCATGGCTTCTCGGCATCTTTTCAGGATCGCCACAGATTTGGCGTCCTCCCAATCGTGAATGATGTGACGAAGCAGATAGGCATCACCACCTTTGGGAATTCCGTCGAAGAAATTCCCGCCAACGGCTTGGCAACGATCGTGAAGACCTGCCTCCAGGATTCGTTGTTGGGTACGTTCGACCACGGAGGGAAGGTCGAACACAATTCCCTTCAAGTCGGGACAATGTCGAAGGACCTGGAAGAGCGTTGATCCATTGCCTCCCCCAACGTCGATTAGAGTTCCAAACTTCGAGAAATCATAAGCCTGGATCATAGCCTTGGTTTCCGGACCATGGATGCTCGTCATCGCTCCGTCGAATGTCTTTGCAGCACCGGAATTTTCCGAAAGGTAATCGAAGATTGGTTGGCCAAACCTTTTCTCGAACGCCGTCTCTCCGGTCTGGATGCTGTGAAGCAAATCGGCGTAGGCGAGATAGTGCTCTTCGCCAAGCATCACCGCCGCTGCTTTTTTGGACTCGGGAGAATCCTCCCGCAACGGTTCGGCGAGTGGCGTCAACGTGAACTGCCCGTTTTCCTCTTCGGCAAAGATCCCAACACTGGCGAGGGCTCGCAACAGCCGATAAAGAGATCGTGGATGTGTGTTCGTCTCGTTCGCGAGTTCTTCGGCTGTTTTGGGTGTGGTGACGAGACGGTCTGCGAGGTCGAGCTTGGCCGCGACGTGAATCATTTGAGAAATAGTGTAGCCCGACATCATCCGCAGAAGTTGAACGGGGGCTGGTGGAGCGTTGTCCGTATTTGTCATGGGAGGTCTCCGAAGTAACCAACAATAGGAAGACGTAGACGCCATGGCATTGTATTTCCCTATCTCAAGTCGGTCGAAATCTCGTCATAAAAATTGCGTGGAATTCACAAAAAAGGGCTTGCGGCAAAGTTGCCCCGGTTGCCGCTTTGAGCTAGGTTTATTGCAACGGAACAAAGTCAGGCTCCTCTCAGAAGGGAAATTCCTCCCATGCAAAATGTTTTCTGTGGCTTGGCCGCTCTGGCCGTCGCGAACATCTATTACTGGTATCGTTCTTATCAGCAGGAACAGTTGGCACGTCACCGAACACTGCGTGAACGCGTCGCTTACATGTTGTGGGTCACCGCAACACGTGTCCATGTCTAAGGGCCTTGTTCATCCAAACTTCCTGTGAGAATTGGATTCGAGGACCAAGTGGCACTCTCGCATTTCTTGACGTGAGGTTTTGGAGTCGTTGGGTGCAGACCCACACGCATTTTCTTCGCGGTCAACGATTTCGCCAACCAGTCGGGATCGCATTCTTGTAGCAGTCTTATCTTTCTGTGTTATGCCTCCAACAGGTGTCTCGGTCGCCTGTCGGAATCCTTTTACTCTTTGAGAGTCGGCATCCTCCACCGAGGCAGAGGTTCTCGTCCGTGCTTGCACGGCGGGGCCTCTGTATTTTCTACAGTCGCCACGATTCACCACGAAACTTCCCGGTCTTCGTGGTAACCAATGCGACTGTAGATTGGAGATAAACTGTTCGATCGATGACTTTCTTGAATCCGTGCCAGTGTACGTTTAAGATACATTTGAACGTATGCACATCTACCAATGATTCGGGCGCGGAGATAATCGCAGATATGCTGCATCGTAAATATCTTTTTCCAAACGTAATCGAAATGAATTACCAGGCTGGTCGTCGGCTTGGTGCGAACGTGTATTTAATTGATGGCGGGAATGAGTTTGGGCTGATCGATATTGGCTATTTGGAAGAAGTGGACACGATCGTAGAGATGATTCGGCAGATGGACTTTAATTTGTCTACCTGCAAGATGATCATTGCGACCCACGCCGATGCAGACCATATCCAAGGCCTCGCTCGCGCCAAGGAAGTCCTGAAAGCTCTGGTTGTAGCTCATCCGTCCAGCGTCGCTGCCATGGAAGCTGGCGACGAGATCTTGACGTTTGCCACGATCAAGGCGCAGGATATTTCGATTCCCATGCCACCCTGCAAAGTTGATCAGACGATAGACGATGGAGATAAGCTCTCGATTGGTAACGTCCAACTTGAGGTTTGGCATACCCCCGGCCACACCGACGGACAGTTGAGTTTCAAGATGGGTAATCTTCTGTTTTGTGGCGATAACGTCTACAAAGATAGCTGCGTTGGCGTCATTGATGCCCACCATGGTTCGGACATCCCGTTATTCATCCAGTCGTTGGAGCGGATCGAGAAAGACGATTCCGAGTTCTTGTTGCCGAGTCATGGACCACCATTTCGGCGTGACAACCGCATCATTCGCAAGGCCATCGATCGCCTGACGCAATACCAATTCATGGCGGACTTCGGGACTTGTGCAGTCGGTTGGCCATTATTGGATGAGTGGGAAGCCGAGGTCATGTCTGGAAAATTGCCGGACTTTTCCAAATAGGCGAAGGACGTGTTGTGGACATTCGGGCGTGGAATCGGGATGCCTGGAACAGATATGTCGAAGCGGGAAATCAGTGGACGATTCCCGTGAGCGACAAGGTCATCGCTAAGGCAAGACAAGGCCAGTGGGAAATCGTACTTACGCCAACCAAGCCCGTTCCCAAACCTTGGTTGGGCGAACTCGTCGGAGCGGAAGTGCTATGCCTGGCCTCGGGAGGCGGTCAACAAGGCCCAATCCTGGCTGCGGCAGGTGCAAAGGTAACAATATTCGACAACTCTCCGAAACAACTCGCTCAGGACGCATCCGTTGCGGCGAAATTTGGACTCGATCTCCGAACGGTCGAAGGTGACATGCGAGAGCTTTCGGCATTGGGCAATCAGACGTTCGATTTGATCGTCCATCCTTGTTCGAATTGTTTCGTACCGGAAATCCAGCCTGTTTGGAACGAGGCTTACCGGGTCCTCAAACCAGGTGGCGTTCTGCTGTCTGGGTTTACAAGCCCCGTTCGGTTTCTCTTTCACGAAGACCGCCCAAAAGAAACCGGCGTTCTGGAGGTGATGTATTCGCTTCCTTTTTCGGACCTGACAAGTCTAAACGAGGAAGATCTCCAGAAGTATATTGATGCCGGCGAGGCGCTCCAATTCGGCCACACCCTCGAAGCCCAAATAGGAGGCCAGCTCCAAGCGGGATTCGTCCTTGTGGGCTTCTACGAGGATGGGTATCCTGACGCGACCGAGGACTTGCTCACCAAATTCACCCCGAGTTTTATCGCGACTCGCGCTGTCAAGCCATCACCCTAACCCCACGTACAAATACAGCCTCGACGCTCCCTGGAAACGTCATCCCTTCGAACGGACTCCAGCCGCAACGAGTCTGTAAAGTGTCACGAGTTACCTTGGTTGGTTTCTTGAGGTTAAGTACCGTCAGTGACCCGACATATTCTGGGAGCAATCGCCCGTACTTCTCAGAGTGATACGGATTCACAAACTTGCCAGGGTTCGCCGAGCAGATGGCTGCGATTCGCTCTGGCGAAAATCCTTGTTCGATGAGAAGCCAGGTCGCAAATGGCCCGAAGGTGTCGAGATGGGGTTGGCCAGAGACCCCCTGTTGTTTCTCCTCGATCGTATGCGGAGCGTGATCCGTGGCAAGATAATCGGCTGTACCATCCCGAAGTGCTTCCAACATGGCTACTCGGTCAGCAGGACTCCGCAATGGTGGATTCATCTGCATCCAGGGTCGATTCTCGTCGGTGATGATCGAGGTATCGAAAAAAACGTGATGCGGGGTTACCTCTGCCGTTACTGGCACATTACGCTCCTTTGCCTCTCGAATAAGAGTTAACCCTTCGCCAACGGAATAATGACAGAGCTTTCCACTCAACGCATATTTCTCGATCATCTGCAAAGCAAATTTGGTCGCGCTCAACTCGCATTCGGGTGGTCGGCGAGCTTCGTGTGTCGTCGCGCCTTTATATTTCTCCAATAGGATAGGATCTTCACAGTGGAAACTCACCGCCCTTCCGGGATAATGACTCAAAGATTCCTCGAGTTCTTCAAGGCTCCGGAAATATAAGTCACCCACACTCGGCCCCATATATGCTTTATACGGAACTGTGTGAGATAAAGGTTTCGTGCCTGGTCCGATCCCCGCATAGAGGGTGAATAAGACTGGGAGTGAATATTGACGCAAAAGGTCAGACTTCGCTGTATAAGTTGAGTCGTCGATTGGAGCTGCTGGATTGTTGGGCATGTCGGCAACGTGGACGACTCCGCCATTCATCGCCGCTGCCGCAGCGGTCGCGAAAGTTTCCTTGTAGTTTTGGGAAGCTGTGGTGTCCTCGCGAGCATGAATATGGACGTCACCCATACCTGCAAAAATCAGACAATCATCACTGAACACATGATCTGACTGGCCGAGACCTGTTCCAACTTGAGAAATAATGCCGTTTTCGATGACAAGTTGGCCGTGCCGGACACCATCAATGTCGGACAAGATTCCTTCGACGATTGTTGGTTTCATGGAGTGATTGCTCCGAAGATGTTCGAACAAGACTACCCGTGGAAGATCAGGCAACTTTGGATTTGTTCGAGAAAGTAAAAGATCATTTTTCGAGCAGCAACAGCCTAGCCATTCGTCTTGTGCCCTGAACTTTAGATTCTCCGTCTGCGCGGTCGGTTTTTCTTTCGTCTCGACGGTGGTTGCTTCCGCACCCACTTCAAGTATCCTTCCAACTCCGGTGCACCACGCAACTGTCCGATAGTGGGATACAATCCCGCGAGGGTATTGTTGGTGAAAGTGGCATGGACCATCGAGTGGCATTGACTGCAGAGCAATTCAATGTCTTCCAGTTCGCCTCCCTTGGACTTGGGAAGACAATGGTGTTTTGTCAGTTGGATGCGTTCAAATCGACGTTCACAAAGCAGACAAGAATAGGACTCTTTCATGGGTGTTGGTTAATCCCTTGTTCGGACTCGTAAGTATTGGGGCCACTGGTGATCTTCCAGTCGGAAGCGGCCCAATGTCGTTGGCTTGATCGACTGCATAGCCAGTCCGACCTGTATGAACCCGCTACTGAGACGTGCTCTGCCAGCAGCCAGTATCCATCGCGAGGGTTGGCGTTCGCCTTCGGGGATAGGTGTGGCTTTCTGGAACGTGTTGCAAAACCCTGCATTGCTTAGTTGCTCGGGCCAAACCACGACCTGGGGTTGATCCTGATCTTGGACGTCGCCAAGTCCTGGCACCATGCTCTCAAGCAAGACTTTTGCCGAAGCTGGATCAACCATCTTGTCGCGACCTGCTGGGGCCAAGATCACTAGTCGCAACCGAACTGGCACTCCCTCGAATTGGAGACGACGGTCACCAGTCAACCGTGGAGGTTCTGGAATCGCCGCGAAATTCACTGTCAAGTTTGGAATCTTCGGCTTTTCTTCCTTCCGACCGAACAAGGCCCGTCCGATCGAACCCAATATCATGTACAAGATCAATAGTACCAGGAACGCTCCGATGCCAAGGACGGCGAACCAGCCCCCGTTTTGCAAAAATTCGGCAACGTCATTTGGCAAGGCGTCCAACACTTGTTGCGGTGGCTTCTTCAACAACTCCATCGAACGACTCCTCCGAGACACGAACAAAGCGACTCAGCGTTTCTTGTATTTTACTGAAGTCAGGTGTCTCCGAGGCATCTTGTGCGACTTTTCGCTGTACAAGAAAGAGTCCAGGCGTCGCTGGAATGTTCACGAAGTGGCATTCGTTTTTTGAAAGGAAAGCGTTGTGTTGTGGGCTTCGCTTGTGCTCCCACCGGTCATTCGACTCACGCGAACAGTTGTTTGAGAATCGTCTCGTACTGGCCCGTGGTTGTCTTCTTGTGTTCCAGTATTCGTTCCGACCTTTCTCGCACCTCCAGGTCTCTGACTATCTGCGCTACATCCTCGGGAGCTTGGACACCCGGATTGACCAGTTCGGCAAGGAAGCCTTCTGCAGTCTCGGAACGCGCTGAATGGTTGATTACAACAGAGGGTATTCCGAGAGATGCACAGATTCCGGCCCCGTGAACACGAGTAGTTACGCACAGATCGAACTGATCGTAGATCGATTCATAATCGCGCGGGTCACCACTGTAGTAGATGGGAAGATTTTGAAGGTCCCGGTATTCGTGTAGTTCGTCGACATAGTGGAACACATACGCACATTCATATTCCGCAGCGAGTAAATGAAAGAGTTTCCGGCAATACTCGCTGAGGTGAGCTGGAATCGGTTGGCTGTTCCCATTTCTGGCCCCTTGAAAGGATAGTGCGATCTTTTTCTTTCCTGTTCGTTGTTTTTCTGTTCTGGTCGAGAATAGTGCAGGACACGGCAAGAGTTTGGGGGTGACAGGGGAGAGCAACTCAGCACATCTCTGATCTCGGACGGTGACGACACGAGCTTTTCGGAGACATAGTTGGTCTTCAGGCGTCAGAGTTTCGAAGGAATAGGTGTTCAAACTCTCAAAGAAACCAACACCGAGGTAAGCGATGGGAATCTGTGACTGCATAAGCTGACTCACCAACGGCTGAACAGCTCGACCAAGCCACTCAGGAGTACCAGCGAAGACACACAAGTCCGCGAAAGAAAGATCATGTCTTTGGCCATTCCAACTATCGTCAAAATGGCGAACGAATCGTTCAAGAAGCGGGCCAGCTTGCAGCTTGACCTGTCGTTTTTGGTTCTCCAGAGTGAGATTGATGGAATGCTTCTTGAAAATGATCGGTGAGAGCAATTCTGGGTTACGATTATAATAAATAGGATTGCATTGCACGCCGATGCCGCTGAATAAATTCAAAATACCGTAGAGTATGAAATCGTCGCCACAATTCCAGGTTCGGGTGGTCGAAAAGATGATGTTAAGTCTTTTTTCCATGGGACTTCGCAGGATATCGAGTAATGGAAGCGACCGGATAAGGTTAAAGGAATCGTAGGGTTGGCCAGGCACAACGTCAATCAACCGTCGCGTAGGAGTCGGCCGCCGTTCTCCCAATTTCATGAATCATCGTTGATACGTATCGTTTCGAAGAGTTGGTCAATTGTCCAACAGACCTGGCACGCAGACCGTAACTACTTCAAACTCACGCACACCAACAAGAGACTTCCGAGGTTGAGTAGACCTGGCTCACGCGTTCCAACCACTTGGTATCTACAAAATAAATAGACTTCTCAGGGGAGACGACATGCAGAGGATTTCGGCACGACCGTTGAACTACGAATTCAGCCGTCATCCATTTCCCAGAGCAACGGTTCGTCCGGGTGATACGGTGCTCGTGGAGGCCGAAGATGCTTTGTCTGGGCAGATTCGCAAGGAAGGCGATCAACGTGACAAGACGAGCATGCCATACAGCAATCCCGTGACTGGTCCGATCTTCGTGGAAGGTACCGAAGCAGGTGATGCTTTGGCTGTGACGATCCATGAAATCCTATCCCGGGATCGGCAGTGCGCCACCTACACTGGAAACTTGAAGCAACTAGCTGAATGGCTTGGTAACGATATCCCGCACGGTGCTCATGTGTGTCCCATTCGAGATGGGTTGATTCATTGGAGTGATACTATCACGATCCCGTATCAACCGATGCTTGGGTGTATCGGGACTGCGCCGGAATGGGGAGTTCCGACGACACTGCCCGCAGGAGCTTATGGCGGTAACATGGACCTTGTCGAAGTCTGCCCCGGCAGCACCGTCTATCTACCTGTCTATGTTGATGGTGGCTATCTGTTTCTTGGTGACGCCCATGCTGCCATGGGGCACGGAGAATTATCGGCGACAGGGCTTGAAATGGCGTCCGAAACGACGATCACCATCGACGTGATCAAGGGGAAGAAACTTTCGGGACCTCGGATCGAATCTTCCTCAGAGATCATGACTGTCGTATCCGGTTGTCCCATGGAGCGGTCGATTGCTGAAGCCTACGGGCGCTTGATTTTGTGGATGGAAGCGGAATATGGCTGGAGTCGTTGGCTGGCGTACGATCTTCTGACTCACGTTGGCCGTATTTCCGTTGGCTATTATGGGATCGGAACGGTTGCAACGAAAGTCGCGAAACAGTATCTTGGGAGCGATACGTGATGGGACGTCCTCGAATCGACCGTGAATGAACTCTTGCGACTTTTTTATCGTCTTGTGTGTGGAAATGAGAATCATTCTTCCGTTTACCAGCCTAACGATAAATCAATGTGCGGTGTTTGAAGCTCTTTCGTCAATCCCGGTTTTCGGATGACTCGCCCGAAGTCCGCGGAGACGAGAAGCCATCGCATGCAGGAAGGACATTCCATGAAGACTCACAAGATGATGATCGTTTGGCTGATTGTGTGCGCGGTGACGACCGTGCTGTTCTACCGAGTCACGCTCGCTGAGACGCAACGGGCAAGTTCAAGAATGCTCTTCTTGCCAAAAAGAGCATATAACTACTCCCAACCCGACTTGCCAAATCACTTTCAAACACTGTTTCTTCGCCTCAGCGACAACACACCCAAAGACAACCTGATCACCGATAGTGGAGCGACCTTGGGGCGAGTTCTGTTTTATGACACCAAGTTGTCGATCAATGGAAAGTTGTCGTGTGCGTCGTGCCACGTGCAGGAGAAGGCTTTTGCGGACCCGAGAAAAGTGAGTGTTGGCTTCGCGGGCAAGAAAGTCGATCGGAACGCGATGAGTTTGATCAACACACGCTACTATCCCAATGGTCGTTTTTTCTGGGATGAACGAGCCAGGACTCTTGAGGATCAGGTTTTGATGCCGATCGAGAATGGCACCGAGATGGGCCACGATCTCAAGAAACTCGTCGGTCAACTCGCGGCCGATCCGATCTATCCGGAACTTTTCCAGAAGGCCTTCGGTGATTCGAAGATTACTAAAGACCGGGTTTCGAAATCCCTAGCACAGTTCGTTCGCTCCATCGTGTCGTATCGCTCGAAGTACGACAAAGGGATCGCGAAAGTCGAATCGATCTTTGAGACTTTCCCGAATTACACGAACCTCGAGAATGAGGGGAAACGCTTGTTTCTTGGCCGAGCGAGGTGTTTTACTTGTCACATGGTCGGCAATGGTCCACGGGAGCGGGACACACGACGATTTCGACAGAGCGCGATTTTTTATATGCCCGGACCAGCGAACAACGGGATCGACGGAACGTTGAAAGTTGTTGATGGAGGGTTGGGGGACATCACTCTTAACAGCTTTCAGTTCGGTGAGTTCAAGTCGCCGTCGTTGCGGAATGTCGAAGTGACGGCTCCGTACATGCACGACGGTCGATTCGAAACGCTCGAAGAGGTCATCGATCACTACGACAAGGGCGTCAAGAATCACCCGAACTTGGACCGCCGATTGCGCGGTCGCAATCGGCGTCTGAAGCTCAACCAACGCCAGAAACAAGCTTTGGTTGCTTTCCTGAAAACTTTGACCGATCACGAGCTACTCAACGATCCGAAGTATTCCAATCCATTCGAAAAACACATTTCTTCCAGGTAACTTATTCGTGAGGTAGATGATGCAGCGTGTGTTAGTCGTTCTTTTAGTCTTGGCAATTGTCGGAACGGTTGCCTTCAATCTGGTCGCTCAAGAACCAGGCAAGCAAACACAAGTCATAGAATTTCCCAAGAAGGATTTGCCTAACAAGGGACAACAGTCCCGCCCCTCCTTTCGTCGTCCAGGTCCGCCACCGTTCGGTTCTGGACCCTTTGCTCCGCCTCCACCACCCAGTCCAGTGATCGAAGCACTTGATGCTGACGACGATGGAGAGATTTCGGCGGAAGAACTCAAGAACGCGGTGGCGGCGCTCAAGTCACTCGACAAGAACAAAGACGGGAAACTCGACCGGAAAGAGATCCACCCCCCGCCCCCGTTCGGGCCACAGCGGCGTGGTCCTCGAGGACGTGGTCCAGGTCCTAGGGGAGCGGGTAGCGATGGCAAAGTGCTCGTCGAGCGACTCAAAGCCTTCGATGAGAACAAAGACGGCAAGTTGACCAAGAAAGAAGTCCCTGAGCGAATGCAAGGGCGTTTGTTTGAGATGGCTGACAAAAATGACGATGACGTCATCGACGCAAAAGAACTGCGACAACTCAGTGAGGGAGCCAGAAACCAAGGTCCAAGACGTGATGGTGGGTTCGGACCGCCCCGACGTGGACGACCTCCGTTGGGAGGACGACCGGAAGGCGAAAAGTGAGAGACCGGACAGTGATTTTAGGAAGAGCGGCGGCAACCCGCCGCTTTGTGTTTTCGTTGAGGAGAGGAGAGGCCGTTCGACGCTGTACTCCCAACAAGCATCTCGTTTTCCACCTCCCATTCACTTCCGTCACGCAATCACATCGGTGACGACCCGTCCATGCACATCCGTCAACCGGAAATCACGACCATTGTAGCGATACGTCAGTCGCTCGTGATCCATGCCGAGCAAATGCAAGATTGTGGCGTGCAGATCATGGACGCTCACTCGGTCGACGACCGAACGATGACCAATTTCGTCGGTCTCGCCATAGTGGGTTCCCGCCTTAGCGCCACCACCAGCCATCCAGACAGTGAATGCGTGAGGGTTGTGATCCCGTCCGGTCCCGCCGCGTTGAACTAGCGGCAGTCGACCAAATTCTCCGCCCCAGATGACAAGGGTATCGTCAAGCAAACCACGAGATTCCAGGTCGGCTAGCAGCCCGGCGATGGGTTTGTCCGTCTCGGCGGCAAAGCCCCGGTGGTTCGATGCGATATTACGGTGACCGTCCCAGCTCTTCTCGTTTTCTTCGCCTCCGGAATAAACCTGGATGAACCGAACACCACGCTCGACCATACGTCGTGCGATCAAACATTGCCGGGCGAAGTGTTGACAGCGGTTATCATCCAGGCCATAGAGCCGCTTGGTTGCTGGAGTTTCGCGGTCCACGTCGAGGGCTTCCGGAGCAGCCATCTGCATTCGGTAGGCCAGTTCAAAGGTCTCGATCCGCGCCGCGAGTTCGTCGTTCTGGGGGCGTTGCCGCAAGTGGTTCTGGTTTAATCGTCGGAGTAAGTCGAGTTGGTTTCGTTGTTGTCGGTTGGTCAGGTTGGGGGAACGTTGCAAGTTGTCGATTGGGGCTCCTTGATGCTTGAGCGCGGTCCCTTGATAGACGCTGGGCAGGAACCCGGCTCCCCAGTTCTGGGCGTAGCCTTTGGGTAAGCCGCGGCCTTTTGTGTCGTACATGACGACAAACGCCGGTAGATTTTGGGTCTCGGTACCAAGGCCGTATGTCACCCAAGCTCCGGTACAGGGGAAACCCATCCGAGTCATGCCCGTGTTCATCTTCAGAAGGGCGGGAGCGTGGTTGTTCGAATCGGTCCAACATGAGTGGATGAAGGCCATTTTGTCGACATGCTGGGCCATGTGTGGAAAGATGTCGGATACCCAGGTTCCGCTTTGACCGTGCCTTTCGAACCGAAAAGGCGACTTCATGATCGGTCCGACTTGGTTTGTGAAAAAACCGGTATTGCGGTCGAAACCTTGTAGCTCCTGACCGTTTCGGCGTTCCAACTCGGGCTTGTAGTCCCAGGTATCCACATGGCTTGGGCCGCCGTTGATGAACAACCATATGACCGATTTGGCTTTTGCTGCAAAATGCGGTTGTTTCGGAGCGAGCGGATTCGGGGCGGTTTGCGAGGCTTGGCTCACGTTGCCGGTTTGGAGCATGTCGGCCAACGCGAGCATGCCGAATCCACAACCTGCACGTTGGAGAAAGTGGCGGCGGGACGCGTAACTTGGATGTGGTGGAGCAAAGAGATTAGGTGAGTTCATTGGATGTCTCGTGGAAAAAGCACGGAGGGTTGTTTGAGTGTTCGAGTGTGTCGGACTGTTGCACGACACATTCGTCAGTTTTCTTTTCTCTTCATCGTAACCGGCAGTGCTTTTCACGACAACTCTTCAGGTTGCGAGAATCGGTCAGTCGATGATTGATCTGCCCGCACTTGTCTCCGGATAATCAGATCAGTCGATATCAATTCTTCCGCACGAACGGACACCTCCTATGCGACCCTTTCTTTGTCTTTTGTGTGTTTTGCTTGGCTGTTGGGTGTTGAGCGGTTGTCGTCTGTTTTTGCCGAAAATCCCGAAAACACCAACTCACTCGGAAGAAGATATCGGACCGGATGTTGGGCAGCTTGCACCCGACATCCGGAGATTGGATGCCGATGGCGTACCGATGGTTCTCAGTGACCATCGTGGAAAAGTGGTGATGCTGGTGTTTTGGGCCGACCGGTCTCCTGCGGCTCGAACCTTGTATTCGCAGTACAGTTCGCTCCTCGAGAGAATGCATGGTAGGCCGTTTGTGATGCTCGGTGTGAACAGAGATTCGACAAGAAAGCAATTTCTTCGAGCGCGGCGAGACGACCGGATTACTTGGCCATCGTGGTACGACGTGAGAGGAGCGATCGCGGAGGCCTATCGAGTTGAGGAGATCCCGACCGTGGTCCTCATCGGTGGCGACGGCATCATCCGTTACCGTGACGTTTTCGACAAGGAATTGGAGCGTGCGGTCGAGGTCTTGGTAACGAAGTTGGAAGAAGGTGTAGAACGGTGAGAGGCCAAAACCGTTCTGTTACGCATGAGCGATTTGGGTCAATTCGCCTTTTCAAGTTACAGCTGCTTCTCGGAGTCCCGAGAGAGTTTGGGATCGTCTCGTTGGGCATTCGGATGAATCGTATTGATGACCGGACTGAGATCTCCAGGGCGAACCGAAGGATGGTTCGATTCGCCACTTGGAGTCACAACCAGAAATCGAGCAAGAGAAAAAGCTACGATTGGGCCAGCAATTCCCGGCACGTAGTGAACAAGGCGTTTTTTTGCCCCAGCGGTTGTCTT